>JAKSRD010000031.1 GCA_024403795.1 Saccharofermentans sp.
AGACAGCCCCTGATGAATCGAACTTTAAGTCTGCGATCAGATCTTCTGTGTGATCCTTAGGAGCGTTCCGGCTTCGTTATCTCTTCGGTTTCTTGTAATCTATCTTATCCAGGAAATCATCAACTTTCTGCTTCGAATCCTCCGTTCCGTTAACCGTATAGACCGAGATTAAAACATCATCTTTGACATAGAAACCGCCGTAGATCGTTGAGCTTCCCGGTACAGTCTTCTCCGGCAATATTATGCCTTTGGAAAGAGCACCGTCAAAAAGAACATACGCGCCTTTGGACCATGTGAAGTTGCCTTTATACGTCATGGACTGCACTGCAGCATCAAAACTTCTTTCATAGTTATCGTAAAAATATACAGCCTTGTTTGCGTCATCAAAACGCATATAGACATAGACCAGATTACCCTTGTTAACGACAATGGAATGTGCCACCTTGGTTCCGTCTGACAAAACGCGGTCGTATTCGGTATCGGTCGCAGTTTCTTTAACGCCGGCCACTTTTTCAAGTGCACTGTAAAACACTTCACTCTTATCCGGCTCATATTTTTTATAACCTATGTATGTGGATATCAACATTAAGACCGCAATGACGATTGCAATAACTTGTTGTTTCTTCAAAAGAATTCCCCCTCTATCCCATAAATATTCCAGGACAATATTATACAAAATGCGCAAAGTTTTCAATAATGCAACATGATGCCGGAAGAGGCACGGCATCACCCGGTAACTGAGATCAAAAAGCCCCGAAGCGGATCCGATCCGACCTCGGGGCAATCTTAGAACACTTGATCAGTATGATGCGTTAAGGCTTGGGATAACCGATCGCCTTAAGGAAATTCTTGATCTTCTCTTTGTCACGCTTGCTTCCGTCTTTGCTGTAAACTGCAATGAAGCAATTGTCCTTAACATAAACACCGCCGTAGATCTCGGCATCGCTCTCTACGTAGTTCTCCGGAAGAGCCATTCCGTATGTAATCTTACAATCGAACACCGCCGAACCGATCGTCTTACGCTCAGAGATGGCCAAAGTACCCTTATACTCCTTTTCTTCTCTGGTGTAATCGAATGACTGATAGTAATCATCGAACCAATCCATTGCATCATCATCGTCTTCAAAACGGACATAAACATAATAGTTATCTCCGTCAACGGCGCGGATGTAATACTCGACATCATCACCGTCAGTGAATTCAAAATTCTTAAGCGATAATGTCTCATCTTCATCGATGCCGGCTACGTCATCCAGTGCATCGTAGAAATCATCCTCATCATCAATGGCCCTGAAGTTGCTTGCAAAACATCCGGTAAATGAGAACATCACCGCCGATGCAAGAGCAAGTACAGGTAAAATGTGTGTCTTCTTCATATAATCGCCCTCCTTGATATATAAAGATCAAAACATTTATATTGGCAAAAGAATTCAACCGATCTTGAGACGATGATAATTCTTCTTACCCTTACGTACAATAGCCTCGCCGTTAGCATCGAAGTCAGATTCCTTAAGCACGTAGAACTGATCTTCAACAACCGCGTCATTGAGATATACACCCTTCTGCTGGATCATTCTTCTTGCCTCGCCCTTAGACTTCATAAGTCCGGCCTTTACGAGTGCGTCGGCAATCTGGAATTCACCGGAAAGTTCTTCTGCCGTGATCTCCGTAGTCTTCATGTCTTCAGATCTTCCGGCATTCTCGAAAATATCCTCCGCGGTCTTCTTGGCAATGTCAGCCTGCTCTTCACCGTGAATGATCTTCGTGACCTCATAAGCGAGGCGCTTCTTAGCTTCATTGATGGAAGCATCCGTGAGCTTCGCATATTCGTTGATCTCATCCATCTCAAGGAATGTCAGGAGCTTCATGCACTTAATGACATCAGCATCGTCGACATTTCTCCAGTACTGGTAGAAATCGAAAACAGGAGTCTTCTCGGGATCGAGCCATACGGCACCTTTAGCGGTCTTACCCATCTTCTTGCCCTCGCTGTTTGTGAGGAGAGTGAATGTAAGACCGTAAACGGAATCGCCCTTCTTACGACGAACGAGTTCCATGCCTGCGAGGATATTGGACCACTGATCATCACCGCCGAACTCAAGATCGCATCCGTAGTTCTCATGCAGATAGTAGAAATCGTAACCCTGCATGAGCATGTAGTTGAATTCAAGGAATGACAGACCCTTCTCGAGACGCTGCTTGTAGCACTCTGCAGTAAGCATCTTATTAACCGAGAAATGCGCACCGACTTCTCTCAAGAATTCAATGTAATTGAGATTGCGGAGCCAATCTGCATTGTTAACGATGATCGCCTTGCCGTCAGAGAAATCAACGACTTTGCTCATCTGCTTCTTGAAGCACTCAACATTGTGGTCGATCGTCTCGACTGTCATCATCTGACGCATGTCGGTACGTCCGGAAGGATCTCCGATCATGCCCGTACCGCCGCCCATAAGAGCGATGGGGCGATGTCCGGCCTTCTGCATGTGGCTCATAACCATCATCTGAACGAAGTGACCTACATGAAGACTGTCTGCCGTGGGGTCAAAACCGATGTAGAACGATACACCCGGTTTGCTCAGAAGCTCATAGATCTCATCTCTGTGTGTAGCCTGTGAGAAGTATCCTCTCTCTTCAAGCACGTCGAAAACATTCCTGTACATATATTCCTCCAAAATTAAATTACCCTTTATTACTCAAAGTCACTGCTCATATGCCGAGCTTTATATAGTCGATCGCAGCAAGTGCCGCAACGGCTCCGTCGGCACATGCGGTCGTAAGTTGTCTTACCTTCTTAACTCTCGCATCGCCCGCAGCGAAAACACCTTCGACATTCGTCTTGCAATTCTCGCCTGCTTCGATATATCCGCCCTGAAGCGTTACAAGCTCCTTAAAGTCTGCTGTTTTCGGTTCCTGTCCGATCGCAACGAAGAGTCCGTCAATATCGATATGCTTCCTGCTGCCGTCTTCCCTGTTGACAAGCTCCAGGCCGCCGAGCTTCGGCTCGCCAGTCAGTTCCTCGACAACATACGGAGTGACGATCTCGATATTGGGAAGCGCTCTTGCTGCCTTGACGAGAACCTCATCTGCACGGAATTCGTCTCTGCGGTGTATAAGATATACCTTGCTTGCGATGCCTGCAAGGTAGATGGCATCTTCAACGGCCGTATTTCCGCCGCCGGTAACCGCAACGACCTTATCTTTATAAAAAGCTCCGTCACAAGTGGCACAATAAGATATTCCCTTACCGAGAAGCTCTTCTTCTCTTGCAATTCCGAGATGTCTGTTGGAGGCACCGACTGCCAGAATGACCGCTTTAGCGGTGTCTGTCTTACCGGATTCAAGTGCAACATCAAAACCTTCGGAGGTCCTGGTTACGCTTAGCACCTTGTCGAACTCAAGAACCGCGCCGAGATTGGTAGCCTGCTTGTAGAGATCATTGGCAAAATCAAAACCTGAGATCTTCGCGATAGCCGGGTAGTTCTCAACTTCGGGGGTATTTACGATCTGACCGCCGTACATCTCTGCTTCGTAAAGCACGGTGTCCATGCCTGCACGTCTTGCGTAAACAGCTGCCGACAATCCGGCCGGACCTGCACCTACAATGATGATATCAGCCATAATCAGCCTTCCTCTCCGTTAATTATCTTGTCGAGCCTTGCATGTGCCTCCGGCATCTCCCTCTGCATGGAGATCACCCTGCCCTCACGGTTAAGAAAACAATGCGAGCTCTTTCCGGTACATCTTACCTGTCCCGTTGTCTTGTCAAAGACATTGTAAACTATCTCAAACCTGACACCGGTATATCTCGTGACTTCAGCGTGGATAACGACAGTATCACTATACTTTGCACTCGTCTTATATTCAGCGGACACACTCGTAACGGGACTGATGATTCCCAATTCCTCCATGCCCTTATAACCCATGCCGATCTCTTCGAACATCTTGGTCCTGGCTTCTTCAAACCACCTGATATAGTTGGAGTGATGGGTCACTCCCATCTGGTCTGTCTCGTAATACTGCACGAGATGCTCACAATCAGTAGTTGCAGCCATGCCGGCAAATGCCTCCGCTATCCGCTTAATTATAGATTATCTAATATTATATAGAGAGCATTGAACTGTCAAATAACATAAATCTACCTTTCCCCGCAAAAACATATATAATGTCCTCATGGATACAGAGATCTTCATTTTTATCACCAACATCATAGGCACAGTGGCATTCGCTGTGTCCGGTGCGATGGCCGGTATCCGCAAGAACATGGATATCTTCGGCGTCAACATTCTCGCTATCCTGACAGCTACCGGAGGCGGCATAATCAGAGACCTCATCACGGGCACGACACCGCCGGCGGCTTTCACGAATCCTGTATACGTAATCATCGCGGCAGTCGCTGCAAATTTAACTTTCATATACGTCTTCTGGCAGCACAAGCAGAAGCACGGAGTCTCTGACAAAGCGCGCATCATCTATGACAAGGTCTTCTTCTGGTTCGACACATTGGGCCTTGCCGCTTTTACGGCAGACGGTGTACACACCGGCCTTCTCGGCTCGCATTCGGACAATGCGTTCCTCGTAATCTTCCTCGGTGTCGTAACCGGTGTCGGCGGCGGCGTGTTAAGAGACGTCCTCTCTCTCGAGATGCCGGTCATATTCGTAAAGCACATTTACGCATGCGCCTCTTTGGTCGGCGCTGCGATCGTATATGTCGTCTATGTCCTGACAGATTCTTCAGAGGCTGCAATGCTCGCCGGCTTCTTCTTCGTCTGCGTCATCCGCTTCTGTGCCGCACACTACGGCTGGAATCTTCCTAAAGCATATCGTTCAGACGCTAAGTGATCCTCTTTTTCGCGCAGCAATAACCAAATCCGGTACCCGCAAAGTGTTCCGCATAGAAAAGCGGACCGCCCCAAAGGGAAGCCCGCTCATCTCATAAATATCAAATTCAATGTCAGTTACAATCAGGAACGGCCTTGATCGCAGCAAGTAGCTCCTCAAATGTCTCATAAGCCGGAATGTCCGGATTGTCTGCGATGATCTTCTCCGTGCTCTTAAAAAGGAATCCTGCCTTTGAAGCTTTGATCATGTCGAGATCGTTATATGAGTCACCGGAAGCGATAGTCTCAAATCCGATGGACTGAAGTGCTCTTACTGTAGAAAGCTTGGAATCAGTGATCCTCATCTTGAAGTCTTCGATCATGCCATCCTCACCGACGATGAGAGAATTGCAGAAAAGAGCCGGGTAGCCGAGCTTTGCCATCAGAGGCATAGCGAACTGAGTGAATGTATCACTGATGATTATTACCTGCATGTCCTTACGGAGCTCATCGAGGAATTCCTTTGCACCCGGCAGCGGGTCAATGGAAGCGATGACATCCTGAATCTCCTTGAGTCCGAGTCCGTGCTCGCGAAGGATGCCGATCCTCCAATGCATGAGCTTATCGTAATCAGGTTCATCTCTGGTAGTGCGTGTAAGCTCCGGGATTCCGGTCTTCTTAGAGAACTCGATCCAGATCTCAGGTACCAGAACGCCTTCCATATCAAGACAAACAATATTCATAAGTGTTACCTCCGTCAGATTCTTGCGTATATGAATGAACCGGAATCGTAGCCGAGGCCGTACATTCCGAATATCAACGTAGCCAAAAGGAGCAACATAAATGCTGCCCAGAGAAGAACAACGCCTTTGCTTCTCAATGCCGCGATCAAAGATCTTGCAGGTTCGTCCTCGCTCGGACGGTACTTGTAAGCATCAACCAGCAATACAACCAGTACGGCAACGATGAGAACGATGAGGTTGGCAAGGTTCATGCCCGAAGCGGTGAAGTTAGCCCAGTTAAGTGCCGCACCGCCTTTGCGGAAGATCGCTGCATACATGTCGACACCGTCCCTGATGCTTGCAGATCTGAAGAAAACGAATCCCGTAAGCATGAGCACAAAGGTGCGCAAGGACTGGAATATCCTGAAGTAGAGCTTGTCCGCCTTGATCTTCGGTCTGATCTTCTTTGATACAGGCTCGAAAATCATTCCCAGCACGATGTAGATGAAGTGCAGGATACCTGAACCGATGACGTAATTCCAAAGACCGCCGTGCCAGTAGCCTACCGCAAACCAAAGGATAAGAAGTGCGACATAAGTAGGCACCTTCTTGCCTCTTTTCTTACCGAGCTTAGCCTTCGACCAGTCACCAAGCTTTATAAGCGGTGCTGACTTCAGGATAGGATACATGAGATAGTCGCGGAGCCAGGCACCGAGTGTGATGTGCCATCTTCTCCAATATTCCTTTACGGTCTTTGAGAAGAACGGGCAGTTGAAATTCTCAGGGAGCTCAATGCCGAACATGTGTGATACACCGATGACGACATCCATGCATCCGGAGAAATCGCTGTAGAGCTGGATCGCAAAGAAGAAAACACCGAGCGGAACATACCATCCCGTAAAAGTCGCATGATCGGCAAAGATCATGTTGACAGGCATGGCGGCACGCTCAGCGATAACGAGCTTCTTAAAAAATCCCCATGCAACCCTTACCGCACCGTCGGAGATCCTTTCCAAAGAGAACTTAACGCTCTTGGCTTTCTCGAATTCTTCCGTAAGTGCCGAATACGTATTCATCGGTCCGGACATGAGCTGAGGGAAATAGCATGAGAACAGGAGCACCTTGAAGAAATTCTTCTCGGGCGCTATCTTCTCCCATCTGCAATCAAGAATATATCCGGTCGTCTGAAGAACGTAGAAAGACATTCCGACAGGGACTGCATAAAGGAAGAAAGTATTGGTCTTATCGGTCGCACCGAAGAGGAGATTAAGTCTCTCCGAAGCAAGACCGATGACATTGTAATACTTGACCGCGCAAAGGAGCGCAAGATTGATGACTACCGTGATCACGGTAAAGACATTCCGTACGGCAGTCTTACGAGACGGTCCCGCAAGCAGACCTCCGACATAGCAGAGCACTGCAGATACCAGTACGAATATCAGTGTATAGAATCCCAGGAATCCGGCAAAAGCAAGGCTCGCTGCAAGGACCACCCAGAGTCTGATACTCTTGGGCAGAACATAATACAGCAGGAGTGCTGCTGCAACGAAGGCCAGGAATGCTGCGGATACGAGAGACATTATCTGACCTTATCCGAGGTGAGCGATGATCTTATCAACCATCTCGCCGACATTCTTGAGGCCGGTCGTCTCGCCCATCGTGAACTTGATGCCGAAGCATCTCTCGACAGCAACTATGAGATTGATGTGCTCGAGGGAATCCCAGCCTTCAACATCAGCAGCAACAGTCGCATCGTTGACGGTGATGTCTTCATCATCAAAAACATCCTGGAAAACTTCATTAAGCTTGCCGTAAATCTCTTCTCTTGTCATATCGATTCTCCTTTTCCCGGCGGTGCGGATCAGTTGACCTTAATGGCCACGTTGCCGCTCTTGTGAGGTTCACTCAGATCGAGGAGCCACTCCGAAGCACCGTCTTCGTTCTCGTTTATCTTGGTAAAGCCTTGCAGCTCATAGAAATCCTTGACCATTTTATTCTTTGCGGTCGGGAAATAATAGCCTTTGATTTTGGTGATATTGCGTGAACTTGCCTCGGCTATGAGCTCGTCCATCATTGCAAATTCCATACCGCGCTTTAAGACTCTGCAGCTCATGAGCCACAGATCGATGTGGAAGATCTTCTCGGAGCCGTCGTCTTCTTCATGTCCGAAGGTTACTGCAACGACGCCGTTATCACCGAACTTGTCGGACAATCTGCCGTAAAGCGTGATATAGGAAGGATCTGCCGCGAATCTCTCGATGTCAGCCTGACTGCAACGCTTAGTCGTCAGGTTGAACTGATTGCTCTTATTCGTAAGCTCTGCGATCCTGGCCATGTAGACCGGCGCGAAAGCCTTTATCTCAGCCGTCATCTCAAGCGATCTGAGATACTCGTCGTAATCAACGAAGGAAGCTGAAGCCTTGGCACGTTCCATGTTCGCCTTGTACATTCCGCTTCTCTTGAGATCCTCTTCGGAGATTCCGGTAACCTCAAAGAAACCGTTGGAATCGATCGTGTCGATATAAGTCTCCGGCGCGCCCACATCCGGTACGCTGATGCCCTCTATCTGGCTCTCGACAAGAGTTCTCTCGACGGGATTGTCATCTACGAAGACAAAGCTGTCCGCGCCGATATTGATCTCTTTAGCCATATTCGCAATATTGATGTCCTTGTTGTCCCAGTTGGCACGGATAATGAGGAAATCGTCCTGCTTAAGCGTGGAATCAGGGCGTGCCAGACCTGCCAGCGCATTCTCCTCATCGTTCTTCGATGCTACCGTGAGAAGGATTCCCAGATCCTTATGAGCTTTGATGTATTGCTGGAACTCGGTGTAGAGCTCTGATTCGGCATCCTCGTGACCGATCCTGATATTCTCCGGACCGTCGTCGCCTACTATTCCGCCCCACAGCGTATTATCCATATCAAGTGCGAAGGCCTTTTTGTTACGACCGTATACCGCCTTGATGATGTGAGAGAGATTGAATGCAAAATCCGGGATCGCAGAAACGCTCAGCGCGTACTTATATCTGTACCAGTCGCCCGGATCTGCCCATCTCTTTATGCCGTAGACGGCAGAGACATAATTGATGTCATTGATGTAGAAGTTGTGATGCGTTCCGGCATAAGCGCAGAATCTCTCATTGAGTCTGTTGATGAAGTTCAGTCTGCCGTGAATGTTGGTAACATCACTGTTACCCAGAAGTCTGTAGTACGGTTGCTCGAAGTTATTCTGGATCACAGTACACTTGAACTTATCGGCAAGAGACTGCCATATCTGCTCAAATCGCGCCATTGTCTCTTCGAGGAGCGCATCGATCTGCTCCGGCGTATCCGTGACCTGAGGAAATCTTGTGATGTTCCTTGTTGTTGTGTGCACGAAAACCATATCGGGAGCAAACTCGTCCAATTCAGGATTCCCGAAGACAGCATCCTCATAGTACTTGTTGTACTCAGATTCAAAGAACTCCGGCTTGATGCCGTAATTAAGCAGGAACAGCTCCAGTATCTGCTTGATATCACTTGTGGTAGATCCGCCGAGAATGGCGATCTTCTTCTCGATATACCGTATTCCTTCTCTGGCAAGAAGCTCGCGTCTGATCGACTTCTTCTTGCGAAGGATGTAATCGGAATCGTAAGGATATTCAAGCTGTCTCATCAAAAAGCCTCCCGGGCATCTCAAATCTACGCCATATAATATCATTTTTATGCCTTTACCGCCTAATAAAAGAAATAAGTTTGTATAATATGCTCTCCGTTGTGCTTCCGTATGCGTGTTATAACTAGTAGCGGTGGATTTTCGCACTTCGAAAAGCACCGCAAAAATTCTTCGGGAAGTGATCGTTTTGGATAGCCTCAGATTTCTGTTCGACATAGCTTTTATACTGTTTACCGCAAAAGCATTCGGTATCCTCGCACGTAAGCTCCACGCACCGGAGGTCGTCGGCGAGATCATCGCGGGACTTCTTATCGGTCCGGCAGTTTTGGGAATGCTTAAGCTCCCTGTGCGTTTGCACGTTGAACCGACTGAGTTCCTTAATCAGATCGCCGAGATCGGCGTCATCATGCTGATGTTCGAGGCAGGTCTTTCCACAGACATGAAGAAGCTTAAGCAGACAGGTCTTAAAGCTACGGCCATTGCCTGTGCGGGTGTTTTCGTTCCGCTCTTGCTCGGCACACTCCTTTTCATGAGCTTCTACGGATTCGGAGAACCCGGTTCCGAGCATTTTGCCAAGGGCCTTTTTATCGGAACACTGATGGCGGCAACTTCGGTAAGCATCACGGTCGCAGCTCTCAAGGAGCTGGGCAAGCTTACGAGCACGGTCGGTACCACCATCGTAAGCGCAGCGATCATTGACGATGTCATAGTAATCGTTGTCCTGACTTTTGTCTTGAGCTCACGCACGCCCGGCACTTCCGTAGTCCGGACTACTCTTATGGCGATCCTTTTCTTCGCCGTCGCGATAATCAGCGGATTTATCGTATATAAGATCTTCGTCTGGTTCGACAGTAAGTTCGAGCACACCAGAAGGATCCCGATCGCGGCACTCGTTTACTGTCTCTTAATGGCATACGTCGCCGAGAAGATCTTCGGCATAGCAGATATCACCGGTGCTTATGTTGCAGGTGTTGTCCTTTGTAACCTCCAGGATGTTAAATATGTTGAACGTAAGGTTGATGTCAGTTCATATATGTTTTTCGCGCCTATCTTCTTCGCAGGCATCGGTCTCAAGGTCTCCTTCGCGAGCATGGGATTGAAGATCCTTCTTTTCTCAATAGCATTCGTCATCATTGCATGCCTGTCCAAGATAATCGGCTGCGGCCTCTGTGCCAAGGCATGCCGCTTCAATTGGAATGATTCGCTTAAGATCGGTATCGGCATGATGACCCGAGGAGAAGTCGCACTCATCACCGCCAACAAAGGACTGGCTGCAGGCCTCATCAGCTCCGACTATTTTACTGCCGTAATCCTGATGATCCTCGTAAGCTCGATACTTGCTCCTGTCCTGCTCAAGATCTTGTATAAATCCAAGCAACCGGCATAACAAATTTTATATATTCAGCTTCGGTATGTTAAAATCTCTTCTATGGAAAACGTGATGACAAACAATTTATCAGTACCGATAGTAATCCCCTCCTACGAACCTGATGACAGGCTCATCACTTTGCTGAACGAGCTTGACTCAAAGGGAATGGGACCGGTCGTGATCGTCAATGACGGATCCGGTGAGGAATACGATCCTATCTTCAAAGAAGCCGAAGCGATCATCAAGAAGCTCGGCGGTGTTTTCATCTCTTATCGTCCCAATCAAGGCAAAGGTCACGCATTAAAAACGGCATTTGCTTATATAAGGGATAACATGCCTGAGGCAATCGGCTGTGTTACTGCCGACTCCGACGGTCAGCATTCTCCTGCTTGCATCGCTTCTTTGATCGACGCTCTTAAAGTGAACCGCGACAGTCTGATCTTAGGCGTGCGCAAGTTCAATAAGAAAGAGATCCCCTGGAAGAGCTGGGCCGGCAACAACATCACGATAAAGGTTTTCTCATACGTATCGGGACTTAAGGTCAGCGACACTCAGACGGGGCTTCGCGGAATACCGCGCAAGTTTATGATCGAACTCATCGACTGCAAAGGTGAGAGATTCGAGTATGAGATCCAGATGCTTCTTGAGTGTGCCGGCAAATACGACCTGGTGGAGATCCCGATCGAGACGATCTACGACTCTAAGGAGAACCATCAGACCCACTTCAACCCGTGGAAGGATTCTGTCAGGATCTACAAGATACTTCTTAAGAAGTTCTTCAAATATATTTTTGCGTCGGTCACATCGTTCATCATCGATATCCTGTTGTTCACTTTGCTGACTCATCTCTTCGAAGCGAACTTTCCCGACACATACATCATCATTTCCACGGTAGGCGCCAGAGTGGTATCCGCCACTTACAACTACCTGATCAACTACTTCGTCGTCTTCAAGAGTCATGCCTCAAAGCGTGTTGCTCTGGCGAAGTATGCTTTGGTGGCAATAACCCAGATGGCACTCAGTGCAGGCATCGTCACACTGATAATGCGTCTGTTCCCGAATGCGATCGAGACTATCGTAAAGGTCATTGTTGATATGATTCTTTTCTTTGTTGTCTATTCAGTTCAGCAGAGACTGGTCTTCGGTACATCCAAAAAGTCACATGTAACAACATCCTCCAAGGAGTAAGAGATGAAGCTTTTCGCGATAGCAGTATTTTGCATAATGTACATTCTCATGATCATTCTGCCCAAAAGACGTGCGATCGTTGCGCTTGCAGCTGCAGCGATCATGGTCATCGGACAGGTCCTCCCCATAGGAAAGGTCCTTCCCGCAGTTGACTGGAATGTGTTGATGATGATCTTCGGAACCATGGTCATCGTCGATTACTTCATTGAATCCAAGATGCCGAACAAGATCGCTGAAGCGCTCCTCAGGATATCTCCCAATGTAATGTGGGTAACGATAATAATGTCACTTTTCTCGGGAATCATCTCCGCCTTTATCGATAATGTTGCAACCGTACTCATGGTCGCACCGGTAGGTCTTGCCATCTGCAAAAAGCTCAAGACCAACCCTGTTCCCATGATCATCTCGATCGCAGTATCCTCGAATCTTCAGGGTGCCGCAACACTTGTCGGTGACACGACCTCCATTATGCTCGCGGCAGCTGACGGCATGAACTTTAACGATTTCTTCTGGATGAACGGCCGCCTCGGCATCTTCTTCGCCGTTGAGCTCGGTGCCGTTCTTACGATTCCGATCATGATGATCCTTTTTCGCAAAGATCGCGCGAAGGTCAACAACAACGAGCATACTCAGGTAACCGATTACGTCCCTACGATCACAATGCTCGGACACGTCGTGCTTCTCATCATCGCATCCTTTATTCCGAACACTCCTGCGATCACCAACGGTGTCATCTGCATGACATGCGGTATCCTCACGATCATCTGGGAACTCATCAAGCAGAAGAGCACAAAGGGAATGGTTCATTCCCTCAAGGCAATGGACTATGACACAATGCTCCTTCTCACGGGTCTTTTTATCGTGATCGCTTCCATCAAGGAAGTCGGTGTCATCAACGACCTCGCCGACATGATCGCAAGCATCGGCGGCAACAATATGTTTTTCCTGTTCTCCATCGTAGTATGGGGTTCAGTCCTTATCTCGGCATTTATCGATAACATTCCCTACGTTGCAACCATGCTTCCGCTCCTTGCAAGCGTAGCCGGCGCAATGAACGTCGAGCCGCACTTTCTCTTCTTCGGACTTCTTGTCGGTGCCACATTAGGCGGCAACCTGACGCCCATCGGCGCATCCGCCAACATTGCAGGCGTAGGCATGCTCCGCAAAGAAGGTTATGAAGTAGGATTCGGCGACTTCATGAAGATCGGCGTTCCATTTACGCTTACCGCAGTTCTTGCAGGTTATCTGTTCGTCTGGTTCGTCTGGGGACTCGCATAAAACACAACTTCAGTTCCTGAAGTCGCTTCCATGACAGGTATTAAAAAACTTGGGTTCAACCGTCAGCCTTCACCGTAAAAGGCCTCATAAGCAGCCTCTGCCAATGAGCCCGATGCATTCGAGATTACGGTGCTGTCAGGTGCAAGAAGTCTGTAGCTTCTCTCACCAAGCGATCCGATCGGAGTCTGTCCGTCAATTCCCAAAAGGATTCCGTAGAAGCAATCCGTGAGAACCGAATCGAAAACTTCCTTCAAGACCTCATCACTTACTCCGGCTGCCCTGAGCTTTGCTATCTGCTCACCGGCGCCGCTCTCAGAGTCGCCGAGATAATTCTCAAGCATAGCATCTTTTTCTTCCCTAGCTGCCATTGCGAATAATTTAGCATCCATGACCGGCGTCCTCCGATTCTTTATTTATATTTGCATTGTACCAAAGCCAAGGGATTCGGGCAAAAGGACAGCGCCCCGATATATATATGCTGCGCCATTATTGTGACACATCAGTCTTGAATTGCTCGAAAACTCTTTCCTGTAAAATCCTTGACGGTTAAGCCTTTGCCCGTTATTGTTAATGGAAAGTCAGTACCAAGGGGATAAAGGGAACACTATGAAGAAAACATTTTCGAGATATCTTGCAGCAATATCGGTCATTGCATTGATTCCGCTTCTTTGCTCATGTTCACTGTTCAAAAAGAATCAGGTAGCAAAGGCTGTCGTGGAATTCAGCGAGGCCGTCAAGAGCGGAGATGCATCAGACATCCTTAAGAAGACCGACGGTCTTAACGGCGAAGCGCGAACCGCTTTCAAGAGCATGCTGGACACCGGATCGGCCGGGGAAGCGGAAAAGATCTATATCGAACACATGAACGCCACTATCTCATACGAGATCGACGAGAGTTCCATACAGATCGAGAAAGACACTGCAACCTGCACCGTAAATTTCTCAATAGCCGATCAGAAGAAGATCGAGAAGATAAACGGCTGCAACGATGCCGAGATATTCGCCAGATCGATAGATAAGTGCGAGAAGAAAACTGTCACGGTTGAGCTGTCCTTAGCCAAGATCAAGAAGGATTGGTATGTAACCAATTTTGACACCGAGGTCATACCCACTCTCTATTCTTTCATCGACAACATGCCTCCGATCGCTTTCTCGGATCTTCTCGTTAAAGCAATTGACGTAGCAATGTCGGTCACAAGCGACGACCCTGCACTCGCTTATGATGTGTCCCTTCCGTACGATTCGACAGGAACGGTATCCATTCCCGAATACGTTAAGTCGCTCTTTGAGATCGACCCTGACCGCACCGAAGAAGAAGTCGTCTTCCGTACTGCCATGCTGAACAACATGACATACCGAGTAGATGAGACTTCCGTGTGGATAGTCGGAGAGGCCGCTTCTGTAGACGTCGAGATCACAATGCCCGATTACAGTTCGCTCTCGGGCAAGGAATTCAAGAAAGCTTCCGACATTACGGCTGCAGTCGAAGCATGTGAGAAGATGACTCTCACTTATAATTGCAAGATGACAAGGGAAGGCTTTTATTGGCAAGTAAACAATCTTGATTCCGAAGAGTATGCAGCTTTCCTCAATTACAAGAAGTTCTCCATCAGCTATAAGTCCGTCGACGGAACATACGAAGCCGAACTCGACATCACCGATAAATTCCTCGCATATGTCGGTAAGCAGTTCAACCTCTCACTACCGGCAGGATCAGAACTGGAAGGAAAGATAGTCATAAAGACAACTCTCGTGCTCAAGGACGGCAAATATGAGATCACCGTCGACAACGATGCTTTCAAGACCAACATCAAGACCTATGTCGAGAAAAATATCGACGCAATAATATTGAAGATGCTCGGCACCACTTCAACTGTCGGCCTTGATACTCTTGCCAAGATCGCCGGCTATGCCGACTATAACGACATGAAGACCAAGATCCTTGCTCAGGTCACCTCCGAACTTGAGACTGTCAACACTTCCGGTCTTAACAGCTCCGGCACCTTCACGGTCAACGACAACACTCTCACTCTCAAATCTTCATCAGACACGATGAGCGGCCTGATCGACAACTTCGGCAACATCTCCGTAACTTCACCGGTAAATGACCCTGATGCCAAAGCTTTGCTCGGTACAGATCAGATCAGTGTAGAGTATAAGAAAGTCTGACAGGAGTCCTCCGGGACTTTTTTTGTAGTAAAAAACGTTGTTTTGTCCCGGGAAAGTCCCAGGGCCCAGTGTTGACGGTTTAGGACGAATTTTGGATTTCGCTGTAACATGGCTCGAACTTCTATTAAGGATTCCGCTGCTACAAGCGGTCAGATTATAAGGATCAATTATCTAATTCCCAAGCTTTTTGTGAAGAACCCTTTTTTTGCATGGAGTGGCCGGTTTTCGACCGGAAGAGTCCCGAAAGAGCGTTCCGGGACTTTTTGTAGTAAAATTCGAATTTTCTCCCTGAAAAGTCCAGTGGCACTTCAATCACTTCCGCATTGTAGTTGTAATCATTAACATGAAGACAAAAACAAAGCACAAATAAGGGGCAGTATCAAAACTGCCCCTCGATAAACTTAAGTTGTTACAAGATATTACTTCTTGATAAGAAGTGACTCACCTGTCATTTCCTTAGGCTGAGGAAGTCCCATAATCTCAAGGAGTGTAGGTGCGATGTCGCAGAGGCGGCCACCCTCACGGAGTGTGC
>JAKSRD010000032.1 GCA_024403795.1 Saccharofermentans sp.
GGAGCACATAGCCGTTAGCTGTATCCGTTGCCGTCTCGGAAATGGTATATTCACCTTCCGGCAAATAACAAAGCGTAAATGAATTCTTATCGGAGAATACATCACTATAAGTCGGATCAGTTACACCTTTGATCGTGAATTCAACCTTGTTTATATCACCCGTTGTACCATCTTCGAAAGTCTTACTGATAGTAATGCTATTCTCGGGAAGTACCGTCTTCTTATTCATTACTTTTATCGCAACTTTCGGAGTACCGTTCGAATTATCAACAACGGTAACACCATCAGGTGTAGATACGGTTACTGACTTGTCTGATTTAACTTCTAAATCAATAGTACCCTTAAATTTATCGAATCCGGCTGCGCCCGATTTTTCCGTGATCGTATATTTGCCAACCGGCAGATTGTTGATCTGGAACTTATTACCGGTTCTCTCAATATCCCTTTCAGGGAATTTGGAGACATCAGCGCCCTTGATCGTAAACACAACTTCAGATATTGCAGCACCCTCTCTGTCAAACGTTTTCTCGATCGTAATGCTGTTTACATCATTTACATATGTAAAATGCTTGCCGGTTTCAATCTTTTCAACTTTCAACCCTATCGTCAGATCGCATTTATCCTGATCAACAACATAGTTATTGTTAGACGGAGCGTAGAAAGCGATCTTCTCTGTGCTGAGTGTATATCCTTCCGGAGCAACCTGATTCGGATCTTCATACAGAACATAAACATAGTTCATCCTGAGTTTCTTCTGAGCCTGACTTGCATCGGTTGTAAAGTCATTAGCAGACAATGCGCCCGTATCAGTTGTCGTACCATAGAATTTGTTGTTAGTAGCAACACCTTCGAGTGTATACTCTTCAACTATAAATTTGATTCCGCCGATATTTACATCCGGATTATTAACTCCGACTTTATCCACATAGAATAAGGCAAAATTCGGACGTGAGCCTGCGCTGGAGCTTGAGACATCAAAATTGGACGAATTCTTATTCTCACCGCCGATCTCATCAAGCTTTCCGGGATATGTAATCGGAAGAAAAGCAGTATTCTCAACTGTTCCCTTTGTTGAGAAATTGAGTCTGACCGTATACTTAATGTCAAGCGTGACACCGTCAGGAACTCTGATTACAAGATCCTTTCCCTTTATCGAGAATTCGTATGTTCCCGCTACAACATGATTATCATTAACCGTATCAGGCGTGTATTTCTTTCCACTCTTATCAGTAATGCTCAATGTATCAAGAACATAGTCGATATTATCACCTAAAGTGTCCACAACCAGATAAGATTTTGTTCCGTCACGACTTAGTTCCAAGGCGTACGGGTTTACACTGATCTTATAATCAACCAGATTGTAGTCATGGATATCACCAATCGGTTCCTTTGTAATGATCGGATATTCAACTTCCACACCGGCGGGTGCATGTAACTGAGTAAGCGGCGAGCCGTCATCACCTTCAACCTTAGCATCATTATAGACTTTTCCGGGGCTGGTATTCGGATAATTGCTTGTAGGAATATAAGTACTGTAGCGAATGCATATTCTTTCCTTATTGGTGATCAATTCAGACAACAAATGCTCATTGCCGCGTTGATCGATAAGAGGGTGATCATCATCAATATAAATCTCAAGGTTATCACCGCTTATCGAGGCACTTGCATAGTAAAAATTACCGTCATCATTATTGATGGAAACCCAAACATAATCACCTGAACCGGGTTTATTCGCTTCAAAATTCATGTACGAATAATCTCTGAACTCCATACCGTTGAGATAATCAGTGATATGAAGGCTCTTCCAGTTATGTGGTTCGATCTCATTACCGAGATTATCAGCATTCAAACAGAGTTCCCAACTTGCAATATTCGTACCGGTATCAAGTTTTCTGTTGCTGTCGATATTGTGCTTGTTCATAAGATGAACTGCACCTTTGGTATTATACGAAGCATCATCATACTTCGTATTTACCTTACCGCTGTTATTGAAGACCACATTCTTCTCAAGTTCTTCAACGGATACAGTAGCTCTGGAATAAACTCTCCAACAAAGAGTCTTTCCTTGATACTTTGCTGCTTCTTCCGGCTCAACTTTAATTCGATAATAGATTTTTTGCGAAGGATCGCTTCCGTCGGGATTATTGATCTTGTCAACTGATGCCTTTACGGGAATCTCCGCGCCATTTGCATCAACATAAAAGACTTCCGGATTATCTTCCGGCATCTTTGATGTAACGAAAACCTGCCCCTTGCTGTTCAAGTCATCCGTAAAAATGAGTTCACTGTCATAACCGTCAGGTATCGTTACGGATATCACCCACGGAATGGTTACTGTTACCTTATCTTTGGCTTCATCAAATGTAACATTATCTTCTTCTGCGGCCTTTGCAACAATAAGATTTGCAGGGTTTGAAGGTCCCTTGAGTTCTCTAAAATCCTCTCCGATCTTCTTACCATTCTTGTTGAAAAGAGACGCCGTATTTCTCATTAACTGCTTATCATCATTTTTGGAGAAATCCTGATCGGCAGATATGGAATATGTAATTGTATATTTGTCTGTAGATGCACCGATCGCATTCGAACCCGTGAACCACGAGGCATCAAATTTGATTCCATCAGTTCTGAATGAATCAAGCGTAACACCTGTTATGGTGCGACTAAGTGAAGGATCATCCGTATTGGTTATGGTAACGCTGCCGTCAACCAGTTTAACATTTTTTGCGGCAACACTGTCATAGTTATCCTTGAGAACAGCATCTGCAAGATCCAGTCTCAAGGTGCCTTCATTGATTGAGATAGTGTAATCATACACGCCGTTGGAATATGTTCCGTTCTTTTTCAGATCCACATACTCTTTGTAGTTCTTAAGATCCGTCGGGATTGCTCTTATTGAAGTATCGCCGTTCGGATTAAGTTCAACTGCCACCGGTTTATCCGGACTCCCGCCTTCAGGAATCGTGGTAGCCGTAATTGTATTTCCGCCGTTAGTATCTACGTGATTCTGATTATATCTGTAGAACTTCTCATTCAATTCGCAGGTATATGTAATCGAAGTAGTCTCTCCTGAAGGCAGATTGTTCAAAGTAAATGTCTTTATCTGGGGATCACTCGTATTGTCAACCGTGATATATGAACTGTTAACCGAATCTACTTTAATCCATGTAAGACCGACATCAAGTGTATCTGTGATCACAATAGGCTTATTTATTGCTTGTGCACCGTTATTCTTGATGCTTACGGTATATTGAACCGTTCCGCCGTTAAAATCAAAATCAGCACACTCTTTAGTAACTTCGATATCTCTTTTAACTTTCTTAGGTTCATCTCGTAAAATATGCGGATTGCGTTTGTCTGTAATATCAGTAACAAATGACAGTATAAATTCTCCGCCGGCCTCGTCAAATGCCTCAGCATTCAGATCACAAGTAAATACAACAAATGACTCCGCTTTATCCTCTACGAGATTCTCGTAATCTCTTACCAATACACCATTTTCATCGTTGTAAGTATAAATTGCACGATAATCGAGTTCTACAATACCTTGGTCGCTGAAAGTATACCAATACGGATAACCGGCTGCTTTCAGAGCATCATAGTCGTGCGCATCTATCAAAGACTTATGCTTTCTGTAGTAGTATGAATCTTCGACTATGATAGGACCGGAAAAATTGTATTTGCTGAAATCAAGAGCGGGAATATCATTCGTACTTCCGTTTTTATATGCCTTAACATTGCCAAAATCGAAGGTAAGAATGGCAGAATCTTCTGTAATACCGGAAGGAATATAGTAATCCAACTCTCCCGTAAGTGTATCACCTTGCGCATTGGCAATAACATTTATTATGTCACTATCCGTGATCGGTGTGGTTCCGGCAGCATTTACAATACCGTACGTCGGCAAAATTATCGTAACCAACATAACGGTGGCAAGAAATGCAGCTATTCGTGTTGCTAATTTGTCTGTCTTAATTTTGCTCATATAAGCTCCTTGATCAAACTACGATAATTTTGTTCAATATAATAATATATACACATTCCGCTGAGCATTGCATATTACATTATGAAGACAAGTAATAAAACCACAATCTTGCACCTTGCATCGAATACATATCACTTGCATCTGATACAAACAAGGTTGCCTCAAGCATGAGACAACCCCGCATTCTTCTACATCTTTCTCCGGGTCACTGACGATGATTCTTTCGAGTCACCTTCACCTTATACATCTCAGCATCTGCCTGTTGTATGAACTCTGCCAATGTATCGGTCTCATCAGGGATTGCCGTTATGTGTCCGACACTCGCCTCGAGCATGTATTCTTTATGTTCGCTCTCATTCTTTCTGTTAAGTTCTTCTTCAAAACGATGCTCGAAAATAAGGGCAAATTCCTCACCGCGTCCGATTACGACGAATTCATCGCCGCCGATTCTGCCGCAGACATCCAACGGTCCGCAAGCGAGAGCAATGGCATCGGCAATCGACTTTATCGTCCAATCTCCCTCATTGTGACCATATGTATCATTTATCATTTTCAGGCCGTCAACATCAATAAAGAGAACTGTCAGCGGTGAACCGACCTGAACGCATTCATTAAAAACATAGCCGGCATTCAGGTTGAAACCATTACGGTTGTATATACCGCACAGCGGATCAAGAATATTCAGTTTGGAGATGTTTTCGATGGCATTTCCAATACACATTGTGATCGTATGACAATGATTACTGTATATGGGAAAATCTGTATTTGTCATGACATAGTAACCGAGTATTCGCGGTCCGAAATGGAGCGGCAGGACATAATGGATGTTTCCGCTCGACAAAACCGACTCCGGGAAGATCTGTTTGCTCGGGAAAGCCTTTATTGCTGACCTCTCTCCGTGATCCCAAACAAGAGGTGCTGTCATAGCCGGCGGATAACTGTCATCGTTCTCGTCAACAGCAACTGTACTGTAGGTCTTCTCCCAATCACTGACTAAACAAAGCGAGAAATTCTTACATTCAATAGACTCAAGGAAATCCACGATCGAATCATCGCATTCCTCGATGTTCTTCGCACTTGCCAGCGCAGCGATCAGTTTATTGAGCAGATGTATTCCTGTGTATGTACGCTCACGCTTAAGATAAGTATCTTCCTTGAACAAGCGGAAATCTTCCAAACTGTCAAACGTGCATCCGCAACTCTCTGCATATACAGGTTCAGCCTGCATGGCAACACTTCGAGGTTGGTCTTCTCCGTTTATGAGTGATATGAGCAACTCACAAGCTTTTGCACCTGATGCATATAGCGGTCTCTTAACCGTTGTCATGACCGGGCATGCATTACGTGCATTAAATGTATTATCAAATCCTGTTACGATAACATCATCCGGAACTTTGTAACCGCCGGACTGAAGCTTGTTCATGGCTGTGAGCGCCATACTGTCATTGGCACAAACAAAAGCATCAGGTAAAGGCATCCTGCTCTTAAAAAACGAATCGATCGCCTTGATTCCGTCATAACTCCTGAAGTGTCCTTTATACAAGCGCTTCTCATCAAACTCAATGCCGTTCTCAGCCAAAGCATCTCTGAAAGCCCTCAATCTCTCGTTGGCCTCATAATTCTCCTCTGGACCGGATATAAAGTTAAAAGTCCTCGCTCCGTGCTCTTTGATCAGATGTAAGACCAGTTCCTTCATAACGGCATAATTATCAATGCTGATATCATAGAAAGTCTCGTATTCCTTACACTCAAAAACCACAGCAGGAATTCCCGCTGCTTTAACTTTATCGACAATTGCATTTCTTACGATCGAACTGGAAAAAGTGTTTGTAAGAAGAATGGCACCGTCAAAGCTCGAATAATCCGGAAGATTGTAGATGCTGTATTCGCCATTATCGAATTCATTGTTCTCAACAATGCCGCCGAATGAAGCAAAATACGTTATGTTCATGGCATTCTTCTTGGCATACTCATTAATGCCCATGATTATTTGGTATGGGTACTCTTCATCCATACCACAGACAAAAGCGGCAACATTAAAAATCTTTTTCATAATACTGATCTCCTTATAGATAACAACTCCAAGCGATCTGCTATTACTCAATATAATTTTACTGTATCAATATTGTCTTCTGTTTTTATATTATAATCTGATATTCATCCGTGTTGCCACACTTTTTTTTGACTCTCTAAAAACATCACTCCAAAGCAAAGCGTTTGGGGCTCAGTACACACAAATATGAAGTGTGTCCCCATCAAAGACCAACTGATCGTCGTTATATACATCCCAATCTACGGAATGGAAATATTCTGCGAGTTCAGTATCCTTCTCAGCTTCCTCGTAATTACCGCCGGTATAGTAATTAACGGCATTTAACTGTGACCATTCACGGGTGAACGAACTTGCAGTCATGTCTTTAAAGAAGAAAACCAACGGATACTGTTCGCCACTCGGATTGGCATCATAGTAGAAACAGATCTTCTTAACTTCAATGCCGGTATCTTCAGTATATTCGGATATCCTGTCTGCAACCATCTCTATGCGATATCTGTCAAGGGCATCATTCTGATACTTGGCGATGAATATCTTGCTGAAAATAAAAAACTGAAGAACAATAACCAGTACACAGTACACCGATATCAGTTTCCTCAAGATATCCGTAATGCAAACTTTGGATTCACTCCCGGATGCTACATTTACAAAATAATTGATGATCAATACTCCGGGAAGAGCACCTGCCGTATACACTACCCTCGGAGTAAGAGCCCAACCGCTGGAGAAAACAGTAATCAAAGCAGCTAAAGGGATAATAATATTAAGCATCAGATAATTGATCAGTGACATTAGCCGTTCTTCTTTTCGATACCTTGTGAAGATTCCTATGACATTCAAGATTCCAAGTAAGACTACAGAACACAAATAGAACCACTTGGGCATAATACGTATACCCGTCGCGCAAATATAGACATAGCTTTGAGTAATAGTCTCTATTCCCTGCCATATCCCGACACTGATCCCGTTCCTCACACTTCCCGCTGCCAGCAAAACATCGAATGCGATTGCCACACTTACGGCATACATTGCAGCGATCAAAGCCAGATTGATTACGTAACTTGTGAAGTTCTTCATGTATTTGAAAGCAAACGGCACGGTTAAAGCAATAAATAAAGACACAACGGCCTGGTATGTCAATGCTGAGAGATTAAGGAAAAAATGCGACAAGATAAGGAATAAGACCTTCCTCTTATCGGCCTTGAGGAACTCGACCATAAAATAAGCAGCAATACAAGACAGAAGGATGCTGAGAGCAAATCCGGCCTTCTCAAGGAAACACAAATACTCAACGATAAAGAAGTTAGCTATGGTAATAAAGCTGAGTGTAATCGACAGAATCTTCGAAGTAACAAACTCACGTAAAAGCTTATTAACAAAGCAACATGCAATAAAGATAAAAACCAGGAAGAACACAAAATTCAGAGTATAGAATACGCGATCAGATAGTCCCAAAACATTCCAGACCTTATACATAAATCCGATCAGTACTCGACCGTTACTATTGATCATCCAGTCATACAAATGATCAGGGCTCATGAAAGTCGTATATGAATCCGTACTGAATCCGAACAAACAGATCCCGCCAAAGCACAATAACTCCAAGAGCATCAAATACAGATACTCTTTCCTCATAAAGCGCTTTATTCTTTTCCCCATCGCAAGTGAACTTCTATCCGTCATTCCAGTCCCCCGTTCATCCATTCATTGCATATATGTTTTAATTACTATTGCTATGGTTGATACTGCTGTTGCGCCTTAGCATGACGTCTTAATCCGTTATGTTTGAGACCGACTTCCTAAACTTTTAACTGCATTTACCGCTTTGATCGAGAAGACCAGATTAACGATTCCCAGAATAAGACAGCAAAATGCCAAAAGCGCGATCAACGGGCCTTTCCCGACCAGAAGATATGCGATATCAGCGCCGAATACTGAAGCTGCTGCCGCAATTGTCGAGAACAGCATCACTCCAATCATCACGCCTTTTCCGGGGACATCTCCCTTTCCGCTTAATATCGCGAAAATAACAGAAGCCACAGTCGCTATAGCGGCTATCACAAAAAACATTCTCGGAACCACTTCTCCTATGAACTTATAATTTCCCTTAGCCCCGATCGCCATGGTAATGTACCAACCGAACGCTTGTGTTGCGATTGCAACAATAAGAGTTATCCACATTATGATCTTTTGTGCTTTAAGTTTTGCTCTCACTATTCACTCCTGATGTGCTCATGACATAAGCTTGAAGCAATTTTATATGGCTATTATTACTGCTGCGGCTGCTGATACTGCTGTACCGGCTGAACGAGTTGCATCGGCTGCTGGTATTGCTGTACAGGTTGAACGGCCTGCTGTTGAGCCTTAGCCTGACGTCTCAATCTTTTGGTTGCAACAATAGCCATGATTGAGAGGATCAGTTTTACCACCACCATGATCAAGAAAGGTACACTCGCTGCCTCCCCACGCCTCATCGTACTCATCCAGAAGGAGGCCCAGGAGAAAGTATGACCATGAAAGGCCACCGATTGAAACAAGCATCTCCCCGATCAAAATACCCTGGTGCGGATTCTTGCTCTTACCGCATAATACCAGTAACACAATTGAGACTACATCAACTATTATTCCGGGGACAGCTAAAAAGCACAACAACACTGCGGATGCGCCTTCACTCCCCCCATTTATAAAGCCTTTTACTATGTAGCCCCAGATGACCAATACGATCGCAGACGAAATGGCCGTCATTATCCATGAAAATATTCTATACACTTTGATCTTTGTTTCCATTTCATTTCTCCATAGTTATTTATTAATCAAATTGACCCTCAAACACTTCGAATCAGAATTGCATTGTGGCAATAAGATTTTCGAACAGATAATTACAACAAAATCTTGATGGTCTCAGCGTCGTAAGTTACTGAAGGAATCCTCTCAACTTCAATCCTGTAAAGAGCATTCGCAGCGATATGCTCGGCTGCCTGCTCAAGATCACGTATGCCGCTGGTTGACTTGTAAGTATCAATGATAGCATTTAAGCCGTCCTCCGTAATGTTGCATTCTTCAACCTTAAGGCCGATCTTACGGAGAACCTTAGGCATGACAAAGTTACTGAAGATCGCTTTCTTCTCATCAAAACTGTAGTCAGGAAGCTCAATTATGGCAAAACGGGACATAAGAGGTGCGCTGATCTGCGACTTGTCATTAGCAGTTGCGATCGGATACACGCCGCTTGTTGGGATATTGCACTCAATGTAATTGTCCGTAAAACCTAAGTTATCCAAAAGCGTCAGAAGAACATCTGCAGGATTACCGTTTCCCTTACCGGCAGAAGCCTTATCAAGCTCATTGATAATGAATACGAGATTAGAACTCTCGGCCTTCTCAAAAGTCTCCATGATGATGCCGGGCTTTGCATTCGAATAGACTCTCGAGCTGCCCGTAAGCTGTTCAGGATCATTAATGGAGCTCATCTCAAGTGTTGTCCAAGGCATCTTAAGGATCTTGGCAACAGCATAAGCCAGCTGAGACTTACCGGTACCGGCAGGACCGATGAGCAAAAGGCCGTATGCCGGAAGTGTATGTGTTCTGTTGATCTGGATGATAGTCTCGATGATCCTCTGCTTTACCTTCTCCATTCCATACAGTTCGTCATCAAGGATCCTTCTGGCCTCAACGGGATCGATCGCCTCAAAGTAGTCATTCTTCCAATGAATGCTGAACATGATCGAGAGCGCACGAAGCGCATGTCTTCTCTCCTCAGGAGTGACCTCATTGGACTTGGCGATCGCAAGGTTACGCTTAGCCCACATCCTGATATTCTCAGGCAAAGTATTACCGGCACAAGTAAGGAAATCAGCAATGCTCTGAACGCTGGTCAACTTCATGTTATCTGAATCCTCGATATCGTCGAGATCTTTCTCAATGTCCACAGGCGGTTCGCTCTGGAAGAGTCTTTTGAGCATAAACTGAAGGAAACCGTTCTCACCTGCAAGCTTGGTACCGCGTACAGCTATTCCGGTCTCCATCATCTTGTATATCCAATACTCATCGCCTTTTACCACGCCGGAAAGTCTTACCATGACATGGCTGTCACCAAGCCACTTAACGAGACTTACGAATCTCGAATCGATCCTTAAGATATCCTCACTGATATCCTCGCCGTTCTCTGAATCCAAAGTGAAAGCGGTTGCCTTCGTCGGGCTGGTAAACATACCGCAGGAATGATGCTTGAGCTTACCTGACTTATTGCCGATAACAATGATCGGATTATCCTTGTCAGCAGATTTTCTGTTTGAATCAAACGTTGTATAAGTAACCATAACCTCAACCTGTTCATCAGGCTTGGCATTAAAATCAAATACCGGCATAGCTTTACCTCACTCAATACCATATTAGCAGAGACTATAACCAGAAAATGATACCACTATTTTACTTGAAAATATAAGCCTTTTGCGTTATTGTAGTGAAACCTATGTGTTCTTATAAATATAAGTAGACAAACAACACGAAAGAAGGATAAATTACATGGAGAAAGTTATTCTGGCTTATTCCGGCGGACTTGATACTACGGCTGTTATTCCGTGGCTCAAGGAGACATACGGTTACGAAGTAGTTTGCTGCTGCATTGACTGCGGTCAGGGCGAGGAGTTGGACGGACTCGAAGAGCGTGCCAAGATCTCAGGCGCTTCCAAGCTTTACATCGAAGACGTTATCGATGAATTTGCCGAGGACTACATTATGCCCTCCGTTCAGGCAGGAGCTGTATATGAGCACAAGTACTTGATGGGTACTGCAATGGCTCGTCCGGTCATCACAAAGAGACTCGTTGAGATTGCTCGTAAAGAGAACGCTGTCGCTATCTGCCACGGCGCTACAGGTAAGGGCAACGATCAGATCCGTTTCGAGCTCGGAATCAGAGCACTTGCTCCCGACATCAAGGTTATCGCACCTTGGCGTGACGACAGATGGCAGATGGATTCCCGTCAAGCAGAGATCGACTACTGCAAGGCTCACGGAATCGATCTTCCTTTCAGCACAGATCAATCCTACAGCCGTGACAGAAACCTTTGGCACATCAGCCACGAGGGTCTTGAACTTGAGGATCCTTCAAAGGCTCCTAACTATGATCACATGCTCGTTCTCGGCGTAACACCTGAGAGAGCTCCCGAAGAGGGCGAAGAGCTTACGATCAACTTCGAGAAGGGCGTTCCTACAGCACTTAATGGTGAGAAGATGAAGGTCGCTGACATCATCAAGAAGCTCAATGCTCTCGGCGGCAAGCACGGTATCGGTATCGTTGATATCGTTGAGAACCGTGTTGTAGGCATGAAGAGTCGTGGCGTATATGAGACACCCGGCGGAACGATCCTCATGGAAGCTCATCAGCAGCTTGAAGAACTCGTTCTTGACCGTGATACACTCGCTCTCAAGAAGGACCTCGGCAATAAGATGGCAAGCATCGTATACGAGGGTAAATGGTTTACACCTATCCGTGAGGCTATCTCAGCTTTCACAACAGTAACTCAGGAGTATGTCACAGGTGAAGTTCAGCTCCGTCTCTACAAGGGTAACATCATCAGAAACGGTACAACTTCTCCCTACTCTCTCTACAGTGAGTCTCTTGCTTCCTTTACAACAGGTGATATGTACGATCACCACGATGCTGAAGGATTCATCAACCTCTGGGGTCTCCCTCTCAAGGTTCGTGCCATGAAGATGAACGAGCTTAAGAACGAGAACAAGAAGTAATTCTTAGTAATTGATCCGATCACAAAAGAGCTGTCTCAATGAGGCAGCTCTTTTTCATTGAATAGTATTTCCATCACGTTAATATGCCTCCGCTGAACACGTGATATTTGTTACATGATCATTTATTAGACTATAACGCTTATGAATTTTCTTTATTGTCGCCCTTGCGTCATACCAAGATAGAAAATATACTGTGTACTTGGGTGCACACTTTTAATAAATATAGAATTCAACATTCCTTTTGGTGAGTTGGAGATTCAACATGAGCGCAAAAGCAAAGAACATACTAAGTTACTGGAGATTACCACTCTATTTTCTTATCGCATCAATAATCACTCTGGTTGTCACGGTAAAATCCGAGAAGCTGTCCGGTGTATTCAGTGCACTTTGGCTTTTTGTCGCCGTGCCGGGTTTCGCCATCACCTTCATCATAGCAATAGTACGCAGTATAAAGAATTCCATAGTTTACCGTGGCGGAGATTGGCCGGAGGAAGTAAAGCTTCCTGAGATCGAACTGTTCAAGAATATCGGCTCCTGGATAGGAGATGAAGTGTTCGACATCAGTTATATGTCAGGCGGAATGAAAATACGTTACATACTATTCAGAGTTTTCGGAATTGTTTTTATAATCGGCGGTATAGTCCTTGCGTTTTTCTTACCGGTGATCGGCGCGCTTGTAATAATTGCCGGCGCAGCATTATGCATAATGGCAAATCCGAGATCTTACAATGAACAGAGCTCAAACGTCCAGATGATCTCGTGCCACAAGGGCGACAGCATTCGCAGGATACATGGTTATATGAAGAACAAATGGACACCGCTCGGCACGCCTTTCATTGCCAAAGTCTCTAAAGTAAAAGGCGAAGCACTTGTCTGGGGACCCAGTAACATTGGCGAAGTGGTCGTTCTCTACCACGCGAGATTCTCGCCATGTTTCTATGTAAGCAGTGCATTCGGTGCAAACGACATAATCGAGTATCTGACATCACCGGAGTCAAGAGATTCTTATCTGCTCGATGACAGTGATACTTACAATGTTGACGCTCTCCTCGTGAAGATCGCAACCGAGATAGAGAACAACATTCCTGCGAAGGAGAAATAAGGGCAGTCTTCTTGAATATTTTTCGAGAGATCATCAACGTAAAAAGGGAGAGACACAGTGGAATTCGATCAGCTTATCAAACGCATAAATGAACTAAGCAAAAAGTCCAAGACTACGGGACTCACAGAAGAGGAGAAGGCAGAACAGAACGAGCTTCGCAACGAGTATCGTGCGATCATGGTCGGCAATCTGTCGGCTCAGTTCAACAACATGAAGATCAAATATCCTGACGGAAGTATCAAAGACGTAAAGAAGAATCCTCAGGACTGATCCTGCGGCGATCTTAACGGCGCAAGAACAACACCTTTCAGTTTCTGTTCAGCTTTAACTGCAAAACCTGCGCCGGCCCGGCATCAATGATCCTGTAATCATTAAGGTGCTTACCCTGCTTCCAGATAAAGTGCGGAATGTTGATCATCTGCGCCATGCTTCTGCCGATACCCGCACGATCCAGCAGGCTGATCAATTCGGAGTAGCTCCTCTGAATATCAGCCACATCGTCATATCTCTCACGGGCTTTCTCGACGCTCATCCTCAGAAGATAAGGGTCGTTGTTATTGCGTCCCAGTGAGAACAGGTTCATGAAGCTGTCGTATGTATAGAAATGATACTGCCGGGACAACCCGAGA
Source organism: Saccharofermentans sp. (assembly GCA_024403795.1). GTDB lineage: Bacteria > Bacillota > Clostridia > Saccharofermentanales > Saccharofermentanaceae > Saccharofermentans. The sequence continues at coordinate 13,515 of JAKSRD010000032.1, forward strand.
TCTGAAGTGCCCATATACAAAATAGTATCGCAGGGAACCTTCCCGTCTTCAGACAAACCGCAAAGATCGATCGAGCCTCCGATTGTGGGTGCAACAAGTCTTATCTTCTCCAGTTTCTTCGTTTTCCAATCATCCGGCCACTCGAAAACCACATTCTCGGCACCCGCAAAAGCCTTCTCATGAATATCACACTTCGCTGACGGCATCTTCACCAAACTCAACTGATAACACCCGCTGAACGCGTATGCTCCGATCTCTTCAACGTTATCAGGAAGTTCAATGTTCTTAAGGCTGATGCATTCAGAAAAAGCATACTTCCCTATCTTCTTCAATGAATCAGTCAATCGAACAGTCTTTAGATTCCCGCAGCCCGCGAAAGCATTATCCTCCACCGTCTCCACCGATTCCGGGAAATACACCGTCAACAGATCTCTGCAATCCTCAAAAGCTTTGTTCCCGATAACAGTGACTCCCTCAGGAATGGCTGCCTCAGAAAACGTTCCGTTATATCTTATGAGAACACCGTCTTCTATCTCAAAAGCTTCCTTAACGGCAAGTTCATCGTCGGCATTCTTTGCCGTAACAAGCTTGATATAGTTCAGTACGATCGCATCTTTAACAACAAAAGGCTTGCCGCAGCTGCTGCAGATAGCAGCGCTCTCATCCGAGTCCAATATCAGTTCATCCCCGCACGAGGGACATTCTAAAGGAATAACCGGCATACAACCTCTCATTGCAATTTTCTCTTATTCTATCCGATTACTTCGACATAAGCACTAACCACATTTTCCCATTGCCTCAAATATCATTCAAAATTGATATTAATTCACGCATGTCGCTCGTATATATTTGTGTTGAAAGACACAAACATCTTGAAAGGAGACAATAAAATGTCAGATTTTAGTGCAAAGGATTTTGAGATCGCCGACAGCGAACTTGATACGGTTAACGGCGGCTATCAGCTTTACGGTGATATCTTCGAGAAAAAGGAAGACGTCGTATACAGATTTGAGATCGGAAGAGTCGTAGAGATCGTAAGAGGAATAGCGTTTGGTCACGTGTTCACAAAGCAGTGTACGATCATTGACAGGAAGATCGATGCCGCAGAGAAAGGCAACGGCTACTGTGCATGGTACAAGGTCAGCTGCAGCAGTAATACTTACAATAACAAATGGTATCCCGAATTGGACTTCGAAGGCGGATTCAACGACTACAGCACATATAATGACTTGTAATTACAAGATTACAGACCAACTCGCTGCATTAAGGTTGCCAGTACATAACCTTAATGCAGTTTTTATTTCTGCTTAAAACACCGATCGCACTGATTACCCTTTCTTCTTCCCGTAAGATAGTAAGCCGCAAGAGCCGTTCTATGAGCAAGATTCTCTTTGGCGAGAATGTTAGTGATGTGGTTCTTTACCGTCCCCTCGCTGATAAAGAGTTTGGTGGTGATCTCTTTGTTGGATGATCCGTTGGCAACTTCACGGATTATCTCCCACCGTTATCGTTGACCGAACAACGTATTATTCCGTTAAGGGCGGCAACGTTAAAGTAATGCCATAAGTGAAAAAAGTGCTGTTTGAGATATGACTTTAGTCAAGATATCCGGCATTGATCTTTGACGTTTGGATATTCTGTTTGCTCAAAGAGAACTTTCTTCCTAGCGGTGATGCAAATGTATCTGAGATTGTTTTTTGCTTGATCTGTTGCAAGTGCCGATGGTAAGTTGCAACAGAAAGACTCAATTTTGGGGGCGTTCTGTTGCGAATTCTCGAAAAGTGCAACAGAAGGGGCCGCTATACCCGCATTCTGTTGCATCGATAACGTTCTGTTGCAAGTGGCGACGGTAAGTTGCAACAGAAAGACTCAATTTTGAGGACATTCTGTTGCGAATTCTCGAAAAGTGCAACAGAAGGGGCTGCTACGCCCGCATTCT
>JAKSRD010000033.1 GCA_024403795.1 Saccharofermentans sp.
CTCTTCTACTCGCATGCAACAGAACTACACAATTTCTCTTCACTTCTGTTGCACTCTTCATACTGAAACATCTACTTATATTGAATTTCCATGTGTGGACGAGTGGAAGATCCGGAGACTTTTGAAGTTTCCGGCCATCTCGGCGAGGATAGTGAATTCGACATGACGTATGGGGTCAGATTCGTAAAGTGATCTTCGATTAACAGTGTTACAAACTCAGCAAACATCGAATTTTACAGTCTCTTGACATTCGCGTTACGCGAAGGAATTTTGCGAACTTCTTTTGCTATACTCCAAACTGACAGGTTATAAAAATTCTTAAATTTATTGATTTATCGGTGGTTTATATGGAGTCTGACAACATAGCAAAATTCAGAGCGATAGTAAGCGAACTTCCTGAGGAGAAGCGTAACGAACTGACTGCCCGCATGAAGGGCATGAGCAGGGAAGAAGCCATGAAGGTAGTCAACCGCATGGTTGCGCTCTCCGAGCAGCGTAAGATAGAGATCACGGAGCGTCCCAAGGTCCTCGCCGGCAACGGAAGAGACACTGTAAGAGGCGGTCGCTTTGAGAATGCACCTTCAACTGAATATGAAGTAACAGCACCTCGCAAGATAAAGCGCGACGGTATTGAGATTGTTAAGAACCCCTCGAAAACCGAATCCTACGGACCCGCTCATCGCCCCATAAAGAAGGTCGAGCAGGTATCCGCTAAGCAGCAGCCAATCCAGAAGGTCAGCGCTTCTGCAACAAAGAATGCACAGCAGGCGAAGGTTCAGAATCAGAAGACTCAGGCACAGAAGTCCGTGGCTTCGCAGCACCGGGTGCAGCAGCCTCAGGCACAGCTGAAGCAGCAAGCACAGGCTCAGAAGCTCTTCACGCCCTGGTTCGGCGGCGCATCTTATTCGCAAAAGGCTGCTCCAAAGAAGTCTGAACCCCATGTTGCAAGAGCGGGCAGAGAGCAGGCTGCAAGAAGAATGGAGCAGCTTGAGACAGAGCGTGCGGAAGCTGAAGCTAAGCACGCAGAGGCTCAGATCAGGAAAGAGAAGGCACTTGTTTTCGCGAAGAAAGCAGGAAAAGTCGCACTCGTATGTGTCGGCAGAGTCCTTACGGTCGCTGTGTGCACGCTCGTGCTCGTAGTAGCAGCTTTCTACACGTTCCTCGGGATCATCATGAAGGGACCTTCGACACACCTCAGAAACCAGTTCGTTCCTTCAGTCATGGAGTCATCGGCAGGCGGAGTCCTCGCGAAGTGGATCCTCACCGATGAAGAGATCGAAGCGATAATGAACAGCAATACGACACAGGCTGTTACTGATATAACAGACACGACACTTGTCAGCGCAATGGCGGCAAAGAATGCAAAGATCGCAAACGCAGGTGCTGCAGTCAACGAGCTTGATCCTGACGGTGACGGCATTGAAGTACACGACATCTCAGGCCCGATGTATCACGGCAAGATGCTCGTAATCTATGACCCTTCAAGAATAATGGTCGCAACGATCGACAACTATAATCACAACGGTGCCGGCATGACGCTCGGCGAACTCATCGATAAGTATGACGGCGTCGGTGGTATCAACGGCGGACAGTACGAAGATACAAACGGCATGGGCATCGGCGGTTGGCCTGAAGGAATCGTCATCTCAGAAGGTGAGCTCAGAATGGGCAATCCCGGAGGCACATACGATGTCTACGGACTTACAAACGAGAACGTTCTCGTAGTAGGCAACATGACCGCTCAGAAGGCGCTCGACATGGGCGTAAGAGACGCGGTATCTTTCGGACCTGCACTTATCGTTAACGGCGTCGCGGCAAACTACAGCGGCTGCGGCGGCGGACTTAACCCCAGAACGGCGATCGGTCAGAGAGAAGACGGTGCGATCCTCCTTCTCGTTATCGAAGGCCGCAAGACCTCTTCAATGGGCGCCACAATGGCTGACCTTATCGACATCATGCTCGAGTACGGTGCTGTTAATGCGGCCAACCTCGACGGCGGTATGTCATCTTCAATGAGACTTTATGACGAGGTACTCGTCTCAAGCTCTTCCATCAGAGTCGACAGACAGATGCCTACGGCTTTCATCATCCTCCCTCAGAAGGATACTTCGACGGATGCAGGTGCAGCAGATGCGTCACAGTCAGCAGAAGCTGATGCAGGCGCGGGTGCAGCAGAGCAGACACCGGAGGCCTAAATGAAAAACTCCGATGGTCATAACACCGACAAAGATCGCAAAGCAGAGGACAGGAATCTCGGTCTGACTTTCAACCCCGATGCGGTTGAGTCAGCTTCCGAAGAGACGATCTTCACTGACGACGCACAAGAGGATCCGGAAGCTTCTGAGACAGCATCGGAAGCGCAGGAAGCAGAAGCGGCGCATTCGATTCCTGAAGCCGGTGACGCTGAGGTTGCTGATGCAACCGGAGAGGAAGTTGTGCGCGAGGGGATTTTCGATGAGCCTGAGAAGCCCTCGAAAAAAGAGAAAAAGAGGATCAGTCCTTTCCTTGTATTCCTCATATGCTGGCTCGTAGTCCTTACAGGCTTCCTTGCATGGTTCCTCATAAGGTTCAACGACTTTGCCGGCAAATATGAGTCGCAGTACCAGGACGCGCTTCCGTTCCACACGGCCGAGTTGGTTGCGGAGCGCTTCAATGAACACGATGTCGATTACATAATCGGTCAGATGACATCATGTCCTGCCGTAACGGTTTTCGAGGACGACACAGCGATCAGAGATTACGTGACGGAACTCCTCGACGGCCGGGCTTTCGTTTATTCCGAGACTGAGAATTCGCGCACTGATTTCCCCGAATACTACATCAAGACGACCGACGGCCTTCTTGTTGCCAAAGTCAATCTTGCGGAAGATACATCTCGAAAACTCCCTTACGGCAACAAAGCCTGGGTCATGTCCTCACTTGAGTTCTACACGGCCGCTTCCTACAGCTTCAACATCTCAGCTCCCGAGACATACAAAGTCTACGTCAACGGCGTCGAGCTCAGCGAGATCAACTGCGAAGCAACACTGACCGAATCCGAACTTACTCAGTATGTCGAGCCCTATGCGACGATCCCCGGCACGATGACCTACATATGCGAAGGTCTCTACATGGAGCCCACAGTCACCGCGGTCGATTACAGAGGCAATGAATGTGAGTGTGTTTACGACAAGAGCACAGACAAATACGTCGTTGACTTCATCAAGGACTTCGATGAGTACGACGAGCTCTCTGACTACGGCATCTCCTTTGCTTCGACATTTGCGAACTACATCTCGCAGGATGCCGGTCCCAACGCCCTCGACAAGTATTTCCCCAGCGGAAGTCAGGCACTCAGCTACATCAAGCGCAACTCCTCGAGAGACCTTTACACGACTCACGGCAGAGTCGAGATTGCCAATGAAGAGATCCGCGACGTGAAAGTTTTCTCTGACGACGTCATCTACATGGAAGTCTATGTTGAGCAGCTCATGGAGATGTACTGGGGTTCCGATGAGCCCGAAGTCGTTCCCACCGACGCACACGTCTACTTCGTCAAGATTGACGGCAAGTGGTACGTCGGCGGAATCCAGTACTAAGATTATAAGTTAATGGCCGCGGCCGCAGCTGTAACTGCTTTGACCGGAAGTATTGTTTTCGAGATATTGAGGGGGCAGCTCAACAACCGCTTACTCTGCAGCGTACGCCTTCTTGCCGTCAGTCAGCACCTGCTTGCCGATGGCAGTGCGATGGAAGGTGTTGTAGGAGCAGCTGATGCGCTCGACTCTGAGTCGCTGCTCAGGGAAGGCTACTGATACATAGTAGTGAGCGGGGTGTGAGCTGGTCTTGCGGACGTCGCAGGAGATAACCTTGCCTGCTGCGACTTTTGATGAGCGTGAGAGCCCTTTGTTGATGCCGACGATCGTCGAGATGACTATGATTGCGACAAAAGCAGCGCAAAGGCCGTATTTGATCAGATCAGAATAGTTTGTGAGTTCCGGCTTTGTCCAGATGATGAAGCAGAAGAGACCGAGGCAGACGATAAGGAAGAGGTGACCGAGGTCGAGGATGTTGTGAAGTCCCTTTTTGCTCGATCTGGGAAGCTGCATGTATTCTTCTGAAGTGATCGGTCTTCTGTTGATGGATGCGATTCCTGCTTCAGGATATTCCAGTTTCTCGGTGGGAATGCTGACCGTTCCGTCGCTGTTGATGCCGAATTTCTCGCTGATAACCTGATTTACTGCATCGCCGAATATATTCGGCGCAGAACCGAATCTGTTCTCATTTTCCATAATTGTTCTCCTATTATCCAAAATTATCCCTGCAAAATGATTTGCTCTGCAATTATAACACGCACTTCCGCTGGCGCCTGTTAACTTCTCTTTAACACTATGTGCCATAAATGTGGCGGAATCTTGTAAAAGGAAACGGTGTGTTCTTTGTGTTTTCCATTTTGGTTTCTCCTATCGGGTTTGATTTGTTATATGCTTGTTCATACGAAGGAAAAAGTACGAGTGCCACTATGCTCACTTTTTCGAGTGTATTCGATCGTATTACCGTAATGGACTGTGAAAGATTCATTTGGGCTTCACGTCTATATGGGTAAGAGACGATAAAAGGAGAATGATTCTTTATTCAAGATGTGGACGTCGATCCCGCCTGACCGCCCTGATTCACTGAATGCTTACTTTGTAAGGATAGTTCGTAATAAGGCATTAGACAGATACAGACAAAACACCGCTGTTAAGCGCAATGGCTTTTACGATGTCGCTATTGATCACTGATCCGGAACAATTGGAAATGCTCAGAGCTTTTAAATACTATACGATCAATGCTGATGATGAGTTCTTTGAAGGTGAAACGAATGCGTATGTTATGGATCTGCACAATGGAGACATACTGGAGATACACTTTGCCAGCGTAATCGGGAGGCTTTGGCATGCGGACGGAAGCAGCGAGTATGTGTATATTCAGGGGATGGAAGAATACCTGGACAGTGTTTTTGCAGAATAAAATGTATTGATTGTATTAGAATTTTAAATAGACAGTATAGATAACTAAATCATGGATTTTGACATCAACAAATCTGCTACAACGCCTTCCCTGTATTTTTTTGCTCTCCTCAAAAATGGATATTGACACTTATGGTAATTTGTACCATAATACGAGTGGTACAGATAACTATTAAGGAGTAGCCATGAAAAACAATAAGAGATCAACAAAAGAAGAGATCGATTTCCTTAAGACATACGATGCTTCAGAATACGAGCGTCCTTCGGTCACGGCAGATATCGTGGTTCTCACATTGGATTCATCAGATGAGCTCTCGATCCTCCTGATAAAGCGTGGTGAATATCCGTTCAAAGGCTGTTGGGCGATCCCCGGAGGATTTCTTCAGGCAGGAAAAGAATCGATCGATGAAGCCGCTGCGAGAGAATTAAAGTCAGAGACCAACATAGACAACGTCTATTTAAAGCAGCTCTACACTTTCGGAAACCCCGGAAGAGATCCCAGAACCACAGTCATATCAGTCGCATACACCGCACTCGTTCCGAAGCATATGCTCGACATCAAGGCGGGCGACGATGCGCAGGACGCAAGGCTCTTTAAGATCAAATACGATGTGAACGGAATAGTCTTTACCAATGATGGATTGACCATAACCGAGAGCGATCTGGCATTCGACCATAACGAGATAATCAGGATGGCAATAACCAGATTAAGGAACAGGATCGATTACGAAGATGATGCATTTAGTCTCTTGAAGAACAAGAATGAATTCACCATCTCAGAACTTAAGAGAATACATGAGACTATCAAGAACAGATCATTGGACCTTCCGAATTTCAGAAAGACTTTCTTAAGAGATTATGTCTCATCAGGCAAAGTCAAGGATCTCGGAAAGACCGTAGTCTCAAAAGGAAAACCGGCGAGGCTTTACACACTTATCGAGGAATAGAAGATGGGTAAGATACACGGATTTTACGGCGGAAAGTTCATGCCGATGCATAAGGGTCACCTTTACTGCATTGATACAGCGGCTGGAATGTGCGACGACGTTGTGGTCATCATGTTCATCAACGGCGACGACGAGCTTAAGATCCTTAAGACCAACCACGATAAGATGCTCACAGTAGAATCGCGTATCGCGCAGCTTGAAAAGGTGTGTGCCCTCTACCCTAACGTTGAGTTTCACATAATAGACGATAATCCCTTAAGGGGGCCGGACGGAGAGGAAGACTGGGATAAAGAGACACCTCTTGTAAGACAATATGTACCGTACATGGATTACGTTTACTCAAGCGAGCCGCAGTACGGTGAATACTTCTCAAGAGCATATCCTGAAGCAACACACATAATCGTGGATGCTGAACGCAAGACGTACCCCATAAGCGGGACAATGATAAGGGCAATGGAATTATTGGAGGATAGACAGAAATGGATGGTATAGCAGCAAACATAAAAGAAAAGGAAGCGAACTTATTCGTTAAGATCGGCAGGGCTTTTAAGAGCCTTAAGTGGTACGAGATACTGATGTGCGTAATAATGCTCGGCATCTCCATCTACTACGCAATAGAGCCTCAGGAAGGCACACCTCAGTGGCTTGCGATAATCAACTTTATTTCCGGCTTGTGCGGTATCATGTGCATCTTCTTCTGCGCTAAGGCCAACAGAATGAACTTTCCATTCGCGATGGTCAACACGATCGTTTTCGCGATCTACTTAGGATACTTCGGAATATGGGCAACATTCTGGCTTGAAGTTATCGTATACACACCCTTAAATATCTACAGCTGGATCAACTGGTATAAGCACAAGGATGAAGACGATAAGCTCCTGGCCAAATCCAAGGTCCTCAAGTGGTGGCAGCACCTGATAGTCGCAGCGGCTATCATCGCACTGACAGTCCTGGTCTACTATGCGCTGAGCTTCCTGGCAGGCGACACATGGATGAAGTTTGCTACAAAGTATGGCTGGAACGTCACAGCCATGAAGTGGATCGACGCAGCAATCTTTGCGATCGGCATCGTCGCAAGCCTTCTTGAAGCATTCAGATACAAGGCGCAGTACGGCTGGTGGATTGTAACAGATATAATTGCAGTAGCACAGTATGTCTTAAAAGGCGATCCGGTCTACGTCACAAAGAAAGCGATCTATCTCATTGAAGCTTTCGTCGGCATCAGGAATTGGGGCAAGCTCGCCAAAAAGAACGTTAAGAACGAGTAGGCGTTATCAATTAAATAAATCGAAAAAAACAGGAGGCAGAATATGGAAAACGATGAAAAGAGAGCTTTGGAACTGTTAGAGAAGCACGCTCAAAAGCAGATCAACGATACTGAATTCTTAAAAGAATTCGGAAAGACAAAAGTATGGTATTCCACTCCGTTCGGTGACCACAGGGACGGCGGCCAGAGATTATTCCTTATTCCGGGTCCTGATAAAACCGGATATCTCCCGGTATTCTCCACGGAAGAACGCGCAATAGGATTTTTCGAAAAGGCCGGACGCGCCGGATATATGTGTATCAATTCTGATTTCCACAGCGTGTTGGAAACAACAAGCAAGGTGAACAAAGGGAATATTCCCGTAAAGATGGGCATTATTGTAGATCCGGGCTACTATGGAATAACAGTAGATGTAGCAAATCTGGATGTTGTCATCGATATGACGAGCTGACAGAAAAGCATTAATAAGGGAAAAAGATTAAGGAGGAAATTATCATGTTCACAGCACAGGACGAAGAGAAAATTAACAGTTTAATCGCTCAGTTAGCGAATGATAATAAATCTTAATTTATTCGAACAACAATATATTGCAAAGAGGAAGTGAACAACACAATGGAGAGAGTTGTAAGAAATGCAGCAAAGGCATTGATTATAAAAGACGATAAAATGTTAGCAATAAAAATCAGTGATGGAAAAGAAGAATGGTATATTATGCCAGGTGGTGGACAGGATGTAGAGGAACTTCTTCCCGAAACGGTATGTAGAGAAGTTGCAGAAGAAATGGGATTGCAGGTAGAAGTTAAAGATTTAGCATTTGTTATAGAAGGCCTGCATGGAGAGAAGTTCCATCGTGTTGATTTAGTGTTTTTGTGTGAGTATGTGGGTAAGAGTGAAAATGCTATCTTGCAGCGTGATACAAATCAAGTTGGTTATGACTGGATAGATATTAAGGATTTAAATAAATAGCCATTATATCCTTCAAAATTACGTAGGCAAATTATGAATTTGTATGAAGGGAAAGCGTACAAGAAATATTTAGGTAATGAAGAAATTGGCGACCCTGAAGTGACAGACTAGATATCGAAGAAATAGAAAGAAAACTGATGAATATGGTTATTTCCTTCAATTCTTGATAAAGTAATCCCGACATCTTGTAACACAGCAAAGCGTATAGCACTACATGGTGTTACCCTAGACCTTCTACAATTGCCTCGCATTTTCCACACAAATACTTCGTTTTTGTAACGCTCCTGAAACTTTGTCTTTTCTCATAAATGATAGAATTAGCGTAGAAAATTATCGGACAAACACTATAGGGAGGTGCATGTCTTGGAATTTACATATTCGAATGACGGCTTTTTGCCGTATGACTCGTTTGACTATATTTTCGGTGAGCGCGAGATGCCGGAGTTCGGCAAGGTCGCGTCGCCGTACATGAAGCCGCTTAAGACGTGGAGATTCTACATGGCTAACGGACAGACTGAAGTTCCGTTCGGTGTCATGAATGCATCGTTTGACGATTCCGACTGGGCTCTCGTTAACTGTCCTTCGACTTGGCAGACGGAGGGCTTCGGATTGCCGCAGAATCTTATCTACGACTATCCGATCAAGGTTGCCGAGGATGAAGAACGTAATGAAGAGACGATAAGCGACAAGTATGTGCTGAAGTCTACAAATGCCGATGATGACGAAGTCGGTATCTACAGAACGAGCGTTGTCTTTGAGCCTAAGGAGATCGACAGAGCGATCTATCTAGAGGCGTCCGGTATCTGCGGAAGCTTTAAGGTATTTGTGAACGATAAGCTCATCTGCAGTTCACACGCGCTCTATACGAGAAAACGCCTTTTGATCTCCGATGCGGTTCATGCAGGAGTCAATAACATCACGATCATCGTTAACCGTTATGACAGAGATGACAGCGGACACGTGATCCTTGATGCGATGAATTTCGGTTTCTCGGGTATCTTCAGACCTATCATGATCGTTGAAGATTCGCTCCTCGAGTTGTCGAATCTTCACCTCAAGCTTGAGTATGTTCCGTCTGCTTATATTTCCGAGGTCGCGAAAATGGATGCCCTCGCAGTGCGCGAACAGGTTTCCCGTGTTCCTCACGGCGACTTCATGATCAAGGTCGATTTTGCGCTGCGTAATCACACTAATTACATGATCCCTTATTCTGTCCGCATCTCGCTTCTTGAGGCGAGGTCGGAGTACGATCCTTACAAGCTCCCGTTCGTTAATATCAAGGGACAGAGTGAGCCTGTAATGGGTGTTGTTGATGCGATGAAGGAGACAAGAGCGAGCACGGATTTTGTTGCGTGCAATGTTGCGCAGTGGTCTGACTGCACGCCGGTCCAGTACGATATTGTTTTCGAGGTTATGGACGGAGACGGCAAGGTTATATGCGCGAAGAAGAAGAGATTCGGATTCAAGACAACGGCAATCGTTCAGGACAAGCTCAACGTTAACGACCGCCGTGTTAATCTTATGCTCGTTAAGTACTACGAATTCGATCCGCAGGGCGGTATCGCCGTTCCTCAGGACCGTATGCGTCAGGACATCATACTCATGAAGCGTGCCGGCATCAACGGCGTTATCGCTGACGGTTTCCCGCTGTCTGATGAGTTCCTGAATCTTTGCGACCAGTACGGTATGTACGTAATTGCAACTTCGGCTGATTTCTACATGAGAGATTATGTAGAAGCGGCAATGAATCACCCTTCTGTAGTTATGTGGGGTATTCAAAAATATAATTTCGACCACGAGTCGGCTCAGCGCTTCAAGGATGAGTGCCATCTTATCGACGACACAAGACCTTGGTATTGCGATGCGACAAGGACGGTAAACGGCGGCAAGAAGCTCAAGGCTCACGGAAGGATCTCCGACATGAAGCCGATGCCGAGCGAAGCGGGCGCTGTTTTCGGACCTTGGCAGGATCTCTGTCTTGACCGTAAGAAGATCTTCGCGCTTAACAGGATAGGAAGAAATCTCTTCGAGACGATCCCCGGAAGAACCAGATTTACTGATAACGACACGCTCTATAAGTGGATCCACCACGCTGACCTTGTAGGTGAGAAGCAGAGAGATAATTCCTGTATCGGTCAGGGTATCGTTGATGCGGAACGTAATCCGCACCCGATCTATCTTGATATCAAGAAGCAGTGCCAGATGATAGCTATTTTCGCGAACGTCGGCGAACCGAACAATCTCACGATGCGTAACCAGAATCAGTTCGGTTACACGGAAGAGCTTGATCTCGAGTGGAAGATCCTTCTCGGCGGCAGAGCGATCATGTCGGGAAGAGGAGTCATTCCGGAGATCGAACCGTTCGGCTCAAGAACTCTGAAGTTCCCTTTCACGACTGATATCTTTACCACACCCGGCTGGGCGCAGGGTAAAGCAGAGTTCATCGAGATGTATATGAACGCGCTCTCAAAAGAGCTCGTATTTGATATCACGTTAAAGCTCCATAAGGACACCTACTACGCGAAAGCGGGCTATGAAGTAGCTTTCTATCAGGATGTCCTCACGGACACCATAGCGAGCCCTGTAGGCGATACAACGCCTGAAGCAACAGGTCTCGGAAGCGGCAACATGCCTCAGCAGAATGCTGCAAGACAGCTCGGCTCGGGTAAGGCGCCTTCAATGAACGTTGATACCGGTATAGACAGCGATCTGGCGCTCGCAGGTATGGATGATCAGGCAATCCTCACGGAAGAGGATGGCGGACGCGTAGAGCGTATTACAGAGCCGAGTCAGCTCGGTCTTCAGACAGAGACTTATGCAGACGGTGCGGCTCCGGTTGAAGAGAAGATAGTTGATGTCATCACCAAGAACGTCATCATGACTGTTCCTCACGGACTCTATGTCGGTAAGGGTAACCTCAAGATCGGTTTCTCCAGAGAACCCGGAAGCCTTGAGAGTCTTGAGATCGCAGGCTATAACTTCCTCAAGGGACCTCTCGCTCCGAGCTTCTACCGTTGCCCGTCGAACATCGACAGAACTGACAGGAGCTTCATCCTTTCTAAGACGATCTTCTCCAAGGAGAGCGACTACGAGCATATCCAGGAGTCCCTCAGATTCGTCGGTTCGGAGTACAGCTGTAACGACGGCGTATTCACCATGATCTCACGTTATAAGTCATTCGCAATGCACGGCGAGGTCCTTCTCTTTTATGAGATCCCCCAGTCCGATACGATCAGGATCACACTGGACTTCAAGCCTAAGTATGACATGGTCAGATACGGTATCCGTTTCCCAATCGTCAAAGATGACTGTGTCTGCTCATGGTACGGAAGAGGTCCGGGTGAGTCTTACGTTGACCGTAAGAATGCTGCAAGACTGGGTGTCTACTCAGCCGGTGCCGGCAAGATCTATCACCCGTATGCACGTCCTGCAGAGAACTCTTCTCACACGGATACACAGATCGTTAAGCTCACCAACGGTGACGGCGATTCCATCGAGATCAGAAGAGTCGGCTACAATCCGAAGTTCGACTTCACGGTGCTTCCGTACACACCTGAACAGATGAACGAGTATCTCCACGAAGAGCAGCTCATGAACAACGATTTCTGCGAGTTCTTCTGCGACTTCGCTTCTAAAGAGATCGAGCGTACTGCCGACAACATCTCTTCCCAGCCGATCAAGAAGGATACCAAATACAGAGAGACCTTCGAGATCAAGCTCGTGCCCAAGGAAGGCCGTGTCGAAGAGGCTTAATAACTCTGATAATTCACCTAAAGATAAGAGGCTGTCTCAATTGCAGGCAGCCTCTTACTTTTTTTTTTATGTGGAATGCGTAAATGATGCTCAAAAACCCAAAAAGCACCCAAAAGTGCACGTCACAGTCAAAGTGTTCTTTTTGATGTTGTGTTTTCTAAAATATGACATCGAATATGCACCACTGAACCGGCGAGTCGCATTAACTGCCCAACCAGCTGAAAACTGCTTGTTTGGTACAGATTTGTTAAAGTACGATTAATGTCCAAATGAGCTAGTATAATAACATTTAAGAAAAGACATTTTGAACTGAGTGGTTAAGCCAATCACAAAAATTTTTAAAGTGTTTAACGGAAATTTGATATGTGTTTTTGTGAACCGTGGAGTGCGCGAAAAAGTAACTTTGGTACTGCAATTATTGCGATATTGACGGTGGGTAGCGTTCTGATATAATTCAAAATCAGTTGTTAATTTGGAATAGTTAACAATTGTCGGAAAAAGCAATGGATTTTTAGATTTGAGGGATTTACTAATGAAAAAGTTTGTTTGTTCACTGTTGGTGTTGGCATGCTTTGGGATGTGTGCTTGCAATTCCGCGAAGAAGGCCCGGGTTAATCCTGCATTCAGTACGGAAGAGGCTTTGATGCGGATGATCGAGGACAATGGTTACTATGAGGTAAATGCGCTTCATAAGACATGTGCTGAAGAAGCTCCCAAGGATGAATTCGGCAATCTGTCTGAAGAGGACCTCGCTGATTATGTTGCTAAGAAGATCGGGGATAAGATGATCTACCAGAAGACTGATCTTCGAACTACTTTCTATGATTTTGAATCGTTCTGCGATCTGTACTTGACCAAGCCGGACGACGGATACACGGGACAGGGATTGCTCCTGACGGTAAGTACCAAGGAAGACTTTGATATGCCTTCTCAGGTTAAGAATCTGAAAGAGTACTATGAGAAGGGTTTCCTTTCCGGAAAGACGATTTTCGATACTGAACTGGATGGCGGCTTGCTGATGTATTGCTATGAGAGACAAAATACTTATGCGGTAGATCTTCTGTACGAAGATAAAGCGGCGAAATCACTCGTGTATATCAGATATGAGATTCCTAAGGAAGACAATGCGGAAGAGATACAGGAACTGAGAGATCTTGGGCTTCCGGTAGTTACGGATTATATGAAATAAGAATGAGCGATGTCTTTTTATGGCATCGCGTTCTTAACGTAGTCTTATAAGAGAAAATCCATAAGATAGTGAAAATGGGGTGTCTCAAATCGGCTTTTGAGGCACCCCTTATACATGTTGACAGCGAGCGGAGAAGCAAGCGCTTATTACCGGTTTAGTATTCAGATTGCCGGCTACTACACGTGACGTATATGTGCTACATTTATTGCATGAATAAGAACGGATAGGTGAAGTTTATGATGGTATGTAACAGTTGCGGTGCCGCATATAACGACGGCGCCAAGTTCTGCGGCCGCTGCGGTGCGGGACTGACCTTTGGGCAAACGCCTCAGTATACAAGCGGATATTCAGTTCCTAACGCTCCGGGTTGCGAGCTGTATAAGTATAACCAATTGGTGGTCGGGGAGTTGTATCACGGACTTAAGGCTGACAGCAAGTTTGTTATTTATGCGACGGACGGAACAAAAGTCGGATCGATAGTGCAAAGTCCTGTCAGCAAAAGTGAGACTTTAGCTCGACTTGCGGTGGGAAAGAGGGGCGGCAAGATGTTTTTCGCTTCGAGTTACGCGATCTATAATGAGCGGGAGGAGTATGTCGGCGCTTTTTGCCAGGATGGCTTCACACGTCAGATGTTTGATCAATACAACAGATTGATCGGATCGATAACAAAAGGCGGACTTCAAGATGTGAACGGTCAACTTGTAGTGCGCCAGAAGTTCAACACTATTAGGTCACTGGATGCATTTTATCTTGACGGAAGAAAGTTTGCCGCAATAACAAAGGGCTGGAACGGTGCCAGACAGTTGTTTGTAGATATGGATAAGTATTTGATTGAATTTGATCCGGAAGCAAATGAACTGAGTAGATTAATAGGCATAGAGTATTGTATATGTTTGGAGCTGCTGCATTAACAGATTATGAGTAATAAGCCCATCCGTTGTGAACCGAATGGGCTTGATCTTACTTCCGGTTGTTTTGTGCTTTTCTCGTTATTTCCAGAGAACCGGAATAATCAGAGTCTGGCCCTGCTTAATATCGCCGGTACCGATGTCGTTATATAGGCGGATCGCTTCAACAGTGGAATTGTTATCCCTGGAGATCTTCATCAGATTATCTCCGTAGTTTACTGTGTAAGTGATCATCTCTATGACATGTAATCCGCCGTTTATCGCGGAAAGCTGTTCATCGTTCAGCTCGATCCTGTTAATGTCTTCCATATTTGTTTATCCTCCTTAGGACAAATAGAAGTATCTGTGCTTCAAATACTATAACAATTACTGATTACCGCATGAAGTAAGTGAAGGGAAGATTGATCTTACAATGGTGTTATCAGAAACTGATATTGCCTGTCTTAACGGCTCGCTCCAGACCTTCAAGGTCGATCCCGAGATATGTACTGTCCAGAATGTCTCTTACGGGATAGTCGACGAGTGAGGCTTTTGTTTGATCTTTGGATTCCATTACGACGAATACCGAAGCATTTGTTGTCTGATCGTAGTCCTTGATGATGTAGATGCAGTAGCCGTATTCAGTGAGGTATTTGGCGCC
This sequence comes from Saccharofermentans sp., assembly GCA_024403795.1. Classification (GTDB taxonomy): domain Bacteria; phylum Bacillota; class Clostridia; order Saccharofermentanales; family Saccharofermentanaceae; genus Saccharofermentans. Next base: position 14,662 of record JAKSRD010000033.1, read on the forward strand.
TCTGCTGAAGCATATGCCTTCGCTGCCTGCACCGCCGGTTACCTTTAAGAGTTCATCTTCCGTAAGTCTGATGTTATCCATTTATATCTCCTTTTGTTGTTCTTATATTTTTTAATACGAAGGAGTGCTCGAAAAAGCTACTCGGCAGCAAATGAAAAGGGGCTGTCTCAATGGGACAGCTCCTTTTTTATTCGCTGAAGTTCTGGCTT
>JAKSRD010000034.1 GCA_024403795.1 Saccharofermentans sp.
GTTTCTGTGATTTTTACTTTCATTGAAGTCACACTCCTTGTAATAAAAAATAACCTTAGTAAGTATAATGTGTTTGCCTTGATAAGTGAATGATGAATTTCACGATAAGAGAGACATTTTTTGGTGAATTTAACATTAGACTCCCGGGGAGGCAATTAAAGTCCCTGCTCGCGCGCGTGAGACAAATAAAAGCCGGTGAAATTTGCAGTTTACATTCCAAAAGTGCGGGTGTATACTTAATTGCTCGCAAAGGGGACTTTGTGCCCATATTTGTGCGCAAATAAATTAGAAAGGAGATGTATTGATGCCAACGTTCAATCAATTGGTTAAGTCCGGCAGACAGTCAAAGACATACAAGTCTGCTTCACCGGCTCTTCAGTTCTCGATGAACACCATCAAGAACAAGGAGACAAACCTTGAGTCACCTCAAAAGCGTGGCGTTTGCACAGTTGTTAAGACAACAACACCTAAGAAGCCTAACTCAGCTCTTCGTAAGGTTGCCAGAGTTCGTCTTACAAACGGCTACGAGGTTACTGCTTACATTCCGGGAATCGGACACAACCTTCAGGAGCACTCTGTTGTTCTCATCAGAGGCGGACGTGTTAAGGACCTCCCTGGTGTTCGTTACCATATCGTAAGAGGTACCCTTGATACAGCAGGTGTCGCAGATCGCCAGCAGGGCAGATCTAAGTACGGCGCTAAGAAGCCGAAGGCTGCTAAGGTTAAGAAGTAATCCGGTGCGATTTATTTTCGCGCAGGGTTGGACATAAGTGATCAGTACATTGTTCATATAGGACATTGCCTCACTGAGACACTTAACACGGTCCACTAGAACAAACTGAGACGTGAGTACCTATGGTTTCAAGTTAAAGTTTAATTTTGATAATCATGTTAGGAGGGAAGCAAAGTGCCAAGAAAAGGCAATACACCCAAGAGAACGGTTCTTCCTGATCCTGTCTACAATGACGTTGTAGTAAGTAAGCTTATCAACAACATCATGTTGGACGGTAAGAAGGGCGTTGCTCAGAAAATTACCTATGACGCTTTTGACATCATCAAAGAGCGTACAAATGAAGAGCCTCTTGAAGTTTTCAGAAAGGCTCTCGCAAATGTAATGCCCACCCTCGAGTGCAAGGCTCGCCGTGTAGGCGGTGCTAACTACCAGATCCCTATGGACGTTAAGCCCGAGAGAAGACAGACTTTGGGTCTTCGCTGGATAGTTCAGTACTCGAGAAGCAGATCCGAGCGCACCATGAAGGAGCGCCTTGCTGCAGAGCTTATGGATGCAGCAAACGAGACAGGCGGAGCATTCAAGAGAAAAGAAGAAATGCACAGAATGGCTGAAGCTAACAAGGCTTTCGCTCATTTCAATCGCTAATCACCGGTTTTAAGAAAGGACTTAATACTAATGGCTACAACAAGAGCTTATTCGCTTGAGAAGACCAGAAACATCGGTATTATGGCTCATATCGACGCCGGTAAGACAACAACAACCGAGAGAATTCTTTATTACTCCGGTATTAACCGTAAGTTGGGTGAGACCCATGACGGTACCGCTACAATGGACTGGATGGTTCAGGAGCAGGAGAGAGGTATCACGATCACTTCTGCTGCTACAACAGCTCCTTGGAATGGTCACCGTATCAACATCATCGACACTCCCGGACACGTTGACTTCACAGTAGAAGTTGAGCGTTCACTCCGTGTTCTTGATGGTGCGGTTACAGTTATGTCTGCAAGAGGCGGCGTTGAGCCGCAGACGGAGACAGTCTGGAGACAGGCTGAGCACTACGGTGTTCCGAGAATGGTTTTCGTCAACAAGATGGATATCGTTGGTGCAAACTTCGATAACGTTTGCAACATGATCCAGGATAGACTTAAGAATACCCCTGTTGCTATTCAGTACCCTATCGGTAAGGAAGACAGCTTCGAGGGTATCATCGACCTTATTACACTCAGAGCTGAGGTTTACACCAGCGAAGACGGTATGCAGTATGAGGACCGCGATGTCCCTGCTGATATGGTCGATTTCATTAAGGCTAAGAGAGAAGAGATGATCGAGCGCATCTGCGAGACAGATGACGATCTCACCGAGAGATATCTCGAAGGTGAGGAGATCTCCAATGAAGATCTTAAGAAAGCTCTTCGTAAGGCTTGCTGCGAGTGCAAGCTCATCCCTGTTACATGCGGTACATCATTGAGAAATAAGGGCGTTCAGATGTTGCTCGACGCTATCGTTGACTACATGCCTTCACCTCTCGACGTTCCCGCCATCAAGGGTGTTAACCCTGAGACAGACGAAGAAGAAGAGAGACCTTCATCTGATGATGAACCTTTCTCAGCTCTCGCATTCAAGATCGCTACTGACCCGTTCGTAGGTAAGCTCTGCTTCTTCAGAGTTTACTCCGGTATCATGGAAGCAGGATCTTACGTTCTTAACTCTTCTAAGAACAAGAAGGAGCGTATCGGACGTATCGTTCAGATGCACGCTAACGAGCGTAAGGAGATTACGGAAGTATTCTCCGGTGACATCGCAGCTGCTATCGGTCTGAAGGATACAACAACAGGTAACACACTCTGCGACGAGGATCATCCTATCATCCTCGAGTCCATGGAGTTCCCTGAGCCGGTTATCGAGGTCGCTATCGAGCCTAAGAGCAAGGCTTCTCAGGAGAAGATGCTTATCGCTCTCCAGAAGCTCGCAGAAGAAGACCCGACGTTCCGTACTTATACAAACCAGGAGACAGGACAAACAATCATCGCAGGTATGGGTGAGCTTCACCTTGATATCATCGTTGACCGTTTGTTCCGTGAGTTCAAAGTCGAGGCTAACGTAGGCGCACCTCAGGTATCCTACAAAGAGACGATCAGAAGAACTGTTGAAGCTCAGGGTAAGTTCGTACGTCAGTCCGGTGGTCACGGTCAGTACGGTGACTGCTGGCTCAGACTCGAACCTCAGGAGCCCGGTAAGGGTTATGAGTTCGTCGATGAGACAGTCGGCGGAAGCATCCCGAAGCAGTTCATCGCTCCTATCGATGCAGGTATTCAGGAAGCAATGCAGGCCGGTATCTTGGGCGGTTATCCCGTTGTTGACGTTAAGGTTACCGTTTTCGACGGTTCTTACCACGATGTCGACTCTTCAGAAATGGCCTTCAAGATCGCAGGATCCATGGGATTCAAGGCAGGTATGCAGAAGGGCGATCCTTGCCTCCTCGAGCCTATCATGAAGGTAGACGTTGAGGTTCCTGATGAGTATCTCGGTGACGTTATCGGCGGTATCAACGCTCGCCGTGGCGCTATCAAGACAATTGAGCCTATGAACGGTTCACAGCAGATCCATGCTGAGGTTCCGCTCGCAAACATGTTCGGTTACGCAACAGACCTCCGTTCTTCTACACAGGGACGTGGTACGTTCGTAATGCAGATCAGCCACTTCGCGGAGACGCCGAAGAGCATCATGGAGTCTATCTTAAAGAAGTAAGATTCCGAACCGCCTGAATCAAGGCAAGTGAACATCAAGTATTTCTGCTTATTACTTGAAAGTAGGCGAGAAAACTTATAAAATGATGTTTACCGCTGTGTTGATTCAAGGCGAGTAATTATTAGATTTTTATAATTTCTTAGGAGGAAATTAAAATGGCAAGAGAAAAGTTCGTACGTAGCAAGCCGCACGTAAACATCGGCACCATTGGTCACGTTGACCACGGTAAGACAACTCTTACAGCTGCTATCACAAAGGTACTCGCTATGAAGGGCGGCGCTGAGTTCAAGGATTATGGTAATATCGACTCCGCACCCGAGGAAAGAGCTCGTGGTATCACGATCAACACAGCACACGTTGAGTATGAGACAGAGACACGTCACTATGCACACGTTGACTGCCCTGGCCACGCTGACTATATCAAGAACATGATCACAGGCGCAGCTCAGATGGACGGCGCTATCCTCGTAGTTTCTGCAGCAGACGGCCCGATGCCTCAGACACGTGAGCACATCCTTCTCGCTCGTCAGGTTGGCGTTCCTTATATCGTAGTATTCATGAATAAGTGCGATCAGGTTGATGACGAAGAGCTCCTCGAGCTCGTTGAGATGGACATCCGTGACCTCCTCAACCAGTATGATTTCCCTGGTGATGATACACCTATCATTCGTGGTTCTGCTCTCGCAGTTCTTGAGAGCTCTGCAACAGACATTTCTGCAGCTGAGTATCAGCCTGTAGTTGAGCTTATGGCTGCTGTTGACTCTTACATTGCTACACCTGAGCGTCCTGTTGACAAGCCTTTCCTTATGCCTGTCGAGGATGTATTCACAATCTCAGGCCGTGGTACAGTTGCTACAGGCCGTCTCGAGAGAGGTACAGTTAAGGTTGGTGATCCTGCAGAGATCGTTGGTCTCCAGGACGAGCCTAAGTCAACAACAATCACAGGTGTCGAGATGTTCCGTAAGTCCATGGATTCTGCTGAAGCAGGCGACAACATCGGCTGCCTCCTCCGTGGTATCGATCGTAAGGAAGTTGAGAGAGGACAGGTTATTGCTAAGCCCGGCTCAACAACACCTCACACAAAGTTCACAGGCCAAGTTTACGTTCTTACTAAGGAAGAGGGTGGCCGTCATAAGCCCTTCCTTACAGGTTATCGTCCGCAGTTCTACTTCAGAACAACAGACGTTACCGGCGTAATCAAGCTTCCTGATGGCACAGATATGTGTATGCCTGGTGACCACGTAACAATCGAGGCTCAGCTCATCACACCTATCGCTATGGAGCAGGGTCTTAAGTTCGCTATCCGTGAGGGTGGTCACACAGTAGGCGCTGGTACAGTTTCTACAATCATCGAGTAATCGATAAGAACTGAACATAGTACTTGTTTATTCGGGGCTGTCTCAAATGAGGCAGCCCTTTTTTCGCGCCAAAACAAATATCAAACAAAAATGATAAATTAAACAAAGATAAAAGATATTTTACTAACTTTTGCCTAATCTTTGATGCTGAACGGATGAAATCAACTAATAAAATTCTCAATGTTATTTTTACCAAACAACTCAAAATCGGGAGGAGACTTGAGAATGAGAAAAATACCGATCAAGGCGGTATCTGCCGTCATGGCGTGCAGTTTAATGATACCGTTTGTTGCTTGCAGTAAAGCAAACGAATCAGAGGTTGATATGACCGAGGGAACATCGGGCGAAGTCAGGAGCGGCAACGCGATATCTGACAGTAAGCCCTGGTTTGATTGTAAGCAGATCAAAGTAGCTAAGCATACTGATCCAAATAAAGAAGTTGTTCAATGCCAACAGAATATTATCGGTGCCGATGAGAGCTATCTTGTTGCATATACAAATGGTAACTGCAGGGACAGAAATGATACTATGTCTAAGAATGAATGCGAGAGTAAAAAATTCGCCCGCGTCGATGTTTTCGATAGTAAGAGCGGTGAACAACTCAGCAGTATAGATCTTCTTGAAGGCGAAGGTGACAACTTCGGAATCCAGAGCGTTAAGTTCGAAGACGGAGTCATAACCGCTTGCTGCGGTGATTCAAATTCAAATGCCGTAAAGTATCAGGAGAGAGACTACGATCCTCAGACAGGTGCTAGAAATGCAGTTCGCGAGATTCAGGCGGCTGATGCCAACATGGATGGCGGAACCGAATTCAGAGTCAACAACTATAAGATATTTGCGGCTACGGACTTCAAGAGCGTGCCGTCAACAATCAGTCTGAACATTACAGCTAATGACGGAGCAAGCAAGAAGATCGACCTTAAAGATGTAGAATTGAATCTGTTCTTTGTCTCTACGCTCCTGCAGTATAACGAGAATACGATAATCGTACCGGTCATCACAGACGGCGAGAGTGCATTCTATGAAGTCGATCTTAACGCGGGTACTGCAAACCGTAAGGATGCAAAAGAATTTGAATGGCTTGATATCAACAGGATCGGAAGCTCATATGTCGGTAATGACGGATATACATATTGTCTTGATAAGACCGGCATTACAAGAATTGATATGGTAAATCAAAAGAAGGATATTGCATTTGATTACAGTAACTGCGGAGAAGACAGATATTCACTTGCAAATAAAGAGATAGTTTATACAAGCGCGGATCGTTACATACTTGCAGGAAGTGAGCAGACGTCAATGTATGCCGACAGTAACACAGATGGCGGATTTACGATTGATATATTTACAAAGAGCGACAACAATCCGAATGTGGGAAAGACCATACTCGAACTGTACTATGGCAGCGAATATCTGGATTCGACAACGAGTAAAGCAATCAAGAGGTTTAACGAGACTAACAGCGAATACTACATAGAGGTATCAGACCGATATGTAAAGTCTTCAGGAAACGGAGATGTGCAGAGTGAGGATGATGAAGAATCGCTGATCCTGGCAAAAAGTGCCGACATAGGCAGTAAGCTTGCCGTGGATATAATCAACGGTGAAGGTCCTGATATCTTGATGAATACTGCCAACATAAGCCAGCTTAACAATTCAAATTATCTGGTCGATCTCTCGCAATATGTCGTAAATCTTGCACCGGAGCAGTACTTTACAAATGTCATTGAATCTTCAAAAGACGGCGGAAAACTCTACCAGTTACCGATCACTTATACACTTGAAGGTATTCAGACATCTGATAAATATGCAGGGCAGAGCGGAGTAGGCTTCACTTTTAATGAGTATAAGCAGTTCCTTAATGAGACACTTAACGGAGAAGATGTAATCAGTTATGGTCAGACGACATACTTTACATGCTTATTCTCAGCCATGAAAGATAAGTTTATTGTTGACGGTCATGCCAATCTGTCAGTTCCCGAATTCGAAGAAATAGCAAACTATGTAAAGGATTACGTTCCCGAGAATGGTGAGACCTGTGAGGAGATGAACAACACTCATGCATTAGGTGCATCTTTGCATAAGTTTGACAATAACGGTCCTAAGGTTGCGTGTTTTGCATCGTGTGAAGGATACTTCAGATACCTGGTGGCAGTAGAATCAAACAGAGGCGCTTCCAGAATATTAGGATTCCCTTCCTCCGACGGCAGAGGTCCTATGTTAGGAATGCAGACATCGGTCGCAGTTTCTACTCAGGCTGAAAGTGTTGACGCTTGCGGAGAATTCATAAAGATCCTCATGTCGGACGAGATCCAGGAAGATTACGCGAGAGATAATATGTTTGTTATCAATCGCAATGTGTTCTCAAAAGTAGGAAAGATCGCTGTTGAGTCATATCTGGATGTTACATCATCCGATTCAAATTCCCCTGCTAATAATTATGTCAGCGAGCAGAGCATCGTTGATCTTGAGAAGAATATTAACAGCTGTTCCTGCACGAATTCCGTCGATTCAGAGATTGCCATAATCCTCAAAGAAGAGATGGCGGCATACTTCATCGGACAGAAGCAATTGTCGGAAGTTGCGGCGATCGCTCAGGACAGAGTACAGAAGGTACTAGATGAACGAGGTTAAAAAACATTTCTCGCAGAGGCCTCACCTTGCTCTCGGATATGCGAGATCACGTTTTTTAAACTACGAAGGTTAGAGAGATATCTCTTGCACGACTCCGGATTCAGTTCCGGGGTAATGCAAGAGACAACTCAGTGCTTTCGTTAATATCATATGCCTCGCAGTATTTCTTTATCCCTTTTATCCCCATAATCCATTCTTGGCTGCGAGGCATATTTCTTTCTGATTTTTTCGAATGTACATGCGAAAAGAAACATCGGCAAAAGTGTGGCTGTTTTCGAGAAAATCCGAATATCAAACAGAAATAATAAATAAAGAAAACATAAAAGATATTTTACCGCACCTCTGCCCATCCTTTTCTCAGGGTTTGGTTGTAAGTTGTCTCTGGAATTCATGCGGGAAAGAAATAGCGTGAATGAAAAACAACCAACAAACTTTTGAAGGAGAGTAAATAATGAAAATTAACCCGATCAAAGCATTGTCAGCCGTAATGGCTTGCAGTCTTGTGATTCCTGTTGCCGCGTGCAACAAGGCAGGTAAGAGCAGCAAGGATTCCGGTTCCGGAAATTGCCGCAGCGGAAAGAAGATCGAAGAAGATACACCCTGGTTCGATGTTAACGAGATCAAGCTCGGCAATCAGGTAGATCCCAACAGAGAAGTCGAAGGCGTCATGCAGTCGATTGCAGGTGTTGATGAGAATTACATAGTTGCATTGTCAACAGGTTACTATAAGCTTCCTAACGAGAATGAGATCCCTGAGGATCTTACCGATTATCTGATCTCAAAGATCGAAGTAATCGACAGAAATACTAAGCAGACTGTTAATACTTTCGACCTGAAAGAGAAGCTTGATAAGAACAGCTTGGTTGATAGTGCAGTATATAAAGACGGAATCATCACAGCAAGCGTAAGCATGGTTGATGTTGCTACAGAGAATATTACTAAGTTTGAGAAGCAGTTTGATGTCAAGACAGGTGACGTGGTTGGTTCCCGTGAAGTGACAGACCAGAGCGATGATCTTTACATTGATAACGTATATAAATTCAAAGACTATACGGTAAAGGCTGCCATGGACTGGACTTCAGAAAAGTCATGTGTAGATCTGTTTGTCTACAATAATGATGGTGCTTGTAATTCCATTGAGATCAAAGACGATGCACTTAACTTCTACTATGTACCGGCTCTTATCCAGTTGGATGCCAATACGGTACTTGCATCGATAAAGACAGATAAAGAGGACAAGTTCTATAGAGTTGATCTTAACGCTCTTTCCGCAACGGAAGAAGATGCAGCATCCTATGACTGGCTTGATCTGAATAGAATCTCTAATGCTTTTATAGGTAGTGACGGATACACATACTACACATCTGAAGACGGAATCGCAAAGATCGATGCCGGGAATAAGTCAGCAGATATCGTATTCGACTTCAGCGATTGCGGAGTAAGCAGATCTCAGATGAACAGTTCAACGATCATTTACTGTGATGAAGATTCTTATCTCCTCCTGGGTAGAAAGTATTCATCAGATGCATTTAGAGGCTTCGGTGAGCCGGATTACACACTCTATGAATTTACAAAGGCAGATAAGAACCCTCACGCGGGTAAGACGATCCTTGAACTCTTTGTAGGTGACAACTATGTCTCTGACGAGATCGCCGAGGCTATTATCAAATTCAATGACAACAGCAGCGACTATTATGTTGAAGTCTCAGACCGTTACAAGAATACATATGGTGATATAACATTGAACAGCGATGACGATATCGAAGCAATGAGACTTCAGAGAAATTCCAAGTTGAGCAACGAGCTTGCAATGGACATCTTGAATTCCGAAGGTCCGGATATCCTCTTGAACACATCCGACATGGGTCAGCTCAACAATCCTAACTATCTTATTGATCTCTCAACATACGTTGGTGATCTTGACCCCGATAAGTATTTTACTAACGTTATCGAGGCTGCAAAGGTTGACGGCAAGCTCTATCAGCTTCCGATATCATTCTGTGTAGAAGGTATTCAGACTGATGCAAAATATGCAGGTCAGAGCGGTGTCGGATTTACAACGGAAGAATATGAGAAGTTCATCAGCGAGACACTTAACGGTAAGGATGTCATCTCTCTGGGTCAGGCAATGTACTTTACAAAGCTTTTTGCAGACATGAGTGACAAGTTTATCGTTGACGGTAAGGTTGATTTCTCAAATGCTGATTTTGAGAAGATCGCAGAGTTCGTTAAGGCATATGCACCTGAGAACAGCATCAGCTGGGATGATGAAGATTATGGTGCTGTCGGAGCTGCATTCTTCAAGGGCGCAGATGACGGAAAAGTTGCTGAATACTTTAAGTGCTATGGTATGACAAGCTATCTTTCGAACATTTACAGACTTGGCAACGCTAAGTCCATTCTCGGCATTCCTTCTACTGACGGCAGAGGCCCTGCAATCGAACCTATTACTTCAATTGCAATTTCCGCTCAGTCCGTAGATTCGGAAGCAAGTGCTGAATTCGTTAAGCTTCTCATGTCTGATGAGACACAGAAGTGTATCTCAAATAATGATCAGTTCGTTATTAACCGTGTTGCCTTCAGAGAAGCAGGCAAGCAGGCTTGTGAGTACCTTAAAGACAAGGATATAGCAGATCTGTACAGTGTTCCCGAAGGTGCAAAATTCGATGAACAGAACGTTAATGATATGGAAAATATCATTCTGAGCTGCTCTTCAATGGCTATTGAAGATGCCGGAATCTCAACGATCCTTATTGAAGAGATGCCCGCTTACTTCGCAGGTCAGAAGGATCTGTCCGAGGTTGCTGCTATTGCACAGGACAGAGCACAGAAGGTAATGGATGAGAGAGGTTAAATAGAGTTGGCCTCGCAAAGGTCCTCGCTACGCTGCGGAAAATGCGAGGCCAACTATTTAACCTCTGGAGAAAATAGGAAGGCTCGCAAAGGTCCTCGCTATGCTGCGGAAAATGCGAGGCCAACTATTTAACCTCTGGAGAAAATAGGAAGGCTCGCAAAGGTCCTCGCTATGCTCTCGGAAAATGCGAGGCCAACTATTTAACCAACATAGAAGGGAGATTCTGCACGAGCAGAAATAAATAAGTTGTACCTCACAGAGTACCAATGTAAAGCTATTAGGGAAATGTGATGTATATATATAATTTACCCTCCAGAGATAATCAGAATATCTCGAGAAATACGGCAAGATCTGTGGCCCCATACCACATTCCTGCCGTGTTTTTTTGCTTTGCTTTTAGGCGGCGTGTGCTGATTGCGCTGATTCGTGATGTTGACGTAAGGCGGGGGTGAGGCGTTTTCGAGTACATAAGAAGTCGGACATAATAAACAGCGCGCGTTCGATACGTTCGATATATATAAATATCAAAGATTTTTTCCACATTTCTGCCTACTCTTCGATGCCACATAGATAAGAAGCACCAATAGAATGTTCATTGTGCGGCAAAAGCATGCACCATAACAATTCTCTGAAGGAGAGACAGTAATGAGAAGAATTCCGATCAAAGCATTGTCAGTCATGATGGCTTGCAGCATTGCGCTGCCTTTGGCGGCTTGCAAAAAGCACGGTCATGAATCCGGCAGCGGAAGGCATCGCAGCGGAAATAAAATATATGAGGCAACGCCGTGGTTCGATGCACATGTTTTCGAGACAGGCAGAGATATTAATATGGCCGAAGAGACAAATTTTGTCAGAAAGACCATAGCAGGAGCCGACGAGAAATACGTTGTGACAATGTCGACAGGAAGACATAAAGCAGCATCGGGCAAGGACGACGGAATTGTAGCCGAAGATGATTACGGCATCGTGGAGATAATCGACAGGGAGAGTGGCGAGCCCGTCCGCACGTTCGACGTTAAAGGTGATACTCCGAACTGCAGCAATATCAATACGGCCACATTGCATAACGGGATCATTACCGTATACGGCGCCGCGCGCGATTCCGGTAAGATGACAACTAAGAAGTTCAAGACAGATTATGATTCACGGACCGGTGAGAAGCTGGGTTGCTACGACATAAGTGATCTTGATGATGACGTGTACTTGGCTAATGAATATCTGATAAACGGATATGAGATCAAGACGTCTGAGAATTACGACAGAAGTAAGCTGGCGGTTAACATATCGATCTTCTCGGAAGACGGTAATTGTTCGCATATCGTGCTGGAAGATCCGGTGTTGGATTACTTCAGCATTCCGACGCTTTTGCAGCTTAAGGAGAATACCGTCATAGTTCCGGTAGAGACCACGGGCGAGGAGCGGTTCTACGAGATCGATCTGAACAGTTTTGATATACATCTGATGGATCAGGAGGAATATGACTGGCTTGATCTTGAGGGGATTTCCTCATCGTATTGCGGTTCTGACGGATACGCATACTATGTCGATGAGACAGGCGTCAGGAAAATAGATACGGAAAATGAATCGGTTGATGTAATTTTTGATTTCAATAACTGTGGAATCAACAGAGCTCTGCTCGGCGCCTCAAAATTGATATATTGTGATGAAGATTCTTTTGTGTTTGCAAGCTGCGTTTCTACGGGCTGCACTGATAACGGTTTTGGAGAAGACAATTACACGATCTACGATTTCTCGAGAGCCTCCAAGAATCCGAATGCCGGCAAAACAGTTCTCGAGCTCTATATCGATAACGGCGACATCGACAGGAATACCGCTGAAGCGATCATGAGGTTCAATGAGGACAACAGCGAGTATTTCATTGAGGTCTCGGATCTGTATGACGCGAAAAGAAGATCCGGCGGGGACAGCTCCGAACTGAATGCGCTCAGAGAAAAAGCCGCAGTAAGCAAACAGCTTGCCGAAGACCTCGTCGACGGCATAGGTCCGGACATCCTCATCAACACCTCCGGAATGGAGATCATCAACAATTCCAACTATCTTCTTAATCTTTCTTCTTACTTCAGAGATCTGGATTCACAGAAGTATTTTAAGAACATTATTAATGCAGCGAAAAACGACGGCAAACTCTATCACGTTCCCATAACCTTCTCGTTAAGCGGGATCCAGACCGATGCAAAATACGCCGGACAAAGCGGCGACGGTTTTACCTACGAAGAATACGAGGAATTCCTGAGAAACACTCTGAACGGCGAGGACATCATCCCGGCAGATCAGGCCATGTATTTTGCCAGACTTTTCAGCAACATGCGCGAAAAATTCATCGTTAACGGCCGCGCAGATTTCTCATCACCTGAATTCGAGAGACTGGCCGAATTCATCCAAAACTGTGTCCGCAATGACAGTAGTGATCTCGGCTCGGGTTTTACTACACATAGCGGTGCACAAGTGCTTGAAGGACCGAATATTGACATTGAGAAAAAGGCGGCTAAGTTCAATCTTTGCTACGGGATTCACGGCTACCTTGATAACGCCCGTGAATTAGGCGGTTCATCGGTCATTCTCGGAATGCCCTCTTCTGACGGCAGAGGCCCGATAGTCAAGCCGTTCCTGTCCGTTGCAGTCTCACTGAGAACGATCGACACGGATGCATGCATGGAATTCGTAAATCTTCTCATGTCAGATGAGATACAGAAGAACTATGCTGATGGCGATTGTTGTGTTGTTAACCGCAACGCACTTCGCGAAGTCGGTAAGAGCACTCTTGATTACCTGTCCGCACGCTATTCTTCATCAAAGAACGGAACAGACTCATCTGAAGTCAGCACCATGCTGTCGGAACAGAACATCAGTGACCTGGAAGACAACATCTTACGCTGCAGATCAATGAGAAGGGACGACATCGCCATTGAGCTGGTCTTGATCGAAGAGATAACATACTTCTTCAATGGTCAGAAAAAGCTTGAAGAGGTCAGGGCGGCTGCGGAAAAGAGGGTGCAGAAGATAATAGATGAAAGAAGATAAATTGTTGGGGCGCATAGGTCCTCACTTCGTTGCGGAAATGCGCCCCAATCAATTTATCTTCTTTTGAGGCGATGAGGATTCATGCTGAATTGAACAAAAGGTAAAGCGGTGGGAAAGCGCATAGGGCTTCGGCTACGCCTGCAGAAATGCGTGGCCGAACTTTTATCTTTTTCTGAAGGCGAAGAGATGGAAGGGAATGCAAACACAAGAGGAAGCGGTGGGAAAGTGCATAGGTCCTCGCTTCGTTGCGGAAATGCGCCCCAATCAATTTATCTTCTTTTGAGGCGATGAGGATTCATGCTGAATTGAACAAAAGGTAAAGCGGTGGGAAAGCGCATAGGGCTTCGGCTACGCCTGCAGAAATGCGTGGCCGAACTTTTATCTTTTTCTAAAGGCGAAGAGATGGAAGGGAATGCAAACACAAGAGGAAGATTACTGTTTTCGTGTATGAAAACATCCTGATTCGTTACGATTTTAGGATTTCGCCGTAACGCGGTTCGTACTCCGATTCAGGATAAGCCGTAACGCTGTCCGAATTCTCATAAAGGAGGATTCCTCCGTAGTCAAGTATTGGATGACATATCAGCAAAACCACGTATCAAGGAAATGCCACAACCCATAATCCGCCGGAACACACTACCGACGCCACCAACGCACCAATGCACCCATACACCATTCTGCCGACGTACCAATTCACCGTAACCCTCTGCAAACCTGCAAACAAAAAACCTGCTAACAAAAATCAAGAGTTTGTTGGCAGGTTTTTCTTTGGTG
>JAKSRD010000035.1 GCA_024403795.1 Saccharofermentans sp.
GTTTTCTTTTGCAATAAGATAGGGGCTATCTCTTTTGTTTTGAGACAGCCCCTTCTTTATTTTACAAACGTTTAGTTCGTGCTCCTAAGCAAGGCGGTTCGTTTGCTTTTTAAGACCTGCTTTATCTTCTCGAGCATGAATGCTACGGCTAAGCTTCCCGTTAAGCCGCAGAAGAAGTTAAGAATTAAAATCGGCTGATAACGTGACCATGTTCCCTGTATAAATTCTTCAATCGGGAATCCGCCAAACCTCTTACTGCCATTAATTATTTGGATATATATAAATATTGACGGAACATTAATAAAAAACATCTGTGTCTCCATGATCGTGAATGTGTTGCGACCGATAAAATCGATTAGGCGTACAGATCCCAACTTTGCTGATATCACTCTCATCAACTCATAGTAAAAAACAATGCCGGTAAGCGAAGTAACAAACGTAAGTGCAACAAATCTGAAGCGATTCATCCATTCAGTTGAATAGTAGTTGATATCAAATCCGGCCGTGATCACGATCAGATTTATAAGAATGCAGATACCACATACTAAAAGAGTATTCAGTTTGATCAGATGCTTCTCAAGATACTTTTTAAACATGTGTCCCCAATCGTAGAACACTAAATAGAACATCGCTCTGAACAGCCATAACTTATCATAAACAAACTCCATATAATAGTGCACACATAGCCAAATGCTGAAAACACCAAGACTGGTAATAACAACAGTTGTAATAATGTCTGACACTTTATTGGAGGGCAGAATGTGTTTGATCATTATGTAGAATACACTCACCCAGAACAACATTATCACAAACCATGACACCTCATTTATGCTGGTAGTCGGACCGATCAGAAGAATCTGGTATAACGACATGGGAGTAAGCGGTTCCATCCAATGTACACCTAAAACCTTATCGATTACGGAAGTAATAATGAGCGCCGCCAGATTCCAGATAAGATACGGTACAAACAGCCTCTTTACCTTCTTAACCAGATCTTTTATGAGCGTTGTCTTATGGAAAAAATATCCCGAACAGAACACAAATAACGGCATATAGAAAGAATTGTACGGAAAGACACCTGTCCCGAATGCCATAATGCTGGAACAGTGATCATCGATCACCATGATGATCAACAAAGCATACAGATAAACGAATGTCTGATTCCTGTTCTCTTTTGCCATAACCGATTATTGCCGGATGTTCTGCCTTGTATCAGTGATCTGAAGTCACTTCATGCCCTGTGCGATTACTCTACAATACCGCATGCGCTATAACATTTCAATAAATCCAAGCAGTCGTCATTTTGGTAGAATAGATTCATATTATGAGAACAGGAGTTCGGCAGATGGCAGACGGGATAATCTATTTTTGCAACTTCAAGGCTGCAAAAAGCCGCAAAACATGCTTCACGATCAACGGTACAAGATATGAGCTGCAGGACTCTGCCGCGACCGGCTGTGAATGGGTCGGAAAAAAGACTTATAAGATCACTCTTCCCTACGGTAAATACGAGATCAAATACCACTACGTATACGACATGGACGGCCGTGATGTCAGCGATACAACAAAGCCTGTCAGTGTAGAGCTGTCACCTTCAAAACCGACAGTCTGGATAGTTAAGAAGCTCGGCTTCCTGGAACCGTACCTCGTGGAGGTTCCCGAATTCAAGATAAGCTGAGGCGTTCGTGAACACGCGTCTTATAGATTCAAAGAACAAGAAAAACCCCTCCGGACAAGATGTCCGAAGGGGTCTGTTAATTATCGGTTATCAGTATCTGTCTGATACAGAACTTACTGCACGGGTGCCTCAGGTGCTTCAGGAGCGCCCTCAGCCTTCTCTACGATATCGCCTGTTGTAACATTCACTGACTGAACGTTCTCAAGGCCTGTTACGTTGATGTTCTTGTTGACCTTTGCGTCATAGGTATCAGCCTTGATAATGTCCTTAATGTCGATGCCTGTTGTCTCTTTTACTGACTCGATGGTCTTAGCGAGAACAGAAGGAACATAAGAACCCATTGAACTTACGCCTGTGTCGCCGTTGCCGGAATCGATGATCGTAACCTTGTCGATCGTTGAGAGAGGCTCAGCAATAGCGGATGCCATCTCAGGGAGAGCCTTAACGATCATCTCGAGGATAGCAGCCTGGCCGTACTTCTTCATGGCTTCAGCCTTCTTCTCGAGTGCTTCAGCTTCAGCGAGACCCTTAGCGGCTATGGCAGCAGCTTCGGCTTCACCAACCTTACGGATACCTTCAGCTTCCTGCTGCTTAGCGAAGAGATCAGCCTCAGCCTGGATCTTACGAGCTTCTGCCTGCTTCTCAAGTTCGAACTTCTCAGCTTCAGCGTTTCTCTGTCTCTGATAGAGTTCAGCGTCTGCTGACTGCTGCTTAGCGAACTTCTCAGCCTCAGCCTTCTTCTTGACTTCAGCGTCGAGAGCCTGCTCTTTAACTTCTGCTTCTTTTCTCTTGAGGTCGACTTCCTTCTCCTGACGAGCGATGTCGGCGTTGGTCTTTGTAACCTCGATGGTCTTACGCTGAGCTTCCTTCTGAATCTCATAAGCTGCGTCAGCTTCAGCCTTCTTGGTATCCTCAACGGTCTTGAGTTCAGCCTTCTTGATCGAGAGCTCATTCAACTTAACTGCGATCTCTGTATCTGCAAGAACCTTAGCGTCGTTAGCTTCCTTCTGAGCCTGTGCCTGTGCGATTGCGACGTCTCTGTCAGCCTGAGCCTTAGCGATGCTTGCGTCCTTCTGGATCTTAGCCATGTTGTCCTGACCGAGAGCATTGATGAGATCCTTCTCATCTGTTACATGCTGAACGTTGCAGGAGATGATCTCAATACCGAGACGCTTCATGTCTTCCTGAGCCTTCATCTGAACTTCGTCACCGAACTTCTTACGGTCGTTACAGAGATCCTTCAATGTGATCGTACCGATGATCTCTCTCATGTTACCCTGAAGAGAATCAACGAGTGAATCTGCGATCTGCTGCTCCTTCATGTTAAGGAAGTTCTTCATGGCGATCTTAACGCCTTCGCCGTCGCTCATGACTCTTACCTTAGCAACTGCGTCGATGTTTACACCGATGAAGTCTGCTGTAGGAACATAACCGTCGGTCTTGATGTCGATGCTGATCTGCTTAACGATAAGTTCGTCCTTACGCTCGAAGAACGGCATCTTGAGGCCTGCTCTACCGATCAAGATCTTAGGGTTCTTACGAAGACCTGAGATGATGTAAGCCTTATCCGGCGGTGCCTTTACGTAGCTGGAAATAATCAAGATGACTATAACGACTACTATGATGGCTGCCACGATAATGGCAGGTGTTACAAATGCTGGCATGTTTTTATCCCTCCTATTCCTTAAAAAACACCCGCATCAGATAATGTGATACGGGGCGCCATAAAAAATTGTTTATGGATATATCTTACAGTATCCCTACCCCAATTCAAGGAAAATCGTATCGGCACATTCCGATTTGTACACATGAACAATTCCAAAACATCAAAAATATTACACATGTATAAATACTACAAAACCCTTAGAAATAAGTATTTATATACATACCTATCCCTATCCGGACTGCTCGAAAAAACTGCTTGGAAAGGAATCGTTCCCGCCGGGATCAACCGAAGAAATAAACGAAGCCGAGAGTATGAAGGACGACACCTGCAAGAACAAAGAAATGCCATACCATGTGTGAGAACATAAATCTCTTTTTGGATGAGCTGAAGAATATGCCGACCGTATAAACGATCACTCCGGCAAGAAGAAGCCAGAAGCAAAGTTCGGAAGCATTCTTGTAGAACTCAACGATCCTGAATACAAATGCCCAGGACATAGCTGCATAGATGATGTAAGTAAATGCCTTACCGATCTTTGTGTGAGGATAGGTAAGCACCGTGACAAGAACACCCGCAACAGCCATGGCAGCCTCAAGAGCCCAAAGAACGGGACCGGAGACAGGACCTAAGAAATTAATGCAGATGGGTGTATAGGCGCCGAGGATCGCAAAATAAGCGACGCTTCTGTTGACCTTATCCATGATCCTCTTATGAGGTGTGCCGTGCTTCATAAAGTGGTAGATGCATGACATGACCAAAGACAACAACAATGTGATGATAAAAGCGGATCTTCCGATAACGGTCATGATAACCGAGAGAGAAGACATTCCGGCTTCGGTTGCACTTACATAGGCATCAATAGCCGCAAACGGAAGGAGACCGAGAAGATACAGCGCCGGGATTCCCGTCGTGAGCGAGTTTCCGACCTCTTCACCGAAGGTCTCATGGGTCTTACGAAGACCTCTCTGAACAGCCCTTTTGGAGCTCTCAAACCATGTCAGATCCTTAAGGCCTTCTTCAAGAGGGTCTTCACCGGTCTGTGCGGCATGCTTCTTATCGTCGCTTCCCGCGAGCAAAGTATTCCAGAATTTCTTGTTCTTTGCCATTGATTTGATTCTCCAACTAATTTGCTGACTGCATTATTTTACAAGGTGTATCGTTGGTTTTCAACAATTATGAACTAATGAATTCCTATTTGTCAGCAGAATCGGACTCAGGAGCTCCAAGATTGATCACATCATCTGACTTCGGCGTCGGTGCTCCCAAAGGAATTGCTTCGTCGGATCTCGGCTTAGGAGCACCCATGGGAATCGCTTCGTCAGACTTCGGTGCAGGTGCTCCCAACGGGATCGCCTCATCAGACTTCGGCTTCACGGGTTCCTTGGCAGGACCGGCGTCCAACTCAGGTCTGTCTTCTTTCTCAGGTGCTTCCATACCTTCAAAGACAGGCCTTACGGGAGCTCTGACGGCAGCACGTTTTGATGTGCGGCCTTCCTTCATTGCAGGCTTCTCATCTGCAGCCGGAGAAGGCATCTCGACAGCTCCGTCGCTCTTACTGTTGTTCAGGACATTGCGCGTAACATCAGCGGGTGTCTGTGCCGTAACAGGGGCCGATATGACCGTACCCAATACCTCAGGCTTCTCGGGAGCCTCCGGTGCTTGGGAAGAATGTGTTTCCTTCTTAACCGGCATGGGGTTCAGCTGCTCTGACAGATAAGCTCTTCTGTAAAAACGTCCGATCTTAAAGAGTATCGGCCATACGATCGCTACCGGCATTATCCAGTAAACGACCTTTGAAGCAGCAGAATCTCCGATGACCTTTGAGAGTGCCGCAAAGGGGGCCTGCATTACCGCATAGATCGCTCTCAGGCAAAGTGCGCTGATCGTAGTTACCAGGCTGACATCCTCAGCCTGCAATGCTTCTGCCGAAGGATAAAACCATACGGGCAGGTAAATCATCAATCCGTAAGCTGCGAGACCCCAGTTGACCCATTCCTTCTTCCTGAATGCAGAGAAGCATGGAAGAAAAAGAACAAAGAAGCTCGCATAAAGTATACTCGCAATACACTCAAAGACCGAGAACTCTCTTACAACGATCACGTTATAAGTGAAATACAGCGGCTTGAAGCACACAAATGTGAGGGCTCCGGCTATGAGCGCAAGGAATACGCATGTGAAGTAGTCTCTTCTCATTCAGTCCTCTTTTCGAGAGAATTAAAAAGTCGGCTCAAGTACCTGACGGAACAAAAGCCGACACTATTTTAATACAAAAAGTAAGGTTAATAAACTTTTATGCTTTTTAAGCATCCTCCGGGATGGGACCGAGATACTTAACCTTCAGTGATCTGATCTTAACTCCGCCTGCACCGAAATGTACGCGGAATACGCAATTGTGCGCATACATCATGCACTCGGCAGTCTTCGTAACATCCTCACCGTTGGTGCCGTTCCAGGTGATTACCGCAACCGGAATGCTCGTGATATAAAGAGTCATCGGGATCTGGGCAAGCTCTCCGAGATTCGAGGAGCCTGTGAACTCCAGAGCGATAATGCCCTGTCTTGCACTCGTGATACCGAAGACAAAGTCCTTGCCTCTCGAGGTTGCCGCATTGCACTGGATCGTGACTTCATCATCAAGATCGTAGAAAACATCCTCGGCATCGATCTCAACGTCGTCATCTTTGAACGGACAGTCAACATGCTCGATGGTTACCGCTTTGCCTTCAAGCCTGTCCATGGCAGGCGTATTCATGGCAAAGTTCAGGATATTGGCTGCATTACGCTGAAGCTCGGCGCGCGTAATATTCTCGCCGTCGCCCTCAGTCAATTCCTTAAAGGTATCAGCCTCAAGGAGATTCTCCCTCTCGACCGCCGTGCATACCATATAAAGATCGTTCTGAGATCTTGCCATTACCGAATGATCTTCGAGATTGTACTTCTCGGCAAGTGTTACTTCCTTGTTGATGAATGCCCACCAGTCGGTCATTACGATTCCCTTGAAGCCCCACTGCTCTCTTAAGACCATCGTATTCTGTTCGTAATAGTTGGCGCTGTAACAATCATTGATGCGGTTGTAGCTCGTCATGACACATCTCGCTCCGCCCTCCTTGATCGCGATCTCGAATGCCGGGAGATATATCTCGCGAAGCGCACGTGAGGATACGGTAGAACTCATCTCGCGTCTGTTGTTCTCGCGGTTATTGGCGCAGAAGTGCTTGATTACGGGCGTTACACCGGATCTCTCAAGCGCTTTGACCTGAGCCTTGGCCATGAGACCCGTAAGAACGGGATCCTCCGAGAAATACTCGAAGTTGCGTCCGTTAAGCGGATGTCTGTGAATATTTATTCCGGGGCCGAGAAGGGCTTCGATCTTATTCGAGATCATCTCGATTCCGAGATATGAATACAATTCCTCAACGGCTTCAACGTTGAATGTGGAAGCAAGGCAGGTGCCGTTCGGAAGAGAGAATGCCTTCTTGCCGGAATCCATTCGGAGTCCGGAAGGACCGTCCGTACAGCAGAGCGTGGGGACTCCCATCGCCTTCAGCTCTTTGGTAATTCCTCCGAAAGCAGCCGCGGTACCGATCGTAACCTTCGGACTTCCCATTCCTTCGCCTCTGATTATGAGGCAGAGCTCCTCATCGGAAAGCTGAGCAACGAACTCGTCCATCGTATTCTTTCCTGCTTTGACATCGGAAAGTTTGATGCCCTTATCGCCTGTCTGAGGGATCTCCGGTCTGACTCTTTCCATTCTTGATGCAAGGAAATCCTTATTGCGAAGCGGGGTATCCTCCTCACCGATCTTATAGCTTCCGTTGCCGTCGGGAATGGCCGTCATGCGCTTAAACGGCTTGATTGGAGCCATTGCCGTCTCAAGTTCTTCAAGAAGACGGCTCTCTTCAAGCTCAAATGAACCTATGGATCTTGCCGAGACATAATCGCTGCCGAGGAAGAACTCATAACGTCCCTTCTCGAGAACGAATCCTGTCGTGCCGAAGCCCGTTCTGCCGTCGTCATCAAAAGATGCGAATCTTCTTACCGGAGCCTCGATCGTAATCGACTCTTCCGCGCCCGAGAGCACCTTGCCGGTCTTGGCAAATCCGACCAGAACTCTGGCAGGCTTTGAGAGCGCGCCGTCCGGAGCTTTGCAGTAGAGCATAACCGCTTTCTTGCCCGCTCTCGAACCGACATTCTTCACATTAACTTTTACGGTAACTACATCATCTTTGAATTCAAGTGTTGAATCTTCCATCTCGAAAACCGTATAGGAAAGACCCGCACCGAACGGATATAAGACCTTGTCATTGGCAAATGTCGAGAAATATCTGTAACCTACGAAGATATCTTCCTTGTAGATGTCTTCCTTCCTGTCTTTGCTGAAGTATTCCGTCGAGACATAATCATCCAGAGAATAAGCGATCGTATCGGGAAGACAGCCGGACGGATTCTCGCTTCCGGAAAGCACTCTGGCAACACTGATACCGCCGATCATGCCGGCCTGCCAGACATAAAGAACGCCCTTGATATCGTACTTGCGTACAAAGGCCATATCGATAACATTACCGACGTTCAGGAGAACTATGGTATTGGTAAATGCTGCCGAGACATTCGCGAGAAGTTCCTCTTCCGAATCACTGAGGAAAAACGCACCCTTCTCAGCCGAGTTATCACGGTCCTCACCTGCCGTTCTCGCGATAATGATCACGGCAACGTCGTTGCGCTCCGAGAGTGACTCCGCAAGCTCTGCAGTTACCGGCATCTCTTTCTGAGACCACGGCTCCTTACCCCAGCCAAGTCCTGTATCAACGGGATTCTCTTCTTCCCATTTGTCATATATATCCAGAAGTTCGGGATCAAGCGAGATATCCGGACAATCGCAAAGAGCTTCTCTGATCCCTGTTACATGGTGAACATTAACCATACCGCCGGAACCGGTTCCGGACTTGTAGTAGTGATTCTGCATCCTGCCGAACAAAGCCACTCTGGAACCTTTCTTGAGAGGAAGGATATCCCCCTTGTTCTCAAGCATTACAATACCTTCACAAGCGGTCTTTATCGCTGCTTCTCTATAGTCATTCCAGTTAAGAATCACTTCATTCATAATCGAATCCTCCGCAGGCGGAATAGTGACGAATCACAGGGTGCTATCTGCACTGAATATACAGCAATTCCAAGGGGTTCGATTTTGAATTACTTGCTTTTTTATTGCATTCTTGTTTGGAGGAATATATGTACTCCAAAATGTTCCTCAGAGCCGGTACTTAAAGCTCAGCCTTCCGCAGAATTATAGACATCGAACTCGTAACCATAGATCTCTTCAGACTGAAGATCATATATGAAGAACAGATAGTGACCGGAAGGAAGGTTCTCATCCTGCGTATAAGTTACACTTATCTCTGTCGGATATTTGTCAACGATCTCATCAGATATCTTGAGATAATCCCAATCCCAACCGTCCTCGCGGACAAACGCCCATTTATAATCCCAGACATAATCCTTGGCATATCCGTCTAACTTGACATAAAGATCGATACTGTTCGTATCGTAAAAAGCATCCGTAGCCGCATCATAACCGGTGCCGGTTACATATCCGCTCTCGATCATATCAAAGAGTCCGTCGAAATAATCCAGATCTACATCATCATATTCATAGATCTCCTTAAGTACACCGGCATTGGTGAGAATATATGCCATTCCGTCTTTCTTAAAGTTGAGAGTATAAGTAAAATCCACCGTATTCTCAACATCCATAAGCAATGTGTTGAATTCACCGGGGCCGAGGAATTTATCTTTGGAATTGACTACGCTCTCGTAATCCTTGTAGGAGAAAACAACATCCACAGATGCACTTCTGCCAAAAAGAGCGCCTTTGTAACTGCCGTCAACGATCTCATATGTAATGGTCGAAGCGATCATGTTCCTGACCATCAGTTTGTGTTCGACCAGATCAACGAGCGGCTCACCGCTTGAGGTATCTACATCGATCACCGGCATGTTTTCTTCAAGTACTTTCAGACCGTCTTCGGTGCATTTCTTCTCCAATGTCTCACAATCACAAGCCGCAAGCGCATCTGCGATCTTGCCGACGGTATCGTATATCTCCGATTGAGTCTCGGAAATCTCCTCTTCATCGACCTCCTCGACCTCATCATCCTCCGGTTCGTCTTTGTCAGTTTGCTTGGGCATGCTGCAGGCTGTCATTGATAAAACTGTAGTAAGTGTCAGTAATATGGCTACTTTCTTTTTTAACATCAGATTATCCCCCGTACGGACGCATTATATAAATAATACATTTTTTGTCCGCGAAATGTTGCATTAAATGATCCGCTCAAACACAAAAAGAGGTCGCCTCCGAAGAGACGACCTCAATATGTAAGTTATGTTTACTCTTTAAGTAAAGGATCCGTATAAGATCAAGCCTTACCGTCAGAACCGAGAACGTTAACGATCTTGTGAGCAACCATATCCTTAACAGCCTGACGAGCGGGCTTGAGGTACTGACGAGGATCGAAGTGTGAAGGATTCTCAGCGAAATACTTACGGATGTTACCTGTCATTGCAAGACGGATATCAGAGTCGATGTTGATCTTGCAAACAGCGAGTGTAGCTGCCTTACGGAGCTGCTCTTCAGGGATACCTACTGCATCAGGCATATCTCCGCCGAACTCGTTAACCATCTTAACGAATTCCTGAGGTACTGAAGAAGAACCGTGGAGAACGATCGGGAAGCCCGGAAGTCTCTTGATGCACTCTTCAAGAACGTCAAAACGGAGCGGCGGGGGAACAAGGATACCGTCAGCGTTTCTTGTGCACTGAGCAGCTGTGAACTTGTAAGCGCCGTGGCTTGTTCCGATAGCGATAGCGAGTGAATCGCATCCTGTGCGGGAAACGAATTCCTCAACCTCTTCAGGTCTTGTGTAGCTCTCTTTACCAGCTTCAACAACAACCTCGTCCTCGATGCCGGCGAGTGTACCGAGCTCAGCCTCAACAACTACGCCGTGATCGTGAGCGTACTCAACAACCTGCTTTGTGATAGCGATGTTGTCTTCAAAAGACTTGGAAGAAGCGTCGATCATTACGGATGTGAAGCCGCCGTCGATGCATGACTTACAAAGCTCGAAAGAATCACCGTGGTCAAGGTGAAGAGCGATCGGGATCTCAGGATTCTCTGCAACTGCAGCCTCAACAAGCTTTACAAGGTATGTGTGGTTAGCATAAGCACGAGCACCCTTGGAAACCTGAAGAATAACAGGACTCTTGAGCTCGCCTGCTGCTTCTGTGATTCCCTGAACGATCTCCATGTTGTTAACATTGAAAGCACCGATAGCGTAACCGCCGTCATAAGCCTTCTTGAACATCTCAGTCGTTGTTACTAAAGACATATATATATCCTCCTGGATTTTGTTATAACGTTCTTATCTTACAATCTTTTCGATAAAACTCAACCTATAAAAGAGTGAAGAGTGTGTAAAAATTGCAGGGCGCACCTCAGATTGTCAGGTTGTCGGGGCAAATGATTTTCGCTAGGCGGCAATAAATGTCCGAAGCCGGGGCACAGAGGACAAATGATATGGGCTCTGCGGCCCCGTCCTCGTTGAAAATCACGGATGAAGTCTGTAAACTTATTCATTGTGCTATCACTTATTCCATGGAGGGTTTTATATGGAGAATCAGGCAGTTGTGAATACGTCAGAGAATAAACTGGTAATTCCTTACGACAAAGACCGCAAAAACCTTACTTTCTACGACACGTATGTGGATATGAACGGTGACGTCGTAAAGTACGATAACATTGCAGTATTTCAGTCAGCAGCGTTCAACAATTCTTCAATGATCTACATTTATTTCAGCAAGAGCTTCAACTATAACTTCACGCTGACCACTTATGACGGTAACAAGCACGTATTCAAGCGCAGCGGTTATTCTGCATACGGTATCGGCACATATAAGCGCATCTATAATGAGTATTCTGAAGTTGCCGCCCCTTTCTACGATTTCGTTCTGCCCAAGGTTGCAAATAGGCTTATCTCCCGCATTGCCGAAGGTGCGAAGGCAAACATCAGCGGCCTCGAGATAACCAAAGACAGGCTCACCTGCGTAAGGAAAAAGGAGACGATAGTTATCGACAGGAGTAATTTTGACCGCGCAGTCATTAACAGCGGCATGACCAGCATCGCACAGATCTATATCAGAGATGAGAAGAAGCCGGTCTTCTACGCAAATCTCAACGAACCCAATGCAAGGCTCATCGTCCCCATCGTTAACTACTTCTTCGAATACAAACCTGAGAACCGCGGACCGGCGGCACAGTGACCGCAAACATTGCAAATTAAAAGAGCGGCCTTTCGTGCACTGAAGCACAAAGACCGCCCTTTATTTCTCGGGAATAAGCGGAACTGATCCTTACTTCTCTTCATCTTCTTCCCCGTGGTCAAATGTATCTGGAATCCCGGATTCTGCTTGTCTCAGATACAAAATGTATCCGGAACAGCTCAAAAATAGATTTCCAGATAAAAAATGTATCTGAAACTTCAAAAATCATTCATCTCAGATACATTTGCAGTGCTTCTCCTGGTCAAATGTATCTGGAATCCCGGATTCTGCTTGTCTCAGATACAAAATGTATC
>JAKSRD010000036.1 GCA_024403795.1 Saccharofermentans sp.
TTTCAAAACAGAAAACTGCCAACAAGCTCTTGATTTTTGTTAGCAGGTTTTATTGGCACACTACCCGTGAATAATCTATAATGCTTTTGTAATGCTTAAAGGAGATCCCCAAAGTGCAGACCATTACAAGTCGTGACAATCCGAATGTAAAGCGAATCGCTAAGCTTACCAAGCGTGATCAGGCCAAGAAGGAAGGCCTCATCTATCTCGAAGGTACCAGGCTTTGCGAGGAGGCTTTGGCGAGCGGTCAGAAGGCTTCTGAAGTTGTGGTTACTGAGGAGAGGATCTCGTGGGCGAGGGAGTTCACGCCTGACATAGAACCGTTGGTCGTAAGCAGAGAGGTTTTCGCGAAGATCTCACAGACGGTGAATCCTCAGGGCGTGGCGATCATACTTAATGAGCCCAAGCTTACGGCTGATATTCCTTCGAGAGGTGACGGCAAGGATATCTATGTGGTCCTTGAGAATACGCAGGATCCTGGCAACCTCGGAACGATAATCAGAATGGCTGATGCATTCGGACTTACTGCGGTGATCGTAAGTCCCACTACATGCGATCCTTATAACGACAAGGTCATAAGGGCTACGATGGGATCGGTATGGCATATCCCGATCGTACGAAAGACGATGGATGAGTGCTTTGATTTTTTTGAGAGCTCGAAAACAGATACTCTCGCCATGCATCTTAAGGGAACCGAGCTTGGAGCGGGAGACCTCAGACTTCCGTGTGCATACTTTATCGGCAACGAGGGCGACGGACTTACAGATGCGACTTCAGCCAGATGCACGAAGCTCGTTAAGATACCGATGAAGGGGAAGGCCGAGTCGCTTAATGCAGCGGTTGCAGCTTCCGTTATCGGATACGAACTCCAGAAGCTTATCTGAGAAGATTTTTGAACGGACTTAACAAGGAAAGTCCGTATATCTGCTGTATTCTTCGTATAACCGCTATCACTACTAATCTTACGCAAAAGTATTATAATTATTGCGATATTGGTGAAAGTCTATTTATTTAGGCGGAAAGTCAGACGGAACATGGAACTTGAACAGAAAAATCAGATTATAGATAAGCTCGCTGACGTAGCGAAGGTAAAGTCTCATATCAATTCGGAGTTATATTCAAAATACAATGTTAAGCGCGGTCTCCGTAACAACGACGGCACCGGTGTTCTCGTTGGTCTTACCGAAGTCGGTGAGGTCATGAGCTACATCGTTGACGATGCTGACAGGATCCCCGTAGAAGGTAAGCTCTTCTATCAAGGCTACGAAGTAAAGGACCTCGCTAACGGTTTCTTCTCCGCAGGTAAGTTCGGATATGAGGAGACAGCTTTCCTGCTTCTCACGGGTGAGCTTCCGACAGAATCTGAACTGGCTGACTTCAACAAGCTCTTATCAAGCAACAGAAATCTTCCTGACGGCTTTACCGAAGACATGATCATGAAGGCACCTTCGCCGGATATCATGAACAAGCTTGCAAGATCTGTTCTTGCTCTTTATTCATACGATGACAATCCTGATTCCACGGATATCAACAATGTCGTAAGACAGTGCACGGAACTCATCGCAAGATTCCCTGTACTCATCTCATACGGCTACATGGCAAGAAGACACTACATCGAGCACAGAGATCTTTACATCCATGCTCCGCTCCCTGAGTACAATACCGCACAGAACATCCTTCACATGATCAGACCTGACGGTCAGTTTACCGAGCTCGAAGCAAGGATCCTGGACCTCATGCTCGTTCTTCATGCAGAGCACGGCGGCGGTAATAACTCAACGTTCGTAACTCATGCCGTATCTTCGACAGGTTCAGATACATATGCCGTAATCGCTTCAGCAGTCGGTTCACTCAAGGGACCTCAGCACGGCGGTGCTTCCAATAAGGCATACAACATGATGAAGGATCTTCGTGAACATGTCAGCGACTGGACTTCCGAGGCTCAGGTCAAGGCATATCTTGCAGACATCATCAACAAGAAGGCTTTCGATAAGTCCGGTCTTATCTACGGAATCGGACACGCTGTCTATACATTGTCGGATCCAAGAACCGTTACGATCAAGAAATATGCTGAGATCCTTGCAAGAGAGAAGGGTAACATGGATCTCTTCAATCTCTATCTCCTTGTCGAGAAGGTTGCACCTGAAGTGTTCCACGAGGTTAAGAAGTCGGATAAGCTTGTTTGCGCTAACGTCGATTTCTTTGCAGGACTTGTATATTCAATGCTCGACATTCCTACAGAGCTCTATACACCGCTCTTTGCTTGCGGCAGGATCGCAGGCTGGAGTGCTCACCGCATCGAAGAACTTGTATCCGGCGGACGCATCATGAGACCTGCTTATAAGTGCGTAAATAAGAGAAGACCTTATATTCCGGCTGATAAGAGGACAGACATAATCTGATAAAATATTCCTTGCCCGCAGGCTTGCATAGGTCAATAACCTGTGTTATTATACTCGGGCAAAGAAAAACGGCCCCATGGTCAAGTGGTTAAGACGGCGCCCTCTCACGGCGCAATCAGCGGTTCGAATCCGCTTGGGGTCACCAAATCATTCAGGAAGGACGAACATCTTATCAGATGTCCGTCTTTTTGTTCACTAGGGGACAAATTACGGTTATGGAAGAGAATAAATACATCAAGATCAGAGGTGCCAGAGAGCATAACCTCAAGAATGTCGATGTTGATATCCCGAGAAGAAAGATGGTCGTTCTTACCGGCCTTTCCGGTTCGGGCAAGTCTTCTCTTGCTTTCGATACGATCTATGCCGAAGGTCAGAGACGCTACGTTGAGTCTTTGTCTTCTTATGCACGAATGTTCCTGGGCCAGCTCGATAAGCCGGATCTCGACAGTATTGAAGGCTTGTCTCCCGCGATCTCCATTGATCAGAAGTCGACCGTAAGCAACCCGAGATCCACCGTAGGAACCGTTACCGAGATATATGACTATTTCAGACTTCTTTATGCCAGAGTGGGTGAGCCTTTCTGTCCCAACTGCGGAAAGCCGATCAAGTCACAGGGTATCGATCAGATAATCGATAAACTTAAGGTCTATCCGGAAGGCACGAGAGCGATCGTATATGCGCCCGTCGTAAGAAGAAAGAAGGGTGAGTTCGGTAAGCTTTTCGAGGGCTTTCGAAAATCCGGATATGCCAGAGTTCGTGTAGACGGCATTACCTATGAACTCGACGAGGAGATCACTCTCAACAAGAATAACAAGCACGAGATCGAAGTCGTTGTCGACAGACTCGTGATCAAGGAAGCTAATACAACAAGACTTTACGATTCTTGCGAGACTGCTTTGAAGCTTGCAGACGGTCTCCTTCAGGTCGAATTGCAGACGGCAGTTGTGGGCGACGACGGCGAGAAGACCTATGAATCAGGTGAAGAGTTCTTCTCACAGAATCTCGCATGTCCTGACTGCGGTATCTCATTCGGAGAGATCAACACCAGAAGCTTCTCGTTCAACAGCCCTGAGGGTGCGTGTGAGAACTGTTCCGGTATCGGTACGCTCACAAATGTCGATCCCGAGCTTTGCATCACCAATCCCAAGCTCAGTATAAATGAGGGCGCGGTACGCACTGCAGGCTGGAATTTTGACGATCCCAAGAGCTGGGGAAGATGCTTCATCGAAGCTCTGGCCGAGAAGTATAACTTCTCTCTGGATACGCCTTACTATAAGCTCCCGGAGGATATCAAGGATCTTATCCTTTACGGTAACGGCGGAGTTAAGATGAAGATCGATACAAGGAATTCCGTCTATGCGCGCGATAACGATTACTACTCTGCATGGGAAGGAATCGTACCGAGTGTCTTGAGACGTTGGAGAGAGTCTTACAGCGAGGAAGCTAAGGCTTCATATGAAAGATACTTCAGCATCGATGTCTGCCCCGTATGCGGCGGTGCAAGACTTAATAAGAACAGTCTTTCAGTTAAGATCGGCGGACTTAACATAAGCGAACTGACTAACATGTCCGTTAAGAACATGAGACAGTTCTTCAGTGAATTAAAGCTTACGGGTAAGAATGCGGAGATCGCAGCCCCGATCCTTCGTGAGGTTAAGTCCAGACTTGAGTTCCTTTACGATGTCGGACTGGATTATATGACGCTCTCCAGATCTTCAGCTACGCTCTCGGGCGGTGAAGCACAGAGGATCAGGCTTGCGACTCAGATCGGTGCCGGACTTCAGGGGGTCCTGTATGTTCTTGATGAGCCTTCCATCGGTCTGCATCAGAGAGATAATGACAAGCTTATAAAGACTTTGTTCAAGTTAAGGGATCTCGGTAATTCCATTCTTGTCGTTGAGCACGACGAGGATACGATGCGTGCTGCAGATCACATTGTCGATATCGGACCGGGCGCCGGTTCGTTCGGAGGTGAGATCGTCGCACAGGGAACGATCGATGAGATCGTCAGTGAAGAACGCTCCGTAACGGGTCAGTACCTGTCCGGCAAGAAGTTCATACCTGTACCTTTGAACAGAAGGAAGATCGATAACAAGAAGCTCCTTAAGATATCCGGTGCGTGCATTAATAACCTTAAGAACATTGATGTTACCATTCCGATCGGTCTGTTCACCGTTGTTACGGGCGTATCCGGTTCGGGTAAATCATCACTTATCAATTCGACTCTTGTTCCGTATCTCTCACACGAGCTGAACGGCGCCAGAAAGACTAGAGTCAAGTGCGACAGGATAACGGGCTATTCCAACCTCGATAAGATCATATGCATCGACCAGAGCCCCATAGGAAGGACACCGAGAAGTAACCCGGCAACTTATATAGGACTGTTCGACCTGATACGTAAGCTTTTCGCGGAGACACCTGATGCAAAGCAAAGAGGATATGCCGCAGGAAGATTCTCTTTCAACACCAAGGGCGGACGCTGCGAAGCATGCTCAGGCGACGGTGTTAACAAGATCGAGATGCATTTCCTTCCCGATATCTTTGTCACATGTGATGTGTGCAAGGGTAAGAGATATAACCGTGAGACTCTGGAAGTCAGATATAACGGTAAGAACGTATCCGACGTACTCAATATGTCAGTTGATGAAGCTTGTGAGTTCTTCAAGAATCATCCGGCAATCTATAAGAAGGTCAGAACGCTTCAGGATGTCGGACTCGGATACATAAAGCTCGGTCAGCCTTCTACGACACTTTCAGGCGGAGAAGCCCAAAGAATCAAACTTGCCTCGGAATTGTCCAGAAGATCGACCGGAAAAACGATATACGTATTAGATGAACCAACGACGGGCCTTCATGTCGCCGATGTACACAAATTGGTTGACATTTTGGAACGCCTAACCGAAAATAAGAACACTGTGGTCGTAATCGAGCACAATCTTGATGTCATCAAGACAGCGGATCATGTGATCGATCTGGGCCCCGAGAGCGGCGATGCCGGCGGAGAGATAGTAACTGCGGGAACGCCTGAAGAGGTCGCGAAGTGCAAGAAGTCCTATACCGGACAGTTCTTGAAGCCTCTGCTCGAGAAGGCAGAGAAGAATGGGCAGTATAAGGATATTTCAGCATTTATCGACACTGCAAGACTCGAGGAAGAGCAATACGACATTCTTACCGGACCTTCGGTAAGACGCAGGATAAGGGAAGATAATTAGGATAATCGGAGAGTATTAATGGCACTTTGTAGTATTTGTAAAAAAAGACATGCGATTGTATTTACAAGTCGCTATGAGAATGGCGCAAGGATCGATGAAGGTTTTTGCCTCAAGTGCGCCTATGAGTCAGGCATATCGGGTGTTAACGATATGTTCAAGGCAACAGGGATCAACGAAGACAATATCGATGAGATGAGTGACAGATTGGAAGATCTCGTATCCTCCAACAACCTTGCTTCTGATCCGACTGAGTTCCTTAAGTCCATGGTATCAGGTGATGATTTCATGGCATTGCCTTTGGACGGTGATGATGATGATGACGGCTATGATTTTGATGAGGATTCAACTCCAGTCGGCATAGCTGATCCGGAAGATGCCGCAGATGAGAAATCATCTTCTGATGACGGTGAGAAGGAGGGAGGACGATCTATCTTCGATTCTCTCTTTGGTAAGAGGCCGGGCAATAAGTCTGATGACGATGCTGCGGACGGTAAAGATGGTAAGGATGCCAAGAAGGGCAGAGGCAAGTCCCGCCTTAAGTACCTTAACGAATTCGGTACAAACCTTACAGAGCGTGCAGCGGCAGGTAAGATCGACCGCATCATCGGAAGAGACAAGGAGATCGAACGCTGTATTCAGATCCTTAACAGAAGAACAAAGAATAACCCTGTACTTATCGGTGCCCCGGGTGTCGGAAAGACGGCAGTAGCTCAGGGCCTCGCAGTTAAGATCGTTGAAGGGACGGTTCCGGAGAAGCTTCTTAATATGCAGGTATGGCAGCTTGACCTTCCGGCACTTGTTGCAGGAACACAGTTCAGAGGTCAGTTCGAGAGCCGTATCAAGGGTGTTATCAATGAAGCAATGAAAGCTGAGAACGTCATTCTCGTAATCGATGAGCTTCATACCATTGTAGGTGCAGGTGATGCTGAGGGTTCAACCAACGCGGCTAATATCCTGAAGCCTGCTCTCGCAAGAGGTGAGCTCCGTATCTTAGGTTCTACTACAACCGCTGAATACAAGAAGATCGAGAAGGATTCCGCTCTTGAGAGAAGATTCCAGAAAGTCTTGCTCGATGAGCCTTCCGTTGAAGTATCCATCGATATCTTGAAGGGTATCAAGGACTATTACGAGAAGCATCACAATGTCACATATTCAGATGAGGTAATCGAGTTTGCCGTTAAGGCATCTAAGAGATATATCACTGACAGATACCTTCCCGATAAGGCCATCGACCTTATTGATGAGGCCGGTTCTGCCGCTAACCTGAAGAACATCAAGCTTGTCAAGCTTGCAAACACACGTAAGGCTCTCGTGAAGGCTAAGCACGATCATCAGATGCAGATCGACAGCATGGAGAATGCTTCTCCCGAAGAGCGCGAGGACGATTACGCTAAGGCTGCAGAGCTCAAGGCTTATGTTGATAAGCTTCAGAATGAGCTCGACCAGCTCGAGAGCGATATCGCACCTGATCCGATCCAGGTTGAGGACATCGCACGCGTTGTCGAGATGTGGACAGGTATCCCGATGAAGTCCATTTCCGAGACAGAGTCAGAGAAGCTCAAGAACCTTGAAGAGAGACTTCACCAGCGTGTTATCGGCCAGGAGGATGCCGTTCACGGCGTTGCAAGTGCCGTAAGACGTACAAGAGCAGGCTTTACTAAGAAGCATAAGCCTACATCGTTCATATTCGTAGGACCTACCGGTGTAGGTAAGACAGAGCTCGTTAAGGCTTTGGCTGAAGTAATGTTCGATACTGAAGAAGCACTCATCAGGATCGATATGTCCGAATATATGGAACCGCATTCAGTTTCCAAGCTCATCGGTTCTCCTCCGGGATATGTCGGCTTCGATGATGCCGGACAGCTTACCGAGCAGGTAAGAAGAAAGCCTTATTCGGTAATCCTTTTCGATGAGATCGAGAAGGCACATCCTGATGTATTCAACCTTCTGCTTCAGATGCTCGATGACGGTGTCCTTACAGACAGCCACGGCTTGCATGTCAACTTTGAGAATACGATCATCATCATGACATCCAATGCAGGAAGCTCCGCAAAGGCTGCTACTATCGGATTCTTCTCAGGCGCACAGGAAGCCATGGACCAGCACGTTCAGAGTGCTTTGAAGGAGACATTCCGCCCCGAGTTCCTGAACCGTGTAGATGAGACGATCATATTCAAGTCGCTTACACGCGAGGAGATCAGGAGCATTGTCGGCATCATGATCAAGGACGTTTTCGCTTCCCTCGAAGAGAAACATATCAAGGGCTCGATCTCAAAGGCAGCAGGCGACAGGCTTGCTGAGCTCGGTTATGACGAGAAGTACGGCGCAAGACCGCTCCGTAAGGCCATAAGGGCCAATGTTGAGGATCCGCTTTCCGATATGTTCCTTACAGGCGCGCTTAAGGACGTCGTAAGTCTTAAGATCGATTACAGAAAGGGCAAGTTCGTTTTCGATACCGTAAAGAGCGTGTAAGTCCTTCCGGTTTTTGTTGATTATCAGACCCGCTGAAGCTGAGTGCCGAAGCGGGTTTTATTTTTGACGGGACGGGGATGCCGATATTATCAGCCCAATTCCCTCATCATTACGAAGCCGCTCTCTCTGTCGCAGATAAAAGTGAATGAATGAGGGTGGTTCCAATTGAAGTTTGATCTAACGACATAAACTTCGGCATCAGGATATTCCTGAGAAACATCGTGGGGAATATCGATGCAAAGATCGCTTACCGTTATCGGATCTTCCGTGTCCACATAATCGTTGATATTAGTAAGGATCTCGGATTCCTTCTGCCCGTTTAATTCAGCTACCGTTAAGGCCGGTAAGATCGCCATCTCCGAATATCTGGTGATATACTCGTCACACACTTTCTCAGAAGTGTTAAAGGTGACTTCGACAAAACCGCTTCCTTGTAATACAGGCGGAACGAAATCAATGGTACAGTTACTTACATCGGCGGGAAGTTTGTCTGGGAATTCAGTGTCTTTGCCGCTGTGAATGTATTTGATGTCATTACTGTAGCAGAATGTCGAGAACGGAGCCTTAAGCGAGATCGAATTGAAGATGGCTGTTCCCGCAAAGTTAAAGTAAGCGATAAAGACAACAGTTGCCCCGACACAATTCATCGTTACGATAGGCTTCCTGCGTTGTTTCTTTATGCATGCCAGAATAATGAGAGCGACGATCAGTGAAAATGCAACAGTGACAATATTTGCGAACTGGCCGAGAAGAAGAACTCTTACGATCAGATTGAATGCGGCAAAAAGAAACCAGAACCCGCATGTGATCTTGCTTATGATGAATTTGTTGTTCATACCATCCTCCTTGTCCCCAAGCGATATACTATATATTGTTTTATGGAAAGTCAACATAAATATATTGAATAACGATATTTTTGTGCTAAATAACGGAATGCGGTGAATGTTTGATCAGGCGTTTGGACGCGGGCGTTTATGTGCGGTTGGAATCATGCAAAACATCATGCAGGTGCAGCAGGTTCTGCATGATATTCGGGTG
>JAKSRD010000037.1 GCA_024403795.1 Saccharofermentans sp.
AGTGCAACTGTCTGAGTTAATTACTCTCTAACAATTACACTTTCTATGGTACTAAAAGAGGCTGTCTCAAGCGAGGCAGCCTCTGATAATTGATTACGGGTATGGATCAAACTGCAGACTTTGCAGCATTCTCGACCGAAGCGGGCTTCATGGGAGCAGCACCCTTCTCGGCGGCATTAACTGCATCATCAGGTGATGTGATGCCGGCAGCAGCTCTGAGTCTTGCGATTTCTTCAGCCTTGGCAGCGGCGATCTTGGCTTCTTCTTCAGCCTTAGCAGCGGCAGCTTTTGCCTTCTGTTCAGCAAGGAGAGCAGCCTGACGAGCTTCCTCAGCCTTGGCAGCAGCGATACGTGCTTCTTCGATAGCCTTCTCGGCAGCGCGGCGAGCTTCTTTCTCAGCCTTCTCGGCAGCAGCACGTGCATCTTCTTCAGCCTTCATCTGGTTAGCAACATCGAGCTCGTTCTGAGCCTTAGCGAGAGCAGCCTTTGCTTCCTCAAGTTCCTTGGAGGCAAGTTCCTCTTCCTTAGTTGCGGCAACAACAGCAGCTTTAGTCTCCTGCTCAGCGTTCTCTGCTTCAACTCTGGCCTTCTCATCAGCCTTTCTGCGCTCTGTGATCTTTGCTTCTTCAGCGGTGAGAGCGGCAGCAGCCTTCTCAACTTCTTCAGCTTTAGCGATGGCGATCTTGGCAGCTTCTTCAGCCTTTGTAGCTGCAGCGCGCGCTTCTTCGGCATTCTTAACTGCTTCGAGAGTAGCCTGCTTAGCCTGTGTCTCCTTGGCGATGGTAGCTTCCTCGGCCTTACGTGCGGCAGCAAGTGCTTCTTCAGCGGATGTTACGGCACTTCTGGCTTCAACAACCTTCTGTGCGGCAGACTTAGCCTTCTGGCTGGCACGGCGCTCATCGTTCTGAGCTCTTAAAGCAACGGACTGAGCAAGTGCAAGAGCAGACTCGGCAGCGCTTCTGCCGGACTGGGGCTGACGTTCGATCGGCTTGCCCTCTGCTTCTGCAGCGGTCTTCTCAGCTACATACTGTGCATGATTGACTGAAGCGGACTTCGGACGCTTTATCGGAGGTCTGAGACCTACGGGGGTTACCTCGTTCTTATCACGAGAATCGGATTTATCCTTGGACTCTTCCATCTGCTTACGCATCTCGATCTGAGCCTTGGCAGCCTCTGCACGCTCTCTTGCGAGCTGAGCAGCGGTGGAATTGGAAGTTGTGTGTGTTGTGTGTCCGCCGGGACGACCGTTTGTTGTGATGTTTGCAATGCTGGGATTGGACGGTCTTACGCCCGGTTGACCCGATCCCTGTCCTGCGCCCTGTGTAGCAAGGCCTGAGTCCTTACCTTTGAAAACATTACCCAACAGGTTTGCCATTATGCTTCCCCCCGAATATCGAAAATTTTGCACAAAAAAGTGTTATTTTTCCTAACTAAATTTATTATACTTGGCATTATTTTTTTTTCAAGAAGTTTTGAAATACAAAATATTTGATTTTTATTGGCCAAGACGTGCCCAAACTGCCCGAAAATAAAGGCCATACGGCTTTTGCAGAGAAATTCGCAAAAAAGTTTAGGAATACTTTACAACAGGTTTAGCACAATGTATAATTGCTCACGTTGAAAGTTTAGTGTCGGTAAACACAGAGTTTAAGGTGGCAAAGTTATGGAAATCGGATCAAAGATAAAAAATCTGAGGCTCCTGATGGGTCTTACACAGGAAGAGTTAGGCGACAGATGCGAACTCTCCAAAGGTTTTATATCTCTTCTCGAGAGCGACAAGACATCACCTTCGATGGCTACGTTAGAGAGCATTCTCAACGCGTTGGGAACAGATTTTGCACATTTCTTTAAGGAAGAACCCAATACCAGAGTTGTTTACGGCAAGGACGATTATTCGGTAAAGCAGGATACGGAACTCAAGAGCACCATCTGCTGGCTCATTCCGAATGCACAGAAGAATGAGATGGAGCCTATCCTTGTAACTATCGAACCCGGTGGTTCCACATATCCGGACAATCCGCACGAGGGTGAGGAATTCGGTTATGTCACCGAGGGTACGATCACGATAGTTGTCGATAAGGAACGTTATCAGGCGAAGAAGGGCGAGAGCTTCCATCTCTCCTGCGACAAGCCGCATTATCTGGAGAACAAGACGAGTCATCCGGCGAAAGCGATATGGATATCGTCACCGCCGAGTTTCTGAAGAGACGGGATCGGCAGAGTAACATTTTCGAGAGAGGGCAACAAAAATGGGATACAATCAGATTCTTGAAGACAGCACGGGCAGTGAGCACATAATCGAGATAAAGAATCTTTGCAAGAGCTTTGACGGAACTAAAGTTCTTAAGGATATTACTTTTTATATTAGAAATAATGAATTCATTACGCTGCTGGGACCGTCCGGCTGCGGCAAGTCCACGACGCTCAGGATCATTGCGGGATTTGAGACTGCCGATTCGGGAATCGTGAATTTTGAAGGAACGGACCTGAAGAGCGTTCCGGCAAATAAGCGCAACATCAACACGGTTTTCCAGAGATATGCGCTTTTCCCGCACCTCAATGTTTTCGATAATGTTGCATTCGGATTGAAGATAAAGAAGGTAAACAAGGCAGAGATCGAGCAGAGAGTCAATAAAGCACTCGCTACGGTCGGTCTTGCTGATTACGGTAAGAGATATATTGATCAGCTCTCAGGCGGACAGATGCAGAGAGTTGCGATCGCAAGAGCGATCGTTAACCGCCCGAGGATCCTTCTTCTCGATGAGCCGTTGGGCGCGTTGGATCTCAAGATGCGTAAAGAGATGCAGATCGAGCTCAAGGAGATGCAGAAAGAACTGGGTATCACGTTTGTCTATGTTACGCACGACCAGGAAGAAGCGCTCACGATGTCCGATACGATCATAGTCATGAAGGACGGCGTTATCCAGCAGATCGGCACTCCGATAGATGTATATAACGAACCTAAGAACGCGTATGTTGCTGACTTTATCGGCGAATCGAACATAGTTGCCGGAACGATGAAGAAGGACAGGGAAGTAGTTCT
Organism: Saccharofermentans sp.; assembly: GCA_024403795.1. GTDB lineage: Bacteria > Bacillota > Clostridia > Saccharofermentanales > Saccharofermentanaceae > Saccharofermentans. The sequence continues at coordinate 3,044 of JAKSRD010000037.1, forward strand.
CTCGAGCGGCATTACGTTTGAATGTGTTGACCCGCTTTTCCCCGAGTTCACGGAAGGCATAGCTAACCTCGTTGATGTTGTCATCAGACCTGAGGATTTCTATGTTGCGGAGGAGAAGGACGGCAGGATCAACGGTACCGTTGAGTCGGTGATCTTCAAGGGCGTTCACTATGAGATAAAGGTTAAGTCGGATGACGGTATCGAGTGGCTCGTGCAGAACGTTGACCCCGCGGTCGTCGGAAGCCGCGTAGGTCTTTATGTTGATCCGGACGATATCCAGATCATGAGAAGATCCGAGCTGTCGCCTGATTTCGGAAGCTTCGGAATAAAGCATTCCGGTGTGAATGATAAGACCGAGGTTGTTGAGAAAGATGAGAGCAACATCGGAGAGAACGTTGTTGAAGAAGCAGATGTCAGCAAAGTTGATGAAGATACGGAGGATGCAAAAGAAGACTGATGACTGAGCTCAAAGCCAAGATCAAGGTTATGCCGGTCCACATCTTTGTCATGTTGTTCTCGGCAGTCTATTCCTTCGCGAGCATCTTTATTCCGATGTTCGAGTTGTTTATCCAGTATGTGCCTTTCCGCACATATTCACTGTTTACATTGATCCTGAATCCAAAGGTATATACAAGGATCAGGAGCGGTTCAGTCAATCTGAACTTCCAGAGCTTCGCGGCAGTCGTATTCGTTATCTCGATCGTACTGGCCGTTGCGGCACTTACCTTATCGCTCGCTTTCCCGTTCTACTACAATTCGGGAAAGAAGAGAAAGATCGGTTATTTAAGCGTCCTTGCGCTCTTTGTCGGACGTGCTGTCTGCCATGTCATTACACTGTCCAAGATGGTATCTGAAGACATGATAAGCAGCAACGGACTTACGCCACAAAGACTTTACGTTGCCCAGTCTTTTGCGGGCAACCTTTTGATCATTGTTTTGTTCATCGGAGTTGCGGCTTGCCTTTACGGTGCTCTGAATCTCAAGATGAACTACAAGATCTTCGCTTATCCTTATCTTGCATGGATAGTCATTTTTACCATCCTGCCGTTGATCCTCATCCTCTTCCGTGCTTTCTTCACAAAGGCAGCAGGCGGCGGATATGAATTCACGACAGCAGGCTTCAGCGTATTGTTCGCCAAAAAGACGGTAACCACGAGATTCTACGGCATGGAGGTTACTCTTCAGGAGTATTTCTCGATCTTTTTGAGAAGCTTTGATTACGCCCTCTGGACAACGATCGGATGTCTCCTTCTCGGTTATCCCGCAAGCTATATCCTCGCAAAGAAATCCAAGCTTAAGCGTCAGAACAGCTCACGTCTTCTTTTGCTCTTCGTGCTGCCGATGTGGATGAACACAATGCTCAGAACGTATGCATGGCGTGCTTTCTTCAGCGAGACCGGCGTGTGCAATACGATCCTTCAGCAGATCGGTGCGATCGATGCTCCCATCCTGTTCCTTAAGAATGAGATCCTGGCAGATGTCATAACGAAGCTTGTCATGACTAATGACTTCCTGCCTTTTATGGTCCTGCCTCTGTATTCGGTTCTTGTTAAGCTCGATGACAGTCTCTCGGAGGCAGCGTACGACCTTGGTGCTACCAAAGCACAGACCTTCTTCAAAGTTACTTTCCCGCTCTCGCTTCCGGGTGTTATCTCCGGTATTCAGATGGTCTTCATGCCGTCGCTTACCTTCTACATGATCCCCGATATCCTTAATGAGGGCTCGAAAACAACGATCGGCACGACCGTCCAGAACTTTATCCTGAACGAGAGCACGACATACAATCAGGCCGGCAACGTGTTGTCGCTTCTCCTGTTGATCTTCGTTCTCATCACCATGGGAATCCTGCGTGGCCAGGATAAAGAGGCCGGAAGCGGAGGTATGACATTATGAGATTTCTTAAGAAGCTTGTTCCCAATATCTATCTTGCGCTTCTGCTGATATTTATCTATCTGCCGATCGCGATACTGATCGTCTACTCGTTCAACAAACTTCCGAAGTCCTTTATCTGGGGCGGTTTTACCTTGGATAACTACAAGCGTCTGTTCAAGGGCTCTGACGGAAGCGGCATTCTGGAATCGCTCCTTGAGACACTCAAAGTCGGTGCCATCGCATCTGTCGTATCTACAGCTTTCGGCGTTATCAGTTCTCTCGGTCTTGCCTATCTCAACAAGAAGCTTCAGAGCTTTGCGATGACCATGACCTATGTTCCCAACGTCATGCCGGATCTTGTAACGGGCATCTCATTCATGCTCCTGTTCTCGTTCCTCGGCGTACAGAAGAGCGAGTTTACGCTAATCATGTCGCACATCGCGCTTTGCGTACCTTTTGCGATCCTCTCGATAAGTCCCAAGATCCGTCAGCTTGATAAGAGTCTTACTGAAGCTGCAATGGACTTAGGTGCCACCAGATTCCAGACACTGCGACTGGTCATCATACCGGAGATCATGCCGGGCATCCTGTCCTCATTGCTTCTGACATTCACTCTCTCGCTGGATGACTATCTCATAAGCACCTTCAATGCCGACAGCTCCATTCAGACACTTCCGATGATGATCTACTCAATGGCAAAGCTCGGCGTTAATCCGAAGATAAACGCACTTACGACTCTGATGTTCTGCGCGGTCCTTGTCCTGATGGTCCTGTCGAATCTGTCATCCTTCAAGAAGGCAAAGCCCGCTCACAAAGAGAAATAAGTCCGGCGGAGTAAGGTTTTCGAGCACATAAAGAAACAAATCTACTGAACATAAAAAGGAGAGTAAGAAATGAACAAGAATGTAAGGAAAACGGTTGCGTCCGTTACAGCACTCGTTATGGCCGGTGCCATGATCCTGCCTTGTGGATGCTCAAAAAAGCAGGAACTCGTAATCTACAACTGGGGTGAGTACATTGCTGAAGAGACGATTGCCAAGTTCGAGGCGAAGTTCCCTCAGTACGATGTTGTCTACAGAACTTTCGAGACAAACGAGACCATGTATCCTAACCTTGCGAACGGATATGATGTCATCATCCCTTCCGAATACATGGTTTGCCGTCTCATTGAGGAGGACTGGATCCAGCCCATCGATTGGACAAAGCTTCCCAATGTTGACCAGTACATGGATCCGATGTTCCGCTCGGTAACATACACTGACAACGCTGAGATCTCATCTCAGGTCCTCGACTACGCAGTACCGTACCTCTACTGCACGGTAGGCCTCGTTTACGATGCCAATAAGGTTACACTTCCCGAGAACACTACCGATCCGAAAGAAATCTGGGGCGCGCTCTTTGATCCAAAGTACGATTTCAGCATCGGCATGTACGATTCAATGCGTGAATCTATCGGTGCTGCACTTAACTACTGCGGTTATTCCATCAACTCAATGAACAATGAAGAGCTCCAGCAGGCGCGCGATCTTCTTGTGGCTCAGAAGAGTTCACGTCAGCCCGCATTGGGTGTCGACAACCTCAAGGATAAGATGGCTGCCGGCGAGATCGCTGCATCCATCGCATGGTCCGGCGACCACATCGTAATGCTCGACAGAGTCGAAGAGCTCGGCAAGACCGATATCGATCTTCAGTTCGCTCTCCCTGAAGGCTCCAACTGGTCAGTAGATATGATGTGCGTTCCTACCAACTGCAAGAACTACGACGGTGCCATGGATTTTATCAACTTCATGTACGATCCGCAGATCGCTCTTGAGAACTGCGAGTACGTCGGTTATTCAACGCCTAACACCGCTGCAAAGGATATGCTCGATCCTGAAGTATCCGGCAACATCTACTACTATCCGACGGCAGAGGTTTTCGCGACATTGGAAGTTTACTTCACCTCTGACGAGATCGAAGAAAAATACACAGAGGTCTGGAGCACGGTAAAGGCAAGCGCTTAAGAGTGCTGAGGTTATCGGCTGACTGAAAATGATGAGGCGGGCTGCGAATGTGCGGTCCGCTTTTTTGTTGGCAATCCGCCTGCAAATACCGATAAATTCTCGATTTTTCAAAAATTATCGGTATCCGTTCTTGATGGTGAGCCCTGTTGTGCCGATAAAAAAGCAGAAATTTCAATTTTTATCGGTATTTCAGGTGCTGCTGAGGGTTCTTCGTTGACCCCTGATTACCTACAAGACCGGAAAAATGAAGTTCTGTAGGTACAAATCAGCTTGGACATACCGATAAAACGAAAATAACACTTTTTATCGGTATTCCGGCCTTGATAGACGATTCGTTGTACCTATAAAAAAGGGGAAAAGTCGTTTTTTATCGGTATTCTCTGTTTGTCATCTCGAAAATGAGTGCAACTATTATCTACAAGAATTGCAGCAGGATCGGATGCTTGGTAGGTAAAAAGCATTGATACGGGGGCGCGCACACTCGCAACCAGATTACAATAAAACCTGCTAACAAAAATCAAGAGCTTGTTGGCAGTTTTCTGTTTTGAA
>JAKSRD010000038.1 GCA_024403795.1 Saccharofermentans sp.
AGGCACTTTTCAGCCATCATTCCTTATCCCTTGACATCAATACTACCGTTTCCACATGGCTGGCATTCGGGAACAAATCGACCGGCGTGATCTCGCGGATCCGGTAATCCCGCGTAAGCATCTTAAGGTCACGTGCGAGCGTTGCCGGATCGCATGAGACATAGCAAATGTCCGGTGCTCCGATATCCAGAAGTTTCTTTACGACACCAATATCAAGACCCTTGCGCGGAGGGTCGATGATGATGCAATCCGGCGGAAGGATCTTCGAGCTCTTGATAAGCGAATTGAGATCAGCTTTGAGAACATCTTTGCAGACAAAATCGCATTCGGCAGCCTCTTCCTCATCCAGCGCCAATGAGCGGTTGAGCTTTGCCGACACGACGGCCTCCGGAACGACTTCGATGCCGAACAGCTTCTGGCCTTTCCGCTTTACGGCAAGTCCGAGCGTTCCGCAACCGCAGTAAAGATCGTAAATGACTTTCGCGCCTTGGCATGCTTCAGATGCTTTATTTGCGAGCTTCTCAGCCTGTTCCGTATTGACCTGGAAGAAAGAACCCGCCTTGACCCTGAGGTGCTTGCCGCAGAAGATCTCGTCGTAGTGATCAACGCCTTCGATCGTTGTTCTGACTCCTGTCCTGGTCCTTTTCGACGCCTTATTCGGGCTGATCCTGAACAGCAGTCCGTTAAGCTTGAATCCATTGCCCTCGCAAACATTTCTGATGCAATCGTTAAGTCCCGTTGAGGAGATGTAATCGCCTGCATCTCTGATGACGACCTCGTGCGGCTGGTCCGAGGAACTGACAAGCTCTGCCAGAACCTCCTTTGTCCTCTCGGAGCCTCTTAATACAAACCCGTCGAAAAGCCTTGTCGGAGCGCGCTCGAAAACCTCTTCCGCCGCTCTCCTTATCTTCTCGTAGATCTCATACTCAATGAGCCTGCCGTCATATTCGCCCAGTTCGTCAGACTTCGCGCAAAGAAGTCCGATCCGCCCGTCCCTTATCGCATACTGCATGTGATTACGGTATCTGAAAGGTTCATCAGCCCCTTCTATCGGCTTGAAGACCTCGTCAAGCAAGGCTTCGTCAAGCCCTCCGATCCTGCTGAGGCAGTCTCTTACGCGCATCTCCTTATATTTCAACTGCGCCTCATAAGACAGACAAGCAAACGGAAGTCCTCCGCTTACCTCATCCGCAGGCCTGAACGGTGATATCCTGTCCGGAGACTCTTCCGTTACCTCGACAACATCGCAGACTGCATACTTTGATGTCTCGGAAGAAATCGTGCAAAGGCACTTCTCGCCGGGAAAGACTCCCGCCGCAAAGCATGTCTTACCGGAAGGAAGGCTTCCTATTCCCTGCCCCTCGCTTCCTAAAGCCGTAATTGTAATCTTAATAAGATCCAGAGTATCGTTCCTCTATTCTTTGCCACATATAAGTAATCTCATTATAAACGAAGTCGTGGTAAAATTAGGAGAATTTGAAATAAGGAGAAGATATTCTTGGCTCATAATATTGAGAATAAGAAGCAGCGATCGACCAGACCCGTAGCACCCGAGAACAGTGCTCTGGCAGACGAGCTCAGAAGCCAGCTCAAAGGTAAGCCCACAAAATGCGGCTTCAACCGCAGCTGGACTCACGAGGTCGGAAGCTTTATCGGCGACATCATTAAGATCGCAGTCGTGCTTGTCTTGTGCGTTTGTTTTACTTTCGGCGGCTTTGGCGCCGGAATGCTCCTTGGCTACGCATCAACAACAAAGCCGTTATCGATCGGCGACCTTACTACAGTAGAGGCTTCACAGACTTCATTTGTATATGACAGCGAGAACAACGTCATCGCAAAGCTCACAGGCTCCGAGAACGTTGACAGGATCTATGTCTCCTACAGCGACGTGAAGAACACTTATATTGACGATGCGATCATCGCCATCGAGGATGAACGTTTTCGCGAACACTCGGGAATCGATATCAAGCGTATCGGAAGTGCGCTCCTCTCTGCTCTCGCAAACGGCGGATCTGCCACACACGGCGGTTCAACGATCACACAGCAGACAGTTAAGCTCATAAGCGGTCAGGACGAGCACTCCACCTCACGTAAAGTTCAGGAGTGGTTCTCCGCAATGACGCTCGAACAGAATCTCTCAAAGGATGAGATCCTGGAACTCTACATCAATCTTGCTCCGATGGGCAACAACTACGTAGGCGTTCAGGCTGCCGCAATGAATTATTTCGGTAAGGATGCTTCTGAACTCACACTCCCTGAGTGTGCTCTCATTGCCGGACTTCCGAAGAGCCCTTCTTACTACAATCCGCTCAGAGAGACCGGAAGACGTAATGCTCAGAGAAGACAGAGAACCGTTCTCGGCAAGATGTACGAGCTCGGAATGATCACTGAGCAGGAATACCATGACGCTCTCAACACGGAACTTGAATTCAAGCAGAGAAGCACAGATCACACTTCTTCGATCAATTCGTATTTCACGGAGTATGCGATCTCCGAAGTTATCTCAGACGTTGCTGCTTCAAGAGGTATCTCAAGAAGCCTTGCGTCCTCACTGGTATACAACAAGGGTTATCACATCTATACGACTCTTGAGCCTGACGTTCAGGATGTCCTCGACAGCGGCTTCAAGGATCCCGATCTCTTCCAGCAGTATCCGGAACTGATCACCGATTACCCTGAGAAACCTACCGGTTCCATGGTCGTAATCAATAACAGCACCGGCGCGATTGCAGCAATGCAGGGCGGTTATGGCGAGAAGACCATGAACCTGTCCCTCAACCGTGCCGTCTCAACAAGACGTAACCCGGGTTCTTCGATCAAGCCGTTGATCGACTATGCTCCGGCTTTCGAGATGGGACTCATTGCACCGGCCACGATCTTCATGGATGAGCCGAAGCACTTAGACCCCCAGCGTCCGAACGTTGATTGGCCGGTTAACTACAGCCGTTCATATTCAGGCGCCGTAACGGTCAGAAGCGCACTCTCCAATTCACTTAACACCATTGCTGCCGAGATCTGGACAGAGGTCGGCGGTGAGACTGCTCTCTGGTATCTCAAGCAGGTCGGTATCGACAGAACTTCCGAAGGTGCTTATCCTTCACAGTCTGTCGGTGGTTTTACGACCGGTATGACTGCTCTTGAGATGGCAGGTGCTTACCACACTCTCGCAGCAGGCGGCACTTACACGGAACCCTACGCTTACACTCAGGTACTGGACTCTGAAGGCAACATCATCGTTAAGTCAGATCCTATCAGTTACCGTGTATATTCAGCTGAGACCTGCTTCATGGTCAGCGATATCCTCAAGATAGTCGTCAACAACATGCCGGGTTGGGCTGCCGGTCAGATCAAGAACGAAGACGGTGAGGTTATCGACACCGCAGGTAAGACAGGAACGACTTCCGATAACATCGATAAGTGGTTCTGTGGATTCACACCATATTACACCGCAGCCGTCTGGTACGGTTACGATAACAGACTGAGACAGACGGAGATCCCCCAGTTCGACTTCTCCAATGCACAGTTGATCTGGAAATGGTGCATGTCTAAGATTCACAAAGAACTTCCGGGAGCGTCCTTCTCCAAGCCTGATTCTATCGTCACGGCTTCGGTATGCTCTTCAGGCTACTATCCTTCTGATGCATGCCGCGAAGCAGGAACGGTCACAACCGATTATTTCGTTGCAGGCAGCTATCTCTGCCCGACAGACAATAATCCCTGTCCCATCCACTTACCGCCTACGCCTACACCTATCCCGACTCCCGTTCAACCGGGTTGGGATCCGAATCAGCCCGGCGGCGGACAAGGCGGTCCGGGAGGTCCCGGTCAAGGCGGAGGACCCGGCTGAGGATTCGACTGATGATCCCGGCTGATGAGCCGGCTGATAACAAGACGATATTCCGTCTTATCGAAAACCGCTCAATACGCGATCCATATACTGTAACACCCGATAAACTCTTGCATTTTATAACGCAAGAGTTTATTCTTTGTTGGTTTAATAATTAATAAGATAGGAGCTTCACGTGAGTAAATACAGCGGGTCCCGTAATCCCATCAACTTTGCAAGAAGGATCGTCGTTAAAGTCGGAACTTCCACACTTACTTATTCCAACGGCAAGATGAACCTTGGAAGCATTGACAGACTCTGCCGTTCCATCTCCGATCTTATGAATCGCGGAAAGGAAGTCCTCCTCGTAAGCTCCGGTGCCATCGGTGTCGGAATCGGCTACCTCGATCTCAAGGAGCGCCCTACCACCACACGTGAGAAGCAGGCCATCGCTTCCGTAGGTCAGTGCGAGCTCATGAATGCTTATGCAAGATCTTTCTCCGAATATTCCTATCGCTGCGGTCAGATCCTTCTTACCAAAGACGGCATCACCGACAAGCTCACACGCGCTAACGTTACTAACACCATCGAGACTCTGCTCGAGATGAGAATAATCCCCGTCATCAATGAGAACGACTCCGTATCAACTACGGAGATCATGCACAACGGCACTTTCGGCGATAACGACACTCTGTCCGCCGATGTAGCAGTACTTGCCAATGCCGATCTGCTCGTGATCCTCTCGGATGTTGACGGCCTTTACGATTCCAATCCCCGTGAGAATCCTACTGCTCAGCGTATCTCATATGTTGAGAAGGTAACTCCCGACATGGTTGACATCGCCACAGGCAAAGGATCCTGGCTCGGCACAGGCGGCATGAGCACAAAGATCACCGCCATGAGCAAGGTAACAGAGAACGGCATCATGGGCGTCATCGCTGACGGTGCAGGTGTACAGGTACTCGAGAAGATCATCGATCAGGACGACGTGGGAACTTTCTTCGCAGCGCAGTAAGGATGCCCGTTCAAAAGCCCCGCCGTTACAACATTTAACATTGTTAAAACCGCCTGAACGGCGGTTTTTTAGTACCATAGAAAGTGTAATTGTTAGAGAGTAATTAACTCCGACAGTTGC
>JAKSRD010000004.1 GCA_024403795.1 Saccharofermentans sp.
TAAGAAAACGCAGAGAAATCTAAATATTCGGGTTTGCTCTTAGCAGACAACCTGTCATAGAACATCAAATAACAAACTGCCTCATCATTATATGATGGGGCAGTTCTTGTTTTAGGACAAGATATTGTAGAGAAGGGCATTTAATTCTTCTTTTGTTTTTATAGGGCGTGCACTGATAATAATCTATATGAACAAAATACACATATTATGTTCAGTCCGGATGTGAAGGTAATCTCTTCTTTCTCGTCAGGAACAACCGGAATATCCGGCGCAACCGTAGTCTCTACTGTATCCGCCGTGGTCTGACTTGTTTCCTCGTTGCGAGAGATGTCAATTATATATATTGTTTTAACAAGGCTGCTATGAATAGACCCGTCTCCAAAATTGCTATTTGTATGAACTACTTCAAGTGAGATGTCTATTAGTAAGATCTCCACTTAGCGGATGTTATAATACAAATATATTTTACAAAGGAGGCTTCTGTATGAGTATTGAAGTAATCAGATGTCCTGCATGTAGCGGATCACTTGACTATGACGGAAAATCCGAGTTCATTAAATGTAATCACTGTGGAAACACATTAAGATTAGCATTCAAGAAGAATCCGAGCGAATCTTCTGTAATGAAATTCACAGATAAAGACTTAAATATTCCGCTTGCCTCCTGCGGTCTTCCGGATAGCTATATGCCAAGCGGTGCATTAGTGCCGGAAGCTGCGAGCTCCGTGCACACAATGCCTATAAGATGTGCGGCTTGCAATAAAATGGGTACAGCTTTCTCATTTTTCTCCGGTGAAGCTCATGCCGATGATACCAAGTGTCCTATGATATCAGGGCCCTATTCCACTGAAGTGAACAGGATCAGCAAGATAACATTCGTTCCTTTTATGGATGCGGAGAAGTATGCAAATTACTATATTAATCTGATGATTCAGGGCGCGAAAATGACCAATGCATATTACATCGGAAATATGCCATTTCCCGCTGCCGGTTATAGCAGGCAAGCGGCACTCAACAACTTTATTAAGCTTTGTGATCTTGAGGCACAAAGATCAGGTGTATATCCGATCCCCCAACGAATGTATTACCTTGAAGAAACATGCAAGGTGTATGAAGTTGATGTCGGACAAGCAAAGATGAGAATCGTTTTGGCATTCATTCTAAAGGCATCCAGATATCAGTTGCCAAGTCAGTATGCCATGGGCAATATCTTTGGCGGGGTTTTCGGTCAGAGAAGGCCGGCAGTATCAAATGGAGCCGCTCCGGGTTCATTCGGAGACATTCCAAACAACGGCATTATCGAATGGGTTGTTGATGGAATATTCACGATGATGTGTCTAAAAGATCGTTTCGATACTGATTATAAGGACTTTGAACGCTTTGTAAGCACATTCAGAGTAGACCCTTACATTACTCAAGAAGCATTCAAGCTTCAGGATCAAATGCGGAGAGACGTTGCGATGTATACACAACAGAACATAGCCCAGCAGCAGGCCAATTTTCAGGCGATGCAACAGGCTAACAGGACTTTGCAGGAAGCATACGATTCAGCAAATCAGGCGTGGTGGAACAGAAGCAATGCGCATCATGCACAGGTCATGTCCTCTTCTGCTTCTGCGTTTGGAGAATCAAGTTCTGACAGGATATCCAGACTCCAGTCCGAGGCGATCAGAGGTGTTAATACATACGTCAGAGAAGACGGCACTCAGGTCGAAGTCTCTGTGGATTATGATCATGTTTATTCTAACAATCTTGGTGATACGCTTGCGACAAACAGCAATTTTGAACCGGGCGGGAATTGGCAGAGTACGACAAAGATCTGATTCTTCTTGTCTGCTATGGAACCGATATCAGATATAACATTTGATAATCGGCACTCAGCCTTCCTGGTTCAAATATTCATTAGTGAGTTCATTCATAAAGGTGAATAGCTTTTGGCTATTGCCGATACTATAGTTCTGTTTCTCATAGCACCATATTTCGGAACCTTCAAACGAAAAGCGCACGTAGCAGTCTTCCGCAAGCTTGAACTGGATATAATGGTAGCAATCCGTGATGGACTCATTCGTCTCGCCGATAACGGTCACCGATCTCAAAAGCTGATACAACTCTCGGATTTTTTTCGGTTCGGTAATTGTAATCTCAGGGTTGCTTCCCATCTGGTCATATAAAATGGTCGCTTCTTCCGGCACATTGCCGTCCTCGAAATACTGTATCAACTTTGCGGAACCTTCATCATCGTTGAAATACAATAACGATTCTTCTGCTGCTTCAGAAGTAGTTTGTGCTGTTGATCCCGAGGTATCCTCAACCTTCGGTTTTGTATTATCACATGCCGTGAGAAATCCTACCGTCAGAACTATCAAAATTGAAATGAACTTCGTTAATAATTTCATAAGAGCTCCTTTTCTGAAAACAGATACGTTTTCTCAAAACAACCTTCTATACCAATCTTCCTATAAATACCGCTCTCAAGTTATTATATATACGATTGAATAGCTATTTGCAAGGCAACGGAACCAAAGTATTCGTGGACAAATTAAATTTACAATCACTTTATACAATAGACATAGACAATAGATAAAAACATAAAACGCTCTTGATATTCTGAAAATATCAAAAATGGAGGAGGGTGATTTTATGAAAAAGAGTATAGCCGTCTTATTATCTGCAGTTTTGGTTATGGCTTCATGTACAGCTTGTTCCGGTTCTTCGAGACAGAGTGGCAGAAAGAAGAGTCAAGATTCCTCCAAGAGTCATGCCGATGATGTCATTTCTGATACTACTGAAAAATCAACCGCGACTTCGGAGAGCACAACAACTGCAACCACGAAGCAGGAAGTGACAATTAAGACTAATGATAATGCTAATGTCAGGTGGACTACATACTATTCAGATGATGGTTACTTCTCGATCGAAGCACCTGAAGGCTGGAATGTCAGATACAAGAATTACGATACTATCAGTTATGAGGTCTATGTCGAAAACCCGAGTGCTGAGATGTTTTTCTATTTCTCGACTTCGTTTGTCAGTTATCCATCCAAAGAAAACTATGATTATTGGAGAGACGCAGCAGAAGGATACGGCATATCGGTTCCGGATGGTTATTGCTATCTTAGTCCTGATGCGACAGCTCAATCACTTTTTGAGAACTCAAATGAGTATCTTGGCTATAACGATTTTGAACTGATTGATAACCTCGGACCTAATGGTTATGGCGGTGATATTCTCAAGGCAAATGTTATGTTCTATGGACGCCAATATGAAGGCATCTTCACATCTTCAGTTGTAGATATTCCCATGTACTATGATCTCATGGATTGGGATTTGGCTTCCGGTACAACATATATAATGCTTCCTGTAGAAGATTTTACGGATTGGATTGGCAATTTCTTGCACATATTCGGTTCACTTACCTTTACCGATTCATACTATTCTGATCGCAATGCGGTATGGCAGCAGACATTGGCCACTTCTGAACAGATAATGTTCAATGCCGATCAAATAAGTAATATGATCATGGACAGTTGGGAACAAAGCAACCGCACCAGTGATATTAATTCTCAAGAATACAGCGATGCAATTCTGGGGCGTGAACGTGTATATGATCCTGTAACAGACGAGGTATACTATTGCGACAATGGTTGGTATGACTCATACACCGGCAACGATTATGAGGCGGTGCCTTCAGGTTCCGATTACTACTTAAAGCCCGTTACCGGAACAATCTATTGAGTACGAGTAATTAGAAAACGCTTGGGAGCCCCGTCAATCGGGGCTTTCAATTTTTTAGCCACTAAAAAGCCAACATATAATGCCAGTTAATTCACTTACTGTCTTTTTCAGATAATTGCTCTTCCCTACTGCGAACTTCGTAAACCAGCTTAGCGGTCTTCGAATTGAGACTCCGATGTGATGAACTCCTGAGGCAATCTTTCTGTTTACAGAAAATAAGATTTGCAAGAAGTGCAAGTAACAGGATTACTGCCTACGTATTTATATCCCAAAACTCGAAAACACCGTTGCAGCAAATATCAAAACACAAACAACAATATGTCCTATCACCAACATTTTGATCTTCTGCATCTTCAAGATCAAATGAGAGACGATTGCACCTGCTGCAATCCAACATATGCCGATAGCAAATCCGATCACTATGCCGCGCACGATCACAGGAGCATTCTCATCCAACCTTCTTTGATATGCTTCGTCCAGAAGTTCATTCAGTTGGCTTTGTTCGACAAAATCACTCCACGAACATGTTATTCTGTCTTCGCCTTCAAAGCTTATGTATATGCGATTAGATTTTATCTCAGTCGGAATTACTGTTGTTCCTTCAGAAATTACAATATCCGATTCCTCACAATATACTTCCCGGCTTGTTGTTAATACCATTCCTTCCGGAATCTCAACTTTATATCCAAAACCTTTAATTGAGCCTTTGGCTAAGTGCGCCAATATGGCAAACAACCCCATGAATTCTATAAGCAAGAATATCAACACTAATACTTTTTTCATTTTTAACCCATACCGACGCACAGCAACTTGCTTTCGCAGCTTATGCGTCCCGTATATCTCAAAGATATTTTACTTACAGAATGCTAACACGCGCCCTTGCAAATTGCAACGCATGCGGGGGAATCCTCATACACGACTATCTTAGCGGCACCTGCAAGTGTGAGAACTGCGGGGAGTCATATACCATCACGGATCTGTATCCGGATTACGCCAAGTATAATAATGTGATCACATCGATCACCAAAGCGAATCGGAATCAATATCCCGCAGCTGAGAAGATAAATATGGATATCCATACCAGAAACATTGTGGCAACGATCACAGCGCACCGATGAGGACCCTCAGTAAAACATGCAGGCATCTTCGTGCAAAGGAATAATCAAAGACGCTTCCATATGCTTTTCGAGTTCTCCATAGTGTGATCTTCTCTCACTCCATAAATTCATTCAAAGTCCGGTACACTACACGCCTCTGCGGCTCAGTTCCGGTCTTAGCGAAAAGATCTCTAATGGTGACAAAAGAATAACCCTGCTCTTTAAGTCTTGGCAGGACCGCACGCAATGCCTCAGCCGTATTGTAATTATCCGGGAAATCATGAAGCAGTGTGATATATCCGGGACAGACGGTCTCCATGAGCCGTTGCTCGCGCATCTCAGCAGTAACCTCAGGGATCCAGTCATCGATCGGATATCCGCTGATAAAGGTGAGCGGAATGTTATCGAACATTTTTTCATTGAAAAGAAGGTACGGCGGTCTGAAGAACTTCGGAGCTTCACCGACTGCAGCTTCTATCCTTCTGCTTGTCATATCGATCTGTTCCCTGATGGCTTCAGGGCTGAGATCTCTCAGATCCTCGTGCGTAAAAGAGTGGTTCTCAAGCGAACACCCCATTGCATGAGCTTTCTTCATCAGATATTCAGTGTCTTCATTTATCTGCTGACCGATAAGAAAGAAACTCGCGACCGCTCCGTTCTCTTCGAGGATCGAAAGTATCTCATCCGTAATCCCCCTGTTCGGTCCGTCATCAAAGGTCAATGCTATAAGTTTCATATCATCCATTTCCGTCTACTCCCGCCGAATCTCTTACAATTTTGACTTAACTTATGTATATAAAACATTTTAAAGATAATTTATAATTTAACCATATAAAATAATGTCCGTTGGAGGGATTCTTTATGACAATTGAAGAAGTAATGGAATATGCAGTCACCCATAACTGTTCCGATGTTCATATTACACAAGGTACAAACCTTGCAGTAAGAAGATTCGGTATGCTCCATATCCTTGATGAGCGTCCGACATCTGAGGAGTCTCAGGAGATGATCTACTCGATCCTTTCCAGAGACGAGATCGCACGCGTTGAAGCCGGAGAAGACGTTGATACCGGTCTTTATATCGGCGAGGGAATCAGAGTCAGAGCAAACGTATATCATCAGCGTAATAATCTTGCATGCAGCATCCGTCTGCTTATGTCTGAGATCCCTGAATTCGAAGCTCTGGGACTTCCCGACGTAATCAAGACTCTTGCTACTGCTAACAACGGTATCATCCTCGTTACCGGCCCTACGGGTTCGGGTAAGACAACCACACTTTCTGCTATCGTTGACTACATTAATAAGAACGAAGCAAGACACGTTATCACGATCGAGGATCCTATTGAGTATATCTATCCTCACAACCGTGCAATGATCCACCAGCGTGAGGTAGGCCGCGATGTTCCTTCATTCGCAAGCGCACTTCATTCAGCACTCCGTGAAGATCCGGATATCATTCTCGTCGGCGAGATGCGTGATTTTGAGACTATCGCTGCAGCCATTACTGCAGCTGAGACAGGACACCTTGTTCTCTCAACACTTCATACACAGAGTGCCGCTCAAACTATCAACAGAATCATCGACGGTTCTCCTGCTGATATGCAGGCTACGATCCGTTCTCAGTTCGCTGCAAGTATCCGTGGCGTAATCTCGCAGCAGCTTCTGCCTATGGCAGACGGGAACGGCCGCGTTCTTACACACGAGGTCATGATCGGTACCAGTGCGATCAAGAGTCTTATCATCGAAGATAAGATCCAGATGATCCCGGGTGCCATTCAGTCAGCAGCTCAGCAGGGTATGCACACTCTCAACAATGATCTCCAGAGACTCAACCAGATGGGGCTTATCACCAGAAAAACAGCTATTGACGCCGCTTACGATCCTAACGAACTCGAGAAGATGCTCGGCGTGACAAATTACTCTTTCTGATACTGCCTTGGCAGGTTGCTTCAAAGTTGAAGTAAAACATTAAAAGTAATAAAATACGGGACTGTGGGTGAACTTTCATCCACAGTCTTTTTTTGAGGCCATAACAACAGTAATAAGCCTCTAACACCAATGAAGGACGTGCGCAGCGAATGAATCAACTGATGGCTCTATATATCGATCCGGGAACCGGAGGAATGCTCTTTACCATTCTGTTCGGCATCTTCGGCGTCGCTGTATTCGGCGTGCGCAAGCTCATAGTAAAACTGAAGTTTCTCGCAAGCGGCGGCAAGAAAGGCGTAACAAGCGACAAAAAGCTGCCGATCGTGATTTTCGCTGAGCATAAAAGATACTGGAATACTTTCGGACCCTTGCTCGATGAATTTGAGAAAAGAAAACAGAAAGTCGTCTATATGACTTGTTCTGAGGACGATCCGGTATTCAAACAGAAGTATGAATACATCAATGCCGAATTCATCGGAGAAGGCAACAAAGCATTTGCCAAGCTCAACATGCTTAATGCCACGGTGGTCCTGTCTTCTACGCCCAGCCTTGATGTTTTCCAGTGGAAGCGTTCTAAAAACGTTGATTGCTACATCCACATTCCCCATATGGCAAACGATATTACAACATACCGCATGTTCGGAACCGACCACTACGATGTCATCATCCTCTCCGGAGAATATCTGGTTAAACAGATAAGACAATTGGAGGAGATGCGAGACATCAAGCCGAGAGATCTTGTCCTCTGCGGCGTTCCGTATCTTGATGCCATGAAGGAGCGTCTGGAATCATCCGGGCCGATACCGGACCATGAGAGAACGGTCCTTCTTGCGCCTTCCTGGGGTGAGAGCGGGATCCTCTCAAGATTCGGAGAGTCACTTATCGATTCTCTTATCTCCACGGGTTACAGGATCATAGTCAGACCGCACCCTCAATCTTTCTCATCAGAGAAGGAGATGCTCGACCGCTTGATGGCCAAATATAACGACGAGTCAAAACTCATCTGGAACAGAGACAATGACAACTTCGAAGTCCTCCGACAGTCAGATATCCTCATATCGGATTTCTCGGGCGTTTTCTTTGATTTCTCACTGGTATTCAACAAACCGATAATCTACACGGACACCAAGTTCGATTACGGTCCGTACGATGCTTCATGGATCGATGAACCCTTGTGGACATTCAGCATCCTGCCTGAGTTAGGTCTTGAACTTAATGAGGATAATGCCGATAAGATCAAGGAGCTTATCGACAGATGCATAGAAGATCCTTCCTTCGAGAAAGGCCGTGATAAGGCACGTGAGGAAGCCTGGTGCCATATCGGCGAAGGTGCAAAACGAGCTGTCGATCTCGTTATGCAAAAATACTCCGAGACACTTGCGAACAAGGAGGCTGAGGCCAAAGCACTTGAAGAGGCTGAGGCTGCCAAACACAAAAAGAAGAAGACAAAATCCGGAAAGTGAAATAGAACGACATGACATTTCTCTCGATGCTTTATACGTTGATAATATCTCCTATCGAGCTTCTGTTTGAAGCCATATTCACTATTGCCAACAGAATAATCGGTAATGAGGGCATATCCATCATATTCTTGAGCCTTGCCGTTAACTTTCTGGTCCTCCCGCTCTACAAGAGAGCGGACGAGCTTCAGGCAGAAGAACGCGACATTCAGGCGAAGATGGCTTCACGTGTTAAGCAGATCAAGAGAGTTTTCAAAGGCGACGAGAGATTCATGATGCTTCAGGAATACTACCGCATCAATCACTACAAGCCGATCTATGCATTGAAGAGTTCTGTCTCCGTATTGCTTCAGATACCTTTCTTCATCGCTGCATATAACCTCTTGTCAGGAATGAAGGGACTTCAGGGAATGTCCTTTGGTTTCATAGCAGATCTCGGTAAAGAAGATGCTACATTCATGATCGGAAATTTCCCCGTTAACGTTCTTCCTATATTAATGACATTGATCAACGTTGTATCGGGAATCATCTACACAAAGGGTCATCCCATAAAGGAGAAGGTTCAGATATACGGCCTTGCTGCCATCTTCCTTGTATTGCTCTACCACTCTCCTGCCGGTCTTGTATTCTATTGGCTTCTCAACAATGTATTCTCACTTGTAAAGAATGTCTTCTACAAGCTTAAAGATCCAAAGAAGGTCTTGAGCATCGTGGCTGCGATCGCCGGTATTGCCGTCCTCGTTGTAACACTGATGAGATCCGATCTGGATATGAGACAAAAGATCCTTCTTGCAACCGGCTGTGTTATGCTGGCAATGCCTTTGATAACGTTCACCTTCAAGAATGTACTGAAGCTTTCTCCGAAGCAGCCAAAGAGATCAGGAAAAGATATCGTGATCTTCTTTGCAGGTACGGTGTTCATGGCTCTGGTTACCGGTCTTTTGATTCCGTCGGCCGTCATTAACGCCTCTGCAGAGGAATTCATCGACGTGCTCGCTCCTTTTAACCCGTGCAAGCACATCATCAATTCAATGCTTCTTTCCTTCGGCAGCTGGGTCCTCTGGGGCGGTGTCTTCTACTTCTTTATGAGCGACAAGGTCAAGACTGTCTTCTGTAAGGGAATCTGGATCATCTGCGGTGTTGCTGTCGCAGATTACATGGTATTCGGTACGACACTCGGTCAATTATCTTCAACGCTGATATACGACGTAGATCTGTTTTTTGATCTTAAACATTATCTGCTAAATATTGTTGCGGTTCTCATGATCGTAGCCGCATTCCTTTTCGCGTATTCCAAATTGCCGAAAACAACAAGAACGATTCTGCTGGCAGGAATCCTGTCCGTTATCGGAATCGGTTCTTATAACGCAGTGCTTATCAACCGTACTTATTCAGCATATAAAGAAACCTCCGATCGCTTCTGCGAGATGCCTAACATTACTCTGAATAAGAACGGACAGAATGTCATAGTATTAATGCTCGACAGATATATCGGTGATTACGTTCCGTATATTTTCAATGAGAAGCCGGAATTGCAGGAACAATTCGACGGATTCACATACTATCCGAATACAATCTCATACGGCATCTATACAAATACAGGCACTCCCGCTCTGTTCGGCGGTTATGACTACACGCCGGAACGCATGAACGCCAGATCAGAGGAGAGCCTTGAGAGCAAACAGAACGAAGCTTTGCAGGTTATGCCTGCGATCTTCAGTCAGAACAACTATGATGTTACCGTCTGCAATCCCTCCTATGCCGGCTACAGATGGATACCTGATCTCTCCATCTATGACGGTTATCCGAACATCAAATGTTATAACACCTATGAATTCTTCAATTACTTTGAAGGAACCGAGAATGAGCAGGCGATCTCCGAGAATATCAAATTGCTGCGCGACCGTAATTTCTATTGCTATTCGCTCATGAAGATCTCACCGTTGATCCTGCAGATGACACTTTACGATGACGGAATGTATAACGCATCTTTCTCCAAGACGGACAACGAGATCACTCCCTATACAGTAACCACTCATATTGACGGCCTTTCTCAGAGCGCCGGATATGATTACGATTTCCTTAATGCTTACGCCGTTCTTACGAGGCTCTCGGATATCACGACAATTACAGACAGTTCTGATAACACGTTCCTCATGATGACAAACGATACTCCGCATGCACCGTGCATTTTACAGGAACCGAATTATGAACCCGCCCTTTATGTCGATAATACTCAGTTCGACACGGATTTCGAGACGCGTTACACCATCGGCGATAAGACAATGCTCATGGATTCTCAGAAGCATGTTACCTTTTACCATGTAAATCTTGCAGCATTCCTTCAGCTCGGTCGGTGGTTCGATTACCTCCGTGCAAACGGTGTCTATGACAATACCCGGATCATTCTTGTATCCGACCACGGAAGAGGTACATATCAGTTCGGTGAATCCTTTGATGGCAAGGATCTGGCAAATTTCCTGCCCTTGCTTATGGTCAAAGACTTCAATGCGACCGGCTATACCGTATGTGAGGACTTCATGACCAATGGTGACACTCCTGCGCTGGCAACAGAGGGACTCATTGAGAACCCCGTAAACCCTTTCACCCTTAATCCGATCAATTCGGCATTGAAGAACGGTCCTCAAACCGTATTCTATTCCGATGACTTCGGTATTACCACCAACGACAAAGTCTATCAGCCGGGTTTATGGTACACCGTAGAGGGAAATCCCCACGATCCGGACAACTGGACATATGTCGGCGAATATTAAGCTTTTTGAAGTTGAAGTCCTTATTTAAAAGTAATAAAATACAAAGCCGTGATGAGAGCCATCTTCACGGCTTATGATTTTTACAGGCAGGTAGCAAATGAATCTTTTTAAGGTTCTGTACATAGATCCGGGTACGGGCGGAATGCTCTTTACCGTACTGTTCGGTGTATTCGGCGTCGTAGTATTCTCATTACGTGCTCTTATGCTCAAACTCAAGTTTACTTTGGGCAGTGATAAGGGAGCCAAAGCCAATGAGAAGAAGATACCTGTCGCGATCTTTGCGGAACACAAGAGATATTGGAATATCTTTGAACCGATTTTGGACGAGCTGGAGAAGAAGCAACAGGAGACCGTCTACATGACCTGCTCCGAAGACGATCCGATCTTCAAAAAGAATTACAAGTACATTACCGGTCAGTATATCGGCGAGGGCAACAAAGCTTTCTCCAGGTTGAATCTCCTCAATGCTTCCGTCGTCTTCTCAACTACGCCGAGTCTTGATGTTTTCCAGTGGAAGCGCTCGAAAAACGTCGATTGCTACATTCACATCATGCACGCGGCCAAAGACATAACACTCTACCGTATGTACGGCACCGATCACTACGATGCGATCATCCTCTCCGGTAAATTGCAGGAGAAGCAAGTAAGACAGATGGAAGAGATGCGTAACATCAAACCGAGAGATCTGGCTCTCTGCGGTGTTCCGTATATGGACGTCATGAAGAAGCGTCTTGAGGCATCAGGTCCTGTCCCCGCTCATGAGAGAACCGTTCTTCTTGCGCCTTCCTGGGGCGAGAGCGGAATACTCTCCAGATTCGGAGAGAAGCTCATAGATGACCTCATCTCAACAGGATACAAGGTCATCGTAAGACCTCATCCACAGTCCTTCGCTACAGAGAAAGCCATGCTGGATAAGCTTATGGCAAAGTATGACGATCCGGCTAAAGTAACCTGGAACAGTGATCTGGATAACTTCGAGGTGTTAAGGACTTCGGATATCCTCATCTCGGATTTTTCCGGTGTTATGTTCGAATTCGCAATGATCTTCGATAAACCGATCATATACACGGACACAAACTTCGATGCCAAGCCCTACGATGCCGACTGGATCGATGAGACTCCTTGGACCTTCAGCATTCTTCCCTCATTGGGCTTGAAGCTGAACGACGACAACGCAGACAAGATCAAAGAACTTATAGACAGGTGTATAGAGGATCCTTCATTTACGGAAGGAAGAGCTCAGGCACGTTCCGACATCTGGGTGAATATCGGCAAGAGTGCCGAACTCTCGGCAGATTTCATCATTCGTAAATACAGGGAAGTAACCGGCAAGTCTCTTAAGAAAAAGTCCGGTAAGAAGTCCCGTTCCAAGAGCAAGAAGAAAAGAAGGGCGGGCATAAAGAAATGACTTTCCTGTCAATACTTCACACATTGATACTATCTCCATTGGAACTTCTCTTTGAAGTAATATTCACGATCGCAAACAGAGTTATCGACAACGCAGGACTGTCGATCGTATTTTTGAGCATAGCGATAAACTTCCTTGTTCTTCCGCTCTACAAGCGGGCAGACGAACTTCAGGCTGAAGAACGCGATATCCAGGCGAAGATGGCCTACCGCATCAAGCGGACCAAGCAGACCTTCAAGGGCGACGAACGCTTCATGATGCTTCAGGAATACTACCGCATCAACAATTACAAGCCGATATATGTACTTAAGAGTTCTGTATCCCTGCTCCTGCAGATTCCGTTCTTCATTGCCGCATACAGAGTACTGTCCGGAATGGATTGTCTTCGCAATGCATCGTTTCTGTTCATATCCGACCTCGGAAAAGAAGATGCGACATTCATGATAGGAGATTTCCCGGTCAACATACTCCCCATTCTCATGACTCTCATCAACATCGCATCGGGAATCATATATACAAAAGGACACCCTCTTAAGGAGAAAATACAAGTCTACGGCCTTGCGGCAGTATTCCTCGTATTCCTTTACCACTCTCCTGCAGGACTAGTTTTTTATTGGCTTCTCAACAATGTATTCTCACTTGTGAAGAATGTTTTCTATAAGCTCAAGAATCCGAGAATGGCATTGAATATCGTACTGGCGGCCGCGGCCGTTGCAGGGATCGTATTAGCTCTTACTGCTCCGGACTTCACGACAAGGCGCAAGTGCCTTGTCACTGCAGGATGCATATTGCTTACATTACCTTTGGCATCCAGTCTCATAAAGAAAGCTGTTCCTCCTAAAAGGAGAAAAACCGACAATACCTTTAATAGTAAGAAGATCTTCTTTGCCGGTACCATATTGATGGCGCTTATTACCGGACTTCTCATCCCTTCTTCCGTTATCAATGCTTCGGTTGAAGAATTCGTGGATGTCTCAAATCCATCCAGTCCTGCCCTTTATGTCATTAATACGTTCCTTTTGGCTCTCGGCTGCTGGGTGCTCTGGGGCGGCATCTTCTATTCCTTCATGAGCGAGAAGATCCGGGAAGTGTTCTCCAAAGCCATTTGGATCATCTGCGGTATCTCAGTTCTCGACTACATGTTGTTCGGAACGGATCTCGGCACTATCTCTTCAACGCTTCAATTTGATGTTGCACCTGCTTTCGGACTTAAGGTATGTCTGATAAACCTTCTCGCGATAATTGCAGTTGCGGCTTTGTTCTATTTCCTGGCATCCGGATTCCGTAAGATGGTAACACCGGTGCTCCTCATCGGTATTCTGGCTGTCTCGGGTGTCGGAATATATTCCACCGTAAACATCTGCATCGACTATAACGAGAATCACAACTATGAATTCTCCGGATCTGACAAGCCTGTCATTCCGCTCAGTAAGGACGGTAAAAATGTCGTCGTTCTCATGCTTGACCGTTCTATGGGCAGTCTCGTTCCGTATATCCTTAACGAGAAGCCTTCTCTTAAAGAGAAGTTTGACGGATTTACGTATTATCCCAACACCATCTCATACGGAGCACATACGATCTTTGCCGCGCCCGCGCTCTTCGGCGGATATGAATATACGCCTGAGAACATGAATGCCAGAACCGACATGCACCTCGTAGACAAACACAATGAGGCCTTGAAGGTGATGCCTGTTCTGTTCAGTAACAACGGCTATACGGTAACCGTCTGCGATCCTCCGCATGCAAGCTACAGAAACACTCCGGATCTCTCGATCTACGATGAGTATCCTGATTTCAACTGCTACAACACTGACGGTGAATTCGATCTCGATGAGACCAACTTCGTTGCCGGCAATACCTCAGGACGGATCGATGAGATACGTAACCGTAATTTCTTCTTCTACTCATTGATGAAGATCTCTCCCTTAGTATTGCAGGACACCATCTATAACGGAGGAATCTACAATGAGTCTTCTAAGGTAAATATCCGTGTCGACACCCCTGTCGGAACTGCTTCGCTGGTTCAGAATCTGACAAGTACCAGAACAAGTGAAGGCTACGACAAGAGTTTCCTCGATGCATACGCCGTTCTGACTAATCTCCCGAGCATTACGGAGATCTATGACGGCTCCGACAACACGTTCATGATGATGGGTAACAAGACAACACACGCGGCATGCCTTTTACAGGAGCCTAATTATGTTCCTGCCATTAAAGTCGATAATTCTCTTTACGATAAGAACATGAGTGACCGCTACACAGTAAACGGCAAGACAATGGAGATGCTGACTTCTACTCAGATCACCCATTACCACGTTAACATAGCTTCATTCATTCAACTTGGTAAGTGGTTCGATTATCTCCGTGATAACGATGTCTACGACAATACAAGGATCATCATCGTCTCAGATCACGGCTTCAACGTAAACTACTTCGACAATATGTGCAACAACCAGGATATGGAATTCTTCATTCCTCTCTTAATGGTCAAGGATTTTGATGCCAAGGGCTTTAAGGTAAGCGAAGAATTCATGACCAATGCCGATACTCCGACACTCGCAACCGATGGCCTTATCGAGGATCCGATAAATCCTTTTACGAATAACCCCATCAACTCCGATGCTAAAAACGGTCCTCAGAATGTCATGCTGTCGGGCAAATACGCTGCCAAGCACAACGACGGATATGCTTTCCTTCCCTGCTCATGGTACGTGATCGACGGCAACCCGCACAAAACTTCCGACTGGAAGTATGCCGGCGAACATTGATCGAGCATTCCTTGAGGTTATATCCGTCGAAAATACTTCATTCGAAGGTCGTTTTTTTCGCGAGCTTGGGGTAATGACCTCGAGAATACCGTACCTGCAGATAATCACACATATCACCGCAAGAACCCGTGAAAAACAAATAAAAAAGCCGCGCGATGCTTACTCGTGCGGCAGTATGTTCTTCTCGTAGAAGTGCTTGATGATCGACCTTCTGGTAACGATTCCGATAAATATTCCGCGGTCATCGGTTATCGGCACAAAATTCGTCTCCATTGATCTCGATATCAGATCCTCGATCGATGAATTTATGGGAACCGGCTGATTCTTGTGAGTGTTCAGTCCGATATCCTCAAGCTTGACACCCGAGAGGCTCTCTATCGCCATCGTGTGCGGCTCTCCGCCTTCACCCTTAACAATGAACCAAAGCAGATCACCCTCGCTCAAAGTGGCTAGATAGTGTCCTTCTCTGTCAACGACAGGCACAGCAGAATACGAGGTGCTGTGCATCTTCTCGAGTGCTTGCCTCACGGTACAATCAGAATACAGGTATGTGATCTCCTGCTTGGGACGTGTAAAAAACGCAATATTCATATCATGCTCCACCCAGATCCTTATCTATCCTGACCTGGAAAGGTGTTGCGGTAAGTCCGTTCTGCGCGTGCAGCGGAGTCGGACCATAAGAGAAAAATGCATATCTGACCTTAGACGGGAATTCGACCATCGGGCATGATAGCAGGATCGTCTTTCCGTCGAAGTCAACTGAAGCTTCTGCCGGGAAGAACTTTCCGTCATCACCTGCAACCTCAAATCCGGAATCATCCGGTCCGAACCCCGTTGTAAGGTTAAGGAGTAAGTAGTCACCGCCGAATGTGATCTCAACACCTTCTCCGCGTCTTGCATCGATAATGAAGGGAGAGACTGCCTCAACCTTCTCGAAGCCGTACACGAACTTCTCGGCAAGGAGTGCAAGACGATCTCCCGGTGTTTTCTTATCAGACGGGAACAGATTATTAAACTCACCGCAGTCAACTATAACTGCCATATAGACATTGGGCATATCAATGGCAACGATCTGCTGCTGCTCTCTGAGGAGCGGCCAAGACATATCATCGTAGCCCATGTATTTACGATCTTTGGAGATATACATCGGAAGCTGGCAGAAGATAAACGGCAGGTGATCATCAAAGAATACGTCACGCCATTCTGAGATCATCGACTCGAAAACATGACCATACTCTGACTGATGTCCGTCCGTATCCGCCTCACCCTGATAGAAGACAACGCCTCTCAATGTATAAGGGGCAACTCTCAGTATCATGCACTCAAAGGCAGCTCCGGGATGTCTGTATGACTTAGGACCGACCGGTGCAGGCCATGGTGCTGGACCGAACTTAAGGTCTGCTTCCGGATATGTCATCCACGGATTCTCACTGAGAGCTTCCTGAAGAATGGAATTATACGAATTGTATCTCTCTTCGTACTCCGCCTGAAGTTTGTCGTATTCTTCGGGTGTATGCTCGGCAGCGGCGTCATCAAAATCCTTGATGTACTGTCTTCCCTCTTTTGTGGAGAGTAAAGACTCTACGCTCTGCCAGTTATCTATGGTTGCTCTGGCACTGCAGCACTGAATGATTCCGATCTTTGCATCAAGTCTTGATTCAAGCTCTCTTGCAAAATAGAACGCAACAGCGCTCATAGCACCGGCAGTCTCACTGTTAACTTCGATCCATTCAGTAGCAGCTTCTGCTCTTGCCTGGTAATCATCCATATGTCCGGCAGTGGGCACCTTATAATATCTGATCTGTGTCTCACCGATCTTCGGAATAATAAACTTAGCAAACTCAGATCTCGAGAGCGGATAATCCATGTTACCGCCGCCTGCCGCAAGCCAAACCTCGCCGGCATATGCATCCCTGATGACGCATGCTTCCGTATCATCCTCATAGATCCTGATCTCATAAGGTCCGCCGGGTTCTTCAACAGGCTCAAGACAAACAAGGAAACTGCCGTCGGTTTCCGTGCCGCATGTTCCCAAGGAGATCACTTCCGTATCTTTTGAGAGAACGCACTTGATAACACAAGTTCTGTCCGAATATCCGAAAACGCGGAGCTCAGCGCCCCACTGAAATACCATCTTGTCTCTGAAAATACCGTTAAGATTAATAGCCATAAAGTAATTATATATCGTGTTCTACAAGCCGTGTTTTGCAAAAAGAAAACATCTTGTGAATTTTGCAGATTAATCAAATAAAGTTGAGCAGAATACCAATGCCTGAGCCGCATCACCATTGATCGTAATGCTTCCCTGAGCTACGGCAATCGTAAAGTTCTTCTCACCGTTAAGAACGGCAGCAAATGTCTCCGCATCAGCATCAATATAGAAAGGTGCATTGATATATTCGTAAGGGGCAATTTCAGGAATGCCGTCTTCGATCTTCACATAAAACGGAAGATTATCGAGATTGCCGTTCAAAGTGATCTGTGTTGCCGTGTCCTGAAGGAAAGAGACCTTCTTTGTCTTCTCCTCTACTGCTTTGAAAATACTACCGAATCTCGGTTCGACCTTTTTCTTCTGCATAGGAATACCCCCTTAATTATGCTGTCTTATAGATTCTTACCTTCAAAGGCTAATATCCACGATGTCGGGATTATCTTTGAAGCAAGATGTAATAACTTCTGTGAGAACGGGTACACAAGAATCTTGCGTCCCTTTACCGATGCCTTGAGCGATACTCTTGTAAGCTTTACGGGATCAATGACGAAGTTCTTGCGCCAATCCGTAAAATCAGCTTGTTTGCCCTCTGTTGCTCTTCTTTGGAAATCAGTAGCAACCGGACCGGGACATACAACCGTTACATCGATCCCCGAAGCCTTAAGCTCGGCACTCATCGCTCTTGAGAAAGAGATAACATACGCTTTGCTTGCCGCATATGATGCAAATCCGGGTTGCGGAAGAAAGCCGGCTGACGAACCGATGTTGATGATCTTCGCACGTTCATTTGCGGCAGGCTTCATGAAAGGTGCCGTGATCCTGATCATCTGACTCAAAGCACTGCAGTTGACTGCTATCGTATCATCAAGTGCCTTGGCAGACTTGTCCATGACCGGGCCCTTTATTCCCATGCCGGCAGAATTAACAAGAAGACCGACTTCCGGTGCTTCTTCATTAAGTCTGTCTTCAATGGACTTGATCCCGTTACTTTCTGCAAGATCTGCAACGATTGGGACAACCTTGATCCCGGTAACAGAAGCTGCTATCTCATTAAGCACATCTGCCCGTCTCGCTATTGCCCATATCTCATCAAAAGGAGTTTTGAAGTATTCTCCGGCATTATTTGCCAGAAGCTCCAGGAAAGATCTCCCGATTCCTGATGAGCTGCCTGTAATGATTGCGATCCTTTTGTGCATCCGAATGCTTCTCCCTCAAGGAAGTTCAGTAACATTAATAATACACTAAATAAAGGTTAAAAGAGAATACCCTTAAGGCAGACACGCTGCTCGTTATTGTCAAAATCAAAGCTGTGTCGCGAACCGCCGGCACACCATTTCTCATACTCGCAGTCAGCACATTCTCCGCAAAGAGAAGACAAAGGCTTTCTGAATTCCTGAAAACGGTTAAACCAGACATCGCTGAACTTATCTGTTCTTATATTTCCCTGAACAAATTCCGGACGGTCCTCGATATCAAGACAAGCCGTAATATCACCGTTGATCCTTATGGCCGCCGTATGTGTACCGGCACCGCAATAGAAGAACCAGTCTCTGACATCACGCTCATATTCAAGACCCAGGAAATGTGAGCAACCGTAGTTGACCGGAATGCCCTGCTCTCTCTTCTCACGTATAAATTTGAACAAATATCTCTGATCTTCAGGTGTCAGGAGCATATCCGGGCAATCAAGCGCTCTTCCCATCGGTTCAATTCCGATCACACGCCAGGAGTCCAGATCTACGCCGTCAATGATCTGCCAAAGCTCATCCAGTTCGCTAATATTCTTGTGATTGACTACAGTTGTTACCTGAATGTGCCTGAATGCTTTCCGGTCGATGAGATTCTGTATTCCCTGCATGGCCTTATCGTATCCGCCCTTCATTCCGCGCTGTCTGTCGTGAGTGTCACGAAGACCGTCTATACTGACGGATACAGTACCCATGCCGACTCTCTCGAGCATCTCTGCCACATCTTTGGTGATCAGGGTAGCGTTTGTTGTCATGCCCCATCGAAAACCTAATTCATCGGCATAACCCAATAATTCCTCAAAGCCGGGGTACAAAAGCGGTTCTCCGCCGGTAATACACAACTGGAGCTTCTTCAGATCGAAGTGCTCTTTCACATCTCGTAATACTGCTTTGAATTCTTCAACATCAGGACCATGTCCCAATCCGGGCTCACAACGACTGCCGCAATGAAAACACTTCTCATTGCAACTTCTCGTGAGTTCAAAAAACAAGTAAATCAGATCAGGCTCTTTGAAAAGCCTGGCTCTCTCGACAGCTTTCTTGTCGAGATAAGCCTTTTTGGTCTCGATAATATCCACGCTCAACCTTCGGTCGCGTCTGCCGGCGGACCGTAAACGTCCTCCTCTGGCTGATCGATCTCTTCTGTTGTATCAGGCGCGGGACCATATACACAAACTTCAGGATCATCCGTAACCTCAGCTTCAGGCTTGGTTGCTTCAGCTGTCACCTGTGTTTTGGTCGTAGCCTTAGTTCCGTCATGATTTTCCGGCGGCGGTCCGTATACACAACCCTCCACCGCTATACTCAATGCACCAATACTTGCCACAATTGCAGCAACTGTTAACGGCTTCTTAGATCTCTTCATAACTGGCGTCTCCTATTTCCCTGAATATCAGATAATGTCTTAACCGATATCCGCTTCGTCTTCGTCGGCTGCCTTAAAACCGGCAAGCGGCTTCTCTGCAGTCGGAGCAGCTTTTGAATTCGGATCCATAATGGCAGGTCTCTGTCCTTCAAGTGCCGCACCCATTGCAGGTGCAGTCATATTCTTCTTCATGTCACGCTCTTCGTCAACTATTGCAGACGGTCTTACGATTCCGCCGTATGCAGATGTGGTTGCTTCCTGCGCAGAAGACTGATCGCGACTGCTCTGAGCTCTCTTGAAGAAAGCTGACTTATGTGACTTGGCATTGTCTGCAATGCTCGTGTAAGAAGCTCTTGCTTTCTCTTCTTCGAGCGCCCTAGCCTTCTCTTCTTCTATACGCTTCTGTTCTTCAAGAAGTCTTGCTTCTCTGGCTTCATCGGATTCCTTGAATGCATTTACGCCCATTCCCGGAGCTGCCCATACAGGTGTTCTTCCCGAACTATTGTACGTCTTTCCTGCAAGCAGGCTTCCGAGCTGGTTGGAATTAGAGGAAGCTCTTGCACGCTCTGCAGAGATAGAAGGACCGCTGATATCCGTTGATGCAGAAGCTCCGACACCGGATGAAGAACCTGTCTTAAATGAACTGTATGGCTTGTTCTCATCGGGTTTATCTGCGTTCTTTGCAGCTACTCTGTTCTCCTGCTCTTTCAAAGACTCCTCATAACCGTCAACAGTTGCCATAGCAGCAATTCCCGGTGTAACTGTTTGATCTGAGGACATCATTGCGTTCTTGAACACTTCAGATGTCTTACTCTGTTGTCTTTGCTGTTCAGCCTTCGACTCTCTGGCAACATTAGCAACTTCCATAGCCTTCTGAACTGCAGCAAGCTTAGCTTCAGCTTCTGCCTGTGCTGCGGCTGCGGCGGCTGCTGCTTCCTCAGCTGCGATCCTAGCCTGCTCTGCCTGATTGGCTTCTTCGCGGGCTTTCCTTGCTTCCTCGGCTCTTGCTCTTTCTGCAGCGTCTGCTTCTTCCTGCATTCGCTGTACTTCAGCTTCCTTCTCTTCATCAGAGAGGATCGCAACTCTGGCTGCCATCGCTGCATTCAGCATCTTCTGAGCTTCAGCGGCCTTAGCTTCCGCTTCTGCGATGGCTGCTTCTGCAGCTCTCGCTGCTTCAGCTGCTTTGTTTGCTTCTTCGATCCTTGCGCGTTCAGCGGCTTCGGCTGCTGCCTGCGCCAATCTGGCCTCTTCCGCTTTCCTGGCTTCTTCAGCCATTCTTGCCTGTTCGGCTCTCATTGCTTCTTCTTCTGCCAACCTGGTCTCCTCAGCTATTCTCGCCTGCTCGGCTATTTTTGCTTCTTCAGCTAATCTTGCTTGTTCGGCTATGCGCGCCTCTTCTTCGGCTCTCGCTGCTTCCTCGGCTAATCTTGCCTGTTCGGCCATGCGTGCTTCTTCTTCGGCTCTTGCTGCTTCCTCGGCTAACCTTTCCTGTTCTGCCATGCGCGCCTCTTCTTCGGCTCTTGCTGCTTCCTCGGCTAACCTTGCCTGTTCTGCAGCATTTGCATCAGATTCCATATTATCCTCAACAGCCTTGAATGCAGTCCCTGCGATTACGGCTTCTGTACCATCCTCGACCGCTTTCATGGCCTTGAGTTCCTTCATTGCCGACGCTGCATTGAAGCTGCTATCCGGCATTGAACTGTCAAATGTATTCATGCTCTTAACGGGTCCCAGATAACCGAACTTCTCAGCGATAAAAGGAACACCGGGTATAAAGGCAATGGCCAGATCCAAACCGCCAAGGCTCTTGCTGTTTTTAAGATACATGAATCTTGCCAGCAATAGACCTGCCGCCAGAATGGCAACTACGATCCATATCCAGCCGGGCATGGCATGCTTGGGACCTTTTTTACCGCCCGTGGTAACAAGTCCGGCAATAACAACGGTCGGTGTCGGCGTGCCATTTTCTTCGCCTTCCTGACCTTCTTTGGTCTCATCAGTCACAGCCGCATCGGCAGAGGATTCGGAAGTTTCTTCCGTTACTGCTGAAGGATCAGTGGTAACAGTCGCATCAACGCCTGCTGCATTGCCATCCGAAGCGGAAGGCTTTGCATTATCAGCCACGGTAGCAGCTGTTGTCTCTTGGACATTCGGTTCCGTATTGTTAGATGTAGGCTCTGTTGTAGGAACAGCAGCCGGAGGATCTGTAGGATTCGGCTTATTGGGCACCGGAGTATTTGTTGCCTTCGGCTTCGGCGGTACGGGAGTAGGCTTGGGAGCTTCCGTCGGCTTTGGCGTATTCTTGGGCGGAGTAGTCGGCTTCGGCTTTGGCGTATTCTTGGGCGGAGTAGTCGGCTTCGGCTTCGGAGTATTCGTCGGCTTGGGAGTATTGGTAGGTTTGGGTGTAGGCGTGTTGGTCGGAACGGGAGTAGGTGTAGATGTCGGATCCGGAAGTACGTAACTGACTATGCCTGAAGTAACATCAGACGGAGATTCAACATTCCATACTGTTCCTCCGATGGCATCTCCCGAATGATAAGTGAACGACATATAGAAAGTGCGGTCATCATACTTATATGTATCGACGCTGCCTTGACCCTTGGATTTCCAAACAGTTGTTCCCTCGGCAGGATGACTGAACTGAACTTTTATGGTTACCTCCGCACCTTCGTCAAAACTATGCAGATAAACCGTGAACTCACAACCGCTTCCCCAATCATTGACTACAAATAATTCAGTCCACGCACCGCTGGCTTCAACAGTCGTGCTATCGTTGGAGAATGTAAAAAATGAAAACGTGATAAGGCATGATAAAAGAAGACAAAAGAGTCTCAGCGAGGAGCGCTTTGCATAGCTACTCTTCATATCACAAACCTCCCAAAAGCCAGCACACGAGTCTAAATGAATTTAGAACCATATAAATTATACAAGGCATGCTACTGTTTTCAAGTGTCGATACTGTGACATCCTTGCATTTTGAGCGCTTTTGAGGTTTTTTGATGCCTCGAAAAGACAGATTATCAATCTTGTTTGTCATCGGCGTCATCAGATTGGATAACGCGTGTCGAAGTAGGGCGCTTCAACGCCGTCGGTTTTACTTTAACTTGAGGCGTACCTGTGATCCTTACTTCAGACGGTGCCGAAGAATCCATGACAAGAGCCGGAGTCTCTGCTTCCTTTCCGACTTCATCGGAATCAAGTTCTTTCTTTTGCTGCTGACGTGCTTCAAAAGTATTGGAATAAACGGGCCTTATCGGAGCCGTATTTGACTTCTGCAGATAACCGTTAATGATCAGTTGCTCCTTTTCCTTATCGATCTGGGCAGCCTTCTTGGCGGAGATTCCGAGGGAACCGAAGACTTCGCCGGCTTCTTTCTCTTCACGCTGAGCTTCGCTCTTGCCTCCGAGTAATGTATTTCTGGAAGCTGCTTCATTCTCAGCTTTCTTTACGGGATCTCTGGTCTCACGTTTTATGTGATGTGATTCTTCACGCCTTGCCGCTCTGCGCTCTTTGCGTCTGGTACGGCGAAGAACCTGTCTTGCACGCCAATCTTTCTCGATGTTCTCACCCTGGCGCTCCTTGATCTTGTCAGAGCTCTTCTGAACAATATATACGATTATTAACCCGACAATAACCACGGTAGCGATTCCATATACGATCAATTCAAGCTGCCTGTTGTTCGTTATGTCTATGTTGAGTAAGCTGCTGATCATGCTTTCCTTCCTCCTCAAGCCTTAGTCGACAGGCCTTCTGTATTTACTGTCATCTGTGTCAGAATCATCCGCTTCATTCTCAGGTTCATCCGGAGAAGTAAAGATTATCTCTTCTTCTGCCTTCCTTCTGTCATTCCTGCGCTTCAAAGCGATCCTGACTCCTATGGCAACTATGAGTGCCAGTATTACAATAACTACGACTGCGATAACTGCCGTGGATGCTTTTCGAGCAATCTCAAGGGTAATATCCGCACCGTCATTACTTCCATTATCGGTAACCTCCGATGTTGCAGTTGCCGTCTCGCTGACCTCACTGCTGACTGAAGCCACAGTCTCCGCAGGTGTGGCAACAGGAGCCGGAGTAATGGTTACTCCCGAATAGTCGGATAACGCGATGCCGTTGATCCCTAACGGGACAGCATGATCCAATCCGATGAATTTACCGTCTTTATTCTGCCAAAGGACTTCTTTTACGAACTCGTACTT
The DNA here is from genome assembly GCA_024403795.1 of Saccharofermentans sp. Classification (GTDB taxonomy): domain Bacteria; phylum Bacillota; class Clostridia; order Saccharofermentanales; family Saccharofermentanaceae; genus Saccharofermentans. Next base: position 24,195 of record JAKSRD010000004.1, read on the forward strand.
CTCTTCATCCCAGGTCCTGAAATCGTCCTTAACAAGTCCTCCGGTATCGCCGGAATTCGCATTATAACACCAAAAGGTATGATGCAGGTGTTTCTCGGCTATGAGTTGTCTGAAGTATTCCATCCACTTCAGATTATCACCCTCCATGAAGCCGCCCCATTCGCCGACAAAGACGGGAGCGATGTTCTCCTCCTGAATGTAAAGCCAATAGTCATACCAGGCATCTTTCATGAGAGATTCGTATGTAAAACCATCCTTGAACCAAGGCTGCTCAAATACTTTCGGACCGTAATCGTGAGGTGAATAGACGATCTGTCTGTTGCGCTCGGGAGAACCGAAATCGATCGGATAATCCCTTACCGCCATAAGGTTTGCACCCCACCAGGTGTTGTAGTAGTCATCATCATCATTAGCTGAAACAAAGTTGTTGTTCCTGATGTCCTTCGGATAGATCTGGATCCCTTCGATGATGATCAGTGCATGCGGATTGGCATCGAGCACTGCATTGCCTGCACGCTCCGCAACCTTCTTCCAGTTGAACGGATCGTCAGAATCGTTCCAAATGGCATGCTCATTCTCCGAAGCCTTGCCGTGCGGTTCATTCTTCAGATCATAACCTACGATCGTATCGTTGTTCTTATATCTCTCGGCAAGCCATGCAAGCGATTCGACAAAATCATCCACGGTCATGTCCTGTCTGTACCAGAGCGGATAATTATGTCCGGAAGCATCTGTCTTTACCGTATGGATATCAATAATGACCTTCATTCCGTTTTGCTCGCAAAGAGAAAGGACATGATCGAAGATCTCAAGAGAATTCATTGAATTGAGTGATTCGTTATATGCACTGTTATAGTTTGCTCTCGGATATTCTCCGCTCTTCCACTGAAGCAGGAGTTCTGAGCTCATCGGAACACGCAGAACATTAAAACCGCGGTCTGCTATGCCTTTGAGTGACTCTTCAAGATTGCAGTTCCATACACCGTCAAATAGATTTGTTCCGGTATTATATCCGAACCAATTGCAACCGGTAAGCCAGACCTCAGTGCCGCTCATGTCAACAATATGAGAATCCACCGTCGTAAGCCAGTCGTCGCCTTCAACACCCTCAACGGTCTTGGCCGGCTCCGTATTTGCTGATGTCTCGGCAGATTTTCCTGAAGTCGCGGAGGTTGCGGTCGTGGCAACGGACGTCGGATCAACAGTACCCGTATCACCGTCACCGCTTACGGAGACCAGCTTGGCTGAATTGATATTACTTCCCGTAACCTGTATGCCTACCCGGCTGTCGAATCCCCAACTGTTGGGACCGGATGCCGAACATACGGCGGTTACCTGGTTTCCTTTAACATCATATGAATCGAATCCCCAACCGGTAGCCGAATCGATAGATCCGGAGAACTCGACAACTACTGTTATCTTCTGATATCCGCTGCAACCTGAGAGCTGGATCTCGATCTGACCTCCGCTCTCCCAGCAATTAACGGTAGGCGTGCCTGAAGGCGCTGCTAACAGATTTGCCGGAAGCGCAGTAAAAACGAAAACAAGTGAAATGAACAGCAGAAGTATCTTCTGCCCTATTCTGCGACGCATCCTGTGCCTCCGTTAAAGACTGATGTCCGCTTTGCGTCCTGTAGGCTGGTACTGCTCGTACTTGATTCCCGCAGCATCAAGCATCTTACGGGCAGCCTTAGTCGATTCGGTATCGTGATACTTGTCATCAAAATAGACGACCTTGCCGACACGCTTCTGGATCAAGGCCTTAGTACACTCATTGCACGGGAAAAGTGTTACATATACAGTGGAACCGGCAAGATTACCGGTCTTGGAGTTAAGGATGGCATTAAGCTCCGCGTGAGCAACATAAGCATACTTGGTATCAAGCATGCCGCCTTCTCTTGTCCAGGGGAAAGTATCATCGTCACAACCTAAAGGGAGACCGTTATAACCGACTGATAAGATATAGTTATCTTTGTCAACAATGCAGGCTCCAACCTGTGTACTGGGATCCTTGCTTCTCATGGATGCAAGCTTAGCCACACCCATAAAATACTCATCCCAACTGATATAATCGGTTCTCTTGTCGCTCATAGTCTCCTCCGATAATTAGTGAAACTCCATAATTTTAACTGAATTGGAAGTGAGTAGCAACAAGCTTCAGATCATCCGGCCTGCGGCATCAATCCCTGCCGCATTCAAGCACGAGGCTCTCACAAAGATCTTCGTAGGATATACCTGCAGCTTTAGCAGCTTCCGGAAGAAGTGATGCATTTGTCATGCCGGGAAGATTATTTGCTTCGATGAACCAGAATTCATGGTTGGCATCGTCATACATCATGTCGATCCTTCCGTACTGATCCATTCTTAACAGATCGAAAATCTTGATCGCCAGTTCCTGTCCCTTCTTATAGTCTTCGGCATCGAACTGAGCCGGGCAGACATGTGTAGTCATGCCGTCCTGGTACTTATTCTTATAGTCGTAGAAACCCTGATGAGGAATGATCTCGGTAATGGGCAATGCCTTGTGATTCACGATGGAGATAGTGATCTCGCGTGCACGGATAAACTTCTCGATGAGAACTGCCTGATGATATGAGGCAGCATAATTGATCGCATTCTCATATTCTTCCTGAGACTTAACGATCGACACACCGCAGGATGAACCGTTGCCGATAGGCTTTACGACACAGGGAAGACCTATCTCTTTATTGACTCTGTCAAAACTCAGGTTAGCGGGACTGTCTACGATCCAATCGGCCGTAAGATAGCCGGCACCTCTTACGAGAGCCTTGGAAATATCTTTATCCATGGCGATTGCGCAGCCCATGTATCCGCAGCCCGTATATTTAACATCAAATGCATCCAAAAGTGCCTGAACCTGACCGTTCTCTCCGTGGCTTCCGTGAAGACCGAGGAAAACTCTGTCGGCATACTTGCACATCTCGATTACACGGGGACCCACCCAGCTCTTTCTTCCGCCGTGCTGCTTGATGATCTCATCAAGATCAGGCTCCGTCTCGGGAATTACATATGAGAACGGATTAACGGTGCCGCGTCTGAAGAATGTCTCGCAAGGTGCGTTTGAATCAATTCCATCATACAGATCAACTAATGCGACCTCATGTCCCTTGGACAACAAAGCATTGGCAACAAGGCTTGCCGACTTAAGTGATACGTCTCTTTCCGGCGACAATCCGCCGCCAAGAACAGTAATTTTCATACAAATACCCCTTTATGCACGAGATAGACAGATTATACTCTTAATTCGGGCGTTGTCTTCATAGATACACACAAATTGCCTAATGTTTGTAAAATGACAAGTTGTGTTAAGATTATCTAATAAATAATAAGAACAATAAGGGGATTATTATGCTCGGAATTATTTATTTGCTTCTTTGTGCCGCATTCGGTATCTGTGTCGTAGGACTTACCGTACCGGATGTCCGCAGGTTATATATAGCTTGCAGCAGTTCCGCCAAGACCATTGAACACATACCCAATACATTGTTTACTGTTCCTGCAGGAATAATTACCGGCATGTTGTGTGTTCCGTTCTTCAATTACTATGTGACTTTGGGACTCTCATACATCATCGACAGCGGTGAATTGTGCAAGAAGCTCGGTGTTCTTATCACCTTTGCATTCTTCATCTGGATGATCCTTACCTGTCTCATTCTCATCAACCGCAAGAGGATCAAGCGCGAAGAAGAGAAAGCGGCAGGCGCTACCTCCATTGAAGACTACAAATTCAACATTGTTGATTCAATCTTCTACGGTGCCGTGATCCTCGTTATCACGGTAGCTTCCACATTCCTGATGTTCTACACATACAGGATCAATGGTGATCTTCTCCTTAACGGCTATTCTACATTCTCAGACCTCTCGCCTCATACGGCCATGGTCTCCTCATTCGGTAAGGGCTTCAACTTTCCTACTCAGTATATGCACTTCTCCGGCGACGGGATCCAGTACCATTTCCTGTTCTATTACTTCGCCGGTGTTCTTCAGTATCTGGGACTTCCCATTGATTATGCCCTCAACCTTCCCTCGATCATCTCCATGGTCTGTGCACTTGATCTTCTCGGACTCATTGCTGTCCTGATCAGCTCCAGAAGAGTATCATTCCTCGTTGCACCGATCCTCGTATTCTTCAGAAGCTCAATGAATGTCTTCTATCACTTCAAAGAGCTTATCAGTACGGGCAATACTCCCGTTCAGGCTGCAAAAGCCATTCTCGGCTTTTCTTCCTGGTATAAGGTTACGGAATACGACGATTGGGGAATCTGGGCGATCAATGTCTATCCCAACCAGCGTCATCTGATGCTCGGCATAGCCGTCATCCTCATAATGATCATTCTTTTCCTGCCTTTTGTCAGAAGACTCGGAATCTCTATTTCCCGTTCCGCGAGCTTCGGTGAAGGTATCAAAGCCTTCGCTTTCTGTCGTAATGCATGGATCTCAAGATCCGGCGATCCGCTCTATCCGGTATCCCTTACCGTTCTTGCATGCCTTCTTGTTATCGTAATGCCTTACTTCCACGGTTCTTGTCTGATTGCAATGCTGCTCATTCTTTTCGGCATGGCCCTTGTATCGGAGAACAGACTCTCCTATCTGGCTGTTGCCGTATGTGCCGTAGCTTCTGCTTATGCTCAGACCATGGCTTTCTCCGGCGGATACAACAACGTTGTCTCATTCACCTACCATCCGGGATTCGTTGTTGACTTCAACAACTACACGATCGAAAAGTATCTGATCATAGTAACCGGTGCGACGCTCGTTCTTGCATTTATATTTGCAATTACGGCTCTTATCGTTGACATGGTTCGCAAGAAGCCCGTTCACCGCTTCCTGCTGTTCCTCTGCACACTCAATCCCCTTATCTTCGCATTCCTGTTCCAGGTATCGCTTGAAGTCCTTGCAAACCATAAGTTCATTCAGATCTCACTTATCCTCGCAGATGCATTTGTTGCGGCTTTGATCGCAAATCTGCTTGTAATTCCTTTCAAGCGCAGAAAGAACGGCGTTGAGGAGTCAACTATCAGCAGTGAACATGAGTCTGCAGTCATGATTGGTGGAATTGCCATAGCTGCCGACAGTGCTGACATCGGTTCGCTTACAAAGCCTGCAGCCGCAAGTGCTTTCGGTGAAGCGCTTACCGAACCTGAAGAGACTGATATCAAGGCTCTTGAAGAGCATACAGGCATCGATGCCGATCTTTCCGATCTTGCCGAAGGGACCATTGTCGACGACCTCCCGGTTGAAGTTATCGAGGAAGAATTGCCGGCTGAGCTCGTATTCGGCGATGAAGCCGGTACTGCCGGTGAAGAGAGCGTTGCGGCCGATATTTTCGAGGTGATCGACGAGGAAAATGCCGATACCGCAAGCAGTGATAACGAGTCAGCCGATGAATCCGTCGGCGAATCGGATAACGAATCTGAGACAGAAGCCGCCGCTGAAGAAGCAACAGGATCCGAAGCTGAATCCGATGAGGAAACCTCCGCAAAGGAAAGTGAAGAGGCTAAGGCCGGCGTTGCTGCTATTGCCGCTCTCTTCGGCGAAGAAGTCGTTGAAGAAACTCCTGCAGGATCTGAAGAGATTGCTGATATTACAGAAGTTACTGAGGGTGATCCCGAGAACGCATCTGAGACCGAAGTAACTGAATTGACTGAGATAAACGAAGTATCTGATACGGACGAAGCAGATGAAGCGCTCAAGGAATCCGCGATCGAGCCGGCTCATGCAGCAATGCGCCCGGGTTCTCTTGCTTTACAGCAGATTCAGTTAACTGAAGAAGAGCTTTCTTCAGAATCTGTTATCAGCGAAGAAGAACTTCCTTCAGAGTCTCTTCTCAGCACAGAAGCTGAAACTGAAGAAGAGACAGCTGAAGCTGCTTCCGCCGCTGTCTCTTCAGAGACTCAGATCAATCCCGAATCTCTGAAACATGAACCGATAAAGCCCAAGAAACAGAAGGGACTTCCGCTTCCCGCATGGATTGCTTTGGAACTTGTCGGCGTACTTCTTGCAGTAGCATTAATGGTTCCGCTTACAGCTACCGGCGTAAGCGAATGGGCTACATATGTTAACATCAACAAGACACCTCTGACGGTTAATGTTGATTCACCTGTTACAAAGTGGGTATTAGAGAATACCGATCCTTCAGATGTCTTCCTCACACCTAACTGGTCTATGAACCGTTTCCTCTTGGCAGGACGTCCGATGTACTACGGCTGGCCTTATTACGCATGGTCTGCAGGACACGATACCGATACGAGGAATGTAATCTATCTCTGGCTTATCTCAGGCTGTGACGGCAATATCGACGAATTCACAAGATACTGCAAAGAGCGTAATATCAGATATCTCGTAGCAGATCCCGAATTCGACACGATCGAATTCGAGAACGGCGTTAAGTTCAACAGACAATTCTTTGAGGAGAATCTTACTCAGGAAGCTTACTTCGCAGAAGAAGACACCACGATCTACAAGATCTATTAATCCTTAGGATGTTCCTTGTGGTACTGGTTCTTGATCTCGTACATGAGAGCATCGGCTTCGTCGACGTAATCATCTACTGATTTGTCAGCATCGGGATCAGTTAAGACGTAGCCTATGCTTATCGAGAGAGTGAACGGATTTACACCAAGCTTGTTCTCTTTCTCGATATAAGCATTCATGTCGTGCTTTACCTTCTCGGCAAAGGCTTCATCCGCGTCTGCGGCAATGACAACGAACTCATCGCCGCCATATCTGATTCCGATGGCCTCGCGACCTTCGATACTCTTTCTGATTGCATTGGCAACGATGGTTATGGCTTTATCTCCGTATATATGTCCATAGCCATCGTTTATTTTCTTCATATAGTTTATGTCAGCGAAAAGTATCATGGACTTCTTTCCATGTTCTTTACTCGTCTCCATTAACGGTACGGCGTGACTTACAAAACAGAATCTGTTGTACAGTCCGGTCATCGGATCCTTGTCATAAAGGAAACGAAGCTCCTTAACGGCCATCTCAAGACGCATGTTGATACGCAGTTCCTGCAGCGTATGCTTCAGTTTCTGCAAGTACTCATGAACTCTGAAAGATTCTTCGAGCATGTATGTTCCGTCTCTGAATACGACAAAACCATAGCTATACTGCTGATTGTGAAGCGGATAGAACGAATATATATGCTGCTCGCCGGGAGTCCTGACAAAACCGGGTAATCTGATTTTGCCGTCTATCTCCTCTTCGGAGATAGCGCCGTTAAGAAGGGCAACCGTATAATCGAATTCCGCTTCATAACAATCGGCAAGCGTATCGCAGTCTTCTGCCACAACATCTTCAAAGTATTTTCTGTTGAGAGCTATATAGTAATTATCTCCCGAGTATTCCTGGCTGCACGAATAGAATTCTCTCAATGCCGCCTTCATCGATTCGTAGTCTTTAGACTCGAGTATCTTCTTCTTCTCTTCATCCATATAACGATTGAAGAAATCGGCCATCTTGCTCCTGTTATGGATACCACGGCAATACTCACGCCTGCTCAAAGCAAAGTCTCCGTCAAGCTCGGTATTGCATCTGCAGCTCTCGCCGACAAACAGCTTTGATGATACGGCCGAATATTTGCCGTCCGTTTTTCCTTCTACGATATCGTACAGCAGTTTGCAGCTGTTATATCCGACAGCCACATAATCCTGATCGACCGTTGTCAGTGCAGGGAAAGAAGCCGTGCCTTCTTCTATATGATCAAATCCCGTAACTATGGTGTCATCGGGAAGAGTGTATCCCTTATTGCTGAGTTCAGTAATGACAGCCAATGCCATTATGTCGTTAGCGCAGATTATCGCGTCCGGTAATCCCGCAGGATCGGAAGATAACTTGTCAGTAATATCTATTGCTCTCTCGTTGACCCAGTCACCGTAATAGTAATTCTTCTCTTCAAGCTTAAGGCCGTGACTCTCCAGTACCTCGCTGACTACCTGCCCTCGTTCGATCGTATCCACATGGCCTCTGGCACCACCGATATAAACAACATTTCTGACATTGTGTTCGGTAACAAGGTGCTCCACGAGATCCTTCATTCCGTCTCTGTTATTTATACCTACATACGGAATCCCTTCGATCTCCATGCCGATACTTACGACCGGCACGCCTCTCTCCTTTGCATCAAGACACGCTTTGCGAGCTAACTCAGTATTATTCAAAAGGCCTGAAAATACGATCAGTCCATCGTATTCCTCAAGATCTGCTAGCTTATATATGTTAAACTGGCCGATGTTATATTGTTCATCCTCACTGTATGCAGCAAAGCCCACATAGAAATGAGTGTCAAAATCCTTTATCGCTGCATACTTGCGGATACCCTCTATAGCCTTGAGAGTAATGCTGCCGTTAAAACCATTGGAAAATATCGCTATTCTATGTCTCATAAGCAAGCGGCTCCTTTGCTTAACTAACCGACTGACACAACTTTGATTTTTATTATATATCTCGAAAACATCAATTTACACCGCCAAATAGATACAGTTTGTAAATAAAATATGAGAATTCGGTTGCGTTTGTAGTATCGCAGTTATTTCTGTTAAATAAAGGTTCTTTGCGGTATTGCGCAGAATTCAGATCCCAAGGATACCGTTAGGAACTGACAAAAAAGGATTGCCCCGCAGTGAATTCACTGCGAGGCAACCCTGATAGTACTTAATTAACGATTGTAATTATTTCTTTACGTCGTTGAAGCCTTCTCTTGCTGCATATGTTGTGTGCAAGAGCTCATGAGCCTTATGTGAATTAGGCTCACCCAGGAACTTCTCATAGAGAGCGATAACCTGGGGATTCTTGTGAGACTGACGAAGTGTCTGACGCTCATCCTCGGAATAGAGTGCCTGAGCTCTCTTCTCCTTGTATGTGTCGAGGATATCGTCTGCCTCATTAGGCATGAAGCAAGGACGAACATAAGGCTGACCACCACCGTTGATACAACCACCGGGGCAGCCCATGATCTCGATGAACTGATACTTTGACTTGCCCTCACGGATCTCGTCAAGAAGAACCTTAGCGCTCTTCATGCCGGATGCAATGGCAACATTAACAACAGTACCGTTGATGTCGAGTGAAGCCTCACGAATACCTGCATCGTTACCACGAACTGCAGTGAACTCAACGGGCTCAGCTTCCTTACCTGTAAGCTTGAAGTAAACAGTTCTGAGAGCTGCTTCCATAACACCGCCCGTAACACCGAAGATTACGGCAGCACCGGTGTAATCACCCATGAGATCCTGATCCCAATCTTCATCAGGAAGACGGTTGAACATGATACCTGCGCGGCGGATCATCTTAGCGAGCTCACGTGTTGTGATAACAGCATCAACATCAGGAATTCCGTTAACCTGAAGCTGCTCTCTCTCCTTCTCGCCCTTCTTAGCAACACAAGGCATTACGGATACTACGAAGATATCCTTAGGATCAATGCCGTTCTCCTGTGCCCAGTAAGACTTGATGAGAGCACCCTGCATCTCGTGAGGAGACTTGCAGGAAGAAAGATGAGGGAGAAGATCGCCGTAGTTGTACTCAGCATAGTTGATCCATCCCGGTGAGCAGGAAGTGATCATAGGGAGAGCGCCGCCGTTCTGGAGACGGTTAAGAAGCTCTGTTCCTTCTTCCATGATCGTAACGTCTGCACCGAAGTTAACATCATATACTCTCTCGAAGCCGAGTCTGCGCATAGCAGCGATCATCTTGCCTGTGCAAGGTGTGCCGACAGGATTGTCGAACTCTTCACCGATAGCTGCACGAACTGCAGGAGCTGCCTGAATGATAACGTGCTTGCCTGCCTTGAAAGCTGCATCGATCTTGCCGATCTCTGACTTCTCCATCAAAGCGCCTGTAGGGCAAACATTTACGCACTGGCCGCACTGAATACAAGGTGAATCAACAAAGCTTCTGTTCTCAGCAGGAGAAACGAACGTGTTGAAACCACGATTCTCGAAGCCGAGGATTCCCATGCCGTGAGCATTGGAGCAACGTGCGATACAACGACCGCAGAGGATGCACTTAGATGTATCACGGATAAGTCCGGGAGCGAGAGTATCGATGTGTGTCTCGGAATGGATTCCGTTGAATGCATCTTCTCTTGCGCCTGTGAGCTGAGCTACGTGAAGGAGCTCGCACTGACCGTTCTTATCGCACTGCTGGCAGTTCTTATTGTGATTTGAGAGCATGAGCTCAACGCTTCTGCGACGAGCTTCAACTGCTGCAGGTGAGGAGATCTTGATCTCCATACCCTCTGCTACCGGATAAACGCAGCTTGCAACAAGTCCTCTTGCGCCTGTTGCCTCAACGAGGCAAACACGGCAAGAACCCTGATTGCACTCACCATGATTGAATGCGCACAAAGAAGGGATCTCATAACCGCAAGCCTTAGCTGCTTCCAGGATAGTGAGGCCGGCTTCAACCTGATACGGTTGACCTTCAATCTTAATATTGACTAAACTCATTATTTTGCCTCCTAAACCTTAAACCTTCGAGATTGCTTTGAACTTACATGTGCTGATGCACGCACCGCACTTAACGCACTTATCGGCATCGATAGCCATTGAAGCGAGCTTGTGTCCCTCAGCAATGTAATCTGTACGATTGATTGCGTCAGCAGGGCATCCCTTAGCGCACATACCGCATCCGATACACTTATCTGCATCGATCGTGTACTGCATAAGGTTCTTGCAGACATGAGCAGGGCACTTCTTGTCAACGATGTGAGCAATATACTCATCACGGAAGTGAGCGAGTGTAGAGTTAACAGGGTTAGAAGCTGTCTGACCCAAAGCACAGAGAGAGTTAGCCTTGATCGTCTTGCTCAATTCCTCGAGCTCGTCAAGATCCTTCATTGTGCCCTTACCCTCAGTAATTCTTGTGAGGATCTCGAGCATTCTCTTTGTACCGATACGGCAAGGTGTGCACTTACCGCAAGACTCGTCGCAGATGAATTCAAGATAGAACTTAGCAACGTCAACCATGCAGTTGTCTTCGTCCATTACGATAGCTCCGCCGGAACCCATCATTGATCCCTTAGCAACGAGGTTATCGAAGTCGATAGGCTCGTCGAGGTACTCAGCTGTCAAGCATCCGCCTGAAGGTCCACCTGTCTGGATAGCCTTGAACTGCTTGCCTTCCGGAATTCCGCCGCCGATATCATAGATGAGCTCGCGGAGTGTTGTTCCCATAGGAACCTCAACGAGACCAACGTTATTAACTTTTCCACCCAAAGCGAAAACCTTGGTTCCCTTGGACTTCTCTGTTCCTACAGAAGCGAAAGCAGCAGCGCCTTCTCTCAGGATATAAGGAACACAAGCAAGTGTCTCTACGTTATTAACGCATGTCGGCTTGCCCCAGAGACCCTTAACAGCCGGGAACGGCGGTCTCGGACGAGGCATACCACGCTTACCTTCGATAGAATTAAGGAGTGCTGTCTCCTCACCGCAAACGAAAGCACCTGCACCAAGACGGAGGTGGCAATCGAACGAGAAGTCTGTACCAAGGATGTTCTTTCCGAGGAGACCCTCTGCTCTTGCCTGCTCGATGGCAAGCTTAAGTCTGCTTACTGCGATAGGATACTCAGCACGTACATAGAAGTAACCTTCGGAAGCACCGAAAGCGTAACCTGCGATCATCATACCTTCGATTACTGCAAGAGGGTTACCCTCGAGGATGGAACGATCCATGAATGCACCCGGGTCGCCCTCATCGCCGTTACATACAACGTACTTCTGATCTGCTTCTACGTTCAAAGCGAACTGCCACTTTCTGCCTGTGGGGAATCCGCCGCCGCCACGGCCACGAAGTCCGGAAGCCAAAACTTCATCGATAACTTCCTGCTGTGACATTGTGAGTGCACGGCGAAGGCCCTGGAAAGCGCCGCTGCCGATAGCCTCATTGATATCTTCAGGATTGATAACGCCGCAGCCGCTAAGAGCTACACGTCTCTGCTTCTTATAGAAGAGAATATCTTCCTGCTTTGTAACTTTCTCATTTGTCTTAGGATCTACATAGAGGAGACGGTCAACGATCTCGCCGCCGGCAATATCCTTCTCAACGATCTCATCAACATCTTCGATCTTTACCATCTTGTAAAGAGTATCCTCAGGATAGATCTTTACGAAAGGTCCCTGTGAGCAGAAACCGAAGCAGCCAACCTGGTTAACAGTAGCCTTATCTTCGAGTCCCTTTTCCTTGAGGACTGCAACAAATCTCTCCATGATCTCCTTAGAGTGGTTGGAAAGGCATCCTGTACCACCGCAGAGAACGATGTGACGCTTACCGTCACCACCCTTGATCTTATCATCGAGGCTCTTGGAGAGAAGTTCAAACTTCTCGTTAAGGTCAGAAACTGTGCTTATCATACCTTATGCCTCCTGCTCTTTTAATTCATTAATAATAGTAGCAACCTGATCAACCTTTACCTTAGGGTAAACCTGACCGTTGATGCTTACTGCGGGAGCGATACCGCATGCGCCGATGCAACGAAGAGCATCCAATGTGAACAAGCCGTCTTCAGTTGTCTCACCGGGCTTAATGCCGAGGAGCTCCTGGAACTTGTCGATAACGTTCTGAGCGCCCTTTACGTAGCAAGCTGTACCGAGACAGCAGCCGATAACGTACTTTCCCTTCGGAGTAAGAGAAAAGAATGAGTAGAATGTAACAACTCCATAGATTTCTGCAACCGAAATACCTGTCTCCTTAGATACTACTTCCTGGACTTCCAACGGAATGTATCCGTACTCATTCTGAATGTCACTCAGGATCATCATCAACGGAGTCTTCTCGTCCTTATGACGTGAACAGATCTCCTTGATCTGAGCGACAGCAGCTTCATGTAATTTAGCCATAAAAAACCTCCTGCCTCTTTTGGGAATATTCCAGACTTGACTATTTTACTTTGCAAGGCGACAGTTAGTCTAGACTAACTGTCGCCCTTTTTAACTTAATATGTATTAAAAGTGTAAATTGTTTTAACGCTATTGGATTATGTATCAGTCTTCCTCAACGTTACTTGCTGCTATGACCTTATCGGCAACTTCCGGAGGTGCAGCCTCATAGCGGGCATGTGACAAAGCGAACCAGCCTCTGCCCTGTGTCATTGACTTGAGATCTGTAGCATAATCGAGCATTTCAGCAGTCGGAACCTCAGCATTTACAACGGAACCGAGCTCATCTGCGTCGATGCCCATGATGCGGCCGCGTCTCTTGTTAAGGTCTCCCATGATATCACCCTGCTTCTCTTCAGGGATATGGACTTCTACCGTGCTGATGGGTTCAAGGAGAACCGGGTTGGCAGCAGCCATGCCTGCCTTGAAGGCGAGGTTTGCAGCGATCTTGAATGCCATTTCCGAAGAGTCAACATCATGATAAGAACCATCTACCAAAGTAGCCTTGAGATTAACTACGGGATAGCCTGCGAGGATACCCTTCTTGACTGATTCCTGTAATCCCTTCTCTACTGCCGGGAAGAAGTTCTTCGGTACGGCACCGCCGAATACCTTCTCTTCGAATACGAGATCTTCCGTCTCTTGATTGGGTTCAAACTCGATCCAGACATCACCGTACTGGCCGTGACCGCCGGACTGCTTCTTGTGCTTACCCTGAACCTTAACCTTCTTACGGATGGCTTCACGATAAGGAACCTTAGGTTCGCTGAGTTCGCACTCAACGTTGTACTTGTTCTTAAGCTGGCTTACGAGAACCTTGAGCTGCATGTCGCCGATACCGGAAAGTACCATCTGCTTTGTCTCAGGGTTTGTCTCGACTGTAAAGCAATGATCTTCGTCACCGAGCTTTGTAAGACCTGAAATGATCTTATCTTCATCGCCCTTCTTGAGAGGAACAATGGACTTGGAAAGACAAGGCTGAGGGAACTTGATCTTAGGCATCTCGAGGATACGTGCACGATCGCAGATCGTATCGTTTGTATCTGTATTGGCAAGCTTGGAAGCTGCACCGATATCGCCTGCCGTGATGCAATCCGTGGTGATCTGTTCCTTACCCTTAAGGAAGAACAGACCGCCGATCCTCTCGTCCTTGCCCTTTGTGGCATTGTAGACCGTAGAGTTGGCACGGAGAGTACCTGCATTAACCTTGAAGATGCTGATCTTACCTACGAACGGGTCAGAGATGGTCTTGAAGCAGAAAGCTGCAAGAGGATCATCAATGGAGCAGGATACACTGAGCGTGCCGCCATCGGGAAGAGTAGCTTCCAAAGCGGGCTTCTTACCTGCCGGCGGAGTATCCTTGGAGATGCAGTTGAGGAGGAAGTCAACGCCCCAATTCATAAAAGCTGAACCGCAGTAGATCGGGTGAAGCTTACCTTCACGGAATCCGGCATGTACGCCGTGACGGAACTCATCTTCAGTGAACTTCTCGCCTGCGAAGAACTTCTCCATGAGAGCATCGTCAGCTTCAGCGACGACCTCGTTAACCTTCTCCTGAAGTTCATCAACGCGCTCGTTATACTCTTCGGGAAGGGGATACTCAACGAATTTGCCTGTAGCCGCATCTATAGAGAAAGCCTTACGGTTCATAACATCAACGATACCTGTCATCTTGCCGTCCTTCATGATGGGGAAAGAAAGCGGGATAACTGAGGGGCCGTAACGGTCCATCATACGCTGTGCTACTGCTTCGAAATCCGCATTGGGCTCGTCCATTCTGTTCATGAAGAACAGGAAAGGAACTTTCTTACCATTTAAAAGTCTGATCGCTTTCTCGGAACCTACGGACGTACCGCCCTTAGCCGAGATCATGATAACGCCGGAATCGGCAATCCTTATTCCACTCATCTCTTCTCCAAGGAAATCGAAATCTCCGGGAGTGTCGATAATATTGATCTTACTACCCTTATATTCACAGCAGGCAACTGAAAGGCCTACTGACATCTGTCTCTTGATCTCCTCAGGATCGTAATCAAGCGTTGTGTTACCGTCAACTATCCGGCCCTGACGATTGATTGCTTTGGTGTAATAGAGAATTGCCTCTGCTAATGTCGTCTTACCGGAACCTACATGTCCGAATAACGCGATGTTGCGAATCTTGTCTGCGGAATAATTTTCCATCAGTCATTTCCTCCTTTGAAGTCAAAAATTAAACTTTTTTAATTATAGAGTATTTGGTATGCGAATTCCACAAAGAATTGTCTTTCTCGAAAACTTTTTTTGTGCATATCTTTTTCGAGAAGCAAGTTCGCGAAAACCAATGAAAAGGGGTGCCCGCATGCCGGACACCCCTGAAATAACTGAATTAACGTTGCCGTTACTTGGCTGCTCTGCCGAAGATGAGGACCAATCTGTCTTCCTTGGAATTGAAAGGACTTGAAGACAGAGAAGACAAAGACGCTGTCTCTGAGCCGCCGCCCATGGAAGCCATGAGCTTTCCGCCGTCATCATCGATTATGGTGATCAGGTTCCATCCGTCGGAAGCCTTCTTCTTAAGGAGCTTCGAAAGGGCATCAACATTGACCTCTGCGGTCTTTGTATGCTCAATGGTCTCAACTGAATACTCCATCGGACCGGCACCGCCGCCTGCTCTGACTTTCTTCTCCAAATCTGCAATTGCATTATCAAGTGATGCAAGCTTCTTCTCAAGCTCAGCCTTTTCCATCTCAGTCTCCTTAATTGTTTTATTTAATTCTTCGATCGTGTCAAGCATCTCGCCCTTCTCGCTCTCGCTCAAGGCAGCCTGCTTAAGGAATACAGCCTGCTTCTCTGCGTTAAGAACGATCTCCTGAGCTCTTGCTTCGGCAAGTACGGTTGCATTCTCGGAATCCTTGATGATCGCCTTAGCTTCTTTGAGTTCTGACTGAAGGCCTTCGATCTGGTTCTGAACGTTCTCGGCCTCTTCCTTGAACTTCTTATACTCGTCTTCTGCCTTATTCTTCTTGTCGTCAGCCTCTTTCAGCTCATTTCTTGCCATTGCAAGGTTGTCGTCAAGCTCCTTCTTCTGCTGCTTGAGCACCTTCTCGGACTCAGCAACCTCAGCCTTGAGTTCGTTGCGCTTCTGAAGTGCTTCTTCAGCTTCGCTCATAACGACCTTAGCCTTCTCCGTCATCTCATCGAGTTCAGCCTGAGCCTGCTTGTTGCGCTCCTCGAGCTGAGCAATGATGTGATCTCTCTCAGCCTGAGCGTCGGCAATGAGCTTCTCTTTCTCGGCATTTGCCTTATCTCTGTCGCGCTCAGCATCATTCTTCATCTTGAGAGCTTCAGCTGCCTGCTTCTCGGAGATCTTCTTGTTCTCCTCGATGAGTCTCTCTTTCTCTTTCTCGTAATCCTCGCCGAGCTTAACGATCTTATCCTCGCAAGCCTTGATCTCTTTCTCCTTCTCGGCCTTGATCTTATCGGCGTTGTCCATCATCGCCTGAACTTCCTTGGCCTGAGCGATCAACTCATCTCTCTGAGCCATGGCTGCGGCATATTCCTTCTCGACCTGTGCTGCAAGCTGTTCTGTCTGCTTCTGGGTCTCGTCGTATATCTTCTGCTGCTCCGCCTTTGCGGCAGCGATCATGTCATCGTGTTCCTTCTGAGACTTCTTCTTAGCCTCAACCATCATTCCGTCTGCTTCCTTACGAAGAGCATCTCTCTTATCGCGTGCTTCGATTACTTCGTTACGGAGTGTCTCAGTTGTTGTCTCAAGCGCATCCTTCTCGTCGAGCTTCTTCTTCTCGTAGGCTGCAAACTCCTTATCCATCTTGGTCTTGGCTGCATCGAACTCGGCCTGCAATGTCTCGTAATCGTGCTTGAGCTTATCCATAGCCTCGATGTAGCGCTTCTCTTCTTCGGAACGCTTTGCCTCAGCACGGGCTATATTCTCCTGCTGCTTCTTATCGAGGATTTTCTTGGCTTCAGCCGCAGCTTCATCATTATTGCCCTGGGAAGCCTTCTGGAAATCGTATTTACACATTGAGCAGCGAGCAACGTTATCACCCATCATTACGCCGCAAACCGGACATCTCTTCATAAATCTGTTTCTCCTAGAACAAGCGCGCGAAAAGACGCGCACGGAAATAATAGGTCTATTATATACCAGGCCGAAAAGAAATATTAAGATTTGTTAAACCAATTTGTTTAAATTTTTAGTTAATTTTGAGGTAAGACCGATATTCAGCCGTCCGCTTTTTTGTGAGCGTTGCCGAGTATGACTGCATAAAAGCCGTCCATATAATAAATTAATGTTTTAATAGGAGGGGACTTATGCAACATTCCGTTACCAAAATCCTCGTTTTTGCAACTGCTTCTGTTACGGCTCTCGGAAGCCTGGCAGCTTGCTCCAAGAAACCCGATGATTCCAACTCTGCTACAGTAGGCATTACACAAGAGCCCGCTGTTTTCGATCCTCATACAGTAGTAGCAGCAGGAGATGAAGAGATAATCTACAACATCTACGAGGGACTTCTGAAGTTCGACCATCAAGGAACCCTCAACCCCTGTCTTGCCACCGAATATGAGATCTCCGATGACGCTTCGGTGTATACATTTACGATCAGAGAAGGAGTAAAGTTCCACGACGGTTCGGATCTTGATGCCAACGACGTTGTATATTCTCTAAAGCGCGCTGCCGGTCTTCTCGACGGACAGGATAATGTCGCACTTGTCAGCGAACTTGATTCCATCAAGGCCGTTGATGTTACTTCCGACGGAAAAGTACAGGTTACGCTCGAAGAGAGCAATACAGAGCTTCTCTCTTACTTCACCACCGGCATCATTCCCGAAGGCTACGATAATTGCCAGGCCGCTCCTGTAGGAACCGGTCCTTTCAAGTTCGACTCCTACAATCCGGGTCTCAGCGTAGTCCTCGTAAAGAACGATAAATATTGGCAGAACGGTCTTCCCTATCTTGATAAAGTCACTTTCAAGGTATGCGCCGACATGGACACGGGTCTTACGGAACTCAACAACGGAAACATCGATATCTTCCCGTACCTGACGGCTGACCGTGCCGCTCAGCTTGATCCGGCCAAGTTCAACACTCTGTCCAACGGCTCAAACATGGTCCAGATCTTCGCTCTCAATAACAGCGTAAAGCCTTTGGACGATGTCAGAGTGCGTAAGGCTATCAACTATGCCGTCAACAGAAAAGACATCATCTCCGTTACCATGGACGGTGCCGGCGTAGAACTCACTACTGCCATGAGTCCTGCCATGGGCAGTTATTACGACACCTCACTTAACGGAACATTCGACCAGGACATCGATAAAGCCAAGTCACTTATGGCTGAAGCAGGTTACGAGAACGGCTTCGACATCACTTGCACCGTTCCCTCATCTTATCTCATCCATGTAAACACCGCCGTCGAATTGGCTTCCGAGCTCAAGGCTATCGGCATCAACCTGACGATCGAACAGGTGGATTGGGCAACCTGGCTTGAGACTGTTTACACCGGACGTCAGTATGAGACAACCGTCATTGCGCTTACAAGCACTTATGCACCTTATGACGTGCTTCAGCGTTACATCTCAGATTCCGACGGCAACTTCATCAATTACAACAATCCGTTGGCAGATGATCTTCTCAGACAGATCCCCGTAACAACAGATCCCGCCGCAAGAACAGAGCTTTACCACAAAGTGTTGGGGCTTCTTACGGAAGATGCTTGTTCCGTATATCTGCAGGATCCCACTACGATAACCGTTGTATCGACAAGGCTCGAAGGATATTATGTCTACCCGATGTATGTTCAGGACATGTCTACAGTCAAGCTCAGCGGAAATTAACTTGCGATCAGTAATTCGGATCACGGAGGCTGTCACGATAAGGATCGGGCAGCCTCTTTTCTTTGGATTCAGAGCAAAAAAATATATAATAGGTATTTAATGAATTTCAACTATTGAGGGGGAACGGTTTTGCAAAGCAAGGCAAGATATCTTGCGGGTAAGATCATCGAATTGCTCTTGACACTTCTGGTGGTGTCTTGGCTCGTTTTCGCTGCCTTCTCAATAATCCCCGGCGACACCGCCCGTGTCATGCTGGGTCCGAATGCCAGCGAAGCCCAGGTCGAGCTTCTGAGAGAAGAGATGGGGCTGAACCGTCCTCTTCTCTCGCGCTACGGCAGTTGGCTTCTTGGTCTTATCACTTTCAATCCCGGAACTTCTTATGCCTATAACGTCGGTGTCGGCGAATTAATGGCACAGAGACTTCCCGTCACCATCGGAATGAGCGTTATCGCCATGATCATGGTCATACTCGTCTCTTATCCGCTCGCGATCATCAGTGCCAGAAAACCGGGAAAACTCGGCGATCAGATCTGTTCCGTAATAGGGCACATTCTTTTCGCCATTCCGCCTTATGTGGCTTCGCTCCTGCTGATTCTTCTGGCCGGCTCCGTTTTCTCGCTTGCGACCGTAGGCAACTACGTAAAACCTTCCGAAGATTTCTTCGGCTATGTAGGGTGTCTGCTCCTGCCTTCGTTTGCGATCGCGCTTCCTAAGATCGCCATGAGCTTCAAGTTCCTGAGATCTTCGATCATCGAGCAGAGAACCTCCGATTACGTCCGCACCTCCAAGAGCCATGGTCTGTCCGACATGAAGATCCTCATTCGTCATGTCCTTCCTAACTCCAACGTCTCATCGATCACCATCATCTCGATCATTCTGTCCGATATTCTGGGCGGAAGCCTCATTGTAGAACAGGTATTCAATCTCCCGGGGCTCGGAAGACTCCTTCTGTCAGCGATCTCCAGAAGAGACTTCCCGCTGTTATCGGGCATCGTCTTTTATCTCGCATTCATAACAGTACTCCTGTACTTTATCTCCGACATCGCTGCCAGCCTTGCCGATCCGAGAATCAGGTTAAAGTAGGAGGCTGCCCGTTATGTCAAGATCTCGAAAAACAAATCCTACGGCATACAGATCACCGGA
The DNA here is from genome assembly GCA_024403795.1 of Saccharofermentans sp. Classification (GTDB taxonomy): domain Bacteria; phylum Bacillota; class Clostridia; order Saccharofermentanales; family Saccharofermentanaceae; genus Saccharofermentans. Next base: position 44,072 of record JAKSRD010000004.1, read on the forward strand.
AGCATCCGCCTTCTACACGGTCGGCTTCATCCTTCTCGGTATCGTCATTGCGGCATTCCTGGTCTCTTTGTTCTGGACACCCTATGCTCCCGATGCAACGGATGCTGCTTCCAAGCTTATGGCTCCATGCGCTTCACACCCGTTCGGAACGGATAACTTCGGAAGAGATGTTCTCTCGAGGATCATGGCTGCATCAAAATACACTATATTTATCTCTGTCGCGGGTGTTTTTTTCGCGCTCCTGCTCGGAATCATCTCAGGTATTCCGGCAGGTTACTACGGCGGCATTACCGACAGAGCGGTAATGCTTCTCGGCAACAGCATCATGTGCTTCCCCGGAATCCTTCTGGCGCTCGTTGCCGTCGCAGTTTTCGGCGCTTCGGTAACAAACGTCATCTTTGCGCTCGGACTGGTCTTCGCGCCGACATTCGCGAGAGTTTGCCGCACGGGCACCATGGAGATCAAGGAACTGGACTACATAACCCACGCGCGTGTTATGGGTGTCGGTCCGGTAAGGCTCATGACTTCGCATATATTCCCGAATCTCATTCCGCAACTCCTGCCTGCTACGGTAATAGGACTTGCAAACATGACACTCTTCGAATCCGGAATGAGTTATCTCGGTCTCGGTGTCCAGCCGCCGGATGCTTCTTTCGGCAAGATGCTTGCAGATGCGCAGGCCTACATCACGGTTGCACCATGGCTCATTGTTTTCCCTGCTTTGATGCTGATCTTCTACATCTTGGGACTCTACTTTATTTCTGAGGGACTCCGTGTCACTCTTGCGAAAGGAGCCAAGAGATGACGCGTCATATCCACATCGTAAAAGTGCATCATTTAACACTGTCCTTCCCGACCCGCAAAGATCCGAATCCGAAGCCGGTACTGGACGATGTCGATTTCGGCATCCGTGACGGCGAGATCCTGGGTCTGATAGGTAATTCCGGAAGCGGTAAAACGATGACTTCTCTTGCCATTGCCGGACTTCTTCCCGAAGCAGCTTCAATATCTTCGGGTCAGATAAAGTTTGCCGGCGAAGATCTATTGGCCATGACTCCAAAGCAAAGAAGAGCGATGCTCGGCAAAGACATCGGCATGATCTTCCAGGAACCGTCAACTGCATTAGATCCGCTCATGACAGTCGGAAAGCATCTTGATGAAGTCCTTACGGCACATATGGAGTCCCCGGTCTCACCCGAAGACCGTCACAAGAAGATAGTCGAGATGCTTGAGACTGTCGGCTTTACTGATGCTGACGAGATATCCTCGCGTTACCCGCACCAACTGTCGGGAGGCCAGCGCCAGAGAGTACTCATCGCAGGCGCGGCTTTGCTCAAGCCCCGTCTTCTTATCTGTGATGAGCCGACATCTTCACTTGATACCGTAACTACCGTCTCAATATTGGCTTTGCTCAAAGAGCTCTGCCATAAATTCCGCATGACCATCCTCTTTATCTCACATGACCTGTCAGCCGTAAGAGGTTTTTGCGACCGTGTCATGGTAATGAGAGACGGAAAGATCGTAGACAAAGATACTACATCCGATATCCTGAACAACCCGAAGAACAGCTTTACGGCTGAACTTCTTACCAATGCCAGACTGGATACGCATATTCTCGGCTTAAAGCCGGCCGCCGTAGATTATTCCAAGAGCCCCGTTCTCAAGGCTGAGAATATCTCAGCCGGCTACGGAAAGTCTCTGTTCGATTTCAGCAAGCGGAAAAGATCCGCAGAAAAGCCTGATGATTATATCCTTCACGATGTCTCACTGGAGATCTTCCCCGATGAGATCCTCGGCCTTATCGGCGGTTCGGGAAGCGGTAAGACTACTCTCATCAGATCCATCCTCGGTCTGCTTTCTCACACCGGAACAGTTAACATAAAGAGTTCAAGCATAGGCGTAATCTTCCAGGATCCCGTATCCTGTCTGAACCCTGCCCACACGATCAAATGGCATATGTTCGAAGCGTTAAAGGCATCCCGCAAAGCAGGGGCAATCAAGTCTTCACTCACCGGTGCCGCACGCAAGGCGGAAGATCTCAAGCTCATTACTGCCATGCTCGAGAAATGCGGTCTCGGCGCCGAACATCTCATGCGCCGTCCCAATGAACTTTCCGGAGGTCAGCGCCAGCGCGTGGCGATTGCCATGTGTCACATACAGGAACCTGCATTGATCATCGCCGATGAGCCGTTCTCTTCGCTCGATGCAAGCTCTTCAGCAGAACTCCTTAAGCTAATGACGGATATCAACCGCGAACGCCATACCTCATTCCTGCTTATCACCCACAACATTCACATCGTAAGACAGGTATGCCCCCGCGTCATAGTCATGAACGACGGCCGTATCTGCGAAGAAGGTCTTACCTCTGAAGTGCTTAATGCACCTCAGTCAGAATGCACTTTCGCTCTTCTTGAGGCAGAACGCCTGATCCACGGCTGATAACGAATCTTCATATCAGGCGTTAAGAAGGATCTTCACTGATATTTTCTTTGCATGAACCAAAAAGAAAGGCTGTTCCCGAAGGAACAGCCCATCTCAAGGGTGATCTATATAAAGTGTGTATTCACTTATATATTCTTCACAGTATGTGACCGAACGTCACCCAAACATTTTCTTCTCAATTCCGAACTATATCACTCAAAGCTCTCAATATAGCACGTAGTCGCATTATCAACATGGAACGGAATCGATGTAATCGGGCTTCCCCAATCTTTAGCTGTAAACTCAACACGATATTTACCGCCGCCTATGTCAGTGGCCTGATACATACCATTAGCATTAACCTGAAGTCCTGTTCCATCCGTAACCACAACACACTTGGTTATCGGCTTATCAAATGTCAACTGGCTTCCCCACCAATTGTTAGTATCAATCTTAACATTGCTTCCGGGAGCATTCTTTCCTGAACCGCCTGCCGGCTTAGGTGTAGGAGTTGCTGTGGGAACCGGTGTAGCCGTAGGACGGAATGAAGGTTCTGATGCAGGTGCTCCTCCGCCGCCACCACCGCCGGAACCGCCGCCTGCCCAGCCGCCGCCGGGTTCGGTAGTCTCAGGTTCTTCACCTTCGCCGCCGTCCTCACCTTCGCCGCCTTCCGGTGTGTAATACGGAATATCAAAGAAATCTGCCGCGCCTCGAGTTATGGACTTAACCTCGCCCCATGCCTCAGCTTCAAAATTCTCTCCGTTATTCTCTTCCAACTTCTTCGATGTGTTCTTCGCATTGTTGATAATTGCTCCTACACCTACGAAAGAGGCCGCGGAAACAATTACAATAATTGCCACTACTAAAATAATCTCTGCTAATGTAAAGCCTTTTTTGCTACTCCTTGTCATTTTCTTCATATAGATCACCTTCCCTTGTAAAAGTTTCTATTGATACTTCAATTATGAAAGGCGGAATTTAACATTTCAACCAACAACTTATTGAAAATTTATGTATTTTTTGAACAGAATGTAAAAAAGTATTCAGAATTTCAGTCCGATAGTAGCTTTTTTGCCTGATTTATCAAATCAATTTTAGAGTTTGAGCATCTTTCGTTAAGGTAACATTCGAACACTTTTTCCAGGAGCTCGCCGATCTGAGGCCCCGGTTTTACACCTAAAGCAATGATGTCATTCCCGTCAATATCCAGATCTTTGACGGAGAAAACAGCGTCCGAAGACTTCAGTTCATCGATAACCTCATTCATGGCTTCCAAACGGGACATCCGCTTCTGCCCCAAAGCAGAATGTGCCAGAATATCCGCTCTTTGCAGGATCCTGAGTTTGTCGATTATCTCAATGGGATATTTACTCATAAACTTATGGATCTCGATCCTGTCAGGCTTTATATATGTATCGTGAAGCATGACCAAAAGACTAACATTAGAGACAAACTGCTTGGGGAACTTAAGGTCAGTAAGCACACGTTCGGAAATACCGGCGCTGATGACCGGATGTCCCTTCATATGACCCGTTCCGAATTCATCCACTTTAAAACAAACCGGCTTTCCGATATCGTGGAAAAGCGCAGCCATCGCAAGCTCCGGATCACGTCCGTTCTCCTCAGAGAACGGGATCTGTTCAAGTACATCCAGTATGTGTTCCAGTACATCTCTGTCGTGGAAATTCGATCTTTGGTCAAAGCCTCTGCATTGTGCGATCTCAGGAATAATAACGCTCAGAATCTTCCATCCCGTTCTGACAGCCTTCGGTGCATACCTGCCGCTGACGATCCTCGTCAACTCGCTCGCTATGCGCTCTTCGGAGATCTTGCCAAGATCCTCCGCATGCTTTTCCATCGCGCTTAAAGTATCTGCCTCTATCTCAAAACCGAGTGATGAACAGAACCTGATCCCTCTTAATATCCTGAGAGCGTCTTCTCCGAATCTGACATCGGGATCGCCGACGGCGCGTATCAGCTTTCTTCGACAATCCGTTACTCCGCCTTCCGGGTCACAAATGTCACCGTCTGCATTCATGTACATGGCATTGATCGTAAAGTCTCTTCTTTTGACGTCATCATCGATAGTCGTCTTGAAGACTACCTGATCCGGTCTTCTTTGATCTGAATACTCACCATCCTCGCGGAAAGTGGTAACTTCGACATCTCCCGATCCCGTAACGGCTGTCACCGTTCCGTGCTTGGCGGCATTGTCATAATAATGTATTCCTGATCGCTCGAAAACAGCTACGACCTCATCAGGCTTAGCCGAGGTCGCGACGTCGTAATCGTGAGGTATCCTTCCGAGAACTATGTCACGTGCCGCACCGCCGACCACATATGCCTTGTAGCCGGCTTTATCAATTATCCTCATTATCTCCGAGACATACCCCGGAATCCTGTGTGAAGCGACATCGTTATTACTCATGGCTAGATTATAGCAAAGCAGAATCGTAATTATCTTGAAATAATTTCCGAGGAGTTGTTTGGATATAATTAATTTGTTTATTAGAAATAATGCGCTTTATCTTAGGAGAGAAACCATGATCTACACAAGAAAACCTTATCAGATCGATTTCGTTTATTATGAAGAGAATACTCTCAAGATCGGCTGTGAATGCCAGGAGTATTCAGAAGCCCTTACCGGCGGAAAAGCCGCTTTCAAAAGTGCAAAGGGAAGAATAACCGTAACTGTCTTCTCACCTGCTAACGACGTTATTACCATAAAAGCCACCAATCACCAGACAGAACCTCGTTCCAAGGGATCGGCTACCGTCAAATTGGATCCTACTACAGCAGGATCACTTGAAGATAAAGGTGATTACCTTGCCTTCAAGAGCGGACATCTTGAAGCGCGCATAAACAAGACAACCTTCTCGATCAAATATTTCTACTGCGATAAGGAACTCTGCAAGCAGAGCGTTAACATGCCGATCTTCTACAAGACAGATTCCGGTTCAGAGAACTTCTGCACTGTCTCATCCAATGCCAGATCCGGTGCTTCATTTGATCTTGAAGCAAGAGAGCTTGTCTACGGATTAGGCTGTGCCGGTGCATCAGTTGTCCGTAACGGACAGAAGATCAAGTGCAATGCTTTTGAAAGCAGATCTAATACTTCTTTTATCCCGTTTGTTCTGTCAGATTCTAAGTATGGTCTGTTTATCAACACAAACCGTCCGGTAACCGTTTCTGTCGGTTCTGACAGCGGAAGGATCACATTCGAAGCTGAAGACGAAGAGATCGAATACAGTGTTATCGCCGGTGACACTTCGATCGGAATACTCGAACTGTTCAGCCAGCTTAACGGACGCACTCCCGTGCTTCCTTATTCTGACGGCGGTATATCGATTGCTCTTAACGACAACTATTCACTGACAGCACAGGAGATACTTGATGCCCTTAGGAATGCCTACAATTCCGGAATAAATGTCTCGGAGATCTGGCTCGGAAATTCCTGGCATCCCGACTACGCTCCCTACGGCTTTACATGGGATACCGTCAGATTCCCTGATCCTTCAGGTTTTGTCAGACAGGCAGCCGAACTCGGAGTCAAGATCGGAATATCCGTTAACCCTTTCATTTCCGAGAGAGCACCTGCGTATTCCGAGCTCCTTGATATCGGTTACTTCATCTCATTCCCGGACGGAAGAACGGTTCTCTGCGATGCCGACAAGGGCGGAGTAGCACTTCTCGATCTGAACAAACCCGAAGCAAGAAGCTGGTTGATAAATGCATGTTCGACTCTTGCAAGAGACGGCTTCAATATTTTCGAGTCCAACTTCACGCATTCCATTTCCGATATCTTCGAGCAGGCATCCGGAAAGAAGAACTATCTGATGAATTATTCTTCTTTCCTCAATTCCGCACTCAGTGACATATCTGAACGTGAGCGCGGAAGACTCGGCTCTCTGGTAATCGCGGATACGATCTGCTCCGGTGATCAGGATTCACCGTTCAGCAGCATCTACAGTAAGCTTCCTCCGGAGTATCCCGACCTCAGTTCAGCCGTTAAGAGCGCCATCTCATACGGTCTCACAGGATTTGGCGGGATCAACATCGACATTCCCGAGAAGTCGATCACCGATCCCGGACTTTTCGAGCGCTGGATAGCATTTGCCACTTATACTCCTCACGTCAGATTCTGCGGCACACTCAAGCTTTTGGAAGACACTGTTCTGATCAATTCACTGAAGTCTTTCTGCGCGATCAGGAACGTACTTGCGCCGTATATCTACTCCTGTCTCTGCGAGAATACGAACTACGGAACACCGGTCATCCGCGCACTTCCTTTGGAGTTTGCAGGAGATCCCGCAGGTGCATCCTTTGATACGGAATACCTGCTCGGTAATTCGCTTCTCATTGCACCGGTCATCACGGCCAATGAGACAATGAGAGTTTATCTCCCGGCAGGCATTTGGACAGACTTCATGACACATGAGAAGATCCAGGGACCGCGTTATATCTCACGTAAATCCGTGCCTTCGGCAATGCCCGTCTATGCACGCCCGAATTCCATCATTCCCACAAGAACGCCGGATTCAACCGCCGGCATCGGATCGCTCGACAACCTCACCTTCACGTGTTTCGGACTCAGTGCCGGTAATACTGCCGCATGTGAAGTCTTCGCAGACGGCGGACAGGGATCCGGCATTATTACGGCTGAATATGAAGGCAATAAGATCATCGTCCGCACCAAGAATCTCGGCGGTACAAAGCATCTTGTCCTCTCAGGCATCTTAAATGTAGTAGGATTGTCCGAATCGATCCCGGAAAAACTCAGCTACGGAACAACGATCGAATTCACGAGCAACGAGCTTGTTATTACCTTAGGTTAAAGAAGACTCTTATAGAACGCCGCGAGATCCGCGAAGAATTCTTTCTTCACGGGCTCGTTGTGTATCTCGTGGCGGTACGGTCCGTAATTCTTGGAACTTACGTCCGCTCCGCATTCTTTCATGAGAGCAATGACCTTCTCGACACCTTTGCCGTAACCTCCCACGGGATCTTCGCTTCCGTATGTGAACATACACGGCTTGGATGACAGATCCTCAAATGCTTTCCTGCCGTTCATGAAAGTGATCAGATTGAACAGCGTCCTGAAGCCGTCGTTGGTGAAAGTAAATCCGCACAACGGATCATCAAGATATGCTTTTACGACCTTATCGTCTGAAGATATCCAGTCACATCCGCTCTTGGGATGCGGTATACGCTTGCAATATGTGCCGAATGCCATGATCTTGAGGAAACGATTCTTCTTCATCTTACCGCCGAATGCGCAAGCGGTCTTCGCAAAGAAATTACCGATGCCGACTGCAGGATTAGGTCCCATGGTCGACGCGAAAACATACCCGTCAAAGCTCTCGTTATATTCCGGAGTAGAGTATATGGCTCTGACTACGAACGATCCCATCGAATGGCCGAAGATAAAATACTTCAAATCATCTTTGCCGAAGCGTTCTTCGGCAAGCTCATGTAACCTGTATTCATCTTTCAACAGGAGCTCAAGACCATTCTTCTGCCCGCCGTAATACCCCTTAGGAAATCCCGCTTCTTTATTAAGCTTATAGGTCTCTCCGTGTCCGGGCATATCCATTCCGCAAACATGGAAGCCCTCATCGTTGAAGTGCGCTATCATCTCCTCGAAGCGGCTCAGGAACTCAGCCATGCCGTGACATATCTGGATAACACCCTTGATCTCGGGAGCTGATGAAGGATAGAAGAATCCGGCGATCTTATATCCTTGTTCTATAGAGCTGTCGAAACCGATCCTCTCCGGAATAAGCAGTGCCATCGGCGGATCCTCCCTGATCAAAAACTTTCCGTTATTCTATCACCTTTACCGCACGAATAAAAAAAGAGCTGCCCCGAAGTGACATAAGCCACCGTCGGGACAGCTCCCATAAAACTCTTTACTTGATCAGTAAATTAAGCGTTGCAGATAACTGAGAAGTCCTCAGCCTTGAGTGAAGCACCGCCTACGAGTCCGCCGTTGATGTCCTTCTGAGAGAAGAGACCGGCAGCGTTCTTAGCGTTGCAAGAACCGCCGTACTGGATCGTGATAGCCTCAGCGCACTTAGGGCAATAGAGTTCAGCGATAACGCCTCTGATGAATGCGCAAACTTCCTCAGCCTGCTCGTCAGTAGCTGTCTTGCCTGTGCCGATAGCCCAGATAGGTTCATAAGCGATCGTGATCTGGCAGAGCTTTGAAGCAGGAATATCCTTGAAAGCGCCAACGATCTGACCCTTGATCCAATCGAATGTCTCGCCTGCTTCACGCTGAGCAAGAGACTCACCGCAGCAGATGATAGGTCTTACTCCGTACTTGAGGAGAGCGTGAGCCTTCTTATTAACAGTCTCATCAGTCTCAGCATTGTACTCACGACGCTCTGAGTGACCGATGATGCAGTAATTTACACCCATCTTAGCAAGCCAGAGAGGTGAGATCTCGCCTGTGAAAGCACCCTTCTCTTCGAAGTGGCAGTTCTGAGCAGCGATCTTGATGTTTGTGTATGCAGCAGCATCAACTGCAGCAGCAAGAGCTGTAGCAGGAACGCCGAGAGCGATTCTGTGCTCAGCATTCTTAACGAGGGGCTTGAGCTCTTCGATAAGCTTAACTGCATCAGCAGGGATACCGCAGTTCATCTTCCAGTTGCCTGCAGCAAAGATTCTGCCGATCTTCTTGTCGTTGAGGCAATCGATACCGGGAAGAACCTTACCCTCGATGTACTCGAGAGAAGCGCCGCCGCCTGTAGAGATGTGTGTTACCTTATCAGCGAAGCCGAGCTTCTCGATAGCAGCTGCGGAATCACCGCCGCCGATGATGGATGTGCAGTCTGCGTCAGCGATAGCCTGAGCGATAGCCTTTGTACCAACTGCGAACTTCTCGAACTCGAATACGCCTGCAGGACCATTCCAGATAACTGTCTTAGCGCTCTTGATAGCGTCAGAGAAGTTAGCGATTGTCTCAGGTCCGATGTCGAGACCCTGCCAACCGTCAGGGATCTCCATTGTAGGAACTACCTTGCTGTTAGCGTTTGCATCGAATGCATCAGCAACAACTGTATCTGTAGGAAGAAGGAGCTTAACGCCCTTCTCTTCAGCCTTAGCGAGGATCTCCTTAGCGAGGTCAACCTTGTCAGCTTCGAAGAGGGAATCACCGATCGAACCACCCTGTGCTCCGATGAATGTATAAGCCATACCACCGCCGATGATGATGGTGTCAGCCTTGTCCAAAAGGTTTGTGATAACGCCGATCTTGTCGGAAACCTTAGCTCCGCCGAGAATAGCAACGAACGGTCTTGCCGGATTGTCGAGTGCACCGCCGATGAAGTCTATCTCCTTCTTGATGAGGTAGCCGCAAGCGGAAGGAAGGAAGTTAGCGAGACCTGCTGTTGAAGCATGAGCACGGTGAGCTGTACCGAATGCATCGTTTACATAGAGGTCAGCCATAGAAGCGAGCTCAGCAGCGAACTTAGGATCGTTCTTTGTCTCTTCCTTGTGGAAACGAACGTTCTCGAGCATAAGGATCTCGCCGTCCTTAAGGGCAGCTGCCTTAGCCTTTGCATCTTCACCGATAACGTCAGCAGCAAGAGTAACGGGCTTGCCGATAAGCTCAGCAAGACGATCTGCTGCAGGCTTCATAGAGAACTTAGCCTCAGGTCCGTTCTTCGGGCGGCCGAGGTGTGATACGAGGATAACCTTCGCATTGTTGTCTACGAGATACTTGATCGTAGGAAGAGCACCCTTGATACGCTTGTCGTCTGTGATCTTTGTGCCTGTTTCCTTGTCGAGCGGTACGTTAAAGTCAACACGGACTATAACTCTCTTGCCGGCTACGTCTAAATCTTCGACGCTTTTCTTGTCATACATTGCCATGGATTGTCACACTCCTAAAAATATATTTTTGGTGTTTTACACTAACTCGAAAATTATACTATCTTCGGGCCGTATATTAAAGCAATAAAAAAGGTGAGTTTGAAGAATAATCCTCCAAACCCACCGTTTTTGTCCTATTAACGCAGTAGTGAAAATTACTTCCCTGCAAGAATCGTTATGATCTCGTGGATCTTGAATACCTTCTGACCGTCCACGTAGAACCTGTAGAGCTCTCCGTCCTTGTCGTAGATCTCAAAATGCTTGCCGTAGGAAGCAACAAGTCCCTTCAGCTTATCGATCTCGAAGACCTTGGTCTCAAGGGGCGCATTCGGATCAAGCTTTCTGTCCTTATACTTGGATATCGGCTTGCCCTTCTTGTAAGGAATGCCCTCTTCGGCGGGACAATCGGTTCCGACATAGATCAGTTCCTTATCAGTTATGGTGATCCTGCCCTTGCCTGTTTTCGCGAAGGTAAACCTGTCGAAAACCTTATAAAGATCAGCATTCATCTCCATCTTGAATCCGCCGGTCTTAAGTTGCTCTGCAATAAGCCCCTTCTCCCATTCAGCCCACTTGTGCAGGTCATCAAAGACCACACACTGGGGATCAGCCTTCTCGATAAGACCCGTGGGCAGATATCTTGCGGCATTACCGCAGTTGGTGCACTGTATCATGTCGTGCTTACCTGAATCCATGTACTGCATCGTATATTCGGAATTGCACTTCGGGCAGGCATATGCGATGTTCTGAAGACCGGAAGCAAGCTTTCTGCTCTTAAAGGTCCTCGGATTCTCTCTGATCCAGTCATTCTCGTTGTAATCGATACCGTCAAGGATCTTCTGCTGAAGATCTTCAAGTGATGTCTCGGCTACCTCATCAGAGTAGATCTTTCTGACGAACTCGGCACTGATCCTTCCCCTGCGTCTGCCGGATCTTGACCATCTCGGCCAAGCCATGTAAGCACCGTGAATGTGTGCGATATATATGGATGCATTTGTCTTCTTGGCAAGTCTTGCGACACCGTCATCGAAAACAACGGACTTACCGTCTACGTGTCTTGTTGCTTCAGGATAGATGATAAGGATGCCGTTACGCTTCATGACACGCATCATGGCCTTAACTGCAGCAGTATCAACAACGAATTGCTTCTTCGGAATGGCACCTCCGAGCTTGAACCAATGGCCCCACCCCTTGGCTCTGAATACGAACTCGCCCGTAACAAAGTTTGCAGGTCTCGCCTTAGTCAGACGGTTGATTACCATGGGATCCAGATAGGATTCGTGATTAGCAACGACGATTATCGGGCCTTCGTGCTTAACAAATTCCATATCAGGCTTGACCCTGATATTGGCAATAGCACAAACCAACGGCACTATAATATGGGAACCGACAAATCCAAACCAGAACTTACTCGGAACACAACCTATGTCATACTCACGCGGCGCCTTAGAACGGGAAGCCGCATTGCTCGGTTTATCCTGCATAATCACTCTCCGATATATCAAACATTACTGATAGCCTGTGTATTATACAACATTTCATCAGTTGCTGCTCGCGGTCTCGTTCACTTTCGGATCGATCGCAACTTCAAGTTCACCGCCGTCTCTGATGATGATGACCTTTCCGTCTTCTGCCGCACTTCCGGGTGCCAGGAGCGCATCGGGATCATTCGTCTCAACGGCGTCAATTATCGCAAGGTGTCCCGGCTTTACGATGCCGTCAAGCATGGCTTCAGAGAAACGGTCTTCAACCATAGATGTAATGACTCTTCTGAGAGGTCTTGCACCATACTGCGGATCGTAACCCTTCTTCGCAAGAAGCTCCTTGGCACTGTCGGTAAGCTCGATCTCCATGCCGAGATCTCTGATCCTCTTGGCAAATGACTTCATAAGGATGTCAACGATCTGAATAAGCGAATCCTTGCCGAGCATACGGAAGAAAATAATGTCATCCACACGGTTAACGAACTCGGGAGAGAACGTCTTCTTAAGCTCGTCGATAACGACCTTCTTGGCTTCATCGTAAGACTTTCCGCCATAGAGTCCCTCTCTTGAGAGCTCGTCCTTATCACTGTCATCCGCAACTGCAAATCCGATCCTGCGTCCTTCGGCTCCGGTAAGCATCCTTGCACCGATGTTGGAGGTCATGATGATGATAGTGTTTCTGAAGTCGACCGTTCTGCCGTGACCGTCGGTAAGACGGCCGTCATCCAATGCCTGGAGCATCGTGTTGAATATCTCGGGATGTGCTTTCTCGATCTCGTCGAAGAGTACTACGGAGTAAGGATGTCTCCTTACGGCTTCCGTAAGCTGTCCGCCCTCATCATATCCGACATATCCCGGAGGCGCACCGATAAGTCTGGAGACATCGTGCTTCTCCATGTATTCGGACATGTCGATCCTGACAAGCGCGCTCTCATTGCCGAACATGACTTCGGCGAGTGCCTTTGCAAGTTCAGTCTTACCGACTCCGGTCGTGCCGAGGAAGATGAATGAACCGGAAGGTCTCTTCTCGTCCTTAAGTCCCAGTCTGCCTCTGCGGATCGCCTTAGCGATCGTATGAACAGCCTCGTCCTGACCGATGACTCTCTTAGTGAGCTCAGCTTCAAGATTCTTAAGCTTATCGGCATCAGATTCCGTGATCTTTGTTACGGGGATTCCCGTCCACTTTGCAAGAACGACCGCAACATCATCAACAGTCAGAGCTCCGGTATATCCGTTATCATCAGGCTTGACCTTATCCTGAAGAAGTGAGAGTCTCTCCTTGAGTTTCTCACCTTCTTCTTTGAGTGTCTGGGCAGCTTCGAAATCCTGGCTGTCAACCGCAGCCTTCTTCTTCTCGTTGATTTCGTTTATCTGCTTCTCCAGATCATTCTTGACCTTTGAATCGGCGTAGTTGATCCTCTTCGCGGCAGCAGCCTCATCGATAAGGTCGATGGCCTTATCCGGAAGGAATCTGTCAGACACATATCTTGCAGAAAGCCTTACGGAATGCTCAAGCACTTCATCGGGGATATAGACCTTGTGGTGCTCCTCGTACTTGCCGCGAAGTCCCTTCATGATCAATATCGCATCTTCAACGGAAGGTTCTTCGATAAGGACCTTCTGGAATCTTCTCTCAAGCGCATGATCCTTCTCGATAAACTTGGTATATTCATCCAGCGTCGTCGCGCCGATGATCTGAAGCTCGTTCTTTGTAAGAAGAGGCTTCATGATGTTGGCTGCATCCATAGAACCGCCTGAAGACTCGCCCGCACCTACAAGTGTGTGGATCTCATCAATAAAGAGGATGACATTAGGATCTGCGACAGCTTCATCGAGCATGTTCTTGATCCTCTCCTCGAATTCGCCTCTGTACTTGGAGCCGGCTACCATAGAACCCATCTCCATGCTGTAGACGACCTTGCCCTTGATGATGTCGGGAACATTATCCTCGGCGATCCTGAGCGCAAGACCTTCGGCAATCGCTGTCTTACCGACACCCGGATCACCTACAAGGCACGGATTGTTCTTCGTGCGCCTGATGAGGATCTGCATTACTCTGGAGATCTCCTCCTCGCGTCCGATGACAGGGTCGATCTTGCCCTGCTTTGCAAGCTCGGTAAGGTTCTTGCCGTATTTATCAAGTGTCTTGTGACCGGATTTGCCGCTCTTCTTCTCGCTGGACCTGCGCTCGCGATCGTCGCGGCTGTTCTCACCGGGAAAGAGATCCGATTCGTCATCGTTTCCGATTCCGCTCTTACCCTCTTCACGTGCGATCTCCGCCTGTTCATTGAAGACGCTGATTATTCCGTTCCTTATACCCTCAAGATCGCCGCCTGCCGATTCAAGGCACTTGAAAATCTCCGGATGATTTGAAACTTTACGTGACATAATGACGAACAACAAATGCTCCGGATTGACAGCTCCCTTGAAGCCTGTCCTTCTGGAAAGTTCTGCCGCCTGTGCGAATATCCTTCTTACATCGATCCTGAGGCTGGAGAATGCCTTATCGGCAAGTGTCTTCAACACATGATCTTCAAGATCGTATTCGCTCTCGATCCCCATCTGCTCAACTATAAGTGACAGATCGGGAATATTCTCGCTCAATATCTCTTTTGCATGCGAATCCGTTACGCACAAGGACGCGAAAAGGATCGTATCGCGGATCAACGCGGCATGCTTCTCATCAGCAATAAGGCTGGCCGTAGCAAGTACTTTTGCCGTATCTTCAGTTATTCTCATGATCTCTCATCCCCTTTCAATATCTCTCTGATTCCCTGAGCTCTGTATCTCTGGGCACCGGTACTCTGACTGCTCTTTCTGTTCGGTCCGGCAGGTTCCCACAGAATGTCCATTGTTAATTTATCTATCGTCTTCCAAGACACTTTTATATCTCCGGACTCATCGTAATCGTGATAAAGCCTGAGCCAGCCCAATGCCTGGAGTGCCTCGCTCTTTGAGATAAGATTGCTGTATCTTAACGTTCCGTAGGATCTTCCGAAGAAGTCTTGAGACTGGATCTTCTTACTGGAAGCGATCTCATCTCTGCATGCACGCTCTGCCTTAATGACGTCCGAGATGAGCATCTCGCCTCTCTTCAGGACTTCGTCCTCCGTGACACCCAAAGTGTTTACACTTGCAATGATATACACGTCGGAATCGGCCATCTCGCCTCTCTCGGCAAACGGATATATCGTCCATTCATACTGACCGACTCTTTGTGTCAGTGCGGGAATGCCGCCCTCGGTCTTAGCTATGGCCGGGATAGCAACCGTATAAAGGATCTTAAGGCCCGTGCCGGCAAGACTGACACTCGAAGTAAGGAATCCGTACTTGCTCGAATATGCAATGTCAAGCTTGCTCTCCAGGTCCATTGCTACCTTCTCGGCCCTCTTATACACACTGATATCATGACCTTGAGCCATCGCTTTTACCGTGATGTGCTCACCGCTTCCCACCGCGATCGACAGACTCGCATCATCGTTGTAATAGAAAGACTTGCGTTCGGGATCGACCATCATGCTGCCTTCGCGTCCGAGGACCTGAAGCCTGGTAAGTCTCATCTCTGTATCCTTATCAAGCTTTCCCGCATTACCGCCCATGAACTCATCTCTGTCGATAACACCGTCAATACTTGCGATCAGGCTCTTACATTCCTTATCATCAAGACGCGGCATAAAATCATAGCCTTTGACATTACGGACAATGCACGCCTTCGTGGAAAGAACGACATCA
Organism: Saccharofermentans sp.; assembly: GCA_024403795.1. Classification (GTDB taxonomy): domain Bacteria; phylum Bacillota; class Clostridia; order Saccharofermentanales; family Saccharofermentanaceae; genus Saccharofermentans. The sequence continues at coordinate 59,584 of JAKSRD010000004.1, forward strand.
TTGTCTTTTCCTTCCTTTAAATACCATTCAGACATTGCTGCCACCGTCCTTTCTTCCCTTGAGTTCATCTCTGAGTCTTGAAGCGAGCTTATATTCCTCCGCTTCGGCGGCGATCTTTATGCCCTTCTCCAGTTCTTCGTCCGAGAGCATGCCGAGATCCGCCTTCATCAGTTTGTCCAATGACAACTCATGCTTCGCACCGCTCTTTGACGGTGTCTTCTCTGCTCTCTCCGCCATGTTCTTGTCAGCCGGCTCAGCCGCTTCCTTCGCTTCAACATCTCCTTCAGGTGCCGTGACAGCTTCTGCCTTTATCTTGCTCTGCTTCGGCTTGAGCGGTACTTCCTGATTCTCAGCCTTGGTATCTGCCGACTGTGACGGAAGTCTGCCGGCATATTCGCTGGTACCCTGCTGCTTGAACATCTCACGTACGATATTGTCGTTAAATGTGTTGTAGCACTCTATGCATCCGACTCTGCCCTCATTCTCAAATTCACGAAGTGACATTCCGCACTTCGGGCAGGTAAGCGTACTGTTGCCGAAATCAAGTTCGCTCATCTGCATGAGTGATGAAGCTATCTCATCCAGCGGTGCAAACGGGTTGCCGAGCAAGTCTGACGGATCCTTCAGGAATCTGTCGTAACCCATGAGTCTCGCGCAGTTCTCACAATATGTGATCCCGTTGACCTTGATTATCCTGTTGGTAAGTTCTCTACCGCATCTTTCACATCTCATTAATGTTTATCTCCTTTCCATCCCTGTCAGACAACCATAAGTCCAAGAAGCGCATGCTTGAAGATATCCGCTCTTATGACCGCTCTGATATCAGAATCCACTCTCGCAAGAGCTCTGTCCGATACCGCTGCCATGATCGCCGTACCCTCCTTGGAGGTCATCGCGCCGACAGATACGGCATTCATCAGAAGATTCTTTGCCTGCTGCTGCGACAGGTCATCACCTACACTGTCGATTATCGATTTGAGATATTCTGCCGGACCGACATGACTTACACGAGTTATCGTGATCTGTCCGCCGCCGCCGCGTCTGCTCTCAACTATATATCCGCTTCCGCCGGAGAATCTCGTAGATAATACATATGTGATCTGAGACGGCACGCAATTTGCCTGCTCTGCCAATTGGCTTCTGCAGATCGTCGCCGTTCCGTCATTCTCTTCGACCATGTCCTTGATCATCTGCTCAATTACATCAACCAGTCTTGCCACAAGATCATCCTCCTCTCGTCTGAATGCTGATTTATTCGTTTTTTGTTTTTTATTGACTTTGACTTTGACTATCTTTGACTAATCGAATTATCCGACTGATGAAAGCGTTTGTCAATATGAATTTTGACTTTTTTTGACTTTGACTTTTTCTATCCGGGACAGGCAGGGTCCGGAATTCCGCAAGCCGATCAGAAATCCCGGCATTCCGCTTCGCTTCGACAAAAAACAAGGCCGCAAAAGCGACCTTGTTCGAACATTCAATATTTACTTACCGTTCCTTATCTGTGATAAAGCTTCTTCGTCTCATACACAGGCTCGCAAGTAAGGTTGATGCCGAGCTTGCGGAACATGTTGAGGTCAACGGAACTCATCATCGTCGTGGAGTGAGCATCGCTGTGCTCAAGATTGCTTATCTGCTGCATCGCAAGCTCTGCTACCGGGTTGGTAGTGGCACTTATGGCAAGCGCGATAAGGACCTCGTCGGTATGGAGTCTCGGATTGTGGTTGCCCATGTGGTTGATCTTGAGATCAGATATAGGCTCGATAACGTTTGGTGAGATGAGAGGAATATCGTGTGAGATTCCCGCGAGCATCTTGAGTGCATTCAGAAGTGCTGCCGAAGCAGGTCCGAGAAGAGGTGTCGTCTTTCCGGTAGCCATACGTCCGTCAGGAAGCTCAAGTGCCACTGCCGGCGCACCCGTGGATTCGGCACGAACTAAAGCAGCTCCGACTACGCGGCGGTCTGAGATGTCGATCCCGCTCTTCTTCATAAGGAATTCGAGCTTTGTAACGTCTGCACCGTCAGAAAGTCCTGCACGAGTGGACATCTTGGCATCATAATATCTGCGAATGATCTCCTGCCTGGATGCCTCCTGACAGATATCGTCATCAGTAATGGCAAAGCCGATCATGTTGACACCCATGTCCGTAGGTGACTTATAAGGACTCTCGCCGTATATCTTCTCGAAGATCGCATTTACAACAGGGAAGATCTCTACATCTCTGTTGTAATTAACGGTCGTCTTTCCGTAAGCTTCCAAATGGAAAGGGTCGATCATGTTGACATCGGAAAGGTCTGCCGTTGCCGCTTCATAAGCAACGTTTACCGGATGCTGAAGAGGAAGAGACCAGATCGGGAATGTCTCGAACTTGGCATAGCCTGCCTTAACGCCGCGCTTATTCTCATGATAGAGCTGGGACAGGCAAGTAGCCATCTTTCCGGAACCCGGTCCCGGAGCGGTTACGACAACGAGCTTACGGGTTGTCTCAATATAATCATTCTTTCCGTATCCGTCTTCACTGACGATAAAGGGAAGATTTGAAGGATATCCTTCGATCGGGTAATGTCTGTATGTCTTAACGCCTAATGTGCGGAGTCTTGTCTCGAACTTCTCCGCAAGAGGCTGACCGGCAAACTGGGTGATCACGACGCTTCCGACAAAGAGTCCGAACTCCGTGAAAGCATCAATAAGTCTCAATACTTCCTGGTCATAGGTGATTCCAAGATCGCCTCTGCGCTTACTCTTCTCGATGGCATCGGCATTGATTGCGATGACTATCTCGGCATCTTCGGAAAGCGCCTTGAGCATTCTGATCTTACTGTCAGGCTCAAAACCCGGTAAAACTCTGGATGCGTGATAATCGTCAAAAAGCTTGCCGCCGAACTCCAGATAAAGCTTGCCGCCGAATTGGTCAACACGTTCTCTGATGTGTTCGCTCTGAAGCTCTACATATTTCTCATTGGAAAAACCGCTCTTAAACATAGGAACCAAACCCCCTGCGAGAGATTATAACTTAAAGAGGGCGGTTGGTGTGTTACAAAATTCGTATTTCAGATTTTTCGGACGGGTTCCATCAGAACGAGAACCTTCTCATCGGCGCCGACGGAATAACTGCTTCCCGCTTCGATCACCTTACGGGTTCCGCTGTCTTTTATGAGAGTAACGAATTCTTCTCTTCCGGAGATCTCGTCGTAGCCGAAGCTGTCGCTGCTGTAATGCATGGGGATCACGGCCTTGGGGCAGATCTTGCCGCACAGGGCAAATGCCTGCTTACAGTCAATAGTGTAGAAACCGCCGACAGGGATCATGAGAACATCGCAATTCTTGATCTTTGCAAGTTGCTCGTCAGTAATATCGCATCCGATGTCACCCAGATGAACGGTTTTCGAGCCCTCAAAATCAATAACTGTAATGTCATTATCCCCGCGCTTAGCACCCTGAACTTCGTCATGGTAGGTATGGATCAGCTCGATCTCAGGCTTTGAACCCGTGTACTGACGGGCAGGTGCCTTTACGGAATCTGCATCATTGTGGTCAAAGTGAGAATGAGAACACATCACCTTATCTGCAACGAGGTCAGTATCTGCAAGTCCCGGAACGGAACCGGAACTGTACGGGTCAAGGCAGATACTGTATCCGCTCTGATATTCCAGAAAAAAACAAGCGTGTCCGATATATGTGATCTTCATGCGAATTCTCCCTTAAACACCTGTGACGGTACCGCTATTTGAGTTTTTCTCTTCCTTCTTATCAGACTTCTTCTCCGTTTTCTTCTCACCCTGTGCATTCTCAGTGGTAACTGAATCTACGGTATAAGTTGCGTCATCAAGGATCTTGGACTTTGCCTTTCTTTCCTTCTTAGCCTGTGAAGCAAGGATCGCATTCGCGATGCCGCCGATGCTGCCTACGACCAGAGTGATTCCGATCAATATCGTAAGAGTCTTCGTTGCTCCGTTGAAGAAGATGATGAAGAAGCCGAGACCGAGGGCAATAAGGCCGAACAGAAGTGAGAACCACCAATATTTCGCGCCTGAAGGCCTTAATGTTCCGACAGAAGCCGAGATGATCACGATCGCATAAACTGCGATGATGATTCCGAAGATGAAGTTGAAGACCATGATGATCGGGAGCGGATTAACGATAAAGATGATGCCGACTACCGCGATCGACAGTCCGATTATCAAGACTATCCAATCGAATAATGTTTTTTCTTTGATCCTCAGGAAGTTGATCAGCGCGAAAACGCCTACCGCGATCAACACTCCTCCTATGATCCTTACAAAGCTTGAAGCAATCTCATCGCCTCTGCCTGCAATCGTACCGATAACGAAAATGAGTCCCAGAAACAGCATTACTATGTCCAGGATCAGTGTCCCCATGCGGTACTCTTTGTTTTTCCCCTTCTTTGAAGCTGTCATAACACAGGCCCTCACTTTCGTTATTTATTGATCAAGTATTAACTTTTATGTTGTTCCTTCTCCGGCCGGGTCAGGTTGCTCCGGCGGATTCTCAGGTTCAACGGGCGGTTCGGTCGGTTCGGGTGTCGGCTCAGGTTCCTCGGGTACCGGCGTAGGCGTAGGTTCCTCAGGTGTGGGCGGAGGCGTAGGCTCGCCGCCCGGTGCAGCCGTCGGTGTCAGCGTCGGTTCAGGAGTTGCCGTCGGCTCAGGTGTTGCCGTAGGAGCCGCCGATACGGTCCAGAGCGCATATCCGTATACCGTTCCGCGGAAATCATCAACATATGTATATGTAACTACATACTTACCGACTGTTTGCTTTGCCTGATCAACAGTTACGGTGTTATTTGAAGAATTCTTAATCTCATAAGTTACTCTGCTGGTTGCATCACTCTTCTGAGATGAGATGGCCTGAACACCGCTCATCAGATTTACAGAATCGCCTACCGTAGAGGTTATCGACTGGTTAGACACCTTTATCTCAGGTCCATAAAGTGTCGTGGAGCCGAGAATATGAATATCCAAATCGACTACAGGATCATAATTGGATGATATACCAGCAACTTTTCCCTTCCAGGAATACTGCCAATATTCAAATGCATAACTTCTGGGAGGAACCGTATCTCCTGCTTTATACTGACTTCCATCACTGTAAACAGCGTAAGGATATGCATACCAAAGCTTATACTTGGGGAAACACTCACCGAAGTGACTGCCCAATCTGTTGATATTACCTGTATCAAGGTAAACCATCGGGGTATATCCGTGCTGAGATATCGTACTGCAGAATGCCTGAATGCATTTTGAGAGCATCTCTCCGCTCAGATTCTCAGTTCTATGTTCACCGTCATATTCCGTCTCCCAGTCCATGACAACGGGAAGATCCAAGCCCATGCCGCCAAGCTTATCAAGCACTACGGAAGCTTCTTCCAAAGCCTCATAAGGAGTGATGGCCTGTGAGAAGAAATATACTCCTACCTTAACTCCGGCAGCCTTGGCATTCTTGATGTTGGTATAAAACATTGAGTCATCATAGATCTTGCCGGCAGAACCATAACCTCTTCCGCCACATCTTATGAATGCGAACTTTACGCCGTCAGCTTTCGCCTTGCTCCAATTGATCGAACCGTTGAACGCAGAGACATCAACACCAAGTTCGTATGTGAACATTGTAATAGGATCTAGCTTTGGAGCGGGCGCAGGAAGAGCCGGATCAGTTGTCGAGGAACCCGAATCCTGATTTTGTGGCGGTGCAACAGGTACAGGAGTCGTATCCTGCTTCATATTCTCACTTCCGCCACCGCCGTCATGTGCAGCACCGTGGTGCGCATTTCTCTCCTCAGGAGCACTGGTATCCACATTTTTTATAAGACCGGCCTTACCAGACAGGATTGCATCAACGAGTTCGTCATCGGACAAAGACTTAAGGTCGTCATAGTCGATGACATACTCACCCGTAAGTCCGCCGCGCTTCTTAGGCTTGGTCTCTGAAGGTGCCGTCTCGCTTGTCTCCGACGTTGTCGGATCGATCTCGTCACCATGCTCCATAGCATTCATGGATGCCTGCGCGAGGAATGCTTCAGCTGTATTTAGGTCTACGCTGTCGTATGTTGTTTCTTCATCGGGTTTGCTCAGGATCGCAGCCGTAGTAACAGAACCCAGCGTTCCTACAGCAACTGCCGCTGCAAGGATAAGGCTGATCCTGGCCTTTCTCTCATTTGCCGTGCAAAATCTCTCTATTATCCCCTTCAGAGTTGCACCTTGCTTTGAATTCTCTGTGTTTTTCAAAATAATACCACCTAAAAAATATACAAAAACTCATGGTAATAATGCTTGAATAAACATACTAAGTCAAGGCAGGAACACCTTACATGTACGTTACCGTTTTGCTACAAAAACGCCTATTATCCATCGATCCACCATAACTGTCCCATCATCTTAACATTTTCGGGCAACAAAAAAGCCTCAATAAAGAGGCAATCTGTTTCCTTAACTAATAAACGGCCGCCTCCGAAGAGACAGCCGCCTTAAGATCATTGTTGATTATCCGATCAAGCCTTCTCGAGAGCGAGAGTAACCGTTGTACGGTCGCAAACTTCAGAAGGTCCGAAGTACTGGATGGCACCGGGATATGTGAAAGCGGTCTCAACTGCCCATGTATCTCTGTTAGCTTCGAAATACTTGAACGGCTTGCCGTCGAGCTCAACGAGAGCCTTACGGATAACCGGCTTATCCTCACCGTTTCTTCTCTCCATGTTCATCATCTTTGTGATAGGCATACCGCCTGCAACCCACTCTTCAGCCGGCTTGCTGATGTTGGATACCTTTGAAAGGTAGCCTGTGAAGCCGTAAGAGATGAGCATGAAAGCGTTGAAGCCCAAAGAATAGCAGTAGTCTGCATCGAAGTTGGAAGGGAATGCGCAACGGCCTTCATAACCGAAGAAGTGGTGCTGAGAGCCGAACTTGCCCTTGTATGTGCCTGCAGCCTTTCTCTTAGCGAGTTCGTTCTTAACCATCTCGGAGAAGAGCTTCTCAGACTCGATGAGGGATACCTGAACGTTGCCGTGAGGATCTCTCTCGAGGAAGAGCTGCTGCTGGATTCCCTGAGGAAGGATATCGAAAACCTTGAAGGAATCAGCAGAGAGGCCTGCCTTGATGAACTCGTACTTAGCGTTCCAGTCAGGAAGAGCATTGAACTCTTCTGTCTTAGAACCGGCAAGGAGCTCGTTGATCTCAGCGATGAGAGCGGAGAACTCAGGAACGAACTCTACGATACCCTCAGGGATGATTGCAACACCGAAGTTGTTGCCGTTAGCTGCTCTCTTCTCAACGGAATCAGCAATCTGGTTTGTGATATCAGCAAGAGACATCTTCTTAGCTGCAACTTCCTCACCGATGAGGCAGATGTTAGGCTGTGTCTCAAGAGCGCACTCCAAAGCTACGTGAGAAGCAGAACGTCCCATAACCTTGATGAAGTGCCAATATTTCTTAGCGGAGTTAGCGTCACGCTCGATGTTACCGATAAGTTCTGAGTATGTCTTTGTAGCTGTATCGAATCCGAAAGAAGCCTCGATGTCTTCATTCTTAAGGTCGCCGTCGATTGTCTTGGGGCAGCCGATGACCTGTACGCCTGTGTTGTTTGCAGCCATGTACTCAGCGAGAGTAGCAGCATTTGTGTTGGAATCATCACCGCCGATGATTACGATGGCTGTGAGGCCGTTCTTCTTTGCATTCTCGGCAACAATGGCGAACTGCTCCTTTGTCTCGAGCTTTGTTCTGCCGGAACCGATGATGTCGAATCCGCCTGTATTTCTGTATTCATTAATAAACTCGTCTGTGAACTCAACATAATCGTTGTTGAGAAGTCCGTCCGGTCCGCGCTTGAAGCCCAGGAGAACGTTCTCCTTGCTGGAAGCCTTCAAAGCATCATAAAGACCTGAGATAACGTTGTGTCCGCCCGGAGCCTGTCCGCCTGAGAGGATAACACCTACAACCTGCTTCTTTGAAGCGGATGTGTTGGCACCCTTCTCGAATGTGATCTCGGGCTTGCCGTATGTGTTGGGGAAGAGAGCAGCGATCTTCTCCTGATCTGCTACGCTCTGTGTAGCTGCGCCTTCCTTAACGCAGATATCTGCAATACCGTTTCTGAGCATACCCGGAAGCTTGGGGTTGTACTCGTATCTGGCTTTCTGAAGTGGTGAAATATTCATAGCCGTACTCCTTGTAAAAATAAAATACACAAGAATAATAATTAATCGGCAGACAAAAGTAAATGCTTCTTTTGTCTCAGGATAGATAAAACATCTTCAACTTGCCTGAAGCATACGGGCTTTTCAGTTATTTCCGTTCGCCAAAATGCACTTGGCAAAAATCACAAATTTTGTTTCCTTTGATTGTCAAATTTTTTTATGTGTGTGCATTAACGCTTCTCTCCCGCTCTGCTATCATTCTAGCGGTCGGGAAAATTCCGACACATAAAGGAGGGAATTAATATGGAAAACGCACCTGTTCAGGGTCAGTCAAAGGGTAAGTCAATCGCAGCTATGGCATGTGGTATTGCTTCAATCGTATTATTTATAGCTTACGGATTCGGTCTCATTCCCGCTATTGTAAGTCTCATTCTCGGCAGCCAGTGCAAGAAGGATGGTGTTCAGAACACATTCACTAAGGTTGGTAAGATCACAGCTATCATCGGTCTCATCCTCTCTATCGTTGTCGGCGCTATGATAATCCTTTTTGTTGTTCTCGGTATAGCTACCGGTGCTGCAGACTACATGTAATCTGAGTTTAGATTTATTATTTAGGCCGTCCGATTCCGGGCGGCCTTTTTGTATTCATCGCTTTTACGCTATCGGAATATATCCGCTTTGTTCCACGATCTTCTGACCTTCGGGTGATAGCATGAAATCTTTCACCTTTCGGACATTCTCGTTTGTATCACCTTTTCGAGATATGGCATAGACACCGCCACTTATGGGATATGAACCGTCTGCTATCGTCTCGGGTGTCGGCTCGACTCCGTTGATCTTGAGGATCTTAACTTTGTCCTCCGCCAGAAGTCCTGTCACATAGTACCTGTATGAGAATCCGATCGGGCTTCCGAAAAGCGTCGTATAATCTTTCGCGATCGGTACATCGCCCATGACTTTCTCCAATGCGGTCTGTGAACCGCTGTTCTTGACTCGCTGCATTGCGGCGATCTCTCTGTTTTTCCCGCCGAGTTCCTTCCAGTTGTTGATCTTTCCGGAATAGATGCCTCGGACATCATCAAGAGTAATGTCATCAACCGTATTGGACGGATTAACGATGAAAACAAATGCATCCGAACCGATGCGCGTCATCTCAAATTCCACTCCGTGCTCTGCTGCATAAGCGAGCTGCTCATCCGACGGCTGCGCACAAAGGATAATGTCCGCCTTACCGTCAACAAGATCTTTGTAAGCTCCGAGAGTGTTTGTATAATGCATCGCGCTCTCTTCTTCATACGCTTCTCCGTTGAAGATAACGGATCCTTCCGGATAGACGCTCTCGACAAAACCCGCATAGAGAGGAAGGAGAGCAGTCGCTCCGTCTATGGTCGGAATGTCGCCTTCAATTCTCTCGGCAGTGTCACACGAGAACACGCCCGGAGCACCGGTAAAAGGCACATAGTCCGACACCACGATCATCTGCTTTTGCATGGCGGGCGACCTGTGACTCGTTACTCTTTTGATGAACAATTGGTAGATACCGACGTCCAATCCGACAAACAGCATGATCAGTGCTAAGATCGCTGCCAACTGCTTTACAAGTTTCTTCTTATTCATTTATTTCTTAACTCCAATTAGATATAAGCTCTACGATCGATATTGTCTGGAACAGCTTGCATCCGTGGATGAACATTCCTATCGTTATACCCGTACCGATGACAAATATCAGTGCCAACAAAATATAAAAAGTCTTATCCTTCATAATGTCAGTAATTCCTCCCCGACTTACATATGCGAGATCACCATCGAGAGATACCAGATTATTCCTCCCTCAATAAGCAAGCTGATCATGTTGTAACCGGCAAGTATCGTGAACATAACCGCAGGCCACAATTTGCTGTTTTTCTTTTTGTACCTGATCCAGAATATGATGCACAGGACCGTACAGATCACAAACAGTGCAGGCGGTAAGATCATTAACGTGGTAAAGATCACCTCAATCAAAGTATCAGACATTTTATTTGCTCCTCCTTAGTGAATCTGCGTATTCATCGATCTCTTCTCTTTTGAATGATGATATGAGACGATGATCTTCCTTATCCAAAAGCCGATAGTGATTAGTGACAACATTTTGCTGAACCTTTAATCCTTCCCGCTCTTCAACCGTTCGCCACCATACTTTCCCGCCCATCGTCGACGGGTATTTGACATTACGTTCTTCGAATGCAAGCGCATGAATGATGTCAACTGAATCACCGCCTGCTATTCCCTGAAGCACCTCGCTCTTGTCAAAGACCGTCGCCAGAGCGATCGTCTCGGTCCATGACAGTTCTCTCCTGCCCTTCTCGGTCTCAACCAGAGTCTTCTTGGAGATCCCGAGCATCTCGCTCATGACTTCCTGGGTAATGCCGTACTCCGTCCGGATGAGCTTGAGCTTGCTGCTTACTGTTGCAATAAATTCTTCACGTTGCATACGAGCCACCTTCACGCTTCGTTTTGTTGGTGTAATTTTACACTTTTTGTGCAATTTTGCAAGTGTTCTTTTCGAGAGATCTGCATGCGCGGGCTAATCATTGCTTAAAACCGCCTTTTTTGTATAAAAGCCACCGGGAAACACCATCCGGGACTTTTCAGGGCGAAAAAACGGATTTTACTACAAAAAATGTCCCGGACTGCTTCGGCCGCGACTATTCCGCCCAAGCCTGCGCCACAATACGCATCTTACTGATATCCTAAGGAATCGAAAAGCGCCGAAAGGCACAAAATAAAAAAGGCGGAGCAACTCCGCCTCAATAATTCAGATCAGCCAAACGGGGATCAGTCTTCGAACAAAGGTGTTGAGAAATACCTCTCTGCCGTATCGGGAAGAACCGTTACAACCGTCTTACCGGCACCGAGCTTCATGGCGAGCTTGATCGCACATGCAACATTCGTACCGCTGGAGATTCCGCACATCATGCCCTCTTTGCGGGTAAGCTCACGGGAGGTGTTGATCGCCTCTTCGTCGGTAATGATGCAGATATCGTCATAAACATTAGTATCAAGGATTCCGGGGATGAGACCGTCGCCGATACCCATCTGAACGTGTGTGCCGATGGAACCGCCGGAAAGGATCGCAGCATTCTCAGGCTCTGCAGCCCAGATGACCGTGGAAGGATTTGCTTCCTTCAGAGCATGTCCGATGCCGGTGATCGTACCGCCGGTACCGATGCCCGAGCAGAAACCGTCAACGGTGCGGCCTTCCATAGCCTCAAGGATCTCCTTGGCCGTGAAGTCGTACTGAGCTTCGGTATTTGCAGGATTCTCGAACTGCTGAGGAATAAATACATTCGGATCGGAAGCAGCAATCTCTTCGGCCTTGATGCGGCACTCTTCGATAGCCTTGCCGATGTCGCCCGCATCATGGATGAGAACGACTTCAGCACCGTAATGCTTTACGAGCATTGATCTCTCATGGCTTACTGAATCAGGCATTACGATTATCGTACGATAACCCTTAACCGCTCCGATAAGTGCAAGACCGATGCCCTGGTTGCCGCTCGTGGGCTCAACGATAATGCTGTTTTTGGTAAGCTTGCCTTCCTTCTCGGCACGCTCGATCATGTTGAGTGCCGTACGTGTCTTGATGGAACCTCCGACATCCAAGCCTTCGTTCTTAACAAATACGTCTGCTGCGCCTTCGGGGACAATGTGATTAAGCTTAATAAGAGGCGTATTGCCTATTGCCTCAAGAATGTTGTTGTAGATCATTAATAACTCCCCGCAGGTCTTCCGTGATATTTTTACGCGTCATATTATAGCGGATTCTCACAAAAGTTACAGAGTTATATCGGTTTTTCTACTTAAAGTAATTCAGGCAGTGGTAGTTTTGTACATCTTGATCTTAAATGCCGTGCCCTTGCCTTCTTCGCTCTCACACTCGATCATGCCGTTCTGAAGAGTGAATATCTGCTGCGAAAGTGACAAACCGATGCCGTTGCTGTTGGGATCTGAATGTTCACCGTGGTAGAAGCGCTTAAAGATATTCGGGAGATCCTTCTTGGATATGCCGCAGCCGTCATCTTCGATCCTTACTTCAACCGAGAGGTTCGACTCTTCGGCTGTTATCTTAATGGTACCGCCGGCTTCGGTATGCTGAAAAGAATTCCTGATGATGTTCAGGAAAGCTTCCGTCGTCCAGCGCTTGTCGCATATAAGTTCGATCCCGGAAGGGACGGTTACGTCAAGCGTTACGTCCTTAATGTCTGCTTCGATCGCAATTCCGGAGATGATCCCGTCGATCAGTTCCTTAACATTTACCTGTTCGTCCTTGAGAACGATAACGCCGGCATCGATCTCGGCAAGAGTAAGAAGTGTTCTTACAAGCCAGGTGATGTGATCTGCCTGATCTTCGATGTTCGCTATGCAGCGGCGTCTCTGGGATTCATCAAGATTGCCGTTCTTCAGGTTGTCCGTCATCAAGTTGATTGACGTAAGAGGTGTCTTGATCTGGTGCGAGATGTTGGAGAGCATCTCGGCCATATATGTATTCTTGCGCACCTCTCTTGAATACTGTTCCTGAAGGGCTGAAGCAAGCTTATATATCTCACTCCTCAGGATATATATCTTTCCTTCCGCTTCGGTGTCGAGATCCGGGAATGCCTCGCGGTCCTGCACCTTGGCAAGGAACTCGATCATCTCATCAAGTTCTTTTTTGCGCTTTATCTTATCCGCGATGATATAGATCACCAGTGCAATGATGATTACCGCGAGACATATCGAAAGAATGGCATAAGTATTCATAGATTCAACCTGTAACCCTGACCTCTGATGGTCTCAATGTATCTGTCTTCGTTATCACCCAGTTTGCTGCGCAACCGCTTGATGTATACGGTCAGTGTGTTGTCATTGACAAAATTACCGACGTCATCCCAAAGAATGTTCAGGATCTGATCGCGTGTCATTATCTCGCCCGCATGGTTGATAAAGATCAGGAGGAGCTTGTATTCCATGGCTGTAAGAGGAACCTCTTCATTGCCGCGGAACATTTTCGCGTTCGTGATATCCACCGTATTCCCACCGATCGTGCAAACCGTATTGGCAGCAGACTTCGTGCGCTTCATGAGACGCTTCATGCGTGCAATGAGCTCCTTGATGTGGAACGGCTTCGAGATATAGTCATCGGCGCCCTTGTCAAATGCCAGCACGGTGTGGATCTCGTCATCCATTGCGGTAAGGAAGATGATCGGCATCTCGGAAGTCTCTCTGACTTTGGTGCATATCTCCATTCCGTTGCCGTCCGGGAGAGTCATGTCGAGAAGACAGAAATCGATCTTCTTGCCCGGATCCTCACTCTCTAATGCGGCAAATGCCTCTGCAACAGAAGAAGCGAGGGTAACTTCCATACCCTCGCCTGTTAGTGCGAACTCTAATCCTTCTGCTATTATGCTGTCATCTTCAACTACTAATATCATTTCAAATCAGACGCTTTCTCTCTTGATCTCCTCTATTATATCAATTTTGTGTTCACGTCTTAAGCAATATGACGTCATAAGGATCGTTGCTGCAATGATCACTGCCACAAGGATAAGAATGAATATCCAGGGGAATGTAATCGTGAAGTGTCCGAATCTCGAGATAAGGATGTAGCTTATGCCGAAGCAGATGATCGCCGTGAGCGGGGCTGCGATCAGGATGGATCTCAATACCATGCCGATGCTCTCGCGTAATTCAATGGTGACGAGCTGCTTATATGTCGTGCCGAGAGACTTAAGGACTGCAAAGTGCTTTCTTCTGCTTACCATGAGAGCAGAGATAGAACTGTAGACATTAAGAAGGCAGATTATCGAAGCGATCGAGATGAAGATAACAAGTATGCATCTGATGAGATATGACAGGATATCCCTGAACTCGGTAACGTCGAAGCTTGCGGTTGAGAAGAATACATTGATCCCTTCCTCCTGGAAGCGTGCAGCCATTGCAGAGATATCTTCAATACTGCCGGGATTGTCGCAATCAAAATATATAAAAGAGCTTAAGGCATTTTCCGCAGGCTGGATCTGATCGATATAGTCAGCAACGCTCATCGGGACAATGACATACAAGGTGACCGGAGGCATGCCGCCCATATACTTTCCGAGCTCTGTAAGATCAGCTTTTGAGATTACCTTGAAGTCTGCATAACCTTCAACTTCGGTCTCGGCAAACGCCATATCATCAATATCCAGGCCGAGTTCTTCAGCTTCCTTTCTTGTGTATCCCATGGGTTCAAGTCCGACATTCTGACCGACTTCCACGCCGAACGGATGATCGATCTCAAGGTATCTGTAATCCTTCGACTTCATGCCGAAGATGATAAGTGAATCTGTTGATACGGAGGCGGAATCAAGAAGAATACAGGGGTTCTCATCTTTTCCGTATGAGACTGCATTTGTTTCTTTAGCAATCTGCTCGAAAACTTCATCATCAAATGCAATGACACCTACGAATGTCTGCGAAAAATCATCCGGATACTTGAACTCACTGTCGAACTGTTCTCTGGTATATCCGTCATTACCGTGATGCAAAGAAGCTATCTCGTAATACTTATCCCAGTATTCGTCACTTATGGAGTCATTGGATATGAGCATGCTCGTAACGTCACGCTTAACAGTAGTGATGTTCGATACGCCGGCACAACTATTCAGGGTGTCATAGATCTCGTCTCTATCCTCTTGGCTTATGTCACCGGCGATGAAGACTCCGTACTTGTGTTCCTTCTCGGCACCGATGGTAATGCTGGATTCTTTAAGCTTGAAATCAACCATCTGCATAACGAGTGAGGAGGTATAGCAAATGACCGTAGTAACAAGCAGGAAGATCGTAACCGCTCTGATGATTCCGGAAGACTTACTCTTGTCGTTTCTGAGGAATCTTGATGAGATCATCGCCTCGGAAGTTCTGGAGAGAAGTCTCTTTGAATTAGAATCTCTTCGCTTGGCTGCTTTCCCGCTCCTGTTGCCCCTGATGCTCTCAATGGGACCTACCTTGCTCATCTTGCGGGCAGGAATGTATGCGGAGATGAGTACCGTAACAATGCTCAGCACTACGATAAGTACGAGTGTAAGAGGATTTATGTTCAATGACGGCTTAATGCTGTTAATGACTGTCTCGCTCAGCTCGGCATTGAAGAGCTTTCCGGCAACAGGGCCCATGAATCCTGCAGCGATCTTTATCAGACCAAGACCTGCAAGCAGACCTACGGGAAGCGCGGGAATGAGAAGAAGTGTCGATTCATAGTAGATGGAACTTCTCTTCTGCTTTGCCGTAGCACCTACGGAAGACAACATTCCGAGGTACTTTACTCTCTCATCATATGAGAGCGCGAAAACGTTATAGATAAGCACAAGCGATATCAGCATGATAAGTGCTACAAAGAAGGTCTGAACGGTAACTACGGTGTAATTCAATGAATTATCACTTGAGAGACCGGAGAAGACCAGAACAATGTCATTGCAGTACATATTCTCATATCCGACAAGGTTGGAAAGCTCTGATGTCAATCTCTTATTGCGATTTTTGGGATCGATCTTGAGCATCGCATTAAACGTCTTGGACTGAAGTGCTTCTTCATCAAATACGGTAATAGCCGTATACCACGCTTCACCCTGGCGTTCCTCAAAATCAGGCTTCTCAACTATTCCGACTACAGTAAAATCCTGGGCAAAACCATTCTTCTCATGGATCTCTTCGTGTTCCTTATAGAACTCATCACCGAATTCGGTACCGGGAACAAAGTAGAACATTCTGTCAGGCACTTCCACAGTCTCGCCTGCCGGGATCTCAAACGTAGGAGAGCTGAAGGTAGTTCCGCCGCTCTCCATGTTATTGGACATGAATCTTCTGAAGGTCTCTACACTGATCTTATCGCCGATCTTGATCGATGAACCTTCTTTGATCGCAGCTTCGCTGATCACGATCTCATCAGTTGCCTCGGGAAGTCTTCCGTCAACCAATTTGATGTTAGCCCAGTTAAGCGCGTTATCCGAATATCTTCTGATGCTGAGAAAAGGCTTCTCGGGATTTCCCGTCTGCTCAAATTCCGTGAACTTGAGGTCTTCGGTAACTCCTACTTCCTTGATACCTTTAAGGTTCTTGATCTGCTCAAGCATCGGCTGATCTATGTCATAGACAGCATAATGATACGAACCGTGCTTCATTGAACCGAGATCAGTGAAGTACTTGAAGGCTGTGTCCTTACCTGCAAATACGCAGGTAAGGAGCATAACCATCAACGCTATTCCTATTATCGAGATCAGGCTTCTCTTGGCATTCATTTTCATGTGCTTCAGAGTTACCTGATGTATTATCTTTGTGTTTCTCATATATCCTTACCCAATCTGCTTTCCGATACTTAGTTGCAACCGCCGAGTTCTGCCACTCTGATACGCTCATCCTTTATGATGCCGCCGTCTTCCATGTAGATGATCCTGTCTGCCTGAAGAGCGATGTTCTCATCGTGTGTAATGAGGATCAATGTCTGGCCGTACATTCTGTTGGACTCTTTCAGAAGCTCTACGATCTCGGCACTGTTCTTTCTGTCGAGATTACCCGTAGGCTCATCTGCAAGAACAAGCTCCGGATTGCAGAATAAAGCTCTTCCGATGGAAGCTCTCTGCTGCTGACCGCCTGAGAGTTCGCTCGGGAGATGAGTTCTTCTCTCGGTAAGACCAAGGTATTCAACAATGGAATCCAGTCTGTCTCTGTCAGGCTTTCTGCCGTCAAGCATATGTGTAAGAACGATGTTCTCGTCTACGTTAAGTTCAGGAAGAAGATTGTAGAACTGATAGATAAGTCCGATGTGTCTTCTTCTGAAGATCGCGAGCTTATCTTCACTCTGTGCGTGAATATCGACACCGTTGATAAAGACCTTTCCGGATGTAGGCTTATCGACACCTCCGATAATGTGAAGAAGCGTAGATTTACCGCTTCCTGATGCACCGATGATCGATACAAATTCACCCTTCTCTACTGAGAAAGAGACGTCCTTCAACGCTACGGTCTGGCCATCCCCTGTGCCATAGACCTTTCCGATATTCTCACATCTAAGTAATTCCATACTGTCCTCCTTAATGTTTCCCGTTTGTGATATGCCAATACTATCAGTCCGTAAACATCTTTAAATGAAATCAAAAGTGACATTTTAGTCACTTTCGATCTCTGACCTTGCTAAAACCGCTGATGTCCCTATATGAGAAAGTAATATAATATGGAAGAACAAATCGTCTTAAGGGGACATTTCCGTGGGTAAGAGTAAGGATAAGAACAAGATTTCCGTCAAGGAGAAGGAAGAAAATCGTTTTTGGAAAAAGGTCAAAACGATATTTCCGTTGTCATTCGTCATCGCATTTGTTTTGGATCTGGTTTACGGCTTCTTCTATTACAGGCAGTACAATGCAAGTTCGCTTTTCGATACCTCATCATACTGGTCCGCTCTTGATAACATTCTGGCCGGAAAACCTGACCTTCTCAGAACTCCCGTATATCCGCTCTTCCTGCATCTTTGTGACAAGATCAACCATGAATACGTAAATGAAGTTTCCGTAGGGATCCAGATCGGCGTATTCTGCATAAGCATCTGGTTCTTCTATATGCTCCTCTCGAGGTTCACGGATAATTCCGTTCTTAAGTGCACCGGCACGGTCTTGTACGGTTGCATGACGCCGGTCATCAACTACAATTTTCTCATGCTCACAGAGTCCTTCTCGATAAGCGGCCTCGTGATCCTTGCGTATTTCCTCGTTCTCTTTATCGATAAGAGGAGTTTTGGCTATTACGCGGGTTGCATTTACGGTTCACTTCTTCTGACCATGATAAGACCTTCGGCGATCTATCTGTTCATTGTAATTGCCATGGCTGCACTCCCGCCCGTCATCGATGTGATCCGCAAGAAAGCGAAGGTCAACGTTGCCGGCCTTGTCGTATCTCTCGTCTCCTTCGCACTGTGCGGCGGTTTCCTTCTCGGTTACATGGCAAAGAACAAAGCCTGCAACAATTACTACGGCTTAAGCTATGTCTCAGAGATGAACAGATTCTACGATGTCGCTCAGGCCGACATATGGAGAGACAATCCCGACACCGAGATCCTGGCATACATGAACGATCAGGTGAACGAAGGAAGCAGCCTTCTGTCAACAGGCATCAACACCGAAGCTTACTTCAGGGATCTTGATACCGATCACTCGAGGATCACGGAATTCAACAGAAGCTCCATTGAATCACACCCCAAGGAATATGCTTACTATCTTGCCAAGAAGGTAATAGTAATGGGCTATACCCACAGCGAATATAATCTCTCGAACGATTCCTTCTTCTTCAAGGAAGATGCCGACAAGACGATCCTATGGATCGGCGATCTTCTGGACTTCAACATAAACTTTGTTTACTTTGTCGTTCTCATAACCGGCATCGGGATCATCGCCGTCACTGTCAAAAAGAAACAACTCCTTTGGTCAATGCTGATGCTCTTCCTCATCATAGGCGGCCAGCTCGGAGTAAACGTTCTTGCAGGTCCTGCGGAATTCCACCGTCTCAATGCACCGTGTTATCCGTTCGCGCTGCTCCTCGTCATCATATGGGCCGGACTCGCATTCGACCGGCTCACGGAGAGTAGCCCTGCAAGAGGACCGGAAAATGAACCCGGAAAAGATCTCTCAGCAGAGACAGATCAGACAAAATATATGAGGCCGTCCTGAGACGGCCTCTGTCATTTGTTTTGATGTGTACCGGACTTTTGTTCCCTGATAACACTTACGAAGCTTTTTTACCGATCATCGGCTTCCAAACAGGCATCTTAACATTGCGTACACTTGCCGAAAGCGGGTAAAGTGATGTGATAAAGCTCATTATCGAAGCATTGTAAGGTCCCGCAAGGTCGACCAATAATGTTCCGTGATCGATCAGCGGACTGAAACGAAGTCCGTATTTGCCGACCCAGCAATAGATATCGATGCTGTTGCCGTGAGTCTCATACTGAAGATACTTATAGCCGGCTGAATCATTTCCGAGCGCATAGACATCTTCTTGTCCCAGTCTGACCCGAACAAATCCTTCCTTGGCAATATAGCTCTGAATAAACGGTTCTGCCGCTTGGCTCAGTGCTACCTTGTACTGTGTTCTTAATCTTCTCATTTCCTTAATCTTGCTCGAATTCTTCCCTTAATTCGCTCTTAAAACCACCGATGATACCGTTCACATTATACTGTTCCATGATCTCCATTATCTTTTTACGGGTCTCAAGAAATTTCTTTCCTCTCGGTTCATATCCGCCTACGAGCACCCGCTCATTGTTGCTGTCATACAGATACAGATAACAGCTGCCGCCATCCATAACACTGTTGTTCTCATTGATAGGCATTTTGATGATCTTCTCGGGAACCGCGATCTTCTCCAGCTCTGCATAATCCTTGTCTGACATGGTCAGTGTGGTACTTTTGAGCTCATCCTTATAAGAAACAGAGACTACGACCGTATGATCCTTGTAGATCACGACCGTTCCGCCTAAGCAATCCCAGACCGTTCCGTAACCGACGCCGCCTGCAGAGTATCCCACCAGGATCTCGTCGCTGAATCCGGTAACCTTCTGACCTTGCACGTTCTTCTTCGCACATCCGGTAAATATGAATACCATGGCAAGAAGTATAAGTATTACTCTTTTTGTTCTCATGTGTTTACCCCTCGTTTTTGCTATTTGCAATTGTATCTTAAATACAGTTCATCGGGATTAAATGTTGCAAAAAATTTCGCGAAAACGCACACGGCAAACATATATAAAAAACAGAGGCCGTCCGAAGAAGGTCTCTGCTCTCATTACGTATAGATCTAAGATAATAGATCGGTCACGCTTACCTTGCGCTCATTACCAGTATCACGATCAATCCGATCGAAGAAACAGCGGAAAGAATGAGTGTTACTATTGACTTTGCTTTCTTTCCTACCTGAAAGCCCTGAATCGCAGCATAGATATCAAAAACATAAACTACACCGCCGATCGCTACGCCTAAGAACATAAGCACAACGCCTGCGATCGAAGCCCAGAAACCGATCTCCGACATTACGGATTTTGCCTTTCTGTTCTTCTCTTCACCGGCCTGGGCAAACTGAGCAATAGAAGGATCCGTGCACGACGTCATGCTGTCACCTGCCACACTGTTAACTTCCTTCTCATTTACGATAACTTCATTTACTGAAGCAGGATTCAATGATCTGATGAAGTCCGTGATCGATGCATAGTAAGGTCTGATAACCGCAGCACCTCTGACGGCATCGCCTGAGATCGGCATACCGGATCCTGCCCAGCAGTAGATCGTCAACGTGGTCCCCTCACAACGATACTTGAGATACTTGTAGCCGACCATCGCATTGCCGTGTGCATAGACGTCCTCACGTCCGTACTTAGCAGCAACAAACCCCTCCTGCGCTACATACCTCTGAATGAACGGTGCCGGATCCTGATTCAAGACCACCGTAAACTGAGTTCTCTTTCTTCCCATAATGTTCCCTCCTATATGTAATTATTCATTAAAGATAGCCATCAAAGCAGCAATAGTGTCTCCGGATCCACGGTGCCGCATCCTGATTCAGCGTCACCGTGTATTGTGTTCTTAATCCCCCCATTTATGATTTCCCCCTTGCGCATCATATGAGTTTCTGTACTGTATACAGTTCAGGTTTTCGAGATGTTGCAGGGAAATTGAACATTTTTGAATTAAATTAAATATCCGGTCAACACCTCTGCAATTGCCTCGAGATTCATCTCAAGAACTGCAGTGTGTCTA
Source organism: Saccharofermentans sp. (assembly GCA_024403795.1). Classification (GTDB taxonomy): domain Bacteria; phylum Bacillota; class Clostridia; order Saccharofermentanales; family Saccharofermentanaceae; genus Saccharofermentans. Next base: position 80,522 of record JAKSRD010000004.1, read on the forward strand.
CCGGATATTTTCTCCTCTTTATCCTCGGTCGTAAAGATCAGATCAACGGGAAGCTGAGTATGGCCTTGAACAGATCTCCGTCAGTCGAGAGTTTCAGATCTCCGCCCTGCAGTTCCGTCATGCTCTTCGCAATGGCAAGACCGAGTCCGTTGCCTTCGGTATTACGCGAAGAATCCCCGCGCGTAAACCGCTCCAGAAGTTCTTCCTCCGTCATGTCCAAAGGCTCACGCGACGTATTCTTAAATGTTATTACCGCTTTGCCGTCCTTCTCCTCCAGCCCCAGATATACACGTGTTCCGGGCAGAGCATATTTGCATATGTTGTTCATGAGGTTATCGAAAACACGCCACATGCGTCTGCCGTCTGCCATGATGCGGAGTTCCTTCTCCGGTTTCTTGGTCATAAGCGTCAGATCGACCTTCTGCATCTTCTCTTCATATTCGCCGCCGGCCTGTGAAATGAAGGTGCCTGCATCGCAAGGTGCAAGAGCCACTTCCAGGTTACCCGTCGATGCTTTCGATGCCTCAACAAGATCTTCGATCAGCCTCTTAAGTTTGTCTGACTGGCGGACAAGAACCTCGGAATATTCGATGATCTTCGCGTTCTCGCAGGGTTCCTCGCTGATAAGTGAAGCGTAGTTGATGATCGATGTTAACGGAGTCTTGAGGTCATGAGAGACATTGGTAATGAGATCTGTCTTCATACGCTCGCTCTTCAGACGGTCTTCGACTGCGATCGACATGCCGACCGCGATCTTGTTCATGTTCTCACCGTGCTCCTTGAAGTCCCAAAGCATGCCCTTCGTGTCGGTGTGGTATGTGAGATCTCCGCCGGCAAGCGCGGCTCCGCTCTTCTGCAATTTTCGAAGAGTCAGAACTATATAGAGAACAAACGGAAGAAGAATACACTTCTCGATGAACCACATTAACACGGCAGTTCCCTGATCTCCGTCTGACCAGATCACGAGCAATATCTCAAGAAATGATATTCCGGCAAATGCCAGTCCCGTTTTCCAGATCAAAGGAAGTCCGCGTATGAGTGACATATTGAAGCGGTGAAGTTTTTTGAAGAGCCTGCCTATTGCGCAAAGGAACTTCCACAAAAGCTTCAGTAAACGGAATATGATCGTGTTCTTTACCAGAGTATGCTGCTTGATCCTGCCTGCAACGCTCATGCACAGACCCAGTAATATATTCAATCCGATAAGACAAAAACCGCTGATGCATACGGCAGAGGCGATATCGTCAAAATCCAGTTCCGTAGCTATGACTGCGAGCATGGCACCCCAAATACAAGAACTTATGACAAACAGCAGGTCGAACGGAATCTTGTGGAGCGGACCTGCGACAAATTCATCAGTGCCGTTTCTTCTGCCCGATACATACATCAAAGCCACAAAGCTTGCGATCATGAGAAAAAGGCTTACCGGAACTATGACATAGATCAAATAGCGGATCGAATAGACAAAATGTATCAGTTTGGTGCAGAAAGCAACTTCATTAGCCAGACGCGATCTCTCATTCAACGCAATGGAAACAGAATAACGTTCAAATTCCTCTTCAGGATAATAACCGTCGGAATATATATACCCCAATGAGCAGAGCTTCCCTGAAGGGTCTCTCAATGCCGAATAGTTAACAGTGTAAGCCGGAGCTTCTGCCGTAAAACCGGCAGACGTCGCGATCACCTTTCCGCCGGCATCTTTGACCTGATATTCATAGTCATTGAAACTTTCGTTATTCTCAGCCAATGTGCGCCACAGAACGTCATAGCCATACGGGCTTATTATGTCATTATTGATTATCGTCTGAGTGCATTCCTCTTCAGATGCAAAATAGAAATCCGCATCCTCGTAACCGACGCAGAATACGATGCCTGCGATCCCTGTTGTCAGCACAATGGTCGAGATAATACAGACGATGAAAAGTATCGTCTTTCCGGCAAGTGACCTAATAAATCTTCTCATTTTCTTCTTTCGCCTTCCATTTTGTAACCCTGTCCGAAGATCACCTTTATGTAGCGCGGTTCGGCCGGATCGATCTCCAGTTTCTCACGCAGATGACGGATATGTACGGCAACCGTGTTATCCGTTCCGTAGGGATTCTCCTTCCAGACAGCGCTGTAGATCTCCCTGGGAGAATATACGCGATCGGGATTCGAGATCAGAAGCTTCAATATCTCGAATTCCTTTGGCGTCAGTGACACCGGCTCACCGTCGAGTGTCACTTCTTTTGTACGGTCGTTGAGTTCGATGCCTCCGATACGGTATTCCTCAACCTTCTCCGTTCCGCCGCCCAGCTTCAGGTACCTGCGAAGCTGAGATCTTACACGTGCCGTAACCTCTAACGGATTAAAAGGTTTTGTAATGTAATCATCCGCTCCGATGTTAAGACCCAGTATCTTATCTGAATCCTCACTCTTCGCGGTAAGCACGATTATCGGCACATTGCTCGTCTCACGGATCTTTGCCATTGCCGTCATTCCGTCCATTACGGGCATCATGAGATCCAAAAGGATCAGATGCACTTCATGCGAATCCAATATGCCAAGTGCTTCCCGGCCGTTGTACGCTTCAAACAGCGTATAGTCAGGATCTGACAAATAGATCTTCAGTGCATTTACGATGTCTTTCTCATCATCACATATCAGAATGTTCGGCATGGTATTCTCCCTTTCAAAACAATGCAATTATAAGTTGAATACGGCTTAAGATTATAGTCGCAAACTGATTAAGATTTTATTAAGTCGTAAAGTTTTTCGAGAAGTTTGCTCAAAAATTCCCGGTCACCTGAACCAAATTAAAGATCCCGCGAATGTGGATACACCCGCGGGATCGATCAGATCGTTCTAAGCTATGTATTAAATTAACCCTTTTCTACCGAATAGAAATCGGCTGAATCATAATCGTCATTAGTGAAAACATCTCCGTCAGACATTGTGTCATCCATATAATCAGAAGATACGGAATCACTGTATTCGATCTTTGCGTAACCACAATCACCGTTATACTCACCGAATCCAGCATTATTATTTGAAGAATTGTAACCGTACTGCCCGTTTTCCGGTGCCTTTACCTCAGGTGCGTTGGTACAAACTCCAAGGTATTCTTCCAGGCAGATACCGTGTTCATATATAAACTGAGCTGCTTCCAATCCGACATATCTGTAGTGCCAGGGTTCATACTTATAGCCTGTGATCTCAGTCTTATCTGCTCCATATCTCAGAATAAAACCGTATCTCCAGCTGTTCTCATAGAGCCATCTCTGAGTAGGCGTATTAGCCTGTTCATCATTCAGATTCTGATTGCCCTTATCAACGATATCTACAGCCAATCCCAACTGATGTTCACTTGTTCCGGGAATTGCAACACCTTCGGCTGCAAGACAATATGCATCATCGTAAGAGAAACCCTGATTCATGAATTTTGTTACTTCTCTGTCGAAAAGATCTTGCTGACATTCCTGAGTTCTGTATGCCGAGCAGATCAAAGGATTACAACCGGCTGCTCTGCAATCACTCAGCATTCGCTCCAGATCGGGAGCACATCTTGAATCGATCTGCTTATTATTGCCGATATCAACAAGTGAAATGGAAAAATCTTCCGGAAGTGGATTCGATTTATTTACAAGTCTCAGATTCCACTCATTGCAGTCAACTGCCGGAAGTGAATCTTTGTTCTGCACTGTTTCACCATTCGCACCGACTGCACCATTGTAAATAACAACCGGTTTACTTTCTTCTGCATCCATCTTATCGGCAACAAAACCTTTTAATGCAAAACCGCCGACAATGCAAAATACAGAAAAACCTATCACACCTATCAAAGCACCATAAATCTTCAACATTGGAATCACCTCGCCTTTCATGAACACATCTTAGAATAGGGAAATATCCAACAGTAATCTTTATGGCATCAAAACGGCATCAATTCTGAATGATAATTGTGTCACGGAAGCGATCTGATGATTCCTCATGTGCCGCAGGAAGTCAGAAACTCATATGTAGTATAATAAACAACACACATATTAAGTATGATCATAGGCAAACATAAATGGACGAATCAGTAACCATAATCACATTAACCTATAACAGTAAGAATCTAAAGCCTACGATCGATTCTGTACTGTCGCAAGACTACCCTAATATCCAATATATCATCTGCGACGATTGTTCCACTGACTTGGATCTGGATTATTGGAGCAGCTATATCGATCAGCACAAAAGAGAAAACCTGTCTGAATTATTAGTTCTGAGGAATGAGACTAATCTTGGAACAACAAGAAACATGAATAAGGCATATTCTCACTCCAAGGGAAAATACATCTTTAACTGTTCGCACGATGATGCCTTTAGTGATGCGTCAGTTATTTCAGATTGGGTGAAAGAGTTTAAAACTACCAAAGCAGATATAATAACAGCTAAAAGAGCCGTGTATGAGAAAGGCACCGAGCGATTATTGCTTTATGCGCCTAATAACGGCGTATCCAAATATTTCGATAAAGACAGCGCTTTTCTGTTTGAGCAGTTAGCCGTTAAAAAGAATTTTGTTTTCGGAGCTTCAACGGCCAGAACCAGGGATTCACTCGAGAAGTACGGATATTGTAACGAACAGTATCCTTTCATTGAGGATTATCCCATGATCCTTAAGCAGGCTCGAATGGGAGCAAATATCGTTTTCTGGGATAAAGTAGTCATTAAGTATCTTCTTGGCGGAATCAGTTCTGATACTGTTAAGCAATCCTATCTCGATGAAGAGGAATCTATCCTTGTAAATGAGATCCTGCCTTATACCAAGAATAGAAAGAAAGTACTGGCAGCTCATAAAAGATGGCTTTCTCTCACAAAAGACAAAAACAAGCTTCTATACGCAAAAACAAAGTATGGCAGTAAGTCTTTCAAGGTGCTGTGCCGTTTGCTGCTTATGACTATAAATCATCCGGTGTATATGTTCACCAAGTTAACGCAAGCAACACAAACAAAAGCCCAATAGCTTATCAGGCGTGTACGCTGCTCCAAAAGCGAATCAAGTTCTGCCAAGAACGACTATCGTCTCTACCTTATCCGTCCACGGAAACATGTCTACGGGTTCTGCCAGCTGTGCCTCATAACCTTGCTCCCTGAAGCCCTTAAGGTCTCTGGCCAGAGTCTCCGGACAGCATGATATGTATACGATCTTTCCGGGATTAAGATCACCGCAAGCCTTAATGAACTTGGACGTGGTACCGGCTCTTGTCGGATCAAGGATCACACAGTCGATTCCGGCCTTCGCATTTGCGAGTTTGATCATATACTCAGTGGCATCGGCGTTGATGAATCTTGCATTCTCCACTTTGTTGGCAGACATGTTCTTCAAAGCATCTCTATAGGCCGATTCATTCAGCTCGATTCCGGTTATGTCACCGACGTGATCTGCGAAGGAGAGCGTAGTCGAACCCGTTCCGCAATATGCATCGATACATGTCTCATCACCCTCAAAATCCGCAAGTCTTATTACCTCGGAATAGAGGATCTCTGCCTGCGAGTGATTCGATTGCATGAAGGAATCAGCGGACACACGGAACTTCTTGCCAAGGACAACATCAGTGATATATCCCTTGCCTGTGACCCGTCTGACATCAGCACTTCCGAGGATCATGGAATCGTGACGCTTGTTGACATTGATAAGGAGAGTCGTTATCTCCGGGTGAAGCCTCAACAATTCATCGGTAAAGACCTTCTTCTTTTTAAATACGTCATTACCAATGATGAGGACTACCATTACTTCACCGGTAGCATCAGCCGTTCTGACAAGGATCCTTCTCAGATCTCCGGTGCATTTAACTTCATTGTAAATATTAACCTTCAGTCTCTCTGCGATCTCGGCACAGTCTCTGATTATCGCAGATGCGGTCTTATTCTCTATTAGACAGGAATCCACTTCAACGATTCGGTGCGATCCGGTCTCATAAGGACCGCAGATAACGTGACCGTTCCTGAATCTCTTGAATGCCGAATGAACCTTGTTGCGATAATAAAGCGGATCGTCGCAGATCTGTATCGGAAGGACTTCGCAGAAAGGCTCAAGTAATCGTCTTACTCGATCTTCCTTTGATGCCGCCTGCTCGAGATAAGTCCTGCCTGCATAAGAACATCCCCCGCATTTCTTTGCAGCGGGGCATTTGTTACGGATGCTCACGGTCTGGAGGATCCGGTTCTTATCCGCAGCTTTTCCGGACTTCATCAGACCTGCCTTTCAGCATTGACTACAACGTGCTTCAGAAGGATTGCCGTTGTAATGGATCCTACTCCTCCCGGTACCGGTGTGATCGCTTCAGCGATCTCGGAAACCTTTTCATAATCGACATCACCACAGAGTTTGCCGTTCTCGTCAACGTTCATTCCGACGTCAATGAGGATCTGACCCTCGCGAACAAATGCCGGAGTGATCATTTTCGCGACACCGCAGCAAGCAACGATGATATCTGCATTCTTACATTCTTCTTCAATACTCTGTGTCTTTGTGTGGCACACGGTTACGGTAGCGTTGGCTGTCGTGAGAAGAAGCGCAACCGGCTTTCCGATGACAAGGCTTCTTCCTACAACGGTGACCTTCTTTCCTCTGGTCTCGATCCCGTAATGCTTGATGAGCGCCATAACGGCTTCTGCCGTACAGGGAGCACTGCAATCGGGAACTCCTGCGAGAACACCTTCCATATTACGTGTATCCATGAAGTCGACATCCTTGCCGGAATCGATCGTTCTTCTCATATGCTCATCTGAGAGTCCCTTGGGAAGCGGTCTGAATACAAGGATTCCGTGTACCTTCGGATCGTTGTTGATGCTGTCGAAAACCTCATCCAATTCACTCTGAGTAACCTCGGCATCTAATGCCGTAACCTCAACCTCAACGCCCGTAGGCTCAACGCGCTTCAGGACACCTCTCTCATAAGCAAGATCGTCGTCTCTGTTACCTACGCGAAGGATGGCAAGCTTCGGAGTAACTCCCTTGCCCTTCAGTTCGGAGACCTTTACCTTAAGCTCCTCGATTATCTCGTCTGCTACTTCTTTTCCGCCAAGTCTTCTCATATCAGTTACCGCCGATCAATACTGTTTTTACCTGCTTGTAGACCTTATCGCAGATCTCTGCAGTCTCATCAACGAGACTGTCAGTCTTTCTGTTAAGATCCTCAGCATATACTCTGTCCTTCATGGACTTTGTGTTGATATAGACATTCATCGCAGCGCCCTTAGCAGCCGTTCCGCATGCGGCAGCAGCCACGCCGACATCACTGATCGCAAGTCTTGAGCCGATTACCGCAAGCCTTTCAAGGATCTTGGCAGTCTCATTAGCCTTAACGACGATCTCATAAGGAGCCGTGCTCGCATCCTTGAGAACGCCCTCAAGGATCTCGTCTCTGCCTTCCTGATCCTTAGGAATTGAATATGCTTTTGCAAGGGGCGCGAAAACCTCTTCGTCTCTTCTTGCAAGATCTTCGAACTCTTTAACGAGTCCGCCGCACTTTGCGATCGTCTCTTCTATCTCTTCCTGATATTCGGCATACTTCTTCTTACCGCTCGTAAGATTGCCGACCATTGAGCCCAATGCCGCAGCAATGGCACCGCATATTGCCGATGCTCCGCCACCGCCGGGTGTGGGTGCACCTGATGCAAGTTCTTCGAGGAATCCGTTCACAGTTCTTTCTGCCATTTGTCTAATCTCCTAAAATCGGCTGATTGCCTTGTAAATGCTTGATTTTCAATACATAAAATTGTAAATCAAAGCCTTTATCAAGTCCAACCGCGAATGACAAAAAATAAGCTAAAAATGTGTGCGAATTCGTTTATATTCGGCTGATAACGATCACAAGATCCAAAACTTATAAGAAACGTTTGTAGGCAATTATCGGCATCATGTCCAGAATGCCGTACTTAACTACGCCTTTGGAAGCGGAAGCATGTATTACCTGACCGTCGCCTATGTATATAGCAACGTGTCCGCACCAGCCGCCGTAATCGTAGCAGATTACGTCACCCGGCTGCAGTTCATCTCGCGAGATATTTGTTCCGTAATAGTTATAGATGGTATTTGAACCGTTAGCTACGCTTATTCCGACTTTTGAATAGCAATAAGTAACGAGACCGGCACAATCAACGCCGCTTGAGGATGTTCCGCCGAAGATATACGGCTTTCCGAGCATATACTCAGCATAGTCCAGAATAACATCTCTGTCGCTGCCGTTGCCTGACGGGACTGATCTTGAACCGCCACCGCCGCCGCTGCTCGAAGATGATCTGGGACGCGGTGTCGGAGTAGGAGTAGGTGTCGGCGGAGGATTTGTCGTCGTGTAAGACATATAGACATATCCCTGCTTGCCGTCAGATGTCGTGACTTTGTACCACTTATCGCCTACTATAGCGCTGCATTCGAGCTTTGCCTCGTCATTAACTACGGCAACCTCTTCAGATGATGTTGAAGGTTCCGCTCTTACGATAAGGCTGTCCGTATCGACCCATACCGCTCTGTCTACAGGAACTGATACCATCGTATCCTGAATGGTATTGGTCAGAACATATCCCTCGTATTCATTCTTATTCTTATCCGTGATCCTGATCTTTGACCAGGTATCACCGATGCCGATACGCTTTACTTCCTGACCTACATGAAGTGAGACAAGGGTCTTAGACTCCATGTCCGGTGTCTCTTTCAGAATCGACTGACTGGCTCTGATGTAGTAAGTCGAATCATCCGGTGCAAAGCACTGAACATCCAGAAGTTCGATCGGGAGATCGGAATCATCATATCGCTGACTGACTATATATTTGGGAATGTCCGAGAAACTTTTGGATATCTCGGAAGAACCTGTCTCGGTAGGTTCGATGTTAGCTTCCAGATCTGCAGTCAGACCGCTTCTCATCTCTCCGGTATAAACATCGGGGTCTTCCTCGCCGTTGTTCACTACCTCTGTTGCGGTTTTTCCGCTTGTCTCTCTGTAAGCATAAGACACAGCCATGGCCGGAGTCAAGCTGTTACGTAATCCCAAAGGAAAACACACCATCGGGAGAGCGGTAAATAAGGCTGTAGCTACTGCGATTATGCCCGCTCTGCTGTTATGTTTAAAAGAAAATCTTGACATATAGATTACTGAATAATCCTCTTGATCGCCTTGATACTCATCATATCAACGTTGCCGTATACTACCTGACCTCTTGTACTGGAGGCGTGGATTACCTGACCGTCACCGACATATATCGCAACGTGTCCGCAGTAACTTCCATAGTCGTAACAGATTACGTCGCCGGGCTGAATGTCATCTCTCGGGACACTTACTCCGGAATGAAGATAGATCTGTGTAGCACCGTGAGGCAAAGAAATTCCTACCTGAGCATAACAATACATTACAAGGCCGGAACAATCGATACCGCTTGAAGAAGAACCGGCGAAAACATAAGGTACTCCGAGCATTGATTCGGCAATACTTACGATACTCTCGCCATTGCATCCCGTGATATGCGGAAGTGTTCTCGTATCACCGTAGCTCCTGCCGCCACCGCCGCCGCTTGAAGACGATCTCGGTCTCGGCGTGGGTGTGGGAGTAGGTGTCGGCGGAGGATTTGTTGTCGTATATGACATATAAACATAACCGCTCTTGCCGCTTGATGTTCTGACCTTATACCATTTATCACCGACGATGGCACTGCATTCAAGTCTTGTATGCAATTCCAACTCGCAAACTTCTTCTGAATCGGTAGAAGGTTCAGCTCTCAAGATGAGGCTTCCCGTATCTACCCAGACCGTTCTGTCGATCTCGACAGTAACCATGGTATCCTGGATCGAGCCCGTAAGTACGTAACCTTCTTCGCCCTTCTCAGTCTGTATCTTAGACCATGAATCTCCGACTCCGATACGCGTAACACGCTGACCCAGATGAAGCTTAACAAGCGTTGTTGACTCCATGTCAGGTGTCTCTTTGAGGATCGATTGATTAGCTCTTACATAGTAAGTCGTATCATCGGGAGCAAAACACTGGGGATCCAGAAGCTCAATTGGAAGATTCGAATCATCGTAACGCTGGCAAACAACGTACTTGGGGATATCGGCGAAGCTTACCGAAGAAGCAGCCTCAGCATAAGCCGTAGGTTCTGTTGTAATCTCTTCCCCGCTCGACTCAACACTGATAAGCTCATCACTGCTGCTGACAAGTGCCCAGTCTTCAATGACTACCTCACCGGTCTGAACATTGCTTATTCCGTATACAGAACCATACGCATGAGATACGGTCATCGCAGGAGACATGCTCTGACGAAGACCTAACGGCAGGCAAATAAAGGGAACGGCAGTAAAAAATGCCGTTGCAACAGCAAGAACGCTCTGCTTCCTATTATGCCTTAGTACTATTCTCTTCATAGTTCCCCTGTATCCACTAAGCGATTATCCTAATTATACAACCGCCGTGTGGCGCTTATTGTGGCAAAATTTGTGTTCTGACACTCGAGAACCCGATGCTTCAGGCGATTCAGACACCTTATCACACAAAAACGCCGGAAGAGTAAATACTCCTCCGGCGTCATTATAAACTTTATAGTACTGTCATTGCTTTACAATTACGAGACAAATTACTTTCTGTCTTTGTACCCGTCAATGTCAAACTGTGAATCAATACGATCCTGCTCATCGAGCAACTCGTTACGATCCTGAACTTCATCAAGATACTCGTTAGCGAAGTACTCAGTATCGCTCTCCTCTTCACCGTACTCATGACCTGTAATGAGCTTGCTGTTTGCCTTGATGACAGGAACAGCAGTGATGTCATTATGAAGCTTGAATCCGGTACCTGCAGGGATAAGAGCACCGATGATAACGTTCTCCTTGATACCGAGGAGCGGATCGACCTTGCCCTTGATGACAGCATCGGTAAGAACCTTGGCTGTCTCCTGGAAGGATGCAGCTGACATGAAGGAGTCAGAAGCACTTGCAGCCTTTGCGATACCCAAGAGGATGGTCTTGCCGCTTGCGGGCTGGAGACCCTGCTCTTCGCAGTCTCTGTTCTTGGATACGAAGTTATACCAGTCAACTGTCGTACCTGTCATGAAGCCTGTATCACCGGGTTCATCGATCTGAACTCTTCTCATCATCTGCTTTGTGATGATCTCGATGTGCTTATCGTTGATGTTAACACCACCACCGGTATAGTAAACCTTTGTGATCTCGCTGATGATGTACTTCTGAACGGCACGGATATCCTTAACTCTTAAGATCTCCTTAGGATCGATCTTACCGTCGATGATCTGATCGCCGGCTTCGATGACCTGACCGTCAGTAACTGTGAGAGTTGCATGTGAAGGAACCTTGTACTCCATCTTCTCAATGGGGTTGCCCTTAGCATCTCTGATAGGTTCAACATCGTCATCGTAGACAGGTGTTACAACGATCGTCTTCTGCTTTGTCTTCTCGTTCTCAACGATCTTAACAGAACCCGGAACGGAAGAGATGATACCGTGACCCTTAGGATCTCTTGCTTCGAAGATCTCGGTAACACGAGGGAGACCCTGTGTAATATCTTCACCTGAAGCAGCGATACCACCGGAGTGGAACGTTCTCATTGTAAGCTGTGTACCAGGCTCACCGATAGACTGAGCAGCGATAGTACCGACAGCCTCACCGACTGCAACCGGACGACCTGTAGCAAGGTTGATACCGTAGCACTTTGTGCAGACACCTCTTCTGGATCTGCAGTCAAATACTGATCTGATCTTGAGCTTGCCGAGGTTATCGATCTGCTGTCTTGTAAGGATCTTGCCTGCAGCCTCAGCTTCAGCAACCTTAGCAGCGATCTTCTTGTCAAGTTCAGCGAGCTTCTCAGGTGTCTCTGCACCCTTGATCTTAACTGAATCCTTAACAGCCTGTCTTGCTTCCTCAGCATCCTTCTTAGCGAGTTCAACAGACTTGCAGATGTCCTCTGCCTTGAGTGCATCGATAAGCTCATTCTTCTTAACGATTACTTCGCCTGTCTGATAGTCAACGATATCCTCTGCGGCATAACGGCCATAGAGACGATCGTTAAGAGACTTGATGACGTTAACGTGCTTGTTGGAAACCTCTGTGATCTCCTTAACCCATGTGAAGTCATCGGTACCGCAATCTTCCTCGGTAATAACGACTGCCTGAGCAACGTCAACGAGACGTCTTGTAAGGTAACCTGATTCAGCTGTCTTAAGAGCCGTATCGGAGAGAGCCTTACGAGCACCGTGTGAAGAGATGAAGAACTCGAGCACGTTCATACCTTCACGGAGGTTAGACTTGATCGGGATCTCGATGGTGTTACCGGTCGTATCCTGCATAAGTCCACGCATACCTGCGAGCTGCTTGATCTGGTTGTTAGAACCACGGGCACCTGAGTCAGCCATCATTCTGATCGGGTTATAGATGTCGAGGTTATCCATCAACGCCTTTGTGATGTTGTTGGTTGTCTCAGACCAAACCTTAGTAACTTCGTTGTGACGCTCTGTCTCTGTGAAGAATCCTTCTTCAGCTGCTTTGTTGATCTCTTCAACCTTCTCATCGCCTTCAGCGATCATCTTATCCTTGATGTCAGGGATGATCATGTCTTCGATACCGATCGAGATACCGCTGATTGTAGAGAACTTGTAACCCATGGCCTTAACGTCATCAAGGAATACTGTTGTTCTCTCAAGACCGTGAATGGCAATGCACTTTGCAATGATCTTCTCGAGCTTCTTCTTACCGAGAGCGAACTCGAACTTAACTTCCTTATTAGGATTGGATGCCTTAACAGCGGCAGCGCGCTCCTTCTGGGCACTGAGCTTCTCAAAATCGATCTCAAGCTTAAGAAGATTCTCGGGCTTTGTTCTGTCAACAAATCCGAGATCCTGAGGAACGATCTGGTTGAAGATGAATCTTCCGAGTGTGGACTCTACGATACCTGTCTCAACCTTGCCGTTGATCTCTCTTGAGATACGAACCTTGATCATGCTGTGGAGTGTGATCTGGTGCTCATCGTAAGCCATCTGAGCTTCATCGATGGACGCGAAAACCATACCCTCGCCCTTATCGTTCTCTACTTCCATTGTGAGGTAGTAGCAGCCGAGGATCATATCCTGTGTAGGAACTGTAACCGGCTTACCATCCTGAGGCTTCAAGAGGTTGTTTGTAGAAAGCATGAGGAATCTTGCCTCTGCCTGTGCCTCTGCAGAAAGCGGTACGTGTACAGCCATCTGGTCTCCGTCGAAGTCTGCGTTGAATCCTGTGCAGACGAGCGGGTGAAGCTTAATAGCACGGCCTTCTACGAGAACAGGCTCGAATGCCTGGATAGAAAGTCTGTGGAGTGTAGGAGCACGGTTCAGGAGTACCGGATGATCCTTGATGATCTCTTCGAGGATATCCCAAACTTCAGGAACCTTTGCATCTACCTGTCTTCTTGCAGTCTTAATATTGAGCTTGTCGTTGATCTCAACAAGCTTCTTGATTACGAAGGGCTTGAAGAGCTCTAATGCCATCTCCTTAGGGAGACCGCACTGATGCATCTTAAGCTCAGGTCCTACGATGATAACTGAACGTCCTGAGTAGTCTACACGCTTACCCAAGAGGTTCTGTCTGAAACGTCCCTGCTTACCCTTAAGCATGTCAGACAAAGACTTGAGCTGTCTGTTGCTCGTAGCAGATGTGGAACCCTTAACAGGTGTGCCGTGACGTCCGTTATCGATAAGAGCGTCTACAGCTTCCTGAAGCATTCTCTTCTCGTTTCTAACGATGATCTCAGGTGCACCGAGATCGAGGAGCTTCTTAAGACGGTTGTTTCTTCCGATAACTCTTCTGTAAAGATCGTTAAGATCTGAAGTAGCATAACGGCCGCCGTCCAAAGGTACCATAGGACGAAGTTCCGGAGGCAAAACCGGAATAACGTCAAGGATCATCCACTCGGGCTTGTTGCCGGAAGCCTTGAAAGCTTCTGCGATCTCAAGTCTCTTGTTGATCTTAAGACGCTTCTGTGTGCTTACTGAGCCGATCTTCTCCTGCTGGAGTTCATCAATGATCTCATCAATGTTGAGCTCAGCCAAGAGGATCTTGATAGCCTCAGCACCCATCTTTGCAACGAAAGAATTCTTACCGTACTTCTCTCTTACGCTCTTGTACTGATCTTCAGTGATGATGTCATACTTGTTAAGACCTGTCTCAACGCTGTTGCCCGGATCGATTACGATGTACTTTGAATAATAAAGTACGCTCTCGAGCTGCTTAACCGTAAGATCGAGCAATGTACCGATCTTAGACGGCTGAGTCTTGAAGTACCAGATGTGTGATACGGGAGTAGCGAGCTGGATGTGACCGAGTCTCTCACGACGAACCGTGTTCTTCGTTACTTCGACTCCGCACTTATCGCAGATCATACCCTTAAATCTGATCTTCTTATACTTACCGCAGCGGCATTCCCAAGACTTAGTAGGTCCAAAGATCTTCTCGCAGAAAAGTCCGTCAACCTCAGGTCTCTGAGTACGATAGTTAATGGTCTCAGGCTTCTTTACTTCGCCGTGTGACCAACTCTTGATTACCTCAGGAGATGCAAGCTGAATACTTATTTTTGTAAGATGATTCTGATCATTCATATCTATCTTTTATCTCCTTTACATATCGCCGTCATCGTCAAAGGAATCGTCACCGAAATCGCCGTCTTCTTCCTTGATGTTTCCGAGTTCATCAGCTTCAACGAAGCCTTCGCTGAAAATATCAGAAGGAGAATCTGCATCTTCACCGTCAAGTGAAGCTCTTGTCGACTCATCCATCTCACTATATGTGTCGAATGACTGTCTGTCTTCAGCAATATATTCCTTGTCGTCGGTATATGTACGAACATCCAATGACAATGCCTTCAACTCGTTAACAAGGACATTGAATGATTCAGGGATACCCGGATCAGGAATATTCTTGCCGCGGATGATTGCATCATATGTCTTTGAACGGCCTTCAATATCGTCGGACTTAACAGTGAGGATCTCCTGGAGAGTATGAGCAGCACCGTAAGCCTCGAGTGCCCAAACTTCCATTTCTCCGAATCTCTGTCCGCCGAACTGAGCCTTACCGCCCAACGGCTGCTGTGTAACAAGTGAGTAAGGTCCTGTGGATCTTGCGTGCATCTTGTCGTCTACCAAGTGGTGCAACTTCATGTAGTACATGATTCCGACTGTTACTCTGTTCTCAAAAGGCTCACCCGTACGTCCGTCGTAGAGGACTGTCTTACCGTCCTTATCAACGCCTGCAAGCTCGAATGCATCAGCGATATCGTTCTCGTTTGCGCCATCGAAAACAGGTGTTGCGATCTTCCAGTTAAGAGCCTTAGCGGCACGGCCCAAGTGAACTTCAAGGAGCTGGCCGATGTTCATACGTGAAGGAACGCCGAGCGGGTTGAGGCAGATATCAAGTGTTGTACCGTCAGGTAAGAAAGGCATATCCTCTTCAGGAAGTACTCTGGAGACAACACCCTTGTTTCCGTGACGTCCTGCCATCTTATCGCCGATAGAAAGCTTACGCTTCTGAGCGACATAAACGCGGACTCTTCTGTCAACACCGTTCTTGAGGTTGCCGTTTGTCTCCTTTGTGGATACAACAACGTCAACGACTACACCGGAACCGCCGTGAGGAACACGCTTTGATGTGTCCTTAACTTCTCTTGCTCTCTCGTTGAAGATTGCCTTATAAAGTCTCTCTTCAGCTGTCTGGTCTGTCTCACCCTTAGGTGATACCTTACCGACAAGGATGTCTCCGTCCTTAACCTCTGCACCGATCATGACGATACCGTTCTCGTCGAGGTTAGCAAGAGCGTCATCACTGACGTTCGGAACTTCTCTTGTGATCTGCTCAGCACCGAGCTTTGTCTCACGTGCTTCGCACTCGTGCTCTTCAATATGGATAGACGTATAAACGTCATCTCTTACGATTCTCTCATTTACGAGAACAGCGTCCTCGTAGTTATAACCTTCCCATGTGGTGAATCCGATGAGAACGTTACGTCCGAGAGCAAGCTCACCGTTATCGGTAGCAGGACCGTCTGCGATCGTGTCGCCGGCCTTTACCTTATCGCCGATCGCAACGATCGGACGCTGGTTGATGCATGTGCTCTGGTTAGATCTCTGATACTTGGCAAGCATATAGGTATCAACTGTACCGTCAGCGCAAGTAACTTCGATCTTGTCTGCAGCTACAAAGGATACGACACCGTCATGTGCTGAAACGATGCATACGCCTGAGTCCTTAGCTGCACGATATTCCATACCTGTACCGATGATAGGTGCTTCAGGCTTTACGAGAGGTACGGCCTGACGCTGCATGTTGGAACCCATGAGGGCACGGTTAGCGTCATCGTTACCAAGGAACGGAATAAGGCTTGTAGATACGGATACGAGCTGCTTAGGAGATACGTCCATATAGTCAACCTGATCGGGATCAAGCTGCAGGAACTGGTCTAAGTAACGGCATACGATCTTCTTGCCGATAAAACGTCCTTCTTCATCGATAGGCTCGTTAGCCTGAGCGATATTGTAATCGTCCTCTTCATCAGCAGACATATATACAACTTCGTCTGTAACTCTCTGAGCTTCCTTGTCGTACTTTCTGTAAGGAGTCTCAATGAATCCGTACTTATTGATACGTGCATAGATAGCAAGAGATGTCATAAGTCCGATGTTCTGACCTTCCGGTGTCTCGATCGTACACATACGTCCGTAGTGTGTAGGGTTGATATCACGGACTTCCATTGAAGCTCTCTCTCTTGAGATACCGCCCGGACCCAAAGCAGAAAGTCTTCTCTTGTTCGTAAGCTCTGCGAGAGGGTTATTCTGGTCAGCAAATGCTGAGAGCTGTGATGAGCCGAAGAATTCTCTGAAAGCAGCGCTCAAAGGTCTTGTATTAACAAGGCTGGTAGCCGTAACGACTTCGCCTTCCTTGCTTGAGATCTGTGAGATCCTGTCTCTTGTATTCTTCTCTACTCTCTGGATACCTGTACGGAGCTGGTTCTGAAGGAGCTCGCCGACAGACTTAACTCTACGGTTACCCAAGTGGTCGATATTATCGATTCTTCCGACGCCTCTGTGCAATCCGAGGTAGTAAGAAACGAATGCATAGATATCATCAACTGTGAGATTTCTGGGCATAAGGTCATCCTTACGCTCAGTCATGGCAGCCTCGAGTCTTGCAGCAACATCGTTTGTGCCTTCACTCTTAACCTGCTCGATGATCTCTCTCAAAACGCAAGCTCTAACCTTCTCGTTAACGCCTGTTCTCTCGATATCAAATGACTTGAAATCCTTCTTTGAGATGCTGTTGGCAATGAAAGCTTCAGCGTCTACTCTGCCGTTACCGATGACCTTGAGAGGAACTTCCTCGAACTCATCCTCATCAGCAGCGCGAACGAGCTTTCTGGGGAAGATCTGAACGAACATTACGCCGGAATCCTCGATCTTAGCAGCGATCTCTTCAGTAATAACGGTATTCTTCTTGCAGAGAAGCTCACCGTCTTCAGTAACAACATTGTCAGCAGCCTTGCTTCCGATGATTCTGGGAGCAAGTTCAAACTTCTTATTAACCTTATAGATACCAACTCTCTCGAGGTCATATCTCAAGGAATCAAAATATGTCTTGTTAAGGATGTTCTTTGCATTCTCGACAGTGAAGGGCTCGTTGTTACGAACCTTCTTGAAGAACTCAGCAAATGCTGCAGTCTGCGGGTCGGGAGAATTCTTGGTCTCATCCTTCTCAAGAGTCATTCTGAGGCACTCTTCATTACCGAACATGTCAATGATCTGCTCGTCGGTAACGAGACCCAAACATCTCAGGAATACTGAGAGTGAGATCTTATGAGACTTATCTACGACAATATAGATAAGGTTATATTCGTCAGGTTCACCGGACTCGGAATTCTTGGAACCCTTGTCCTTAGCATAAAGCTTGCTCTCCTTCTCATCCTCTTCAATAAGGATCCATGATCCTCTGTAAGGAATGAGTTCAGCAGAGAGAAGTCTGTTGCCCATCTTAGATCTCATCTCACTGTAATAAGCTCCGGGAGATCTAACGATCTGATTAATTACGACACGCTCCGCGCCGTTGACAACGAATGTACCCTGATCAGTCATGATAGGGAAGTTGCCGACGAAAGCTGTCTCATCAGTTACTGTTCCGTCAATCTTGTTGTGGAGTCTGAGCTGAATACTCAAAGGAGCAGCATAGTTGCTGTCATTCTTCTTGCAGCTGTCAATAATTGCGGACTTGGTAAGCTTAACGGGAGACTTAACTTCCTTTGCTTTCTTACCCTTGCCGTCCTTCTCCTTGCCTGTGGGATCACAGGGATTCTCAGAATCGAAAATCTTTCCGACAAAATAGACCTCGTATTTACCCTGATCATCAGTAATCGGCGATACTTCGTCGAAGATCTGCTGCATACCTTCATCGATGAACCACTGATAAGACTGCTTCTGGTTCTCGATAAGGTTAGGCACCTCGATTACTTCTTTAATCTTGGAGTACGACTGTCGCTCTGTCTTGCCTTGTTTTACGGAATGGACCATTGTTAACGAATCACCTCACACAAAGCTTAAAAACACTAGGTTTAAGCGGTTTCTTGGTTGAAAAGTAACTTTACTTATCATAAAACTACTCTTCCGTCAAGAGAAAAGGGCATAGTTGCCCAAACCCATTACGACGCAATAAAGAATTATATAGATACAAACAATTTTTGTCAACACCAAATCCACAATATTTTCGGAGCCGGCGAAAAGTAAATTGCAGCTTCAACGAGACAAAAAAGAGGCTGTCCGCAGACAGCCTCCGGGAAATTCTAAGTTCTACTTAAAGAGACTCAGGGCATCCATGTCATCCAGATGCTGTACAATGAGCCTCTGGTAAATGTGAACTCATATCTGAGTCTGTTGGCATACATTGTTGATTTCTTAGTGTACTCATATGTATCTGAGTAGTAGTCACTATCTTCGTCTTCATAATGTCTGGGACCGTCTTCCGGCAAACCTGCGTTAGCCTCGAGATCCTGCATTGTCAAATCAAGAGGGAAATCGAATGTAACGATAGATGTCTCGTTCTCTCTTGTGTACAACATAACGGAATTAACTTCGCAATCACACATCTTCATACCGGAATCAGAGTAGTTGATTACTGTGATCGTTGCGTAGTAGTAATCGCCCATGGGGATCTGAAGACCGCTGGATGCATGATTTGCTGAGAGGTTATTCTGAGCATTCTCAATGACTTCGTCTTCAAAAGGAACGCCGTCATCGATCATCTGCTGAAGAGTTGTAACACCGAGTGTGTACTTCTTGCCGTTAACATAGAAGTTCATCTCATCGAAGTTAACATATGTACCTGCAGCAGCAACAGACTTTGTCTCGCCACCGGCTGTAGTATTATCGGGGTCTGAAGCTGTTGTCTCCTCAGATGTTGTTGTTGTCTCTTCAGATGTTGTTGTCTCCTCAGATGATGTCTCCTCTGTTGTCTCAACAGGAACGTCGATCTCTTCATCATCGAATTCGAACTCATCAGGATTCTTGTAGTTCCAAGTAACTGTTACCTGAAGTGTTCCGTCTTCAGATATCAGTGTCCACTCTGCATCCTTCTCATCATCGGAAATATCCTTTGAATCAAGAGTGAATTCCATGTCATACTCGTCAGCTGCAGCAGCCAATACATCCTTCTTTGAAGGGACCTCTGCCTTCTTCATGCATCCGGCAATGCCGAGCATCATGGAAGAGCTGAGCGCAATCGCTAATAATTTCTTCATAACTTCATCCTCCATATTAATTTGCCTATTTGGCATAGATATCATAACATATAATTAAAAGTGTGGGATGTTTATTGTAAACAAAAAAGGGGTTGTCTCAAAAGTTACTAGTTCACAGAGAGGCAACCCCTTTCATTTT
>JAKSRD010000005.1 GCA_024403795.1 Saccharofermentans sp.
GTTGTTCCCCACTGAAGGGCAGGTTCCTCACGCGTTACTCACCCGTCCGCCACTAAGTTTAAAATGAAAGCAAGCTTCCTCTTTAAACTCCGTTCGACTTGCATGTGTTAAGCACGCCGCCAGCGTTCATCCTGAGCCAGGATCGAACTCTCAAAAAAAATTTTGAGAGCCATGTTTGGCTCAATTACTTAATTTAAAAAACTCAATTCTTAGAATTGAAAAGGTCCGTTTTACTTCAAGTTTTGCATTCTATTCAATTTTCAAGATCCGCGCTGTCTTTGTCTTTTGGCTTCGCTTTGTGCTTGCCTCTTTCAAAGTGCTCGTAAAGGATATACCACGGAGAAGACGATGTCAAGGACTTTTTTCAGGTTTTTTTAAAATTTTCTAACTCAAGTATAAACATCCCCATTTATAGGCATTTTGGGCAGTCCTTACCTATTAGGTAATATCTATATAAATAAAGCGCGATAAGATTATCCTATCGCGCCTGTTATTACAATGATTCTTTCTTACGTGCTCTTCTCTCAGCCGAATGCTTAATTCTGTTGATCCGAATCCACAGAACGATATTCAATACTATTATCAGTAACATGAATCCGCCGATCACTCCGGAGACAACGGGATTGTTCTTAACGAAGAGCTGAAGAGGAGGTGTGTCATCCAGAGGTTCCTCGCCGGGAACAGGTGTCGGTTCCGGTGTCGGTGTGGGCGTAAGTGCTGACAGATCATATCCTGTCGGAATATCACCCGGATTGATCAATGAATCATATTCCGGTTGCTGTGATGCCGGAGCGTTTATATATCTGTAATCACCTGTGTTGCCATAAACTCTTGTTACGGGATCCGATTCCCAGCAAGCAAGATTACCATATGCTGTTACCGAAGCCAGATACATTGTCGTATAGAACTGATATTCCTGGGGAATTCCGCAGATGGAGACCATGAGTTCATGTCCGTTCTCACAAACCGTATCTATTGTAAGACCCTTACCGGCCTTTGATGTTGTACCGGTCTTTCCTCCGATAACAGCAGCAAGATGTGAATCACTTCCGTTTGCAGTCTTGGAAGCAAGCCACGGATCATACAAAAGATAGTTGGAATTCTTCTCATAACTCCATGCATCCGACTTGTGTCTGTTGGTGGCAATGAACACATGCGAAGGTGAACTGATAAGCGTTCTGAAGTCTTCGCTCTCTGATGCTGCCGCCATTATCAATGTGAGATCATAAGCAGTTGTGTAATGCTCGTCATCGTGAAGACCGCATGCATTTACAAAATGGGTTCCCTTACAACCTAACTTCTCTGCACGGAGATTCATAAGCAATGCAAACGCTTCAATCTTGCGTGACTCGAGGATGTGCTCCTTAGTATCATTCATCGTGTCCAGAAGATACTGCGCATTAATACCGTCGCTGTTCATGGTTGTTCCGCCTGCAGGAAACTTATCAAAGAATGCTTCGACACAACCCTCGCCCAATACATTTGCCGCATCATTTCCCGAAGGAAGCATGAGTCCGTAGAGCAACTCGCTTACTTTAACATTCTCGCCTTCAAAAATACCCATAAGTGACGAATCCGGACCAAGCCCCTCCATCGCCGTATGACTTGCTGTCAGCTTGGAAGAAGTGTCGAGATACTCAAGACTGAGCATGCATGTCATGATCTTCGTCATTGATGCGGGATATATCTTGTCATCGGGATTCATGCTGATAACGATATAACCTGTTGTCTTGTCGTAAACACAATATGAGGCACAGTGAACGTCACTTAATGCAGGAACAGGAATATCAGGCTGTGTAACATCGGCATTAACGGTTGTTGCCGGCATGGCAAAAAATCCCAATGTACAGATAAGGAATACCGCAGCGAATATACTCGCCGCGGTCCTTATAGCTGATCCTGTTATTAACCTAATGCGCATCAGGTCTCGTCACCCTCATCACTGCCTTCCGCATTGTCGGATCCTTCTGAATCCGGAATGTCAGCAGCTGTGATATCGTCTGCATCATCAGAAGTAACGTCAGCCGAAGGTGTCTCAACGCCTTCTTCGACAATGCCTTCCTCTGCGTCAGAAATCTCTTCCGTCTCTTCGTCTTCTTCTCTGTCAGTAAGAGCAAAGTCTACTACCAGAGCCTTGTTAGACTTCATGAGTTTAACACCCGAAGTAGCTCTTGAGAGTGTCGGGATCTCAGATGCTCTGACACGAATGATCACTCCCTGACTTGTGATGATGAGAAGATCATCGTCATTTGTAACAGATACCGTACCGCAAAGTCTGCCGGTCTTCTCAGATACCTTGTACGTGATGATACCCTTACCGCCTCTGCTCTGTACGCGGTAATCATCGATCTTACTTCTCTTACCGTAGCCTCTCTCGGAGATAACGAGTATCTCGCGTTCGGGATCTACAGGCTCCATACCGACCACTTCATCATCTTCGGCAAGCCTCATTGCTCTTACACCGGTAGCACCACGTCCCATGTCACGTGCATCATCAGAATTAAATCTGACAGCCTTACCGGCAGCACTTACGACAATGACTTCCTGTCCGGCTCTCGTAAGCTGAACGGCAACAACACTGTCTCCTTCACGGATCTTCGTGGCAATGAGTCCGTTCCTGTTGATGTTTGCATACTTGTCGATGGATGTCTTCTTGATGACACCA
Source organism: Saccharofermentans sp. (assembly GCA_024403795.1). GTDB lineage: Bacteria > Bacillota > Clostridia > Saccharofermentanales > Saccharofermentanaceae > Saccharofermentans. Next base: position 2,666 of record JAKSRD010000005.1, read on the forward strand.
AACTTGGTGACCATCGTAAGATAGAGATCCTCTTCCTCAAAGCTGTCGATAGGAATGATGTTCCTGATCGTCTCACCGTCATTGAGGTTCAAAAGATTAACAAGTGCCGTACCTCTTGCAGAACGTGATGTTGTCTCGGGGATCTTATATCCCTTGATCTTGAATACACGTCCCGTGTTGGTGAAGCAGAGAAGGAATTTATGCGTAGTGGTGGCAATGATCTTCTCAACATAGTCTTCTTCTCTTGTAGACTGACCTGAGATTCCTCTTCCGCCTCTGTGCTGAGCTTTATAGCTGTCTACTCTCTGGCGCTTGATATAACCGAAGTGTGTGAGAGTAACAACGATATTCTCTTCCTGAATCAAAGACTCATCATCGATATCTTCGAATGAACCGTTGATGATCTCTGATACTCTCGGAGTAGCATATTTATTCTTGATCTCGCTCATCTCGGTCTTGATGATGTCATCAAGGAGTACCTTATCGGAGAGTACTCTGTGGAAGTATTCGATCTCCTCGGTAAGCGCTTTGATCTCTGCCTCGAGCTTCTCTCTCTCAAGACCTGTAAGACGGCCGAGTCTCATGTCAACGATATGCTGAGCCTGCTTATCGGTAAGACCGAATCTCTCGCACATGCGAACCTTTGCTTCAGCTTCGGTTCTTGATGATCTGATGATCGCTATGATCTCATCGATATAATCCATCGCGATCAAGAGACCTTCGTCGATATGCTTCTTAGCTTCATCCTTCTCAAGATCGTACTGTGTACGGCGTGTAACAACATCTTCCTGATGCTGGATGTAATAGTAGAGAGCTTCCTTAAGACCTACAAGTTTAGGTTCAAGCTTGCCTTCCGCATCCGGTACGAGCGCAAGCATATTTGCGCAGCAAGCATCCTGAAGCGAGCAGTTCTTATAAAGCTGATTAAGAACTACGTCAGCATTAGCATCTTTCTTCAATTCGATAACGATTCTGACTCTCTCGTTACGGTCGGATTCGTCTCTCAAACCGGAGATTCCTTCGACCTTCTTCTCCTTTACGAGATCAGCCATACGCTCGATAAGTCTGGCCTTATTAACAGCGTAAGGAATGTCGTGGATGATGATCCTTGTCTTACCGCCGTGTTCTTCGATCTCGGCATGGGCACGGACCATGATACGGCCTTTACCCGTAAGATAAGCTTCTCTGATTCCGGAAGTACCGAGGATGGCACCGCCTGTCGGGAAATCAGGTCCCTTAACAACAGTCATGAGTTCATCAACCGTTACGTCAGGGTTGTTCATCATCATAATGCATCCGTCTATAACCTCACCGAGGTTATGCGGAGGAATATTGGTTGCCATACCTACGGCAATACCGACTGCACCGTTAACAAGAAAATTAGGAAAACGCGAAGGAAGCGATACAGGCTCCATCTCGTGCTCATCGAAGTTCGGTCTGAAATCAACAGTGTTCTTGTTGATATCTCTCATCATCTCAAGAGCGATCTTCTCAAGTCTGGCCTCAGTATAACGGTATGCTGCCGGCGGGTCTCCGTCCAATGAACCGAAGTTACCGTGACCGTCAACCAAAGGATGTCTCAATGAGAAATCCTGAGCAAGTCTTACGAGTGCATCATAAACCGAAGCGTCACCATGAGGATGGAAACGTCCGAGAACGTCACCGATCGTAGTAGCGCACTTACGGAAAGGCTTATCAGGAGTAAAGCCCTGTGTAAACATTGAATAGAGGATCCTTCTGTGAACCGGCTTAAGACCGTCTCTGATATCAGGAAGTGCACGATCTGAAATAACCGACATCGCATAGTCGATGAAGGACTTCTTCATCTCGCCGTCCAAGTCAACCGGAACTATCGTGGTCTGTTCTGACTTGAATACTTCGTCCATCTCGGCTTCCTGCTGAAGCCTGGCTTGTTTCTTGTCGTCGCTGTCTGCCATTTGTTGCCTCCGCTCGCAAATCCAATGCGAGATATAATACTTAGTCTAAAACTTAAGTATTATATCATAAGAATACGCACACGCGCACGTAATATTATAATATATAAGATAATTGTCCCCAAAACGGGCATTACACTATGGGTGTCTTTGACGGAGTTCCGGCTTTCCTGGGGAATCTTGCCGGTGTCGGGCGGATCTTTCTGACAACGATTATGGTCCTCTCCATATCAGTACCGGGGAGCTTAAACGTATCTGTCTTCTCGATCGTTCCTCCGAGAAGTGCAACAGCCTTTGCACCTTCAGCCTCTTCTTCCTCCGAATGAGCTTTCATGGCAAGGAAAACACCGCCGACCTTTACGAGAGGCAAACAGTATTCGGCCAATACCGAAAGCTTTGCAACAGCCCTTGCGGTAACGATGTCGTATCTCTCGCGATGCTTTTTGTTCCTTCCTGCGTCTTCTGCTCTGGAGTGCACCGTAGTGCAGTCTTTTAGCCCGAGACGTTCTATTACCTCGTCGAGGAATTTGAGACGCTTCTCAAGTGAATCCATGAGCGTTACGGATAACTCCGGACAAGAGATCTTAACCGGAAGTCCCGGAAAACCCGCACCGGTCCCGACATCGACGAAAGTAAGTTTTTTCGAGCTGTTTGCACGCTTCTCTTCTTCCCTTATGTAAGGACATATCGTAAGCGAATCAATAAAATGCTTCATTGCAATTCCCTTATCGTCGTCAACAGCGGTAAGGTTCATCACTTTGTTCTTCTCCTTAAGCATCGAAGCATATATCTGGAAAGCAGTGATCTCCTCTGCTGACAAAGGAACACTTATCTCTTCGGACTGAGACTCAAGAATAGGAGCAACATCGGTTACTTCTTCATCCTTCCCTGTTATCTTTGTTCCTTGTGAATCGATCTCAACCTTCTTGGGAAGTGTCTCTCTCAGACGCTGAATGTCTTCCTTCGTAAGAGGTTTTCTTTTTGGAAACAAGCCGTCAGCCATCATTCTGTCTCCTTCTTTGCTGTTCGAGATATACTATCAACACTTCACAGTCGGCGGGCGATACTCCTGATATTCTGGAGGCTCTGCCCACATTCTCCGGTGCCATTTTTGTCAGTTTCTGTATCGCCTCAAGTCTTAAGCCTTTGATAAGTGAATAGTCCGTATCAGCCGGTATCGTTATCTTCTCGAGGTTCTTGAATTTCTCTATCTTCTCTTTCTCTAGAGACAGATAGCCCTCATACTTTATGTTAGTCTCACAGACAAAAGTAATGTTTCTCGGTAATTCTTCGCGTGCCTTATCGATGGGGGCGAGGAGTTCATAAGTTACTCCCGGACGCTTTATAAGTTCTGCCAGACTCTCACCGGATTTTGGCAATGTCTGATTACATGTCTCCAGCAATGCCCCAAGCTCTTCGGTAGGTGCCACATAAGTCCTTCTGAGTCTCTCAGTCTCAGCTTCGATGGCTTCGCTCTTCTTTGTAAACTTCTCGAAAACCTCGTCGCTGATAAGACCTATCCTGTGGCCTATCGGCATAAGCCTCTCATCTGCATTATCCTGTCTCAGGAACAGTCTGTATTCGGCACGAGAGGTCATCATGCGATAAGGTTCGTTCGTTCCCTTCGTTACAAGATCATCGATCAGGACTCCGATATAACCCTGTGATCTGTCAATGATCACAGGCTCTTTGCCAAGACAGCTCATTGCCGCATTGATCCCGGCAACAATACCCTGAGCAGCTGCTTCCTCGTATCCCGAAGAACCGTTGATCTGTCCGGCAGTAAAGAGACCCGGAACCACTTTTGACTCCAGGCTGGCCTTGATCGAGAGCGGGTCTACGAGATCATATTCGATCGCATATGCGTATCTCTGGATCTTCGCTTCTGAAAGACCCGGCAGGGATCTTACCATCTTCTCCTGAACATCTTCAGGAAGACTTGTGGAGAAACCCTGTAGATACATCTCATTGGTATGTCTTCCCATGGGTTCGACAAAGATCTGGTGTCTGTCCTTATCCTTGAACCTCATGAATTTATCTTCTATCGAAGGACAGTATCTGGGGCCTATCCCCTTGATCTCACCGCTGTAAAGAGGTGATCTGTCCATATTATCGGCGATGACTTTCCGTGTCTCCTCGGTAGTCCAGATGGACCAACAGGGAATCTGCTCCTCAGAAGGTGCAGGAAGCACTCCTTCCATCTCGTTTCTATATGAGAACGGAGGAACATCATCCTCTCCGTCCTGCCTGGTCATCTGCGTAAAATCAACTGAATTGGAATTTACTCTTACCGGTGTTCCGGTCTTGAAACGCAAAAGCGGGATCCCCAATGAACCTAAGGAATCCGACAAGCCGATCGATCTCGGAAGTCCGTCCGGACCGCTCTCCACGATAACTTCGCCTCTGATGATCCTTGCTTCCATATAAGTGCCGGAGCATATTACTACCGCACGCGCCCTGTATACAGCCTTGCCTTCAGTCATTACACCGGCGGCATTACCTTCTTCATCAGTAAGAAGCGCCGTAATGTGTCCCTGCTTCAGAGTGAGACCCGGCAGATTCTCGAGATAGTTCTTCATCTCGATCGAATACATAGCACGGTCTTCCTGAGCTCTGGGTGAATATACAGCCGGTCCTTTGGAACGGTTGAGCATTCTCATCTGAACGGCACATCTGTCGGCCATGATCCCCATGACTCCGCCAAGTGCATCTATCTCTCTTACAAGTTGTCCTTTTGAAGTGCCTCCGATACTGGGGTTGCAGGGAAGATTTGCAAGACTGTCCAATGAGAGCGTAAACAATATCGTGCTTAAACCGAGCTTCGCGGCTGCATGTGCCGCTTCACATCCGGCATGACCGGCCCCTACCACGGCAACATCGTATGTTCCCGCTTCAAAGCTTCTTTCAATCTCTAAAGCCTCATTGATAGTCATTTACTTACCTATGCAAAACCTTGAGAAGATCGTATCAGCGAGAGTGGCTGAGACTGTCTTTCCGGTTACTTCACCGATCTCATCGAGGCACGCTCTCAACGCGGATGCGCAAACCTCAGTCCCAAGATCATTATCCAATGCATCCAAAGCCAATCCAAGCTTCTTGGCAGCCTTCAAAAACTTTGAATAGTGTCTGCTGTTTGTTATGAGAAGCCCCTCTGAAGCTCCGCCGCCTAATTCCTGATAATAATCGATAATGACATCTTCCAATTTGTCGATATTGAGGTCTTCTTCGGCACTTATGGAGATAAATCCCTTAACGCCCATGGACGTAAGTGCTTTCTCTATTTCCGTTCTGTCCGGATTCTCTCCGGCATCACTTTTGGAGAATACGCCGGTAACGGATTCACAGTCCATGAGGATATCCTTAACACCGGATACTGCCTCTTCTTCCGTCATATCGGGCGGGATCATGTAGAATACCATATCGGCTTCTCTTCCGGCCTCATAAGCTCTTCCGATTCCCATGGATTCGATGATGTCATCTGTCTCACGAATGCCTGCTGTATCAATAAGCGTTACCGGAATGCCGTTAATGTTTACCTGAACTTCAATGGTATCTCTTGTAGTACCTGCCACCTCGGTAACAATGGCCCTGTCAAAACCTGTTAATGTATTAAGAAGTGTACTCTTGCCGCTGTTCGGAAGACCGAGAAGCGCAACACGCAGACGTTCTGACAGTATTCTGCCTTTTCCATAGCCGTTGCAAAGAAGTGTGAGTCTCTCATGACAATCACTCAGATTATCCTTAACGACTTCAAGTTTAGCTTCCTCTTCTGAAGGATCTTCAGTATCAAACTCGGTAAATGTCTCAAGCATTGCTGCCTGATCGTAAAGATTCTTCTCGATTGAATCGATCTCATCAGCCAACATGCCTGACATAAGACTTCCGGCAGCCTGAAGCTGCCTCTCGGTCTCGGAATTGATCACATCCATTACCGCTTCGGCTGAAGCAAGACTCATCTTGCCGTTGATAAATGCTCTTCTGGAGAATTCGCCCGGATATGCCATTCTGATACCGGACATTCCAAGGCACTTGAGTATTTCCTGCTTGACTGCACCTGAACCGTGTGAGGAGATTTCTACCATCTCCTCTCCGGTATATGAATGCGGTGCTTCAAAATGAGTGAAGATCACCTCGTCAACCTTGCTGTTGTCTGAGGGATCCTTGACGTAACCGAACGCACAAGTATATCCGGGAAGTTCAGACAACTTCTTATACTCACCGCTGCTTCTTAAGATGACGGAGCATTTGTCAGCCAACAATCCACAACCGTTACCCGAGATACGGATAACAGCTAAGCCTGATATTCCGGCAGGCGTGGAACAGGCGCAAATAGGTTCGTCATCGTACGAATACATCGATTACAAATAATGCTGAACTTGTTATATAGCAAGAAAGGAACGATTACTTTTTCTCGTTGTCGGGAGTAACAACAACACATCTGTTGGGTTCTACACCCTCACTGTGAGTTGAGACGCCGGGTACATCCTGAAGATATGAGTGTACGATGCGTCTTTCGGCAGGACTCATGGCTTCCATTGTAACCTTACGTCCTGAACGCTTTACTCTGGAGACAGCCTTGTCAGCGAGACCCTTGATCACCTGATCTCTATGCTTCTTGTATCCGCCGACATCGAGAGATACATGAACTCTCTGCTCGCTGTGTTTGTTGGCAATTAGATTCGTCATATATGAGATTGCTTCAAGAGTCTCTCCGTGACGACCAATAGCTGCTCCGCAATCAGAACCCGTAACGGAGATGTAGATCGTATCATCTTCTCTGTAGGAATCCATATTGCCGTGAATACCGATACCGGAAAGAACCTCAGCAACAAAGTTTGCTGCTGCATCCTCGGCTTCGCTTACAGCATCACCTTCAAAGCTCTCATCATCACCAAAATATGTATCATCACCGTCTTCAGCAGGTGCTGACTGTTCGCCGGCATCATCAGAATTGAAAGTAACCTTAACCTCAGCGTCTTTTCTTCCTAATCCAAGGAAGCCGCCTTCTGTGCCTTCTTCAACAACCTCGATCGTTGCCTGTTCTTTTGAGCAACCGAGCTCGGAAAGGGCTGCCTCGATAGCTTCATCAACTGTCTTACCTGTCTTGACTACTGTCTTCTCCATATGTTAAGGCCTCCTTAGAGCCAAATTAATTCTTCTTTTTCTTTCCGTTCTTCTTGGAGCCTTCTGCGCTTGCGTCACCTTCGGCACCTGCAAGTGCAACTTTGCCGCTCTTCTTGAATACGGCGTCTTTCTTTGCCTCAATCTCAGCCTTCTTAGCCTCATAAGGCTTTGTGAACATGTAATATACGATGACACTGGAAAGGATGCTCATGATTCCGCTGATGACCCAGTAAAGTCCCATAGCGGCAGGCATCGTAAATGTTGTAACAAGCATAAGGATAGGCATCATCCAGTTCATGTACTTGGTCATGCTCTGTGCCATGTCATCTGTGCCTGTGGTTGCCTGGCTTGCTGAAGGATTTCTCTTAGCGCGCTTCTTAGCTTCCTCTTCTTCTTTCCAACCGGGCTTCATGATCTTTGTAAGCTGCATGGTAACAATATTTACCAAAACAACCAGCAAAGGTATGATGAGCATCGGTAAATATGTCTTAGGCTCTTTTGCGATCTCCCAAGGCTTCCAAGCCGGTGTAACGGAAAGATCCAATCCCAGAAAATGGAGATCGATCAACTGATCAAGCTTGAAGAAACCCTTATTGACACACTCATTAAGGAACTGTGCGTTCTCGTTCAAAGCCTTGATAAGACCTATATGGATCTCAGGTGTTACTCTGCCGTCAAAAAGACCGTCCTCGCCCATTCTGGTTCCGAGATCGATCATGTTAGTGATATTCTCTTTGCTTACCTGTGAAAGGTAGACCAACGGACCGCTTACGATACGGTAAATAGGCCAGATAATAAACAACTGAAGAAAAGGAAGGAGACAACCTGACAAACCGCCGGCACCATTCTCCTTCTGAAGCTTCATGAGAGCTTCCTGATATCCCTCTTTATCATCACCGTACAAACGCTGAAGTTCTGCTTGCTTGCTGCTCATAGCCTGCATCTTGAGCATGGACTTCTGTGATTTTACATTGAGGGGGATAAGTGCACCTCTGATAATGACAGTAAGGAAGATAATCGCCAAACCGTAATTACCAAAGAATTGAAACAGCACTCTGGTAAGCCAGCCGAACGCAATGTACAGCGGCTCCAGAATTGATAACTGAATTGTAATGTCTCCCATTATTCGTCTCCGGTTCTGTAATGAATGAATTGCTTATCGCACGGGATCATATCCGCCCTTTGAGAAAGGGTTGCATCTTAGTATCCGCCAGATGCCCATAAGTCCGCCTTTAAGAACGCCGTACTTCGTAACTGCATCGATCATATACTGCGAACAAGTCGGCTGGTATTTACAATGTGGGACCATGTGCGGAGATATGTACTTCTGATACCAACGAACCACCCCGATGACGGCTTTGCGAATCATGCGTGTTCACCATTGATAAGTTTAAGCCTGGCAAGACACTTCCCCATATCTTCACATAGATCCTGATAAGTCGGGATTCCGCCTTTGGTCTTAAGAGTAAATACGTAGTCATATCCCAACGGGAGAGTATTCTCCACTTGTCTGTATGCTTCACGCATCAGACGCCTTGCGCGATTTCTTCCGACTGCTCCAAGATCTTTCTTATTGGCGCAAAAGCCGGTTCGCCTTAAGGCAGGATCAACTTTATAACCGCTTTGGGTAGTTCCTTCTCGTCTTTTAAGCACATGAACCGACAGATATCTGCCGGTTGCGAATTTTCCGTGCCGGTATACTCTGTTAAATTCAAAATTGAATCTGAGCGCTACCGATTTCAAAGCTGATACGACCAGTGTCTTGAATCAGACAGCGATTCTCTTTCTGCCCTTAGCTCTTCTTGCAGCAAGAACCTTACGGCCGTTAGCAGTCTGCATTCTTACTCTGAAGCCATGAACGGTAGCTCTTGATCTCTTCTTGGGCTGGTATGTCATCTTTGCCATAATATAAATCCTCCGGATTGTTGTTTTCTTTCAATTGCACACCCGCGTTTTTGGCGGCAGCGCATAATAAGACAATCTTACATAACCTGAAAATTATATTAGGGTCAAGTATCGTTGTCAAGCCGTAGTGACTTTGTATGTCTGCATTATGTCGGGCTTTGTGCAGTTATGTTTCTCTTTGTATGATTACAGATCAAACAGATAACTGATCAGTTTTGCATAGTCATCATTCTTGCTCGCACCGATGGAATTGGCGAAAGCAATATAGTATGTGTACTGTTCATCGAGTCCCAATCTCTTCTCAACTTCATCATTCAGTTTAAGCGCTATCGGTACGGGATCGTAATTCTTCTTGCCTGTGCTGAAGAAATCATTGATGGATTTGCCTTGCTTGCTCTTAGCGATCTCCTCTTCAGTCATTACATAATAGTAATAATCATCTTCTGTAAACTTGTCGGAAGCTGCAATGGCGGAGATATCCTGGAAATAATCCGTTGTGCCGTAATTGTCAATTGCATCTTCTCTGAGGATAAGATAGTCTACCTCACCGGTCATGATTGCAGCTCTCAGCGTCAGATCAAGATAACTCTCTTCAAAATCGATATCGGTCTTAATGTCGAATTCGTCAGAATCCATGATGACTGCAGTCCTGGATTTCTTATATCCGCCCCAAGCCAGAAAATCTGTTGTCAGATAATCTTTTCCTTCATCAGAAATCTGACAGTTGATCAAACCACCCTTAGCGACCAGCATATTCGATTTATATATATCAATACTGTACCAGACAACTGCAACGAGCAAACCTATGATCAATAAAACAACCGGCAGATAGTACTGCGCAAAATACTCGAGTTTCTGCTTGTTACTAAGGTCGATGAGCTTTTCTTTCTCGGTTCTGAAAAATCTCGTTACCTTATTGCCGGACTTGTCTTCTTTCTTCTCTTCTTCCTTATTAAGTTCTTCTTCTAATTCTTTAACGTCTTTCTTGGCACTTGCTATGGATACATTACCTACAGCATCCACTTCCGGATTATAGTCAACCTGCTCCTGCAAAGCTTTGATCTTATCTGCCTGAGCCTTCTCGAGCTTATCAAACTGCTTGATGAATACCAGACTGACAAAATATGTTATGGTGCAGGAACAGAAAATATAGATTATCGGGAACCACTGTGCATACCAGATGCATGCAATAACTGAACCTGCAAAAAGAAGCACGATGAGCATCAATGGAATGAATCTGATGAACGACAGTGTCAGTGCCATTTTGTAGGACTGGGGTAATGTCATTTTATACCGTGCCAGGGCAGGGAATATGCATATGGTGAGCATAAGAACAAATGCACTGATAAGGATGATACCGAGCTTGAATGCGAAAACCGTCTCTGACCATCCGTTGCTGACGGTAAACAACCAGTCAATCACAATAACCGCAATCGCTATCAGTTGAATTATCCAGATGATCGTAGCTTGCTTAAAGTTAGAAGCAAATGACTTAAAGAAAGGTATGATGACTCCTGTACCCTCACCTCTGACTATCTTCATTGCAACATAGTACTTGGCAGTATATGCCGCACCGATCGTTACGATAGGTATACAACAAATAAGGCAAAGCAGATTCAGAATGATCAGATCGGCTACCGTGCTTAAAAAATTCATTACCGGGCTGTCAGGTCTTAAAATATTCATTTGTTCCTATTTCCAATCAATTTAATAGTTTTCTACTATACGTTGCTCAATTCAACGCTATATATATTACAACAGAATGTTGTCTGTTTTCTTCTACAATTATCGTTTGGCATGCATATCACAGATACACTCCGTAAAAATAAAACTGCTTCGACAATAAAGCCGAAGCAGTCTTATGACAAATATTGTCTATTAAAACTTATTCCTTAACACCACCGATTGTGAGACCTGTAACGAAGTATCTCTGGAGGAACGGGTAGATCGCGATGATAGGTGCCATTGTAGCGATCGTAGCAGCAGCTCTTACCGTTGTAGGTGTAACCTTGTTAATAGCTTGACCGTTTGCGGCAGTACCGTTATTACCGTCTGTTCCTACGTTGTCGAGCAACTTCATAAGCTCATACTGCAATGTAGTGTACTTTGGTTCGAATCTGTTATAAAGCATTGCATCGAACCAAGAGTTCCAGTTCCAAACTGCTCCGAAGAGGAAGATCGTCGCATATACCGGCTTACAAAGAGGAGTGATGATCGACCAGAATACCTTCAAGTAACCGGCACCTTCGAGCTGAGCAGCTTCTTCCAATGAATCCGGAATACCTTCCATGTAAGTTCTCATTACCATTACGTTGAATGCACTTACCATACCGGGGATGATGTATACCCAGAATGTGCCTGTAAGGTGGAGGTATCTGTAGAGGATCAATGAAGGGATAAGTCCTGCCTGTGCATACATTGTAATAAGCCAGAACAGAGAGAGACTCTTCTTGAACAAGAAATTCTTACGGCTCAAGATGTACGAGAGCAAAGCGTTTGCAAAGAGTGACAATGTTGTAGCCAAGAGTGTTCTTGCGAAGGTTACCTTCAAACCCTGCCACATGCCTTGCTTCTTGAAAATCTCCGCATAGTTGCTTAATGACCATTTACGAGGCCACAGATAAATTCCGCCTCTTACAGCATCATTACCTTCATTGAAGGAATATGCCAATGTGTTAAGTACAGGATACAGAGTAACGACAGCGAATATAATCAAAATGATCGCATTGATCGTATAGAAGATCTTGTCCTCTGTAGCCATTTTCTTTTTGCGTACGTGCAAATCCATTTCTGCCATGTTATATCCCCCCTTCTATCAGAACAGACGCTCTTCGCCCTTGCGCTTAGCAATGCTGTTAAAGATCAAGATGAGTGAGATGGAAACTACGGTCTTGAATATACCGGCAGCGGTACCGAGTGAGTAGTCCATGTTTCTCGCATCCATTGCCCATTCAAGGATGTAGATATCGATCGTTCTTGACCAATCCTGAACGAGACCGTTTGTAAGCAAGTACTGAAGCTCGAATCCGGCATTGAGAACGTTACCAACATTCATCAAAAGGAGGATCAATATTGTAGGACGGAGTGAGGGAAGCGTAATGTACGCAATTCTCTGGAAACGTCCTGCACCGTCAATAGACGCAGATTCATAAAGAGCAGGGTCGATTGAGGTGATAGCTGCAAGATAGATGATTGCGTTCCAACCTGTTTCCTTCCAAAGGTTACTGAGTGTAACGATTGGCCAGAACCAAGCCGGCTTTGCCATAAAGGGATAAGGCTCACTAATAATGTGGAATCTCATAAGAAGATCGTTAATGATACCTGTTGAAGTAAGTGCGTCATGAACGATAGATACTACAATGATCCAAGAAAGGAAGTGAGGCAAATATGAGATCGTCTGAATTGATTTCTTGAACCACTTATTTCTGACTTCGTTCAGGAGAAGTGCAAATATGATTGCAAATATAGTTGAGAATACGAGGTTGAGCAAGCCCATGCAGAACGTATTCCTGATAACCCTTAAGAACTTAACGTCACTAAAAAGGAATATAAACTTGTCCAGGCCTACAAACTTAGAACCTGTAATACCATCTGCATAGATGAAATTCTGGAAAGCCATGATCCAGCCGACAAGAGGCAGATAGTAGAAGATGAGACCGTAAACAACATAAATCGCGGAGATGATAACAAGTACCTTCTGGCGACCGAATTCCTTGGCAGAGAGCCTGGGCTTCTTTTCTTCGCTGTCCATCTTTCTGAAATTTGATTTGGAAACAGAATTTTCCATTTTTAGAACTCCTATTAAATAATGGTGGCGACCATAGAATTTACGCCATGGTCACCACCACATCGTTTAACTATTCAACTCTTGGTTTGGAATAGATTACTCTGTCCAACCGTTAGCCTGTGCTGTTGCAAGTCTTGCATCAACTTCAGCCTGAGCTTCAGCGAGGAATGCCTGAGGATTTACGGCATTATATGCTTCCATATAAGCCTTCCAATCAGTATCGAAGTCCTTACTCATAACGACTGCAGGGAGCCACTTATGCTTAACTTCGCCCATGTTCTTCCAAGCAACACCACCTTCTGTGTCTGTGCTCAAGTTGTTAGACCATGACCAGAGAGGATACCAAGGAAGATCTGTTGTGTAAACGTTTGCTGAACCCACCATGTCAACATAGTTACCGCAACCATAAGCTGTGAAGCAATCTGAGAGAGGCTTTGACAATGTTGCAAGGAACTCGCTCGGTGACTCACCAGGCTGCATGTAGTTCTTGCCATCCTTGCTGATACCTGACCACTGAGGCATGTAAGAATATTCGCAAGTATGCTTAGCCTTGTAAGAATCGCTCTTCCAGTTCTCTCTCATTGTTTCATCTCTGTAGTACATACCATTCTCGTCAACGAGATAGTCCTGTCCTTCGATACCCCAGAAACGGAGATCGTGGATGTCCTGATCAAGGAGACGGCTCAAGAACTCAAATGCGAGATCAGGGTTCTTGCAGCTTGTTGTAACAGCAACACCGGATGACTGGTTAAGCTCGTCACCGTATGTATGCCACTGCTGCTCCATACCTGCTTCGATTGTGAGTCCGAGAGGTACATAGTCACATCCGAGCTGATCGAGACGGAACTTAGAACCATCGGAAGCATCAAGCTCAGAAGCGAAAGGTCCCATGATGTTGTAAGCGAAATCCCAGTACTGATCGCAGAGACCGAGAACAGCACCTGTAGAAAGCTTAGCAATGTACTCATCATATGTCTGAATAGCAAAGTCAGGATCGATAGCACCCTTGTTGTACTCTTCGTTCAGCTTTCTGAAATACTTCTCAGCTGTAGGAGTTGTGTTGTAGTCAACAACCTTAGGGTTTGTCTTACCTTCATCAATGTTAACGATGCAGCAACCATCGTTCGGATAACCGTCGAGGAACATAGGAGCGTTCTCGATGCAGTAATACTTCCAGTCTTCGCAAAGGCATGTATAAGGAATTACAGGTGTGCCGTTAGGAAGAGTCGGGTTTTCCTTAGCGTACTTCTCAAGGAGATCAAAGTACTCATCGAGGGAAGTGATCGTCGGATAGCCGTAAGCTTCGAGTACACGTGCCTGGATCCAGAAAGCCTCACCGTTCTGACCTGTTGTTGTATCCTGCTTGTAGTGGTTGCCGAATACGTTTGCCCAGTAGATCTTACCGTCATCCATACGGAACTTATCCCACTCTTCGTCAGTGTACATTTCCTTGAGGTTAGGATACTTCTCAAGGTAAGGATCCCAAGCTACGAGCAAATGGTTCTCGTAAAGAGTAACAGAACCGTCACCACCATCGATGAAGTCAGGCAACTTACCTGAAGCGATGATAGATCCGATAGCCTCGCCGGCTTCCTGACCTGTGAGCCAAGATTCCTTAACCTTAACACCGGTCTTCTCAGCGATGAGGTTCATAATCTCATTGTCTGACTCTTTTTCTTTTCCTGCCATAGCAGCGAACATTGTGAACTCAGTAACTTTTCCGCCGTTACCGCCCTTGTTACAAGCAGCAACAGAAGATGCTACCAACAATGATGCTAAAGCCAATGAAAGAATTTTCTTTGTCTTCATTAGTAGACCTCCCGAAATTATTCTCGTATTGCACGAGTATTATCGGTTCAATTATAGGGTTGCCACATATTTGCCACAACCCGATAAACTCTCAATGAAACACTGATAAACTCTATAAAAATGATATATTTTTACATTTCTAACTAAAGTACCAGAGTGATTTTAGTGCTACTTGCACAATTGCCAAGCGGTTTTTACCTGATTAAGTGCAATTCATAAGTCGACGGGATGAGACAATCTGTAATTTGTCGGTATTAATCTATATAAGCGAATGTGGCAGTCACGGAAAAATGCCATGACTGCCACACCTGATAATACATATACTGTAATTATTCCCGATGAGACTTTCTGTACTTTGAAGGAGTGCATCCCATGATCTCAATGAACTTACGGATAAAGTAGTCACTGTCCTTGTAGCCGACATCCTCAGCAATGCGGTTGATCTTCTTGTCAGTGTTGATGATCTGCTTTGCTGCTTCCTTGATCCTGTAGTTTGTCAGGTAGTTCTTAAAAGAGGTTCCGTATTTCTTACTGAATACCTGTCCCAGATATGAGCTGTTGATATGATACTTATCGCCCAGATATTTGAGACTGATATTCTCCGTATAGTTCTCTCTGACTTCCGCCTCTACCACGGCCAGGATGCCGAATGAGACACTTTTTCGAAGCTCCGACAGATATGCGGCATATTCCGTACAGAATTTCTTCATATGCTGGTGACTGCCTCTGACGAATACATCTTCGGAAGTCCGGTCGGAAATATACTGGATAATCTCTTCCTGGTTTACGGTGTCATCCAATTCACTGGCAAGATGGATAAGCTGGAACAACAGATAATTAATGTTAAGGTCAAACGCTCTGTTTGTTCCTTCTTTGCCCTGAAGCTCCTCGAAAAATCTATCGATGCCTGACTCGATCATTGCAGTATCGTTTTTGGCAATGGATCCGATAATGTCATCAATTGTATTCTTGCACAGAACGATGCTGCTGTGATTCGCCTGAGTATCCTCATAGAAATAAAGTTTTCTCTTATTGTGAAATCCGGCAATACTCTTAAGTCTCTTACTGGAAGCGAACGACTTGGAAAGAACCGCAATATCAGAGACAGATTCTCCGCAAAGCATTCTGATGGGCTTAACGACAAGCACCTCGATCCTTCTTATCAGAGCATCGAGAAATTCCTTCTCTTCCATGTCATGATCCGATGCCATGTTATCGCTGTATATAAAACCTATACCGTTACTGTCTTCATCATAAGTAACATCCTGAATAAAGTGATTAGCATAATCCTTCATTATTTCCGTACAGGCACTGTATAACTGTCTGTATGCGGAATTGGTGTCACGACCTTCAGTCTCGTCGTTGTCACCGGCATATTCTCTGTGTGCATACTCGATGAAAACAAATCTCAGATTGCCTGACAGCTGAAGATTCTTGCCGGCATATTCTATATCTTCTTCGTTGTACTTTCCTTTAAGAATGTGCCTGAGGATCCTGGCAAGATATGCATCCTCCATCTTCTCTCTGTCTTTTTTAAGAGATATGGATTCTTTATTGATATTGGAAACCTTGCGCAGCACGGCGATCAATTCATCTTCACTTACCGGTTTGAGGATATAATCCAAACAACCGTTTCTGATCGCCTTCTGGGTATATGCAAAGTCGTCATATCCGGTAAGCAGTACAAACTCAGCATCGGAGATCTTCTCTTTCTTGATGGTCTCAAGAAGTTCCAGACCGTTCATCTCCGGCATACGGATATCCGAGATGATGAGATCTACATCATTCTCGCTTAAATACTTCAAAGCCTCTTTGCCGTTTGAACATAATGTGGCGATCTCAAATCCGCCGGCTTCCCAGTCGATCAGGACCTGGAGACCACGAAGAATAAAAGGTTCATCATCAACAAGCATTACTTTAAGCATAGTGTGGCTCCTTAATTTGCAGAAGTGATAAGTTCTGTCGGTATGGTAATAATGACACTCATTCCAATCCCCTTCTCGCTCTCAATAGAGAATCTGGCTCTGTCTTTATACATCATCTTTATTCTAAGGCATGCATTCAAGATACCGACATGCTTTGCTTTCTTTACAGCATCAATGGTAACACTATTCATTCTCTCCTGAAGAGACTTAACTTCGTTCTCGTCCATGCCGTCTCCGGTATCCTCGATCTCGATCGTAAGGTTCTCTTCATTCTTATACACGCGAATGAAGATCCATCCCTGTGATGATTTGGATTCGATTCCGTGAACACATGCATTCTCTACAAAAGTAACCATGGTAAGCTTGGGAATATAGATCTTCTTGCAGTCTTCACAGATATTGATGTCAAAAGATATCCTGTCGCCGAATCTGTAGCTCTGGAGCTGAAGATACGCATCGATAAATGCTTCCTCTTCTTCGATCGTGACAGCATCCTCATGCCATTCGACATTCTGCCTTTCCATCATGGCAAGTCTTTGCACCATCTCGGCTGTCTCATTCTCACCTTTGATGATACTGTGCATTCGAATACTCTCAAGAGCATTGAACATAAAGTGAGGATTTATCTGACTCTGGAGAGCAAGGAGTTCGGCATTTTTGCGTGCCAGATCACTCTCCTGCTCACGGAGCTTATCCTTGTAGATCGTATTAGTAAGTTCATTGTTGATGTTTACGATCTTATTATATTGGTGCATGAGTGAAGCTATCTCGTCCGATCCTTTGATCTCCCGGATAGGCTGGAAAAGTTTGTTATCCGCTTTACCGAAAGCCTTCTCAAGAACAGTGATTCGATCGGTAATGGACTGCTCCAGCATTTTCATAAGAATAACCGGAATGATAAGTGTAAGTATGACGATGATAACGATAAGAAGGAAATTATTCCTGACAACACCCGTAATGGTCATTGCATCAGAGAACGCATAGATCTGGAATGTGTCTCCGTACATATGATATTCCTTTACCGTAACATAGGGTGCATTCGCTGCTTGTTTCTCAAGAGACTGCCTGTCGATCTCACCTCCGGCATTCGTGTACAAGACATAATCGCCGCAACACAGGTACATCGAACAGTTAACAGGGATCTCTCGTAATTCGCGGGCGATGCTGCTGACTTTGTGTTCCACCTTTATTATCTTCTCGTATTGAGACTTGCTGTTATTCATCTTTCTTACGTAGATAAACCGATTGTTGTCGGATGAACTCAAGAACGGGTCATCATCATAATATGCGTAAGCTGCCTCGTTAACTTCGGATTCGCTGAAATCCTCATACCATGACTCTTCCTCAGCCTCCGAGACATTGTGAAAATAATGGCCGCTGAGCATAGTATTGTTATCCGTGTAGATTACGATCCTGTCCGAATTCATGTCTGCCATTGTTGAGAAGAATGAATTGGATACCGTATTCAACAAACTGTCATAGTATTGGATCGGATTATCATATGCCGTGTCAATAAAAGTGTTTATGTTTTTGTTAACATCGATTGCAGTCGTAAGTGTCTGGTCATAGGATAAAAGATCCTGAAGATAGTTGTAATAAGCTTCAATGGAAATATCCCTGTAATAGCTCTGATTGCTCAACTCCGCTGCATATACCGACCTGAATAGGATAACGTCCGTCATAACCAAAGGCATGATAACGCAGAATACATATATGATCAGAAACTTGCTGTTAAGTCTCAGTTTCTCAAATGAATTCTTGATTAGTTTGAACATATATTCCCCTGCCGATATAGCGCTGCTTCCCCACCGTTCCTGTATTATGTTATAAAAAACAGGTTTGGTTTGCAAACAAACCGTGCAAAGTACTGGATTTAGTCGGGTTTCATCCACAATTTATCCCGTTGATAATTGCAATCTGTTTACTTAACATAATTATGATATTTACTTAATAAGGAGTCCCCGTATGTTAAGAATCGTCAATACTGAGAACGGACAGGTAAGAGGTCTGCCCGGTAACAATACACGTATAGCAGTTTTTAAAGGCATTCCTTTTGCTGAACCTCCGATTGGCGAGAACCGTTGGAGGGCTCCTCAACCTTGCAAAGATTGGGACGGCATCCTTGATGCTTATAGATTTGCTCCCATTTCCGTTCAGGACCAGCCCGGTGTCGGAACCGATATTTATTGCCGCGAGTGGCATGTCGATCCTGATATCGAGATCAGTGAAGACTGTCTTTATCTTAATGTATGGACCAACGCGAAAAGTTCCGAAGATAAACTTCCTGTTCTCGTATGGTTCTTCGGCGGTGCTTTCCAGTGGGGATACACTGCTGAGATGGAATTCAACGGCGAGAATCTCGCCAAAAAGGGAATCGTCGTCGTCACGGTCAACTACAGACTCGGCGCATTAGGCTTCCTTCCTCACCCCGATCTATTCAAAGAATCTCCCGAGGCCCCTGCGAACTTCGGACTGCTGGACCAGCAAGCCGGTCTGAAGTGGGTTAAGAGGAACATCGCTGCTTTCGGCGGTGATCCCGATAACATCACGATAGCAGGCCAGTCCGCAGGTGGCGGGAGCGTTCTTAACCACTTGACCGCCAGATCAAGCATCGGTCTTTATAACAGTGCCGTCATCCTCTCCGGAATCATTCAGTTCCCCTACGAGAAGGATGGTGTAATGACTCCCAAGGGCATTGAAGAAGCATGTTCTTACGGCGTTAAGTTTTTCGAGAAGTTAGGCGTAAAGACAGTAGCTGAAGCACGCAAGCTTGACGCTTCATACATCCGCGAAGTCTACGCAAGATTCAGAGAGACCGAGGGCGTATTCTTTACTCCGATGATCGACGGTGTCTTCCAGGAAGACGATCCGTTCAAGCTCATCTGCGAAGGAAAACATGCTCATGTACCGCTCTTGTCAGGTAATACTTTCGATGAGTTCCCTAACTGCATCTTTGCTGATTCCGACGAAGAATTCACTACCAAAGCTCAGGCTGTCTTCGGAAGCAAGACGGAAGAATTCCTGTCATTTCCCGAAGCACAAGTTTGCAACGGTAACATGCATGCACCTCTTCGACCCATCGAGTGCGGCGTAAAAGCTGCTTTTGCCCACAATGACAAACCGAGCTTCTACTATTGCTTTGAACCTGATATTCCGGGCGAAGATAATCCGGGGACATTCCATTCGGTTGATCTCTGGTTCTTCTTCGATAACATGGATAAGTGCTGGAGACCTTTTACGGGAAGACACTTCGATCTCGCAAGACAGATGAGCACGTATTTTGCCAACTTTGTTAAGTGCGGCGATCCTAACGGTAATGATGTTACAGGTGAAGCTCTCCCGCTGTGGAAGCCTTATTCACCTGCTGCGAAGAACGAGATGCATTTTACTCCTGACGGCTCGAAAACCTCGCTTCAGGATGATTCCCCTTCTTCAGCTTTCTACTCATTCATCACAAAACACCTCGAAGAATCCGCACTCGGATGCGCTGACTCTGCTCCTGAAGTTACCGGTCCTCGTGTTCAGCTTTATGAGGTTCCTAAGAAACAGGCATTCAACCCTTACCTTCCTAACTGGGAATATATCCCGGACGGAGAACCTTATGTTTTCAATAACAGAGTCTATGTCTACGGCTCTCATGATATCTTCGGCGGACATGCATTCTGCGAAGAGGATTATGTAACCTGGTCCGCACCTGTTGATGATCTCGGCAACTGGACATATGAAGGCGTGATCTTTAAGAGAACTGACGATCCGGCTAACAGCGATGATCGCGGCTGCCTCTACGCACCCGATGTTACCGTGGGACCTGACGGAAGATACTATCTCTTCTACGTTCTTGATAACCAGTGCTTCGTATCCGTTGCCGTAAGTGATACGCCTAACGGAAAGTTCTCGTTCCTCGGTTATGTTCACTATGAAGACGGAGAATTGCTCGGCAAAAAGGAGGGCGATGAGCCTCAGTTTGATCCGGGTGTCATTACGATCGGAGATACAACATATCTTTATACCGGCTTCTGCGGACAGTGTGATGATTCCCGCCACGGATGCATGGTTACGGTTCTTGATAAGGATATGCTTACCGTCAAGCGCGCGCCGCAGTTCATGATCCCGTCTACTCAGCACAGCTTCGGTACTGAGTTCGAAGGTCACGCTTTCTTTGAAGCTCCTTCCATTCGCGAGCGTAACGGCATATTCTATCTGATCTATTCTTCACAGGTTATGCACGAACTCTGTTATGCAACTTCTGATGATCCGCTCGGACCTTTTACTTACGGCGGCGTCATTATCAGTAACTGTGATATGCATATCGACACCTATAAGCCTGCCGATAAGCCTACCTGCTTCGGTGCCAACAATCACGGCAGCATCGTTCAGATCGGTGAAGACTGGTATATTTTCTATCACAGACAGACAAACAACGATTGGTATTCCCGTCAGGGATGTGCCGAGAAGATCAACTTTGCGGAAGACGGCTCCATTGCTCAGGTCGAGATGACCTCCTGCGGTCTTAACGGCGGGCCGTTATCTGACATCGGCGAATATCCGGCTCACATCGCGTGCAACCTGTTCGACGATAACAACAAGATGTATGTCGGCGAGCTTCATTCTGCCAATATCACCATGGATCTTCATGTCGGTGTTAAGGGACCTTCACATGTAAGAGACATCTACAATAGTACAACTGTCGGCTTCAAGTATTTTGATCTCAGATCTGTGAAGGGGCTTAGGATCACGACCAGAGGATACGGCAAGGGCGAATTCGAGATCAGGACCTCATTCGGCGGTGATATTCTTGCGACGATCGCCGTGGATTTCTGCACTGCCTGGACGGTCGGCAAAGCCGAATTTACCATTCCTGACGGTATCTATCCTCTCTATCTTACCTTCAAGGGAGACGGCAATCCGTCACTACTGAGTTTTGAATTTTTACATTAATGATCGATATCTGATATTTATCCATCATATAAGAGTAAAAATACTTAACTTAAAAAAATATTCGTTGAATTTTGGGATAAACTGTTCTATACTTCAAATACTTAAATTTGACATTATTCTATTCCTATTATCCCCATATTTGCGGCCACCCTTTCCCGGGTGGCTGCTCCATTTTATAGGACTTTTATCAATTTGCAGTTCTCCATCGGTTCATCCCAAAATTCAGCTTTGCTTCTGTTCCTGAAATGACATAAAAGACCTGCATTCAACGCACCGTGTGCAACTATGAGGATGTCTTTTCCTTTTTTCAATTCGGGATATATTACTTCGTTAAGAAATTCGCCCGTTCTTGCAAGTACTTGATCTATGCTCTCAGCTCCGCCTACAGCCGTGTACTCACCGGGATTAAAGAAGAATTCCCTTACGGGGCAGTCCGGCTTATCGAAGACTTTCTCTTCACCTTCGTATATGCCGAATCCCATTTCTTCCAATCTGTTGTCTGTTACTATCGGAATATCTCTGTCACCGATAAAAAGCTTTGCTGTCTCCTGTGCCCTGTCGAGCGGTGAACAATAACAGATATCAATGTTTACTTCGCTGTATTGTTTTCCCGCCTCTATTGAACTGGCTCTTCCGAATTCATTCAGACTGATGTTTGTCTTACCCTGCAGCTTGTGCTTAACGTTCCAGTCTGTCTGACCGTGTCTCATTATGTACAGCATTATTCTTGATGTTCTCCGTCTTACCCTTTATCTCTGCGACCAATCCGAGCACTTTGTTGTTGTCCTCTAATCGTCCTTTGGCAACGTTATTGCTCAATTTATTTACATTTACAACAAACATTTTGATCAACGTCCTGATCTTACCACTTGAGCTGCTGCTGATCTTTGTTGTCTGTTCAAGCATTGCTTTCGTGCCTTTAATGCCTATCTTGAATATCATGCTGACATTCTCACACCCCGATGCTTCGAGAACGGCAAACAAATCATCAACGAAAGTTTTCCTTGCTGCAAAATCCATCTCATCAAGCCAACCGCTTACCGTATCATCGAACAGGTGGCTTATCATGTCCGTATCTTCACATGTAACGAATTCCTTTCCTTCAACCTGCCAGGAGAGAGGGTCATGCTGCATGACTCCGATCTCGTTACTTCTTACTACTGTCGGCTCAGTCGTATTGTAAAGGAATGTTCCGACCAAAGAAGTCTGCGGTACATACTTCTTTATCTTCGGCTGGATCCGCTTAAAGCACTCGAGTTCCATTATCTCCTGATTGAATCCGGGACCGTCAAAATTGTATATTGTCTCAATTCTATCCGTAAGCTCGCTGTCTACATTCATGGCAGCATATATTGCGAGATGCCCGCCTTTTGAATGTCCACCCAAACGAACCGGATTGTCTCTGTCTTCGATTACATGCTGAAGATAGATTGCAGCTTCAGTCTCAGCGGGAACTGTCTTGAAACTCAGATAACAATCTTCCTTCCAGGCAATTACCGTATCGTCAGTTCCCCTGTACGAGATAAATGATGCACCGTCGGAAGTAAGTATCTCGACTGCTGCAAACTGGATCTGCCTTAAAGTATCCGTATCACTT
The DNA here is from genome assembly GCA_024403795.1 of Saccharofermentans sp. Taxonomy (GTDB): domain Bacteria; phylum Bacillota; class Clostridia; order Saccharofermentanales; family Saccharofermentanaceae; genus Saccharofermentans. The sequence goes on from JAKSRD010000005.1 coordinate 25,685, forward strand.
ACATAATTCAGCAGATATGCGTCTTTATACCTGTCAGACTCGGCGATGGCCTTCATCAATGGCGGTGCATACTTAATGAATGATCTGTCGGCAGCGATCTCTTCTGCCGAATGTATCTCATAGTATTTATCGCATGCGTCTTTTATCGTGATCCTTCCCTCACCGATCGTGGGAACGATATTCTCAAAGTTGACATAAGACAGGTTTCCCAGCAGCAGCGCATCAACGCTGTTGAACGGATCCTGATGGAAGGAGAGGTCGCCTCTCCATGTTAGATAGTCGATCATGTTACTCATGCGCCTATTATATTCCTGCTTTAATCAATGCAAAAGGGCTGCCCTGTCGGACAGCCCTTAATAAACACTTATGTCAAACAAATTATCTCTTGTTTGTCTTGATTGTAAGATCTTCAAGGAATCCCTTCGGACTTCTGATCTCAAGTTCACCTTCAACCTGAACGATGAGATCATTAGCAACACCCGTAAGGATCAAGACTGATGTTCCTGCAAACCAGACATTCTCGAATCCTGTGAGGATTCCGACGACTGTAGGAACGATGCAGACCAATACGAGGAAGACAGCTTCAATCCAGTTAAGTCTGTATGCAGTACCCTTAATGAAGTCTGTAGTAGGCTTACCTGATCTGATACCGTTGATCATACCGCCGTTCTTTGTAATCGAGTTAGCGATCTCTACAGGGTGGAAATTAATCTGCGTGTAGAAGAAAGTAAATGCGAATACGAGCAAGAAGTAGATCAGATAGTACCAAGCACTGCCTGTGAATGTTTCCTTAAGCCAAACTGCTACCTTATTTGTGCTGTTGCTGAAAAACAGAGAAATAATGATAGAAGGTACTGAAAGGATTGACATTGTAAAGATAACAGGCATAACACCGGACATATTGACCTTGAGCGGTATATAGTCTCTGTTACCTCCGCGCTGTGCTCTTCCAACTACTTTCTTGGAATACTGAACAGGAATTCTTCTCTCAGCATTCTGAACAAAGAGTACGAAAACGATGATGATTACGGCAACTAAAGCAACTACAATGAATACAGCAACTCCTGCAATTACTCCAAGTACGGCATTGTCAATCGAATCACTGATATCTACGCACTTGTAATAGAGCGTCTCAACCATCTGAGGAAGACGTGTAACGATACCCGCAAAGATTATGAGGGATACACCGTTACCGATACCCTTATCGTTGATCTTCTCACCAAGGAATACTACAACAGCAGCACCTGCAGTAAAGCAAAGGACTACAAGACCAAAATTGAGCCACGTAGGAAGTCCTGACTTAAGAGCAGAACGTGTCGAGTAAACGAACAGGCAAGACTGTACAAAAGCCAAACAGATGGCTGAGATACGGGTAATCTTGTCCATCTTCTTTCTGCCGGACTCACCCTCTTTGGACAGATCCTCCAAGGGCGGAATAACGACAGCTAACAGCTGGATGATGATCGATGCATTGATGTACGGTGATACACCGAGGGACAATATTGAAGCGTGGTAAAGACCACCACCTGAGATAAGGTCCATAATGCTACCGAGCTGACCCCACTGCTGGAGTATGCTGGAGAACTCTTTTGCATCAATGCCCGGAACAGGAACAAGTCCGCCGATCATAAACAAGCCTAAGATCATGAAGGTAAAGAGCAGCCTCTTACGTATAGACTCTACACGAAAAGCGTTTACTGCAGTATCAAAAATACCGTTCATGCTTATTAGCCCTCCGTAGCCGTGCCTCCGGCCTTCTCGATCTTCTCCTTAGCTGAAGCAGTGAACTTAGCAGCTGTTACATCGAGCTTCTTTGTGAGTTCGCCGTTACCGAGAATCTTGACACCGTCATTGTTCTTGGGAAGAGTGATAACACCCTTCTCAGCAAGAGCCTTAGCATCAACTGCTGTGCCGTTATCAAATACCTCGAGGTCACCGATGTTTACTTCAATGTAAGCAGGAGCGAATCTCTTATTGTTGAAGCCTCTCTTAGGGAGACGTCTGTAAAGAGGCATTTGGCCTCCTTCAAATCCCGGTCTTACGCCGCCGCCTGAACGAGCATTCTGACCCTTGTGACCACGGCCGGCAGTCTTACCGTTGCCTGATCCTGCGCCTCTGCCCTTACGATATGCAATTGCGTTGCCTGCGGAAGTCATTTCATTGAGCTTCATTGCTGTGGCACCTCCATTAATTCTCTTCAACGGCTACGTAGTTAACAGCAGCTCTGATCATGCCGCGTGTAGCCTCGTTGTCAGCCTTCTCAACAGTCTGGCCGATCTTCTTCAAGCCCAAAGCTCTGATTGTAGCCTTCTCGGACTTTCTTGCCTTATTTGTGCTCTTGACAAGCTTAATCTTAATGTTAGCCATTCCAGTCGGGCCTCCTTACTTAATCTCGTCAACTGACTTACCGCGAAGTCTTGCAACTTCTTCAGCGGACTTCAAGGACTTAAGACCCTCAATAGTAGCGTTGACCATGTTATTAGGATTGTTGGATCCGATAGACTTTGTACGGATATCTGTGATACCTGCGAGCTCGCATACGGAACGAACAGGACCGCCTGCGATGATACCGGTACCGCCTGCAGCAGGCTTCATAACGATCTCAGCTGCAGCAAATTCACCGATTGTCTCATGAGGGATCGTGCCGTTAACGATAGAAACATCAACGATGTTCTTCTTAGCTTCTTCGATACCCTTTCTGATAGCGTCCGGAACCTCGGTTGACTTACCGATGCCCTTACCTACACGACCCTTTCTGTCTCCGATAACTACGAGAGCAGCAAATCTCATGTTCTTACCGCCCTTAACTGTCTTGGATACACGGCCGATGTGGATAACGCGCTCTTCGAACTCTTTATCCTTCTTTTCTTCTCTAGAATTGTTTTTAGACTCAAAAGCCATCTAATTTGCTCCTCCCGATTAGAATGAGAGACCGGCTTCTCTTGCCGCCTCTGCCAAAGCCTGTACTCTTCCGTGATAGAGATATCCGCCACGGTCAAATACTACATCCTTGATATTGTTGGCAATAGCGCGCTCACCGATAAGCTTACCAACTGCTGTAGCTGCCTCGATGTTGCTGCCTACGGAAACGGAACCCTTGATCTCCTTATCAAGCGTAGAAGCGCTTACAAGTGTGATTCCCTTTGTATCATCAATGATCTGAGCGTAAATGTGGCTGTTGCTTCTATATACGCAAAGACGAGGGCACTCTGTTGTTCCGGAAATCTTCTTTCTTACACGAACATGCTTTCTCTTACGAATTTCGTTTTTATCAATTCTACCAATCATGTTGAATATACCCCCTTTGCGCCTTACTTCTTAGCTCCGGTCTTACCTTCCTTGATGATAAGGTGCTCGCCGGCATACTTAATACCCTTGCCCTTATAAACATCAGGAACTCTGAGAGAACGGATCTTAGCTGCTGTCTCGCCGACAAGCTGCTTATCAGCTCCCTGGACCGTGATCTGATTATCTTTTACATCAATTGTGATGCCAGCGGGTTCAACCATCTCGATAGGATGTGAATAACCAAGGTTGAATACAACCTTGTTGCCCTGCTTCTGTGCTCTGTAACCTACACCGTTGATCTCGAGTATCTTTGTGAAACCCTCAGAAACGCCGGTTACCATATTCTGAATGAGCGCTCTTGTAAGACCGTGAAGTGAACGATGCTGCTTCTCATCTGAAGGACGAGAAACGAGAACCTGACCACCCTCCAGCTTAACTGTGATGTCGGGATGGACATCAAGTGAGAGCTCTGCCTTTGCGCCTTTAACTGTTACATGCTGACCATCGATCTTTACATCGACGCCGGCGGGAACAGTTATGGGCATTCTGCCGATTCTTGACATAAAATTTTCCTCCTGCTCTTAAGATTTAACCTCCGGACCGGTATGTCGCCGAACCGGGGCTTTTCAGAGATGTATATCTTTAAAGAAGCCGATTTAACGGCTTCTCAAAGTTACCATACGTAAGCTAAAACTTCTCCGCCTACACCGAGCTTTCTAGCCTGCTTATCAGTCATAACACCCTTGGATGTTGAGATGATAGCAACGCCTAAGCCGTTCAATACTCTAGGCAGATTCTCTTTGTCCGCATAAGTACGAAGACCGGGCTTGGAGATTCTCTTGATACCGGAAATAACCGGCTTTCTGCCCGAATACTTGAGAGTGATTCTGATGATTCCCTGAGTATTTCCCTCGAGAGTCTCGAACTTCTCAATGTATCCTTCATCAAGGAGAATCTGAGCAATAGCCTTCTTCATGTTGGACTGAGGAACGTCAACTGTGGCGTGTCCTGCAGTTCCGGCATTGCGGATTCTTGTAAGCATATCTGCGATTGCATCTGTGATCTGCATAATTCTTCCTCCTGTTAGTTATGGACAGTTCAAATTCTTAAGAAAGAGACCTGTTACCAGCTCGCCTTTCTTACGCCCGGAATCTCTCCCTTGTAAGCCATCTCACGGAAGCAAAGACGGCAAATACCGTACTTGCGAATGTAAGAGTGAGGTCTTCCGCAAATCTTGCAACGATTGTGCTGCTGAGTGGAAAACTTGGGTGTCTTCTGAGACTTAAGAATCATTGACTTCTTTGCCATGTGTTATCTCCTCCAAATTACTTGCGGAAAGGCATACCCATAAGCTTCAGGAGCTCGAATGCCTCTTCGTCTGTTCCGGCAGTAGTAACAATGATGATGTCCATACCGCGAATCTTGTCAATCTTATCGTAGTCGATTTCAGGGAACATAAGCTGCTCCTTGATACCCATCGCATAGTTGCCGTGACCGTCGAAAGAATTGGGATTGATTCCGCGGAAGTCACGTACACGAGGAAGAGCAAGGCTGATGAGCTTATCGAGGAAGTAATACATATTATCGCCTCTCAAAGTAACCTTGCATCCGATCTTCATGCCTTCTCTGAGCTTGAATGCTGCGATTGACTTTGTGGATACCGTTGCAACAGGCTTCTGACCTGCAATGATGCCCATGTCGCGCATAGCGCTCTCAAGAGCCTTCGGGTTATCCTTAACCTCACCTACACCCATGTTAAGAACGATCTTGTCGATCTTCGGGATCTGCATAGATGAGCTGTACTTAAACTTCTCCTGAAGTGCGGGTGCTACTTCGGAAACGTACTTGTCTTTTAATCTGGTCATTGATTACTCCCCCTTCTTAGCCTTAGAAACCGTATCGATGACCTCGCCGGATCTCTTTGCGATCCTGGACTTAGAACCGTCTTCGTTAATACGGTAGCCAACTCTTGTAGGCTTGCCTGTCTTGGGGTCAACGAGCATAACGTTAGATGCATCGATGGAACCTTCACGATCAACGATACCGGAAGGAGCTGTCTGGCTTCTGGCCTTCTGATGCTTCTTAACCATGTTTACGCCTTCTACGTAAACTCTGCCCTTCTTCTCATCAACCATGAGAACCTTACCCTGAGCGCCCTTGTCCTTGCCGGAAATAACAATGACCTGGTCGTCTTTCTTTACATGAACACTACTCTTAGCCATGTCTATTCCTCCTTAAAGAACTTCCGGAGCGAGAGAAAGGATCTTCATGTAGTCCTTATCTCTTAACTCTCTTGCTATTGGTCCAAAGATACGAGTTCCGCGGGGATTCTTGTCTTCCTTGATGATGACAGCCGCATTCTCGTCAAACTTAATATAAGAACCATCATTACGTCTTACGCCCTGCTTTGAACGTACGACAACTGCTTTAACTACATCGCCCTTCTTGACCATGCCGCCGGGAGCAGCGCTCTTAACGGAGCAAACGATAACATCGCCGATATTAGCGTACTTACGCCATGAGCCACCCAAAACCTTGATGCAGAGAAGCTCTTTTGCTCCGGTGTTGTCGGCAGATCTGAGTCTGGATTCAACCTGAATCATCTGATATATCCTCCTTTAATCGCCTTACTTAGCCTTCTCAACGACCTCGACCAGTCTCCAACGCTTATCCTTGGAAATCGGACGTGTCTCCATAACTTCAACCTTATCGCCTACATGAGCTTCGTTGTTCTCATCGTGAGCCTTAAGCTTGTAAGTTCTCTTCATGATCTTTCCGTAAAGAGGGTGCTTAACGTGCTCTACGACGGAAACTGTGATCGTCTTATCCATCTTGTCGGATGTAACGAGACCGACTCTGGTTTTTCTTAAATTTCTTTCAGCCATTTGTCGTCCCCTCCTTACTTATTAGCAGCGAGCTGCTTCTCGCGCTGAATTGTCATTACTCTAGCGATATCACGCTTAACCTGTGCAATCTGAGCTGTGTTATCAAGCTGGTTTGTTGCATGCTGGAAGCGGAGCTTAAAAAGTTCTTCCTTCAAAGAAGCGAGTTCAGAAGAAAGTTCTTCATCAGACATCTTACGGATTTCTTCAGCCTTCATTTGTACTTGCCTCCTCTTTAGCTATGATCTTTGTTCTGCAAGGAAGCTTGTGTCCTGCAAGACGTAATGCTTCTCTGGCATCTGCCTCAGATACGCCTGAGATCTCGAAAAGAACTCTTCCCGGCTTAACAACTGCGCACCAGTACTCGTTTGCAGCCTTACCTGAACCCATTCGGACCTGTGCAGGCTTCTTTGAAACCGGCTTATCAGGGAAGATCTTGATCCAAACCTTACCGCCACGCTTGATGTATCTGTTGATTGCGATACGGGCAGCTTCGATCTGATTTGACTTGATCCAGCAAGGCTCAAGTGCTACGAGACCGAAATCACCGTAAGCTACGAAGTTACCACGATGAGCCTGGCCCTTCATGGTACCTCTCTGCTGCTTTCTATATTTTGTTCTCTTAGGAAGTAACATTAAGCTTTTCCTCCTTCAGGCTTCTTAGTCTGGCTCTTCTGGCCGAATACTTCACCCTTGTAGATCCAAACCTTAACACCGATGATACCGTATGTTGTATTTGCTTCAGCAAAACCATAATCGATATCAGCACGGAGTGTCTGGAGCGGGATGGTACCCTCGTGATATGTCTCGGATCTTGCGATCTCGGCACCGCCCAAACGGCCGGAGCACTTTGTCTTGATTCCGAGAACACCGGGCTGCTTCATAGCCATCTGCATTGCTCTCTTCATTGCTCTTCTGAAGCTTGCACGATTCTCAAGCTGAGAAGCGATGTTCTGAGCAACAAGAACTGCATCTGTATCGCTGTTCTTGATAACTTCGATATCAACTGTGAATGTTCTCTTCTTATCCTTAGCGACGTTCTTGTTGAATTCCTTCTCAAGAGCATCCTTAAGAGCCATTCTTCCTGAGCCCTTGTCTCCGCCTACGAGCGAAGGACGAGCTGTCTTAACGATAACGTTGATTCTGTCTGTTCCTTTACGATCGATGATGACCTTGGAAACACCTGCAACATTTGTACGATTCTCGTCAACAGGCTTCTTAGCGTTGCCTCTTGCGATAGGATCGATAGCCTTCATTACGAATGCGCGGATCTTCTGGTCTTCGACAAGACAATCAGAAAAGGTATTCTTGTCGGCATACCAGTGTGAGCTCCAGTCATCGATAACGCCTACTCTAAGTCCATTCGGGTTAACTTTCTGACCCATGCTTAAACCTCCTTATACCCTTTCCTTGAGAACTACAGTGATATGACTTGTTCTCTTCTTGATCGAACTAGCCGAACCTCTTGCTCTCGGGATGTATCTCTTGAGAACAGGGCCGGGATTGGAAATGCACTCAGCAACATAAAGCTTATCTCTGGAAAGGTCAAAGTTGTTAACTGCGTTAGCTTCAGCTGACTTAAGGACCTTAGCGATGACAGGTGATGCTGCCTTAGGTGTGTATGTAAGGATAGCATAAGCATCATCCAGGGACTTACCCTTGATGAGATCAGCAACTACTCTTACCTTACGGGGAGCAATTCTGATGTACTTAGCTGTAGCTGTTCCTCTATCTCTTCCCATTCCGAGAAGCTTTCTCTGCGCCTTTGTCGGAGTGGGGAGCTTGTTTGAAGACTTGGAAGGAGCCGCATAAGCCTCAAGGATCTTCTCGCGGTTCTTTTCAATATTCTCTCTGCTTAAAATAATCTTTTCCACAGAACTTACCCTCCTTATTAGTTAGAAGCGGACTTCTCGTTGCTTGTGTGACCGCCAAACTTACGTGTAGGTGCGAACTCGCCAAGCTTGTGTCCTACCATATCCTCAGTAACGTATACCGGGACATGCTTGTGACCATCATAAACAGCAATTGTGTGGCCGACGAATTCAGGGAAGATTGTTGAAGATCTTGACCAAGTCTGGATGATCTTCTTCTCATTGGCATCATTCAACGCCGTGACCTTCTTCATGAGAGCGTCCTGAACGTAATAGCCCTTTTTGGTTGATCTACTCATTGAACTGCCTCCTTATGCCTTTCTCGACTTAACAATATACTTGCTGGACTGCTTCTTCTTATTACGTGTCTTCTTACCCAATGTAGGAACACCCCAAGGTGTAACAGGGCCAGGAAGACCGATAGGAGACTTACCTTCACCACCGCCGTGAGGGTGATCATTAGGGTTCATTACAACACCTCTGACTGAAGGTCTTACGCCAGCATGTCTGGACTTACCAGCTTTACCGAGCTTAACGTTCTCATGCTCTGCGTTGCCGATCGAACCGATCATTGCGCGGCACTTCTCGGGAACCATACGAACTTCGCCGGAAGGAAGTCTGATCTGTGCAAAACCATTCTCCTTAGCCATGAGCTGTGCAGAAGCACCGGCTGTTCTTACGAGCTGAGCGCCCTTACCGGGATTCATCTCTACGCAGCAGATTACTGTACCTACCGGGATGGATGAGATGGGAAGAACGTTACCGTTAAGAATATCTGCATCCGGGCCGCTCTCAACCTTGTGACCTACCTTGAGGCCCTCGGGAGCGAGGATGTATGACTTAACACCATCAACATACTGGATGAGTGCCAAGTAAGCTGTTCTGTTAGGATCGTACTCGATTGCCTTGACTGTAGCAGGGATTCCTACTCTGTCACGCTTCCAATCGATTACTCTGAGCTTGGTACGGTTACCGCCGCCGATATGGCGAACCGTGATACGGCCATATGAATTACGACCGCCTGTCTTCTTCCTTGCTACAAGAAGGCTCTTCTCCGGGTCCTTCTTGGTTAACTGGGAATAGTCAGCTATGGCCATTCCACGCACTGCCGGAGAAGTAGGTTTAAATGTTTTAACTGCCATTTTAATATCTCTCCTTCGTTAACATTACTGACCAAAACCGAATTCTTCGATTGACGTCTTGTTCTTAGCGCCGGTCTTAACTGCCTTACCACCCTTGCCGAGGTATGCACCCTCAACAGAATCTGTAGCGATAGTAACAACTGCCTTCTTGTAAGAAGCTGTCTTACCGGGCTTGTTTCTAAGTCTCTTTACCTTACCGTCAAAGTTAGCAACGTTAACGGAAACAACCTTAACACCAAAGAGCTTCTCAGCTGCTGCCTTGATCTCCGGCTTCTCTGCATCAGATGCAACTACGAATGTGTACTTGCCTTCTTCTGTGATAGCCATCGTCTTCTCTGTGATGATGGGCTTAATGATTACATCATAGGGTGACTTCATTTGTACACCTCCTCGATCTTCTCAACTGCAGCCTTTGTAGCTACGAAGCTGTCATACTTGAGGATGTCCATAACATTGATCGTATTAACCAAAGCTGTCTTAACATCCTTGATGTTTCTTGCAGAGAGCTCTGCATTCTTGTTTGAACCGTCGAGAACGATGAGTGAAGACTCGCCTGCGCCGATAGCCTTGAGTGCCTTAGCAACTGTAGCTGTCTTAACTTCAGCAAGATCCATGTTCTCGAGAACGATCATCTTATCAGATGCAACCTTTGAAGAGAGAGCAGACTTAAGAGCAAGTCTCTTGATCTTCTTAGGTACTGTGTAGCTGTATGATCTGGGGTTAGGTCCAAAGATTACGCCGCCGCCGACATACTGAGCGGAACGTGTTGAACCGTGACGAGCACGACCTGTACCCTTCTGTCTGTAAGGACGCTTACCGCCGCCGGATACTTCGCTTCTTGTCTTTGTCTTCTGTGTGCCCTGTCTGCGATTAGCAAGCTGATTTCTAACTACTGTAGACATAGCTGCTGCATTGGGCTCGATGCCGAAAATCTCATCGGAAAGCTCGATGGAACCCGTAACGGCACCTGTTAGATCTTTAATATCAATTTTAGCCATTATTTTGTTCCTCCGTCTTATTTAGAAGCCTTAACAGTATTCTCAACTGTTACGATTCCACCCTTAGGACCCGGAATTGCACCTCTGATTACGAGAATTCCTCTGTCGCCGTCAACCATAACAACGCTGAGGTTCTGTACTGTGCAATTAACTGCGCCCATATGTCCAGGCATCTTCTTACCGGGTACAACTCTACCGGGTGTAGAAGTAGCGCCCATTGAACCGACTCTTCTGTGATACATTGAGCCGTGGCCTGAAGGACCACCCTTCTGACCGTGACGCTTGATGTTGCCCTGGAAACCCTTACCCTTGGATACGCCGCTTACGTCAACCTTATCGCCGACTGCGAACATATCGGATACCTTGATCTCCTGTCCGAGGCTGTACTCCTCATCAGGTGTGAACTCGCGGATAATTCTCTTAGGCTCAACGTCAGCCTTCTTGAACTGTCCTGCGTCAGGCTTGTTAACAAGCTTTGCTCTGATGGAACCTGAGCCTACTTTGCAGGCCTTGTATCCGTCAGTTTCTTCCGTCTTGTTCTGGAGCACGTACATAGGCTCGCAGCTTATAACGGTTGCCGGAATAACATTGCCGTTCTCGTCGAACAACTGAGTCATGCCGGACTTTCTGCCAATTATGAATTTCGTCATAAAGTATTTCCTCCTATTTAGGTTATTGGTTCAACAGTTTCCTGAAGAACGTGACCTCGGCTGATCTCAAGGCTTGGCGTTCCCCGAGAGGCCGATTAAGCCACAAACGTTTTTATTTGATCTTTACTTCAATAGAAACGCCTGCAGGCATGTCAAGCTTGCCAATGTCGTCCATCGTCTGAGAAGACGGTGTGTAGACGTCGATGATTCTCTTGTGTGTTCTCTGCTCGAACTGTTCACGAGAATCCTTGTTTACGTGAGGTGAACGAAGAATCGTGATTACCTCTTTCTCTGTAGGGAGCGGGATAGGACCGGAGAAGCTTGCATCGTCACGAGCAAGTGCATCTACGATGAGCTTTGCGCTCTCGTCGAGAATCTTGTGATCATAAGCCTTGAGCTTAATTCTGACCATTGTTGTCTTTGCTGCCATTGTTGTGGCCTCCTTATAAAAGCTGTATTTTTATCTCAACCCTGTCGGGAGTGTCTTAGCTTTCCATTCAAAAACCCAGACTATCCAGTTACCACCTTAAGGCGGCACTTTGGTTCTCTGGGCAGTAAATACTGCTTAGAACTCTCAGACTTATCGGTCTTGAGACGGCAGAAGATCGCATCTCTGCCTTCGGCTCCTTCGAAGTTCCCCACCTCGCGATTCGCGCAGCCGGCGCCTCACCTCGTGGCAATCTCCGTTATCAAAGCCTTATCACTCGCATTTCAGGGCAGAATACACCCCAAATAGGCGCGTGCAAACGGTATTGTACTATCATGAATTGAGATTTGCAAGCACTTTTTTTCAGAATATCCGCGAATGTTATTCGTTCTTAATCTTTTTTGAGTTCATCAGCCTCAAAAACGTACTTGCTGTTACAAAATCTGCATACAGTCTCAACGGGTTTGCCCTCTTTTGTGATCTCTTCAAGATCGCTCTTTCCGAGTGCGGCAAGGCCTGCAAACATTCTTTCTCTGCTGCAGTTGCATTTGAATTCCACTTCCTGTCCGTCCAGATACTTGAGATCCGGATCGCCGACAAACAGATCAATGATCTGCGCCGGAGTAAAGCCTTCCTTGAACAGATATGAGATCTCCGGGAATCCCGCAGCTCTCTTCTCGAGATAGTCTATCTCTTCTTCTCCTGCACCGGGAAGAAGCTGAACCATAAGTCCTCCGGCTTCACTGACTGCTCCGCCTTCAAGGAGAACACCGAGTGATACGATCGACTTGGTCTGTTCTGATTTTGCCAGATAATAGGCGAGATCTTCCGCGATCTCTCCGGATACCAGCTCCGATACTCCGACGTAAGGCTCCTTAAGTCCGATGTCTCTTACTACCGTCAGGCTTCCCTCACCGACGGCCGCACCGACATTGATCTTGCCGGGCTTATGGTATTCGGTGGGAATGATCGGTTCGACGGGATATGCTCTTACTTTGAATCCGTAATCGGTAACACAGGTCATTCCTTCCAAAGGTCCGTTGCCTCTGATGATCGTCGTCTGTGAATCCGTCTCATTCTTCATGGATTCGGAGATCAACAACGAACCCGTCATGAAGCGTCCCAAAGCTGCCGTTGCAGCGGGCGTCATCTGATGCATTCCTCTTGCAGTCTCGCATACTGTTCTCGTGCTTACACAAAGACATTTAATGCGTCCGTTCAAGCCTTCGGCGCGGACAATATGGTCTTTTCTTAAGTCTTCGGGAGCACCCGGAACAAAATATGCTTTATCAGACATGGTTCTTTCCTATATATATATTATATACCGAATACAAAAAACACGCGTTCATCTGTCTCGGCAGGTTCTTCTCTGTTCAATTCACCGAATACGGCGAGTTTTTTCAGCCCTGCTTTCTCCGCCATAGCTTCGATCTCTTCCCGTGAATGATATCTGGCAGTGAGCTCACCGTCATATCTCTCGTAAAGATCTTCGTCGCACAACTCGAAAAGCGTGAGCTCCGCATGATTGATCTTACTCTCTCTGTCGTAATGGTTTACCCACAAAAGGGTAAAGTCATCGTAGTCCTCATAAAAGACGTTGTCTCCGAGAGTCTCTTCGAAGTGTTTTCTTGTGGTGGTGTCGAAAATAAACACACCGCCATCTTCAAGAAGACCGGATACTACAGCAAACATTTTCGAGAGCGCATCAACATCGGTAATGTGTCCGACAGTATCCATCGTGGAGATAAAGCATCCGCAGGAAGGACCTTCAAACTCTGTAATATCTGCACATATCCATGAGACTGTTCCCGTCTCATCACCGGATGAAGCGATCGCGAGCATGTCAGGCGAGAGATCCACGCCCATGACATCCATGCCCTTGGAAGCAAGATAATTGGTTACAACTCCCGTACCGCAGCCCAGATCGGTAACATATGGTGATTCAACTTTGCAGAATTCCGTTATCAATCCATGGATATAAGGACCCCAGGAATCCGCATCGCCGTTCATCTGAAGATCATCATAATGACCGGCGAGGATATCGTAAAAACTGTCTTCCATATCAGAGATAATCCAGAGGATTCCTGGTGCTTCCGTTTAAACGGACCTCAAAGTGAAGGTGTGCGCCTGTAGATGTGCCGGTGCTGCCTACTTCGCCGATAGCCTGACCACAGCTGACATACTGACCTTCACTTACGTAAATGTCTCTTGCGTGACCGTAAAGTGTGGTATACCCGTTGCCGTGATCGATGATGCAGTAATTACCGTATCCGGAACCGCCCTTATTCTGACCTTCAACAGGCTCTGTTACAAAGATGACCGTGCCTGAAGCTGCAGCCATGATCGTGTCTCCGTAACCTGCACCGATATCGATACCGGAATGGAATTTTGTCGTTCCGTATACAGGATGGATCCTGCTGCCGTAATAAGATGTGATGTAAGTGCAATATGTAGGCCATGAGAACTGTCCGTTTCCGCCGCCGCTGCGACCACCGCCGCCACCGCCGCCGGAATAGCTTCTGTGCTCTTTGTTGTACTGATCCTGAAGATCCTTAACCTTCTGATCGAGCTTATTTGCTTCAGCTTCGAGCTCATCCTCTTTCTGTTCCCATGAATCGATATCCGTATTGACATCGTCAAGGGTAGCTTCCGTCGTACCGATCAATGCTTCCAACTCATCGAGCTGCTTCTGCTTCTCATCGGCGATCGTCTGCATCTCATCAGCATACTCAAGCTTGATCTGAGCCTGAAGCTCTGCATCATCCAGAGCGATCTGAAGCGTATCTATTGCCTGCGCATCTGCATCGGCAATAAGTGTGATCAATTCCATATTCGTAAAGAAGCCAGCAATGCTGTCAGACTCCAAAAGGACTTCGAGAGTAGATTTGTTCTGATATTCGAACATGACCGTGACTCTGTCGGTAAAGAGCTTCTGCTGTGCCTCGAGATTCTCCTGAGCAGTAATGAACTCATCAAGTGCCTTAGCTTTCTCTGACAATGCTGCCTGAAGCTGCGAGTAGATGATGGCATACTGGGCACGCTGTTCTTCGTTGGCCTTGTTCAGCTTCTCAAGCTCGCCTGTCAGTTCTGTTCTCCTGTCCTTGAGCTTGTCAACTTTATCAGCAGCCTTATCAGCTTCTGCCTGTGCCGCATCTCTTTTCTTTTTGGCATTATCGATATCTTCTTTTGTTACGGCATTAACGATTATCGGAACTCCGCCGACTGCCACAACGCTCTTAGACGAGAGCCAGGAACTGGAAGCCGTTGCAACCAAGCAACTCAACAAGGCAACCGCAAACATCAATACCTTACGGAATGCCTTAGACTTACGTTTTGCTTTCTTCTCAGAAATCTCAGAATATTCCATATTATTACACCCTTATGTATCTGCGTACGGAGATGTCACTTCCGACTGCTCCGATGATCAATCCCATAACCACCAGTATTACCAACTCATGCCACATTATCGATCTGGTCGTGACAAAGGCATAGAAGCTTGTCGGATCGATCGAAGCCATGACCTTATCATACACCGAATGATAAGCAATTACAGTTAATGCCCAAGATGCAACTGCACTGAACAATCCTACTATCGCACCCTCGGTAACATACGGCAATCTGATGTAGTTGTTGGTAGCGCCGACAAACTTCATGATCTCGATCTCGCTTGCTCTGGAATAAACAGAGATCCTTACCATGTTCGAGATAATGAAAAGCGCGATGACAAACAAAATGACAAATGAGACTGCTGTCGTGATATTTACGATCTTGGATGTCTTTGTCAGGAACTGCATTACTTTGCTCTCCTGAGCAACTCTGGACACACCGGTATAAGTTGCGATCTCCGCACAGACCTGATCTGCGAGAGAAGGATCTGACAAACGAATACTGAATGTGTAAGGAAGATACATGTTGTAGTCGAAGTCATCGAGAATGGAAGAAGAAGTTCCGAGATTGCTCTTAAATTCTTCGTAATTCTCTTGGGGAGATGCCATGTTATATTCGATGATGTTCGGATTGGCACTCAACTGCTGCGTGACGATCTGACGCTCTTCCTCAGAACACTGAAGCTTCATGTAGATCTCGATCGGAGGTCTCTGTGAAAGCTTTGTAACCATCGTTCTCGCATTTGTTGAGAATAGATAGAACGCTCCCATGATGATAAGCATCAACATGATCGTCGTAATGGAGGCAATCGTAACCAGCGGATGTCTGATAATTCCGCGGAAGCCTTCTCTTATAGAATTGAAAAAAGCTCTTCCACCCATTATTCTTCATCCTCCGGGAAAATATCAATGTCACTGCCGGGCCTGAAATCAGTCCTTCTGACTTTCTTCTTCTTGTCGAGCTTCTCCTTGCGCTTAGCTTCCTTAACGGCAGCTTTCTCTTCGCGCTCTTTACGTTTCTGCTCGCGCTTATCGTCAGAAGTCTCCTTGCTCGGGAATACAAATTCGGTATCGGAATCAATATCAGGGTCTGCATCCTTAACGGAAGTTCCGGCTTCCACGGGAATAACAGGTGCTGCGGCAACAACCTCATCGCCGAATGAAAAAGCACTTTCTTCCGGAATGTTGATCTCGATCACTTCAGGTTCGTCCTGTTCAGACTCAGCATCTTCTGCTTCAACCACCTGAGGCGCTTCCGGAAGTACCGCCGCTTCCGCATCGGTTACATCTTCTTCGGATTGGAATACCTCTTCTTCAGGTATCGGATCAGCAACTGCATTTCCGAAGTCGTCACCGAAGTGTATTCCGCTCTCAGCAGATATGGTATTAGAATCCTCATAAGCCGGATCATCGTAATTGTCACTGTATGCTTCATCGTCACCAAACGCAACATTGCTCGGTGTGCCGGCATAATATGATGTTCTTGATTCGTTAATCTTTTCAACAGGCTCAGCCTCTGTCTGATCGCCTCTATATCCGCTCTGGCGCTCATCTCTTGCGATCAGGCCGCCTTCGATCTCGATTACTCTCTGCTTCATTCGGTCAACCATCGTACTGTCATGAGTACAAATGATAACTGTTGTCTTATTACCGCGGTTACCGTTGCGGTTGATCTCCAGGAGCATTGCCATGATAGCTTCCGATGTCTCGGGGTCAAGGTTACCTGTAGGCTCGTCGGCAACAATAAGGCTCGGATTATTGACCATCGCTCTGGCAATGGCCACACGCTGCTGCTCACCGCCGGAAAGCTCCTGCGGATAACAATCAGCCTTATCTTTAAGTCCTACAACGGATAAGCAGATCTGAACCGTATTCATAAGACTGCGCTTGGGAACACCGATTATCTCGCCTGCAAATGCTACATTCTCGGCTACGGTCTTTGACTCTATCAGACGGAAATCCTGATATATCATTCCGATCTTACGGCGCAAGACCGGTACGAGCGCACGGCTCATATGTGATATGTCAAAATTGTCTATTGTTACTTTGCCGGCTGTGGGTCTTTCTTCGCAAGTAATACACTTAAGAAGGGTAGATTTACCTGATCCCGATTTGCCGATGATAAAAACGAATTCGCCGTCTTCGATCGTGAAGCTGACACCCTTGAGAGCTTCAACTCCTGACTTATAAGTCTTCTCTACATTAATAAAATCTATCAATTTGTTTACCTGATCTTGTTGTCGTTGGTGTCATTAAGATAGTCAATGTAGGTTCTTACCATCGTTGCCATCTTAAAGAGTACCGCGTCATCAAATTTGCGAAGATCAAGGCCTGTCTTGGTCTTAACCTTCTCAAGTCTGTAGACGAGTGTGTTTCTATGTACAAACAGTTCTCTTGAAGTCTCAGAGCCGTTCAGATCGTTAGCAAAGAAGGTATCGATCGTGGTTCTTGTCTCTTCGTCGAGCTGCTTAAACGCCTCATTCGGGAAAACCTCTCTGATGAACATCTCGCAGAGGGGCTTAGGAAGCTGATAGATCAGTCTTCCGAGACCGAGTTTGTCATATCTTGAGAGATCGGTCTCGCCGTCGAAGATCTTGCTTACCTTGAGTGCCGTCATGGCATCTGAATAAGACTTACTGATATCCATAAAGGAGCCGACAATTGAACCGACGGCAACCTTTGCCTTGCAGCCTTCTGAAGTAAGGCATGTCAATACGGATTGTGAAGTCTCTTCAAGGAAGTTATCTCTCGACTCTTCGCTGACCTGAGTCTCAAGCGCATCAATTATTACGATTGCCGTGGTGTCATCCATTGAGATGACAGTAGCAATATCGGAATCGGTATAAAGATTCTGCAGGATCTCGAATGCCTCGGCACTCTGTTCTGCTGCGGTTCTTACAACGATTACGAGTCTGGGGTTGTTACAATCGATCTTGTATCCTCTTGCGATCATCGGCACTTCGCTTCTGATCTCATTATCCAACAGAACATTACGGATAAAGATCGCCTTCTCGGCATCGGTGCCCTTCTCCTTAACGAGAGTCTTCATCCATTCAGCTATGAGCTGAAGTGAGATCTTGGCATCCGGTTCAGTATTCTCAATATAGAGAATGTACTTAAGCTGTTCGCCTATGAAAACCTTGAGATAAGTTCTGTCTGCAGTGGAAGCGAAAAGATTATCAGATGAGATGACTGCTCTGAAGGAAGGGTCTGTCTCTTCTTCACCGATATCATTTGTCGCAGCCAATATCTTGCCTGCAGTATCAATGACTCCGCAATTGGCAGATATGATGGTTTTGACCTGACGCATACATTTCTTTATCTCTTCCATGGCTATTACCTCTCAAGAAATCAATAAGAACGCCTAAAACGCTACATTAAATGATATTATTTTTCGCTTTATGACGCAAGCATCTAATGAAAAAGGGCTGTCTCAGATGAGACAGCCCAAATAGAGGTTCTTTTAATATTCCGGAAAAGGATTAGGAAATGATGCTCTGCTCTGTGTCCTTATCGAAGAGGTGAACACGGTTAGCATCAACTGCGAGGTCAACAACCTGACCAACTGCAGACTGTGATGTTGTAGGGTCAACGCGGCATGTGAGCGGGAGTGATCCGTTAACTGTGACATAGAGATATGTCTCAGCACCGAGCATTTCTACGACGTCAACGTCAGCTGTGAATGCTGCCTCAGGGTGATCTGTAACGTATGTAATATCGTCTGTGATCGCCTCAGGTCTTACACCGAAGATAACTTCCTGACCGTCACGATCCATGACTTCCTCAACTGCATATCTTGCAGGGAGCTTGATCGTAACGTTCTCGAAAGAAACGAATACGTCAGAACCTTCAACGTTAACAACTGCATTGATGAAGTTCATAGGAGGCATTCCGATGAATCCTGCAACGAATGTGTTAACCGGGTTGTCATAGAGCTCCGTAGGAGAGTCAACCTGCTGAATGAAACCATCCTTCATAACTACGATTCTGGTACCCATGGTCATAGCCTCTGTCTGGTCGTGTGTAACGTAAACGAATGTTGTCTTAAGTCTGTGGTGGAGCTTTGTGATCTCAACACGCATCTGTACACGGAGCTTAGCGTCGAGGTTTGAGAGAGGCTCATCCATGAGGAAGACCTTAGGGTCACGAACGATAGCACGGCCGAGAGCAACTCTCTGACGCTGACCACCGGAAAGAGCCTTAGGCTTTCTGTCAAGCAAGTGCTCGATCTCAAGAATCTTAGCTGCTTCCTGTACACGACGATTGATCTCGTCCTTAGGCATCTTTCTGAGCTTCAAAGCGAATGCCATGTTGTCACGAACTGACATGTGAGGATAGAGAGCGTAGTTCTGGAATACCATTGCGATGTCTCTGTCCTTAGGGAGAACGTCGTTTACGCAACGATCATCGATATAAATCTCACCCTCGGAAATGTCCTCAAGACCTGCGAGCATACGGAGTGTTGTTGACTTACCGCATCCGGAAGGACCAACGAGGATAACGAATTCCTTATCTGCTACATCAAGGTTGAAATCTGATACAGCGACAACGCCGCCATCATACTTCTTGTAAACGTGCTGGAAAGATAAACTTGCCATAACTTTCTAACCTCCAAAATTGCGCCCGCCCCATCGCGGGCTAGTTAACTACGAGAATGTTATCAAAACGCAATTTTGTTTACTATATGACACATTCCCCAAAAAATGATTTGGTATTTTGGCATAGCAAATTACTTGCGTTGTTAAATGTATCAAATAGCTTTGAATTTATTTGTGTGTGTTGTACAAGAATGACCACAGAGAGCAATAAATTGGGGTATTTTGGTCCTTTTTGTGCATTGTGCAATCTATCTTAAAGAGCTCGAAAACCCCATTGTTTTTATTACTTTTCGATTACTAAATCGGTGTATGCGGATCCGAAAATGATTTTTGCGATATTATGCGAGATTATCATCCTCATATAAATATGATAATTATTTATGCATAATTCTGTTGACTTTTGAATATTTATACATTATATTGCATAAATCAAACATAAAAGTGGGTATTCTCACCCTTTCAGGAGGTTTTTGGAATATGTCTATGGAAGAATCTGTTAAGTATGTATCCATTATAGGTGCTACAGGGTATGTCGGAGCAGAACTCGTACGAGGTTTTGCCGGTCACCCGAACTTCAGATTCCGCCACCTGACGAGCAAGACCTTTGCAGGCAAGCCTTATTCGGAGATCTATCCGGTCTTCAGAGGCGTTGTGGACAACATCTGCGAAGAGCTCTCTCCCGAAGAAGCCGCTCAGGATTCGGATCTTGTCATTACGGCACTTCCTCACGGAGTCTCATCAAAGGCCGTACCTGAGATCCTTAAGACAGGCGCAAGAGTCATCGATCACAGCGGCGACTTCAGATATAAGGACGTAGCGACATATGAGAAGTCATATAATCTTACTCATCCCAATCCCGAATTGCTCAAAACGGCAGTTTACGGAATTCCCGAGTTCTACAGAGATGAGCTGAAGGATGCAAAGCTCGTTGCAAACCCCGGCTGCTACCCCACCTGCTCACTGATGGCACTGGCACCTTTCCTCAAGGCCGGTCTCATCGATCAGGATTCCATAATCATCGATGCCGTATCCGGAGTAAGCGGTGCGGGAAGAAAAGCAGACCTTGCTTATGCATTCTGTGAGGAAGACGATTCCTTCAAGCCCTATGGCGCTGTAGGACACCGCCACACAAGTGAGATCGCCGAGCAGTGTTCTCTCCTTGCAGGTAAGGATCCCGGCGACATCAAAGTCACCTTCACTCCTCACCTTGCACCCTTCAAGCGCGGAATGCTTGCGACCATCTACGTTAAGCCGACCAAGGCTTTCGGAGAAGTAACCTCCGAGAAGATCAACGATATATATAAAGAGTTTTATAAGGACGAGACATTCGTAAGAGTACTTCCCGGAAAGACTCTCCCTGACGTAAAAGCCGTTGCAGGCTCCAATTACATTGAAGTAAACGGCCTTTTCGATCCCGAGACGGGGATCATCAAGCTCTTCTCTGCTCAGGACAATCTGGGTAAGGGTGCAGCTCTTCAGGCAATTCAGGCAGCAAATGCCATGTTCGGCTTCCCCGAGACAGCCGGACTCAAGAACATAGTAAGAGGTATCTGATAATGGCAGGACAGAAAGAAAATCCCGTTATCACGGGTGACATCAAGAACAACGTCGACAGAGCATCGATCCTTATTGAGGCACTTCCCTTTATCAGAAAGATGCGTGGTCAGACCTTTGTCATCAAGTACGGCGGAAATGCCATGATCAACGAAGAGTTAAAGCAATCGGTCATGGATGACATCACTCTTCTTAAGTATATCGGCATTAACCCCGTTATCGTTCACGGCGGCGGTCCTGACATCAGCGGCATGCTCGAGAAGGTCAACAAAGAATCTCATTTTGTTAACGGCTTGAGATATACCGACGAAGAGACCATGGGTTATGCACAGATGGTCCTCATCGGAAAGACAAATAAAAACATCGTATCCGTTCTCTGCGGCAAAGGTGCGAAGGCAATCGGAATCTCCGGCATCGACGGTAATCTCATCGAAGCCGAGAAACTTACCGAAGATGCTAACGGAAACCCCATCGACATCGGATACGTAGGCAAGATCAAGAAGATCAACACTAAAGTCATCTCAATGCTTGCCAATGACGAATACATACCGGTAATCGCTCCGATCGGCGTCGGTGCTGACGGTGAGAGCTACAATATCAACGCAGATACCGTGGCAGCGGAAGTTGCCGTTGCGCTTGGAGCTTCAAAGCTCATCACACTGACTGACGTCGGCGGCGTTCTGCGCAAACAGGAAGACGGCTCTGACTATATCATCCCGGTACTTGATGAGCATGACATTAAGGATCTCGTTGATGAAGGTATTATCAGCGGCGGCATGATCCCCAAGATCGAAGGCTGTCTTGATACTGTGGAACGAGGCGTAGGACGAGCACATATCATCGACGGACGAATACCGCATTCCATTATCCTTGAGATATTCACAAAGAACGGAATCGGAACAATGATCGTAAAGGAGAAGAAAGAACACTATGAGTATAGAAAATGATCTCGAACTAATAGAAGATTACGACAAGGAATACTGTCTTCAGGTTTTCGCTCCTCTTCCGGTAGCATTCACCAAGGGAAAGGGTGCTTACCTCTATGATACACAGAATGCCAGATATCTTGATATGATCGGCGGCATCGCCGTAAATTCACTCGGCTATGGTAATCCCAGGCTCACTTCTGCAGTTACAAAGCAGGCAAAGGATCTTATCCATGCGTGCAACTACTATTACATTCCGCAGAGATCCGAGCTTGCTTACAGACTCTGCCGCGTAAGCTTTGCCGATAAGGTCTTCTTCTGCAATTCAGGTGCGGAAGCCAATGAGGCAGCCATCAAGCTTGCCAGGGGGTACTATTATTACAGAGACATTAATAAATATGAGATCATCACTGCCAACATGAGCTTCCACGGAAGGACCATGGGAACCATCGCGGCAACCGGCCAGGATAAGTTCTCCAGACCGTTCGAACCTAATGTTCCCGGTTTTGTTCATGTTCCTTTTAATGACATCGACGCAATGATCCAAGCAGTCAATCCTCATACTGCTGCCATCATGCTCGAGCTGGTTCAGGGTGAGAGCGGTGTTCATCCCGCTGACAAGGACTACATCATCGAGATCAAGAAACTCTGTGTTGAGAAGGATATCCTCCTTATCTTTGATGAAGTTCAGACAGGTATCGGACGTACCGGCAAGATGTTCTGCTATCAGAACTATGGTGTGGTACCGGATATCATGACCCTCGCCAAGGGCTTGGGCGGCGGTGTGCCGATCGGTGCAATGCTCACCACCGATAAGGTCGCTACAGGTCTGAGACCCGGCGATCACGGCTCAACCTTCGGAGGCAACCCGCTCGCATGTGCTGCAGGTAACGCCGTTATGGAGGCCATTGAGGAAGACGGCATCATCGATAATGTTCAGGAAGTAAGTGCCGAGCTTTTCGAGAAGCTGGGCAAATTAAGAAGCAAATACAACTGCATCCGTTCGGTAAGAGGTCAGGGACTTCTCATCGGAATCGAATTCGATGATACGATTACGGCAGCAGGTATGCGTGAACAGCTTTTCAGCATGGGGATCCTGGTCAGCGCGATCGGCAAATCCACGATAAGACTTGCACCGCCGCTCATAATCACAAAGGCTCAAGCCGGAATGTTCATCAAGGCTCTCGATAAGATCTTAAAGAACGTCACGGGACCTAAGAGCGTTCTCAACAAGATCAAGGATTCTCTCCCGTCAAAGAAGCAGATCAAGGAAAGCACCGAGAGTATCAATAACGCCAAGGTCGACAAGTTAGATGATCTTCTTGATGATGATAACTGAGAACCAAATATTAGCAACTTAAGGAGTATTTAATATGAAGCATTATATAGATTTCCACAGAGACG
Source organism: Saccharofermentans sp. (assembly GCA_024403795.1). Taxonomy (GTDB): domain Bacteria; phylum Bacillota; class Clostridia; order Saccharofermentanales; family Saccharofermentanaceae; genus Saccharofermentans. Next base: position 48,811 of record JAKSRD010000005.1, read on the forward strand.
TAAGTTTTGAAGATCTTGATTATCTTCTTGATACAGCCATCGATCTTAAGGCTAAGACAAAGGCCGGCATTGAGCATCACCTTCTCAAGGGCAAGTCTTTGGCCATGATCTTCACGAAGTCATCTACAAGAACCAGAGTCTCTTTTGAAGTAGGCATGTATCAGCTGGGCGGTCAGGCATTGTTCCTCAGCAACAACGACATTCAGATCGGCAGAGGCGAGACGATCTACGATACTGCCAACGTTCTTTCCGGAATGGTTGACGGCATCATGATCAGAACCTTCAAACATCAGGACGTCGAGGATCTCGCAAAGTACGGCAAGATCCCTGTCATCAACGGACTTACCGATGATCAGCACCCTACTCAGGTTCTCGCGGACCTTCTTACAATCAAGGAGCATAAGGGTACTCTCAAGGGCTTAAAACTCGCTTACCTCGGTGACGGTAATAACATGGCTAATTCTCTCCTTCACGCTTGCGCAAAGGCAGGAATGGATATCTCGGTAGCAAGTCCCGCGGATTACTCATGCCCTGAGAAGTATGTCATCGAAGCAAATGAGGATGCCAAGGTTACGGGTTCAAAGATCGTTATGACGACAGATCCTTTCGAAGCGGCAGAGGGTGCCGATGTTATCTATGCTGACACCTGGACCTCAATGGGTCAGGAAGCCGAGAAAGCTGCAAGAGTCGAGATCTTCAAGGGTTATCAGGTTAATTCCAAGCTCATGGGCGTTGCTAAGTCAGATGCCATCTTTATGCACTGCCTCCCTGCTTATCGCGGTTACGAAGTCACGGAAGAGGTTATCGACGGACCTCAGAGTGTTGTTTTCGATGAGGCTGAGAACAGACTTCATGCTCACAAGGCCATCCTGGTCAATTGCTTCCTCAATTAATGGAATCTGTTCCTGAAATAAGACAAGCAAGCGTCACTGACGCACCCGAAGTATCGCGCCTCTTGCGAAGCGCGATGTTTTCATATTGTAAGGATTCCGGAATTCCTTCATCAATGCTCGAGGCCATGACGGAATCTGTAGAGAGCGTCGCTGACAGGATCTCGCGGCAGACATGCCTTATCGCAGTCCTCGATGATGAGGTGGTGGGGACAGTCTGCATCAAAGAGTGTCCGAACCCTCTGGTCTACAGCTTTTCCGACGAGACCTTCGAATTCCTGAAGGACGCCGGGCCCTCATGTTACATCTCGCGATTCGCAGTCGAAGAGAACGTCCGAAGGACCGGACTCGGCAACGACCTCATCAACAAAGCATTGGAACTGGCCTACGCTTCAGGCATCAGATGTGCCTTACTCCACTCGGCTGCAAATAATAAGAAAATGGTTAGTTTCTACGGTAAACGCGGATTCAAGTTGATCGATTCGGAGAACTCCCGCGGATATTCAAGAGGCCTGTTCGCCAACAGATCAGATAGTCTTTGATACGAAGATATCACAATCGGCGAACTTAGGATCGTTCTTAACGCACTCATACACCGCGTCTCTTTTCTCTTCGCTGTCATACATCGCGAAAACGGCACTTCCCGACCCCGTCATCCTGGCAAAACTTGCGCCCGTACCGATCAGTGCATCTCTGATCGCGGCAATCTCGGGAACCTTCTCATCGGAAGCTAATTCCAGATCATTTGTCAGAAGATCTCCGCCGGCAAGGAATCTCGTAAGCGGATCGACAGTATCGCCATTAAGGACCGCAATGTAATCCGCATAACGCTTCTCGTCAAATTCAGGTAACGGCTTACTGTCAATTACATGGAAACATTCAGGCGTCGGAACACCCTTTGAAGGCTTAACTATCAGGAGCGGTATGCCTGCGAGTGAACTTACGGATTCAATCTCTTCTCCCACACTCTCGCAAAGACAAGTTCCGCCGTAAAGGAAGAAAGGAACATCGGCACCGACATTGACTGCGAGCTGATTCAACTCTTCTTCCGTAAAAGGATTGCCGAAATGCTCCTGAAGGACCATAAGCGTGGCTGCCGCATCGGAACTTCCTCCGCCCATTCCGGATTCGGAAGGAACAGCCTTTGTAAGTTCTATCTCAACGTAAGGGAAATTACCTTTCCGCCAAAGATCTGCATTGGGAATGCTCGGATCAACGGAAGCCTTCTTACGAAGTGATGAGAAGAATCTGTCTTTTGCTTTGCTGCAAAGATTCTTCTCGGGATCAATGTCATTTCTGCCTATGCACTTAATATCAAAACCGGCTTCCCGTTCAGGATAAACGGAGACTGTAAGCGTATCGGCCAGATCGATCTCCTGCATAACCGAATACAGGCTGTGATAGCCGTTTGGAAGCACCCCCCTGACTCTCAGGAAGAGATTCAATTTTGCATTAGCCGTAATCTCGTAAGTATCCATCCTAATCTCCAATCATTTATCAGCATGGCAACGAAACAAGTATATATTAATTTTACATTATGAAAAGGGAGAATTAAAGGCAAAAGGTCATGAATAATGTGCTAAGAGGCCCTTTATCAACTCATTTGTTTACAAATCCAATAAAAAAAGGCACTGTCAAACCTGAACCGCTCAGTTCTGACAGTGCCTTGATGAAGCAAATAGATTAGACTGCTACTTCTGCCTCAGACTTCTTAGGCATAACACCTACTCTTACAGTTCTTGTAAGAACATCGATGTATGAGAAAGAGACTATGGATTGCTTGCCTGCTTCGTTATCACAACGCATTGTGAAAACATTAGGATAGCAATGCTCTACTGTACCGATGTAGGTGATGATTCTCTTACGGCCGCCGTTTGTCTTGCAAACGATGCGCTGACCGATGAGTTCCTCGAACTTAGTTTTGCACATTTGCAAATCGGAACTGATGATCATAAGTGGTGTCCTCGCTCAGATTCTTTAGCATCAAATATTTCAGTAGGTTTAAGGAAATATTACGATAGTATTTCCAATCTGCCCCAAATAGTAACATTTGCTTGATATAATGTCAACGAAAAAAACACAACATTTAGTAAAAAAACTCAACACATCATACAAAATGTAGTGGTAACCCCTCTCGCAGTAAGACTTCGCGCATTTCAGTCGGTCGCCGTGATTGAAAAGCCTGTCCTTTTACAATACAATCGTATCTGAATATAAATAAATAAGGAGAGCGCCGGTATGCTTAGTGACATCGAGATAGCTCAAAACGCAAAAGTAAGTCCAATAACAAATGTAGCAGAACACTTAGGAGTTGATACCGACAAGCTCGAACTTTACGGAAAATACAAAGCGAAGCTCCCGTTGGATTATATTGAGAGCCTTCCGGATAATCCCAACGCCAAACTTATCCTGGTTACGGCCATGAATCCCACACCCGCAGGCGAAGGCAAGACCACCATCAGCATCGGACTTGCCCAGGCATTGAAGCTTGTCGGCAAAAAGTCCGTGCTTGCATTAAGAGAGCCTTCCCTTGGTCCCGTCTTCGGCGTAAAAGGCGGTGCGTGCGGCGGCGGTTACTCTCAGGTAGTTCCCATGGAAGACATCAATCTTCACTTCACCGGAGATATTCATGCGATCACGACCGCAAACAACCTGCTTGCAGCCTTGATCGATAATCACCTTTATCAAGGCAACAGCCTCAACATCGACAAGGACCGGATCCTCTGGAAGAGATGTCTCGACATGAATGACCGATGCCTGAGAGCAGTAACTGTGGGCATCGGCGGCGGAACAAAGGGCGTTACACGTCCTGAGATCTTCCAGATCACCGCTGCATCAGAGATCATGGCTATCCTGTGTCTTGCTAAAGATATAGACGATCTCAAGACAAGGATCGACAGGATCGCCGTTGCCTACGACACGGACGGCAACCTTATAACCGCAGGTCAGCTTGGTGCCACCGGCGCGATCGCCACCTGTCTCAAGGATGCGATCAGCCCTAACCTCGTTCAGTCCCTGGAAGGTGTTCCTGCCTTCGTTCACGGCGGACCTTTTGCAAACATCTCTCACGGATGCAACACATGCATCGCAACGAAGACAGCTCTGAAACTGGGAGATGTCATAATTACCGAAGCAGGCTTCGGCGCGGACCTCGGAGCTGAGAAGTTCCTTGACATCAAGTGCAGAAATCTCGGCATCTGGCCTGACCTCACGGTATTGGTCACAACGGTAAGATCTTTGAAATACAATGCAGGCGTTCCGAAGGATAAGCTCTCTGAGCCCAATCCCGAAGCCGTAAAGGCCGGACTTGCCAATGTCATCAAGCACATAAAGAATCTGAAGGCATTCGGACTCCCCGTTCTTGTCGCCTCCAACAGATTCCTGACGGATACCGAAGAAGAGCTTGCTCTTGTTAAAGAGGCCTGTCTGGCTGAAGGAGCCGAATTTGCTCCCGCGGAGATTTTCGCGAAGGGCGGAGAAGGCGGGATCGAGCTCGCAAACAAGGCTGTCTCGATCCTCGAGAAGAACACTCCGAGAAAACCGACATTCACATACGAGCTCACTGATTCGGTCGAAGAGAAGATCGCCAAGATCGCCACCAAGATCTACGGTGCTGCCAAAGTAGACATTCTTCCAGAAGCGGCTGCAAAGATCAAAGAATTCACGGACAAGGGTTACGGTAATCTCCCTGTCTGTATCGCGAAAACACAATACTCATTGTCAGACGATCCTAAGAAACTCGGCAATCCCGAAGGCTTTACGCTCACGGTCAGAGACTGCTTCCTTTCTGCGGGAGCCGGCTATCTCGTCATCCTGACCGGCACCATCGTAACGATGCCCGGATTACCTCCGCACCCTGCTGCCATGGATATCGACATTGACGATAACGGTGTAATTACAGGACTTTTCTGACAGTAATGAAACGCCCGAATCCGACATTTCTGAAAAAGGCCGAGGGAATACGCACCTTCCGTAAGAGGCGTACTCTGATCATCATTCTGGTCCTGGTCGTAATCACGTTTGCGATAGTTTTCGTAAGCTCTATTGCTTCTGCTCAGGATCAGTACCGTCTCATGTATCCTAACCTTGTGGGAGCGGCAACCAGCACAACAACTGAATACTCGGCATATCAGAGACCGGTTCACACGACAACGGAATCCACTACGGTCGAGACTACTACCGAAGCCACTACGATACCGCACGCGGTTCTTGCCGCAACGCCTACCCCCACACCCGTTCCTGAGACAGCCGCCGCTTCCCAGAACAACTACCCCGATCTTTTTGAAGAAGGTCCTAACTTCAACTTCAAAGCACAGGGAATCCAGACTGCTACCTATCAGGAGCGTGCCGTTTATCTCGATGAATTGAAAGACAAAGTCGAGAAGTATCAGAAGAAACATACTGACATGAGGATCTGCTTTGACTTCATAGCACTCTCTTCAGGAGAACGTGTCGGAGTCGATGAACTGGATCCGGTCGTTCCTTCGGGTGCAATATCCATACCGATAGCCATCGTTTACTATGACAGCATCGCCGGCGTAACCGGTCCTTTGTCGGAGACAGAGACCTATGACGGTAATTATAAGGGGTCCAAGAGTTCTTCCTATATCGCCGACAACTACAGTTACGGCAAATCCTTCTACATGAGGACCCTCCTCAATTATGCGATCGCCAAAAATGACAGCATCGCTCTTAATTATGTCGTTACTCACATGGGAGGAATGGAGAGCACCATTGAAGAAGTAAACAAGATAAGCGGTTACATCTCATACAACGATTCTGTCATATATAAGGATTATCGTGATAAGGAATACCGTGCCAAAGGCTCCATCTCCTGCTATGACATGGGCAATTACTTCTCATATATGTACCGCACCTTCATCAACAATCCTCAGATCAACCAGCGTCTGCTTAATGATATGGCAGCAAATGAGATAGAATCACCCCTCACGGCAGCTTTTCCTCAGGACACGGGGATCCTTCATGTGTTGGGAAGAAATACCGACAGAGGCGCTTATATGGAATGTGCCATCCTTGACTATCAGGAGCCGATCGCCGTGGTCATCTATGTTGAAGCGGCAGATTCCAATGCGGCAGGCAGCGCCATAGCCACTATCGGCGGCTATACCAAGGCATTTATCGATTCCTGCTATGAATAAATTGAATGTTCTGAGAATTGTCCCTATAATTGAAGCTCGTATTTTATTCTTTATGATATAATGCTTCTGTAATTGATTAGTTCGTCCCGCGCGGTCTGCCGCCGGCCAAGGTCCCGTGCGATTTCGGGCTGTGAACCCTGTCAGGTCCGGAAGGAAGCAGCAGTAAGCGGTTTTCGAAGTGCGCCGCGGGTTAAGCCTTACCGACGGCAGTTCGGGCGGGACGGACTTTTTTATTTTTTATTCATCTTTAAGGAATTGACTATGGAAGATCATATCGTTCTCTACAGACAGTACAGGCCAATTGCGTTTGATGATGTTGTCGGTCAGGAAGCTGCCGTCTGCGCACTGAGACAGTCAATAGTCTCTAAGAAGCTCGCTCACGCATACCTGTTCTGCGGTCAGCACGGTACCGGAAAGACTACGATAGCCAAGATCTTTGCCAGAGCCGTAAACTGTGAGAATCCCGTCAACGGCAATCCGTGTAATGAATGCCCCACTTGTAAGGGTATCCTGGACGGTTCCATTCTTGATGTTTCTGAGATGGACGCCGCTTCCAACAACGGTGTCGATGACATCAGGCCCATTCTCCAGGAAGTCAATTTTGCTCCTACCAGGACCACCTACAAAGTCTATATCATCGATGAGGTCCATATGCTTTCCAAGGGTGCCTTCAATGCCCTGCTCAAGACCATTGAGGAACCTCCGAAGCATGTCATCTTCGTCTTTGCCACAACGGAATCGGATAAGATTCCCGCTACAATAATCTCACGTTGCCAGAGATACGACTTCAAGCGTATTCCGATCGATCTTATCTCAGGAAGGCTCAGAGACGTATGCATTAAGTCCGGCATCAAAGCTTCTGACGATGCACTTCGCCTTATCGCTTCCAGATCCGACGGTGCTCTGCGTGACGCTTTATCGCTCCTTGATCAGATCTCTGCCATATCAGGCGATGACAAGGAGATCTCATCTCAGGATGTCGAGCGCATCACAGGTACCGTAGACAGTTCATTTCTCTTCAAGATGGCTAACTGCCTCATTGATGCAAGATTCGATGAATTGATCGATCTCTGTGAGACTTTGAACGCTTCAGGTAAGAATCAGGCCCGCTTTACTCTTGATCTCGCAGCTTACTTCAGAGATCTCCTCATAATACGAGTCAAAGCAGATCCTATCATCTATCTTCCCTATCCCAAGGAGACGATCCAGGACATGTATCAGACTGCCGCAAAGGTCAGTGCCGATACATTGACAGGATATATCAGTTATCTTTCCAAAGAATATGCGGAACTTCGTAAATCTCCCGATATTCCGACAAGCTTCGAGCTTATGCTGATGCGCCTTTGCGGAAGGAAGTCATCCCTGCCCGTAACACCCATCGTGATTCCTGACTTCGAGAAGAATCAGGCAGAGAAGGCTGCGACGATAACATTAAGCAACGACAGGAAAGAAGAGACTAAGAAGGAAGCTGAACCCGCTCCCGTACAGGAAGCAAAAACTGAGGAACCCGAGGAACCTTCTTCCGAACCGGCAGATCCGGCTCCCGAAGTCAAGCCGGCAAATCCCATTCCGGCACCGTACAGACCTCAGCCGTCTTCCACGCCGACCTCGTCATTATTCTCATTTAATTCCTCTTCGGTTGAAGGTAAGACTGCAGAGCCATCCGACAAGAAGCCTGAATCAGTATTGCCGTTTGGCACCGAAGGAAGCGTTCTGTTCGGCTCAAGATCCGTAAGCGAATCTGAATCGGAGCCTTCTGACGATGCTGAACCCGATGATGAATATATACCTGCAGACGATTCCTACGGTGAACATGTCGAACCTTCGATATTCTCTTATATTCCCCGTGAATCTGAAGAGCCGGATGAACCCGCATCATCCGATCCGGAGGAAGATCCCGCTCCTTCACAGAGCATCTTCTCAGGGCTTTCTTCTTCATTTCTGAGTGACCTTACAGGTGACATAAGCTTCGGTAATTCAGAGCCTTCCGAGCCGGAACCGAAGCCTCAGGAACCTGCCAAGCAGCCGCGTTCGCAATTGGCTGAGCAGGCTGACAGAAGCGGCCTTATCGTTGACAACAGGGCAAAGGAATCAGTAAGAACACCTTCCTTTACGGGTGAAGATGCCGATCTCGCACTGAGATGGGCTGATATCACTTCAAATCTCAAGAAGAACAACGAGAATATCGCCGGCGTCCTGGAACATGCAACACTTAAGAAGACCGGCGATTCTGCCTATATAGTTTTCGAGGACAATGATGTAAGACTTCTTACCAACCTTAAGAAATCACAAGCTTTCAGACAGATCTCTTCTTCCATAAAGGAAGAGTTCGATGCAGGACATCTCTATCTGTGCACAAGCACTCAGTACTCAAATCAGGAGAAGAAGAGTCAGGCCAGTGCCATGGATAAGAAGCTGGATGAATTGAATGAACGTTCTAAGAATATGGGTATCCCCACGGATATTCATTTCGGCGATTGATCATATAAAGAATTAATTTTCGGAGGTAATTAAAATGGCAAAAGGATTCCGCGGAGGAATGGGCATGGGAGGCAACATGAATCAGGTTGTTGCACAGGCTCAGAGAATGCAGAGACAGATCGAGATGGCTCAGGCCGAGATCCGTGAGATGCTGTTCACCGGAACAGCAGGCGGCGAATTGGTAAAGGTCGTTGTCGGCGGTGACCATAGAGTAAAATCTATCGAACTTTCAAAGGATATTGTTGATCCGGAGGATATGGAAGGTCTTCAGGATCTCATCATCGCTGCTGCCAACCAGGCTTTGGAGCAGATCGATCAGACCAACCAGGAGCGTATTAACGGCATCACCGGCGGTATGAACCTGCCTTTCTGATAATGGCAAGATACTCTCCTTCGATCCAGAACCTGATAACGCAGTTGAGCAGCCTCCCCGGAATAGGAGGCAAATCTGCGCAGCGTCTGGCATTCCACATCCTGGCCATGGATGATAAGGATGCCGAGGCTTTGACGTCTTCGATCACGCTCGCAAGAACGTCTACGAAGAGATGCTCCTGCTGTCAGAATTTTACGGATTCGGACCCGTGTCCCATCTGCTCTGATCCTTTGAGAGACAAGACCACCGTTCTGGTTGTCGAATCCCCCAGAGATGTATCCACCTTTGAACGCACGCACGAATTCAAGGGTCTGTACCATGTGCTTCACGGTGTGTTCAATCCGATGAAGTCCATGAGCAGAGCTGATACAACGATTCCCGATCTGATACAGCGCCTGACCGATCACCCGGAGATTACCGAAGTGATCGTGGCCACCAATCAGACCGCTGAAGGTAACGCTACGGCTCTGTATCTGTCCAGAATGCTCGGACCGTCAGGCATTAAAGTGTCACGCCTTGCTTCCGGACTTCCGATGGGCTCCGACATTGAGTATGCGGATGACCTTACACTTCTCTCTGCCTTGAAAGGCAGAGTAATGCTTACAGGAGAATAGAATGAGGCTTGATAAATTCCTAAAACTCTCAAGAGTAATAAAGCGCAGGACCGTTGCCAACGATGTCTGCCAGGCCGGCAGAGTTACGGTTAACGGCAAGCCCGCCAAGCCTTCAGTCAAGCTCAAGGTAGGAGATGTCGTATCCATTCTGTTCGGAAGCGGTGAAGTAAAGTTCAGGGTTACGGCACTTCCCGAGACAGTCAGGAAAGAGGATGCAACTTCCATGTATGAGCTCCTCGAAGACGATATTTCCTGAACCGCTTACCTAATATTACAAGTATTTTAAGTTTAACCCCGGGTTGTTGTTTTGAACCCGGGGTTAAGTGATAATAGGCATGTAAATCTCAGTTTGGAGGCACACTTTGCGTAAGTTAAGACGTAAATCAGGCGGAATATCCTTCCTCACGGCAATGATATGCATTTGCTGCGTTGTCATCGGTATTCTCTGTCTTACAAAGTATGCCAACATCCACAGACAGAAAGAGCGTCTTATCGCGGAGAACTCCTCACTTATTGCCCAGTCTGAGGCTTTGTCCGACAAGCTCAAGCAGATCCGTTCACGTGAAGAGATGGAGAAGGACGATGCCTACATTGAGAGCGTAGCAAGATCTCAGCTCGACATGGTTTATCCCGGCGAAGTAATCTTCAGAGTCTCCGGTGACCAGTACGACTGATAAGTAATTACAAAAGCAGTTTCAAGGTGTCTCTCGAGGCACCTTTATTATTGCGCTGAACTGATAATGGACTTCGCGGCCAGATATGCTTCGCTCATGCAGGCCTGAAGATTGTATCCGCCGCTGATGCCGTCGACATCAAGAGCTTCACCGATAATGTAAAGGCCCGGTACGACCTTAGACTCCATCGTCTTGCGATCGACTTCCTTAAGCGACACTCCTCCCCTGGTCACATAAGCCCTCTCGATTACAGGTGCCTCATTCAGGGCCAGACACAAATGCTTTAACTCTTTTCTGAGCTTCTTGCGGTTCTCCTTAGTAAAACTCTGTGCATACGCTCCTGCCGTTCCCGCACGGCGCGTAACTGCTTCTGCCACGGATGCCGGAATTTGATCGGACAACAGATTGGATATCTTGGTATCGTGATGATCTGCGATCCTGTTCTGAAGTTCCTGATCGAGCTGTTCTTCGGTCAACGAAGGGATCAGATCGAGTTCTATGAATACATTTTTTCCGTTGATGTCGACAGGGATCTCTCTGGACAGTTCCATTATCGCCGGCCCCGTCAGCCCGAAATCAGCAAACAACACATCCCCGCTTCGCGTTGCTATTACCTTGCCGTCACAATAGAGCGACACTTTTGCATTTACCGATACCCCGCTCAGTTCCTTTGTAAATGAAGCTGAATCGCGATCAAGAGCTATCGGTGCAAGCGCAGCTCTGACAGGAACTATCGTGTGTCCCATTCTTCCGGCCAAAACATATGAATCTCCGGCAGATCCTGTTCCGGTAAAAGAACTTCCGCCGCAGGATAAGATCAGATGATCGAAGGTGTAATCTCCGTTCTTTGTGGATATCTCGAAAACATCCTTCTTGCAGATATCAAGAACTGCCGTACCGGTGATCGTTTTCGAGCTGTCTGATATATAAGTAAGTATGGTATCTCTTACCTTTACGGCGCTGTCACAAACTGGAAAGATCCTGTTATTCTCTTCTTCCTTAAGCTTCAGCCCCAACTCTCTCTCGCAAAACTCCATTGTGTTGTCCGGAGTAAACTCCTTAAGTGCGGGATATATAAAATTGCCGGCTTCATGGAAACCGTTCTTAAGTTCGGCAGGGTCCTTGCGATTGGTAATATTGCAACGCCCGTGACCTGTAAGTGTAAGCTTTTGTCCCGGTATCTGATTCTTCTCAAGGATCGTAACTTCAATGTCCTTGCCGACAGCCAATCTCTTCAACTGGCATGCCGCAAAAAGACCGGCTGCACCTCCGCCGACTATGCCTACGGTAATCATCAGTCTTCTCTTACCCTGATCTGGAATCTGTCGAATCTGACATTCTCAGTATATTGCTCGCGGAAAAAGATCGTCTGACCAAATGCCGAGAATTCCTTGGTGTTCTTCTTCATCCACATCGGAACGGGAATGTCCATTTGTCTGCAGAGCTCAATAAGCGCTTTCTCCAAACGTCTTGAGTATGACGGATCGGTATCCTCTGTAGTTACTTCCCTGATCTCAGTCATTCTGTTAGCGACAAAAAGTCGTCCTTCAAGAGTCAAATCTCATTCCTCCACAATTTTGTAACTGTTTGCCACTATTTTGCCTTTATTGAACCTTAAAGTAAATATTCAAGGTGATAAGATATAGCTGTTCAAAGTAATTGTTCCTTACTTCATAACACCCTCCTTAAGACACTGACACCCCCTCGTCAGTGTCTTTTTTATTGATTCATTAATTTATTGTAAAAATATACATAAAAACGATAAAAAAAAACTCACCTCTTATTGATTGTGTAAAAACCAAGTTGTAAAATAATGTTGAAATATCTCAGCGGATTCATTGAACATCCGTGATACAGGAGGTCATAACCATGAAGAAATGTCCCGATTGCGGTATGGTCATTGCCAACCAGGCTATCAGATGCCCTAAGTGTAAGTATACTTTTACTTCTGAAGATGAGACCACAGGCGGCTCCGATTCTGAAGCAATTACTCCTGCGGCAGCAGCTGTTTCTGCAGCAGCTACAGGCAAATCTGATAAAGTTGCCGGCATTATGCCGATGATTGAAGTCAATAAAGAGAATGTTGACGCTCTTTACGAGCAGCTCAAGGCAGCTATCGTTAAGAGAAAGACAGAGTTCGACCACTTTATTGATTTCCTTGAGAACAGAACATCTTGGCTCACATCTCCTGCAGAAGTTAAGGGTTCCCTCGCTTGCGAGAAGGGTCTCCTTATCAGAAGCGTTGCAGTTGCTAAACAGTTGTTGAGAATTAAGGATACGATCATGCCTCAGCTCGACGAAGAGTCCGCTATCATCATTGCTCTCTTCCACGAAGTCGGTAAGGTTGGTATTGAAGGCAAGCCTCTCTTCATTCAGGAAGAGACAAGCGCTTTGGGCGGCACATCTACTCTGGGTCTCTCATTCAGCAGCAGATTGTCAGGTTCTTCTTCAAACTCTAACCCGACATATTCAGTCAACAGCAAGCTCGTTCATATGAACGTCGGCGTAAGATCCCTCTTCCTCGTATCACAGTACATGTTGCTCTCTGATGATGAGGCTCAGGCTATCAGCTACGCTTCAGATGTTGATCTCCTCGGCGGTAAGCTCTCACCCTACACACTCCTCCTCTCTACTGCTCTTCAGATGCAGAAGTCGATTTATGAGGATTCTGATGTAGTCTCTGCTTACAGCTTCACAGTAATCAATCCGAGCTGATGAGGATCAGAACTAACTGATTATTAAGGGCTGTCCGCGGGGCAGCCCTTTTTTTGTAGTTGCTGACGCTTTCAGATCTACTTGCCGGCAGATTCTTTGATAATTAACAGATATTGGAAGGGCATTTACATGAAGTACGATAACGACAGACTCGGAGCAGCTCTTAAGATCTATCTCGGAACAGATCCTCTGCCGATGCATATGCCCGGCGGCAAACGTAACCCTGAATTCGTATCGCAAGCATTCATGCGCGACATCTCAGAGATCGGCGGCTTCGATAATCTTCACTCGCCTTCCGGTCTTCTTAAGGATCTAGAAGATTGTGCCGCTTCACTATGGAAAGCGAATAACGCATACATATCGGTAAACGGCTCCACAGCACTCATTCTTACAGCCGTCCGCTGCGCCTCTTTGCTTAATCCGAATGCCAAGATCTTAACGGCAATGAACTGCCATTCGGCCGTATGGAATGCCATTGAACTTACGGGGAATGCAATTGTACCGCTGATGCCGGCTTTCGATACCGGTCTTCCTTTTGCCGGTCACATATCCCCTTCAGATGTTGAAAGACAGCTTGCACGTGATCCTTCGATCAAGACGGTGATCCTAAGCTCTCCCACTTACGAGGGAGTATTGTCAGATACTGAAGAGATCTATCGTATCACGCGAAAATACGACGCGATCCTCATAACGGATTGCGCGCATGGTCCTCATCTTGGTCTGGACGATCACTTCTTCGGTCCTGATGCAAAGGGAGATCTGGTAATAAAGAGTCTTCACAAGACGCTCTCATCTCCTACACAGACTGCCGTAATGCTCAGGAATGCGGACTGTCCTATCGAAGATTCGCTTATCAGAAGAGGAATGGATATTTTCGAGACATCAAGCCCCTCATATATTCTTTTGGGCGGTGTCTCCAAATGTCTCGCAAATCTAACTGCAAAAGGTCCTGAGATCTTTAAACCTTGGGAAGATGCCGTCTCCTACGCGGAAGAGAATCTGCGCGGACTCCGCAACTTCAAGCTATGGGAAGCTCCCGTCAGAGAGAGATCCAAGTTCGTGCTCATGGGCGCCGGTGATAAACTTTTTGAGTACTTGCGAGGAACATTCAACATCGAATGCGAAGTCAGTTTCCCTTCCCACCTGATCGCAATGACCGGCATCGGAGATACGGAAGAGTCCCTGAAGAGATTCTGTGATGCCGTTATCACTACAGATAACGCCATTGACGGAGAATACTCCGAATCCAGATTTGTCTCCAGACCTTATCCGAGATTTGCCGTTACGTTAAGAGAAGCATCCAAATACAGATTTGTATGCGAAGAACTTAAACCCGAGAACGCGGTGGGCCGAATCTCCGGCGAATTCATCTACGGTTTCCCGCCCGGAATTCCGATCCTGTTGCCGGGTGAAGTCATCACGGAGGATACTTTGCGGATCCTCTCGCGAAGTGATGTCAGCCTTATGTTAGGCGGCGGAAATACTTATCAGGGAACGATCCCCGTTTTACCTTAACTGTCAGTGCGGAGCAGTAATAAGGAAGAATTCGTAATCGTCAGGATTCTCATCATCACCGAACTGGGCCGCTTCCGACAAATATGGAGTATTATCGGCAAGGACCTCAGAGACCGGTTTTGCCGTGTCATCAGCTGTATAAACATACATGATGATGCCGTCATATCCTTCCGGAACAACAAAATATGATGTCGAAGTGATCTTTACCTTCTGATTGATCACGCCGTCAGGAGACTCCTCTTCTCCCTCATCCCAGGTTGTCGAACGGAACTCATAATATCCTACTCTGTATGTCTCGCCGTCATAAACGACATTTCCGGTTACGGAGAAGCTGTCAATATACATCGACATGTTGATCGAAGGATATGTCAGGCCCGTATAGTAATCGAGAAAAGAGACATTATGATACGAGAAGAATGACATGTTGTAATTGCCCAATACTCTATAAGAGATTGGGAAGATCTGTGTATAGTTGACCTCGTAAATAACATATCCGTCTTCTTCAGCGGGGTAGGAAGTAATGATAGGCTTGTTGATCGTAGAGATGTTGTTCAAGTTCTCGCAAACCTGATTATCATTAGCATCAAGACAGTATTGAACAAAATAAGTGCGAACGCTCTGTCCGGCCATTTTGACATCCATGTCCTTACCCCAGGGGCGAGTTACTTTGTCGATCTCAATAGTGCCGAAATCCTCAGTCGCATCAACCCTCGTAAGATCATGAGAAGGTGCTCTGTGGAGAGGTTCCCTTGTCTCAGTAGTCTCGTTGGTGTGATGAAAGCCAACACCGGAACCGCGGGTACCATCGTGTGAGCCGCCCTGAAAACAGGCGGTCACAGACAATGATAATGCTGATACTAAAACAGTTGCTGTTATCTTCTTAATGTTCATATTGTTACCCCTAATCCTAAATCATCCCAATATGGACATTATACCATCAGCACCATACACATGCGAGAAGCCGTTATTCGAGTTCGAAAGCACCGGTATAGAGCTGATAGTAAGTACCCTTCTCGGCAATGAGCTGGTCATGTGAACCACGCTCAATGATCTTACCGTGGTCAAGAACCATGATGACATCAGAATTCATAACGGTTGACAAACGGTGAGCGATTACGAATACCGTACGGCCTTCCATGAGCTTATCCATACCGCGCTGAACGATAGCCTCTGTACGTGTATCAATGGAAGATGTAGCTTCATCAAGGATCATTACCGGCGGATCTGCTACTGCAGCTCTTGCAATGGCAATAAGCTGTCTCTGACCCTGTGACAAGTTCGAACCGTTGTTTGTAAGTTCTGTATCGTAACCCTTAGGAAGACGCTCGATAAAGTCAGCGGCGCCGGCAAGTTCTGCGGCTTTCTTGCAATCCTCATCCGAAGCATCAAGACGACCGTAACGGATGTTTTCCATAACGGTACCGGTAAAGAGATTTGTCTCCTGAAGAACGAGTCCCAGAGATCTTCTGAGATCCTTCTTCTTGATCTTGTTAACGTTGATCCCGTCATAACGGATCTTACCATCAGCAATATCGTAGAAGCGATTGATAAGATTTGTGATCGTAGTCTTTCCTGCACCGGTAGCACCAACGAAAGCTACCTTCTGACCCGGCTTTGCGTACACGGATACATCTGTGAGGACCTGCTTCTCAGGAACATAAGAGAAATCAACCTCGTTAAGAGTTACGTCACCCTTAAGCTCAGTATATGTGATCGTTCCGTCTGCCTGGTGAGGATGCTTCCACGCCCAGTGGCCTGTCTTCTTTTCAGATTCGGTTATCGTGCCGTCTTCTGAAATATTTGCGTTGACAAGAGTAACATATCCGTCATCTGTCTCAGGTTCCTCATCCAGAAGTGAAAAGACTCTCTCGGCACCGGCACCTGCCATAACGATCGCATTCATCTGCATTGTTATCTGGTTGATATTACCGACGAACTGCTTGCTCATGTTAAGGAAGGGAACCATAACAGAGATATCAAAGACCATTCCGGAGATTGAAACGTTCTTTGTCTCAAATGCGATCATGAGACCGCCGCCGATCGCAAGAAGAACATAGAGAATATTACCGATATTGTTGTTAATAGGGCCGAGAATGTTTGCATAAGTGTTTGCCTTTGTGCTGTCTTCTACGAGACCATCATTCAACTTGGTAAATTCTTCCTCAACCTTCGGTTCATGGTTGAATACCTTAACAACCTTCTGTCCGTTCATTATCTCCTGAACGTAACCCTCGGTAGCAGCGACGGCTTTCTGCTGTCTGACAAAGTACTTTGCCGAACCTGCACCGACCTTGCTCGTAACAAACATCATAGCAATGATCCCCGCGATAACGATCAAAGTCATCCATAAGCTGTAGTAGATCATAATGCCGAACACTGCAATGATTACAACTCCTGCTCTGATCGCAGTAGGGAAAGCCTGTGAGACCATCTGTCTCAAGGTATCGATATCGTTTGTATAATGGCTCATGATATTTCCGTGCTTATGAGTATCGAAATATCTGAGCGGCAATGTCTGCATCTTGTTGAAGAGATCAGTTCTGGTCTTATGCATGAAGTCCTGTGTCATGCGTGCCTGAAGCTGTGTCTGAAGAACACTCAGTGAGACTGCAACAACATATATGCATATGAGGGGGATAACATAAGCAAGGATCCTCGGCTTTGCTGCCGTCCAGTCACCTGCTTTGAATGTATCATCGATTACTTTAATTACCTTCTGCTGAACGATTCCCGGAGCAGCAGATGTCAAAGCTCCGAAAATGCTGCAAAATACGATTCCCACGAACATGGCAGGGTTGCACTTAATGTAGTATTTCAGAACCCTCTTAAGATTGCCCATGGATCCGACAACCTGAGACATTGATGCGGGGCCCTTGCCTCTTCTTCCGGGTGCTGGTGCTGCCTCAACAGGCTTCTTGGGAGCATTGTTCTTATTACTCATTGTCTGATCCTCCCTTCGTCTGTTCTTCATATATCTCACGGTAGATATCGCTTGATTCAAGGAGTTCGGCATGAGTTCCGACACCCTTGATCTTACCGCCGTCCATGATGATTATCATGTCGCAGTCCTGAACGGAAGCAACTCTCTGAGCAATGATGATCTTCGTTGTCTCAGGAATATACTCGGCAAACCCCTTGCGGATCAGAGCATCGGTTTTTGTATCTACAGCTGATGTGGAATCATCAAGGATAAGTATCTTCGGCTTCTTGATCAAAGCTCTGGCAATACAGAGTCTCTGCTTCTGACCGCCGGAAACATTGGTTCCGCCCTGCTCGATATATGTATCGTATTTATCAGGGAACGAGTTGACGAACTCTTCGGCCTGAGCGATCTTGCATGCCTCGACAAGCTCTTCGTCAGTCGCATTCTCATTACCCCATCTGAGGTTCTCTGCGATCGTACCGGAGAACAATTCGTTCTTCTGAAGTACAACGGAGACTGCATCTCTCAAGGTCTTAACGTCATATTCCTTAACAGGAACGCCGCCGACCTTTACTACACCGGAAGTAACATCATAAAGTCTCGGAATAAGCTGGATCAATGTGGTCTTGGAAGAACCTGTTCCGCCCAGGATTCCTACAGACATGCCGCTCTCAATGCGAAGATCGATATCAAAAAGCGCATCACGGCTTGCTTTCTCGGAATACCTGAAGGCAACATCCTCAAAATCGATCGAACCGTCCTTAACATCCATGACGGGATTCTCAGGATTCTTGATCGAAGGCTCTTCATCAAGAACCTCTACGATACGTCTTACTGCCTCGATCGACATCGTAAGCATTACGTAGATCATTGATACCATCAAAAGTGACATAAGGACCATAAATCCGTATGTAAGCAAAGCTGAGATCTCACCGACGTTTATGATCGTGCCCTTACCTGTTACAACAAGCTTTGAACCAAGAAGAAGAATAAAAGCCACGTTGAAGTAAAGGCACATCTCCATAAGAGGAGAGTTAAGTCCGACGATCTTCTCTGCCTTTGTAAAATCAAATTTGATGTCGTCGGAAGCCTTACCGAACTTCTCGATCTCATGCTTCTCTCTTGCAAAGCCCTTAACGACACGCATGCCGCGGACATTCTCTTCGATTGACTCGTTGAGCTTATCGTACTTCTTGAATACGGCACGGAATGCAGGAAGTGCAAACTTACCGATGAGAAGCAGACCGGCTGCCATGACGGGAACAACGATAACGAATGTAGTTGCCAGAGAACCACCTGACACATATGCCATGACAATGGCAAAGATCAGCATCGAAGGAGCTCGTACGGCAATTCTGATCGCCATCATATAAGCATTCTGGACTGTAGTAATATCGGTAGTCATTCTCGTAACAAGAGATGATGTGGAGAACTTATCGATGTTACTGAAAGAAAACTGCTGAACCTTCTTGAAGATGTCACTTCTCAAGTTGCCCGCAAAACCGGATGACGCTCTCGCAGAAAAATTACCTGCGAGTGTACCGCACAACAGAGATGCAATTGCAGCTAATGCAATGAGAGCTCCGCTCTTGAGGATCTGATTCATATCAGCACCCTCGTTCTGAATGTAATTGACCATGCTAGCCGTAATACTCGGAATAAGGACCTCAAGTATTACTTCACCGATAACAAAAAGAAGCGACAGAAGCGAATCTTTTTTGTATTGGCGTAACGATTTAAGGATTTTACGTATCACAGGGCTTCCCCTCCCATAATTTAAGACAACATATTATAAATCAATTAAAATTCGTTTTGTGGGACATTCTATTCTCTTTTTGACGAACATAAGCGGGGGTGTTAATATTGTTTTTGGCTTTATTTCAATAAAGATAAGCCTTAAGGGAGGAATTAACCATGCCGGTAACAGATTTGTTGAGACGGAATGCCAAAGAACACGGCAAAGAAGTCGCTTTGGTAGAGCTCAATCCAACAATGGAAGACACCAGAAAGATCTCATTCAAGGAATTCGACCTCGTTCAGCAGACGAGCAACCGTCCGTACCGTCACGAGATCACTTGGCAGGTTTTCGATGAGAAATCCAACAGAGTTGCAAACATGCTCCTTGACCGCGGAATCGGTAAGGGAGATAAGGTAGCCATCCTTATGTTCAACTGCCTTGAATGGCTCCCCATCTATTTCGGTATTCTCAAGACCGGCGCCATAGCCGTTCCTTTTAACTTCAGATACACAGCTAATGAGATCTCATACTGTGCAGATCTCGCTGAGATATCGATCATGTTCTTCGGTCCTGAATTCGTCGACAGACTCTCGATCAATGCAGATGAACTTGCTAAGGACAGATTGCTCATATACGTTGGTGATGGTCATTCACCGGAATTTGCAGAGAACTATTGGCAGCTTGTAGCTGATTTCCCGAGCAGCGATCCTTATATCGAGCTCACTGAAGATGATTACGCCGCAATCTATTTCTCTTCCGGTACGACAGGCTTCCCCAAAGCCATACTTCATCCTCACAGAAGCCTTACACAGGCAGCAGAGATGGAGGCCGTTCACCATCAGACAGGTAAAGACGATTGCTTCCTCTGCATTCCCCCGCTCTACCACACCGGTGCAAAGTTCCACTGGATGGGTTCTTTGTGGACATGCAGCAAAGCAGTTCTTCTCAAGGGCACCAAGCCTGAAGTCATTCTTAAGGCAGCTTCCGATGAGCAGTGCACCATCGTTTGGCTCCTTGTACCGTGGGCACAGGACATCCTTGATGCTCTCGACCGCGGTGAGCTGAAGATCGAGGATTACAATCTCAGCCAGTGGCGTCTCATGCATATCGGTGCTCAGCCGGTACCGCCGTCACTGATCCGTCACTGGAAGGATTATTTCCCGGATCATCAGTACGACACGAACTATGGTCTTTCTGAATCAACCGGCCCCGGCTGCGTTCACTTAGGTCTCGAAAACACGCACAAGGTCGGTGCGATCGGTGTTCCCGGTTATCGTTGGGAGTGCAAGATCATCGATGAAGAAGGCAATACCGTAAAGCAGGGCGAAGTCGGAGAACTCTGTGTCAAAGGTCCCGGCGTTATGCTCGAGTACTATCGTAACCCTGAAGCTACTAAGGACACTTTGCATGACGGCTGGCTCTATACGGGAGACATGGCACGGCAGGATGAAGACGGTTTCTACTTCCTTGTTGACCGTAAAAAGGACGTTATCGTCAGCGGCGGTGAGAATATCTATCCTGTAGAGATCGAGAATTTCCTTCAGGAGCATCCGAAGGTTAAGGACGTTGCAGTCATCGGCCTTCCCGATAAGAGACTCGGTGAGATCACCGGCGCGATCGTAGAGATCGAACCCGGTACGACTTGCACTGTTGAAGAGCTTGAGAAGTTCTGTAACGCTCTTCCCCGTTACAAGAGACCGAAGCAGATCATCCTTGCCGACGTTCCGAGAAACGCTACAGGTAAGATCGAGAAACCCGTTCTCCGTAAGAGATACGGTGCTGAAAGACTTGTAGAACAAGAGAATCAGTCTTAATATATGCCTTGCGCTCAGTAAGGGGCGTAAGGCTTTTTATTTATACCTTTTGCCTTTAGAGGGGGCAAAACAAAGAGGGGGGCAATTACAAATGGTATTCAAGATCATCTTTTTGATCGTATTTTTCGCGATCATGATTGGAATCGGCGTGGTAACACGCAAAAAGGCAAACAGCGTTGACGGCTTCGTATTGGGCGGAAGAAATGCCGGCCCGTGGCTTACGGCGTTCGGTTACGGAACATCCTATTTCTCGGCTGTTGTTTTCATCGGTTATGCCGGTCAGTTTGGTTGGAAGTACGGTGTCGCATCAACTTGGATCGGAATTGGAAACGCAGTGATCGGTTCACTTCTTGCATGGCTTGTACTCGGAAGAAGAACAAGAGTCATGACAAAGCACTTGAACTCAAAGACAATGCCCGATTTCTTCGGAAAGAGATACGACAGCAAAGCACTCTGTATAACTGCAGCGCTTATTTCTTTCATATTCCTTATTCCCTATACTTCATCAGTCTATAACGGTCTGTCCAGACTCTTTAACATGGCATTTAATATCGACTATAAAGTCTGCATCATCGTAATGGCTGCACTTACTTGTGTCTATGTTATCTTAGGCGGATATATGGCTACGGTGGTCAACGACCTCGTTCAGGGCATCATCATGCTCTTCGGTATCGTTGCCATCATCGTATGTGTCCTCAACAACAACGGCGGATTCATGCAATCACTCATCACACTCTCTTCAACACCTTCTGATCTTCCCGTATCACAAGGCATGCAGGGTGCGTTCACCTCTTTCTTCGGACCTGACCCGCTTAACCTTCTCGGTGTAATCGTTCTTACTTCCTTAGGTACATGGGGCCTTCCTCAGATGGTCGGTAAGTTCTATGCCATCAAGGACGAGAAGTCCGTTAAGGCAGGAACCATCATCTCAACCTTCTTCGCATTCATCGTTGCCGGCGGATGCTATTTCCTCGGCGGTTTTGCAAGACTCTACGATTCACCTGCCATCTATAAGGAAGACGGTTCCGTTCTTTACGATTCGATCATCCCCGAGATGCTCAAGGGACTCCCTGACATCCTTATGGGAGTAGTCATCGTTCTTGTACTCTCAGCTTCAATGTCCACACTCTCATCACTTGTTCTTACTTCAAGTTCTACGGTTACATTGGATCTTGTTGAACAGATCAAGCCTAAGGCTAACGAAGATAAGAAAAAGAAAGAAAAGACACAGCTCATCACCATGCGTCTCTTCCTCATTTTCTTTATCGTAGTATCCGTTCTTCTCTCTCTTAATCCCCCGGCATTCATTGCTCAGCTCATGGGCTACTCATGGGGTGCTCTTGCAGGTTCATTCCTTGCACCTTTCCTCTGGGGTCTTTACTGGAAGAAGACAACAAAGGCATCCGTATGGGTTTGCTTCATATTCGGTGTAGGCTTTACTGTTGCTAACATTTTCCTCAAGTTCATTGCATCTCCCATCAATGCCGGTGCAGTCACAATGCTCGCAGGTCTTGTTATCGTACCTCTCGTAAGCCTTATCACTCCTAAACTTTCCAAGGAAAAGGTAGACGGCATCTTTACCTGCTATGATGAGACCGTAACTGTCGAGAAGAGATATTCTCTTCCCGAGAACGCAACAGACGAGGAATAATCTTCAGTTCTGAAGTTCTAAACATCACAAACCATAAAGCTGTGAATATCTTCGAGTTAGTGTCGGGAATTCACAGCTTTTTTGGCTCTTCACACTTTCCTTGGGATTAGCATGTAATTCGAAGGAATTGAAATATAACGAACAAGAGTAAAAAAGTAGGCATCGTTGATGTATCCATAACCAATACGCTTGGCTGCTTTTAAGCCGAACAGAAATTTACTGTATCGCCTTTATGTTTGTGTGTGTCGCGAGGAAATTTCTGAAATGGTTCAAGATAAAGCGGTGGCGTGAGGAAATCCTGAAATCGTACTAAATCGTTACAGATCCATACACGGATTTTGTATTTTGGGCTCAGAAGTCCCAAACGGAGTCCTCCGGGACTTTTTTTTGTAGTAAAAAACGTTTTTTGTCCCGGGAAAGTCCCAGGGCCAGTGTTGACGATTTAGGACGAATTTTGGATTCCGCTGTAACACGGTCCGAACTTCTATTAAGGATTCCGCTGTAACATATCGCGAACCTATTAAGGATTCCGCTGCTACAAGCGGTCAGATTATAAGGATCAATTATCTAATTCCCAAGCTTCTTGTGAAGAACCGCTTTTTATCAGCTCTTCACGGAAAGTTCGGGTGAACTTATTTGCACGGATCAGCCGGTTTTTACTTCGAAAAGTACCGGGGCACGTCAATCACTTTCCGCACCCGTCGAAGCAGAGTGGTAATCATGTCCGCCGCAGCAAAAAGAGACCGTCCGTGTGGACAGCCCCTCATAGACAGAACCGCCTCCGAAGTGAAGCAACTCACTTCCGAGACGGTCCCGTTTATTGTGCTAATATTGATCCGGATTACAGGTTTTCCATTCCGATTGTCTTAACGCCGGCTGCTTCAAGCAGAGCTTCAGCCTTGGCATTATCATCTGTCTTGATGGCGATAGGCGCACCATCCCCGTCAATGGAAAGTCCATATATGTATCCGATGTTTATTCCGGCTTCATGGATCATCGCAACGACCTTGGCAAGACTTCCGACAGCATCAGGAACTTCAACTGCAAGGATCTCATCGATTCGTGCCGCAAAGCCGGCATCCTTAAGAAGTTGCTTTGCCTTTTCGGGCTCCTCTGCGATCATGCGAAGAACACCATACTCCATTGTATCTGCAAGGCTTACAGAACGAAGCATGACATTGCCCTGAGCAAGGATCTTCAAAACCTCATCCAATCTGCCTTCCGTGTTCTCGAGAAAGATCGATACCTGCTTAATACGCATAATGGTGCCTCCTTTGTCTTACTGATAGAGCTTACGCTTATCGATGAAGTGCTTAGTCTTTCCGTCAGAGTGATCCAGACCGTTAGGCTCAACGAGCTTGATCTTCGCATTGAGTCCGATGGCGAGCTTAAGCTTGTCATGGATCGTCTTTGAGAGCTTCTCGAGGCTTCGGATCTCGTCTGTAAAGGCGTCCTCCGCGACCTCGACCTGTACCTCAAGTGTGTCGTTGTTATCTATACGGTCAACAATGATCATGTAGTGAGGTGTGGTTCCTTCAACGGTGAGGAGCGCAGCCTCTACCTGTGACGGGAATACGTTAACACCTCTGATGATGAGCATGTCGTCGGTTCTTCCCTTGAAACGCTGGATCCTGGCCATCGTACGGCCGCAATCACACTTATCGTACTCGAGAGAAGTAAGATCCTTCGTTCTGTATCTAATGAGCGGCATGCCTTCCTTGGTAAGGTTAGTAACAACAAGCTCACCGTCAGTACCGGCAGGAAGCTGCTCATATGTTTTGGGATCAATGATCTCAGGAAGGAAATGATCTTCCCAGATGTGAAGTCCTTTGTGGAATTCACAGTCGCAGGCAACACCCGGACCCATCATCTCGGTAAGGCCGTAGATATCATGTGCCTTGATATGGAGCCTGGACTCCATCTGATCACGCATCTCATCGGTCCAGGGCTCTGCACCGCAGATAGCCGTCTTAAGCTTAACTTTGTCAACAAGACCGGCCTTCTCAAGATCTTCTGCGACATGGAGAAGGTATGAAGGCGTGCACGCGATGGCAGTAACATCACAATCGATCATCATGTCGATGAGCTTCTGTGTATTACCTGTCGACATAGGGAGAACCATCGCACCGAGATTCTCGGCACCATAATGTGCACCTAGACCGCCGGTGAATAATCCGTATCCGTATCCGATCTGAATGATATCTTCCTTGGTAATGCCGGCCATGGACAGACATCTTGTAAAACACTCTGCCCAGATCTCGATATCATGTCTTGTATAGACTGCGATCTTAGGCTTTCCTGTCGTACCGGAGGAAGCATGAGCGCGCACCAGCTCTGATCTCGGCACGGCTGCCAGACCGAACGGATAAGTATCTCTCAAATCTTCGTATGTAGTAAAAGGGAGCTTGTGTAAATCTTCGATCCCCTTGATATCACCGGGCTCAAGACCTACTGCCTGCATCTTCTTACGGTAGTACTCAACATTGTGATATACACGATTGACCACTTTAACGAGTCTTGCGCTCTGAAGTGCTGCTATCTCGTCACGTGACATGCATTCCTTTTGTTCATTCCAGATCAATGTATTGACCTCCTAAATAACGGGTTATTTACGCGCAGTCTTAAAGCCGTTGATTATTATGAGCGCCAGTTCTCTGTCATCCTTATCGAAAACCTTGACCTCATACAGACAGATATGTCTTCCGTCCTTCACTATATCGGCATGACATCTTACCTTGCCGCCGTTCCAGGACCTTAAGAAATTCATCTCTGTCGCCTGGGTAACAGTAACCGTGTCAGAATCAAGATCACAGTTCTCGGCTACGGCAAAAGCAAAATCTGCCATTGTGTAATAGACTGCACCCATGAGTCCTCCGACTGCATTCAGATGCCTGCCGTCGGGTTCCAATGAGACTACGCTGTGACCTTTCTCGCATTCATCGATTACGATCCCGGTAGCTTCGGTGGCGTATTTATCGCCCTCGAAAAACTTTCTTACCTCTTCAAGACTTGCCATCAAGGCTCCTCCTGTTTACTGAGCAGCAAGGCCCATCTCAAAGGCCTTCATGTTAAGCTCGAGGAACTTTGCGGGCACACAGGCTTCAACAGCCTTTACCCATTCATCCTTGCTGATCTCTTCAACATACTTGGAGAAGACACCCATGAGAACGATGTTTGTTGCCTTGGAAGATCCTGCCTGTTCAGCAATCGTCAGTGCATCGATCGCATCAACCTTTGCTCCGCTCTCTTCCATCTTCTTGACAAGCTCGGAAGGATACTCTGCCGTGCCTGCGATTACAGGCATCGGATCGATCTGCTGAGAGTTTGTGACGATCTGTCCGCCGGGCTTCAGGAACTCAACATATCTTGCAGCCTCCAAAAGCTCAAAAGAAATGATGTAATCTGCTTCGCCCTTGTCAATGATGGGTGAATTAACCTTATCACCGTACTTAACGTAAGTTACGACACTTCCGCCTCTCTGGCTCATGCCGTGAACTTCAGAGACCTTAACGTCAAATCCCTTGTCCATTGCTGCTCTGCCGAGGATCTTACTTGCGAGAAGCGAACCCTGTCCGCCTACGCCAACTATCATAATGCTTGTTACCATGTGATTGCCTCTCCTTCCATTGTCTCGAAAGCGCCGAACTTGCAGAGCTCGCTGCATACCTTGCAGCCGAAGCACTGTGTAGCATCTACCTTTGCATGTCCGTCCTTAAATGAGATAGCAGGGCAACCGAGCTTCATGCATGCCTTGCAGCCCTTGCACTTATCAGGGTTAACCTTGATGGGTTCTCCGCGCTTAACTTTCTTCAGAAGCGCACAAGGTCTTCTGGAGATGATTACAGAAGGCTCTTCAGCAGCAAGCTCTTCCTTAACTGCCTGCTCAGCCTCAGCGAGATTATAAGGATCAACTACTCTTACACGGTTGATGCCCATTGCATGACAAAGAGCTTCAAGATCGATCTTACCTGCCGGATCGCCTCTGAGATTGAATCCCGTCGTAGGATTCTGCTGGTGTCCGGTCATGCCGGTAATGGAATTGTCAAGAATGATCACCGTTGAATTAGTCTGGTTGTATGCGATGTTCGCGAGTCCTGTCATACCGGAATGCATGAAGGTGGAATCACCGATAACAGCAACCGTTTTTGTCTCGGAATCCTTGCCCAATGCCTTATTGAAACCGTGCAGAGAGCTTATGGAAGCACCCATGCAGAGCGTTGTGTCAATGGCACAGAGCGGAGGTGTTGCTCCGAGTGTATAGCAGCCGATATCGCCCATAACAGTGATCTTGTTCTTAGAAAGAACATAGAACATGCCTCTGTGAGGGCAGCCTGCGCACATTGCCGGAGGTCTTCCGGGAAGTCCCTCGATGGGCTTGCATGCAGGCTTCTCGGGAAGTCCGAGATTCGTTGCGACAATGCCCTGTGAGAACTCATCGATCATCGGGAAAACATCCTTGCCCGTAACCTCAAGTCCCATAGCTCTGCAGTAGTTCTCAATGATCGGATCTAATTCCTCAACTACGACAAGCTTATCTACCTTGGCTGCAAAATCTTTGATCAGCTTTACAGGAAGCGGGTTAACAAGACCAAGCTTCAGCACGGGATACTTATCACCGAATACTTCCTTTACGTACTGATAGGAAGTAGAAGATGTGATGAAGCCCATGGCCTTATCTGTGCCTTCTTCAACACGGTTAAGTGAAGAACTCTCGGCAAACTCAACGAGTCTCATTGTTCTCTCTTCAACAACCGGATGGCGCTTCTTCGCGTTGGCAGGTACCATAACATACTTGCCTGCGTCCTTAACGTAAGTTTTTACGGGAACCTCGATCCTCTCTCCGAGATCAACTACGGACTGGGAGTGAGCAACTCTTGTGCACATCTTAATGAGTACGGGAGTATCGAATTGCTCGGAAATATCATAAGCCTGCTTAACAAAGTCCTTAGCTTCCTGTGAATCGGAAGGTTCAAGCATGGGGATCTTGGCAGCGATCGCATAATGTCTTGAATCCTGCTCATTCTGTGAAGAGTGCATTCCCGGATCGTCAGCGACCAGGATTACCATGCCGCCGTTAACACCGGTATAGCTCATAGTAAAGAGAGGATCTGCAGCAACATTGAGACCGACATGCTTCATTGCACAATAAGATCTCTTACCGGCACGGCTTGCACCGAATGCCGTCTCCATTGCGACCTTCTCGTTAGGAGCCCATTCGCAATAGATCTCATCATACTTTGCAGCTTCTTCGGTAGTCTCAGTACTGGGAGTGCCGGGATACGAACTTGCGACTGCTACGCCGGCCTCATAAAGGCCTCTGGCAATAGCCTTGTTACCAAGCATTAGTTCTTTCATTTCTTTCTCTCCTGTAAAAACTTGTCTGTAATAAAATAGTCAATACGAATTATACGACAAAAAGCCGTACCTTAAAACAAACACTTCGCTGAAAAATCAAGAATTTACAGCCTTCAGATATGGTCCTTAATCCTCTGAAGAGAATGATATGTTTTCCACTTCAATGGTGGAACCGAACTTGTTGGAATACTTGTATTCTGTTCCGGTGCAGGCCGGAAGATTGACTGCAAGGCCTATCCTCGCATGGTATTTAAGGTTCGTATCATCAAGATTGAAGAAAGGATAGATGGCTGAACCGTAAGTATCGCTTGCGGTATCGTCCCAGAGACTGTCCAGATTATAGAATTCTCCGTCTATGAGCACCATGTTCCAGGAATGTCTTCCGTCGTCTTCGGAACCGTTCATAACCTGACCGCCCATACCTTCAGTCATGCCCGTAACGTAATAACAGGTCACTCCGACCTTCTGCAAAAGATACTGAACACTCTTGGCATATCCGGCGCAGACCGACTTGTGCAATACTATTGCGGAATATGCACTCTGGTTATACGGTATCGACTCATCGTAATCGGTGTTCTCACAGATATAGTCATGAATATAGAGTTCACGATCCACGATCGTCGGATACATGAGTGCGGCACTGATTATCGGCTGGGCAGCAGTATTGAAAGTGCTCTTTGCCTCTGCAAGTTCCTCTTCAGTATCGGCAAAATCGTAGAAATCCACGGTCAACTCGCAGATGCTTCCGTCATCCGTGCTGTATGTGTAAGAAAAAGTATTATCGACCCAGAATAATTCCGGATGATCGTTCTTCACGGCATCCAGTACTCTGGAGAGTGTGGACTCGTTGATCTTAACCGTTATGTCGAAGGTGGAATTACCATCAAAGATTTGCTCGTAGATCTGCGAATAAGCATCTTTCTCTACTTCATTAAGCATTGCAAAGTAAGGATTTACATTACCATCAAAGATCTGCCTCTGATATGCGGTTGTCTGAGAAGTAACCTGACTGACCGGTATCAGCTCGGAAGTATCAGGCAAAAACTCCATACCGTCACATCCCGTAAAAGCAACAGTAACGGCAGCAGCCAATAACAGCGGCAATGCTCTCTCTGACAGTTTTCTCATAACAACCCTTTCAAACTCATCGCTTAAAGAAGATTATATGGAAGATCGATCGAATAATCTATCCCGAAAATTCTGTCAGGCCTCAAGCAGAAGCTGAGCTTCCTCGCCTGCTTCATCAACATCCGAAGCTTCAAGTTCTTCAGGAACAACTGTCTTGCGTGCACGAAGCTTAAGGGCGATCATGGCAACACCTGTAAGGAGCAAGATGATTCCCACGCCGATTATCGTGTAATCGTAGAATAAGCGGTCTTCGGTCATCTGTGCTGCAGTCTCCCAATAAGGGAATTCATAGCCGGCACGGGTTTTCGCTGTCTCTCCGACAGGGAAGAACGTATCATAAACTCTTACTATTCCAAAGCGACCGGTATTGTCAGCGACATAAACCTGCGGATTTGTAATGGAGTATGAAGGCAATGCGCTCTTGAAGTCTGTTACCGCAACGCCTTTTACGAGTTCCGGCAAAAGAGCTTCATAGCACTGGATCGCGTAGTCTGACGTTGCTTCAGCCGAAGCAACGGGTAAAGCGTCGGCGCCTGCATCCTTACTATCAGAAGAAGCATTGCTGCCGAATATGGTTCCCAAAGCACCGAAATAGATGAATGCTCTGTTATCCTGCTCACCGGCAAGCTCAGCCGTCTTTGTGCTCTTCTCCTCTACAACACCGATAATGGTGAACGATTGACCGTTGATGTTGATCCGATTGCCGACAACGTCGTATGAATGGTAGAACTTCCACGCAAGAACGTCGTTGATCACTATCTGATATGTATCGACAGGAGTCTCGGGAAGAAATCCGCCGGCCATATATCTGAACGGGTGGAAAGCCTTGTAATTGCCGCCTACGGCAACGATCTGAGCATCTGCCTTACCTGCGATCACTTCTTCTTTGCCGTCACGAATCTCGACTGCTTCCAGAGTGCCCTTAACGGTTGAGGAATAACAATCTTCCCAGCCTCTGAGCTTACCGTCAGAAACGGACATATTCTTTACGGAAGCGCTTGTTCCGGCTGAAGACGCACCCTGAAGAGATGCTCTGATAAGAGCTATATCCGCAAGGCGGATCGATTTACCGCCTTCCACGCAAGTCATCGGAGATGTATCACCGGAAGTTCTGACACCGCCGGCATATACGCTCATATGTCTGAAGAACGTCTCCGAACTACTCTGCCAATTCTCGGCTATATATTGATCCGGTCTGGAAGATGTAAGGAACAAAGCTCTTGATATTCCGAAAACGATCAGGAACAGTGCTGCCACGGTGATCCAAAACGGAACTGCAAGTATTGTCTTCAAAAGAGTACGCTTAATGTTACCCTTCTCGACGTTAAAGAGTTTTTTTGTCTTATCTAATATCTGCATTGTATCTTCCTTAGATTACTTAGCTGCGTAGTCCTCAAGTCTTACACGCTGTCCGTCTTCGAGCGGCTTCTCGGATCTGATTACGATCATGAGATCGTTCTTATCGAGACCGTCACCGGTGATGGCAGTTGCAGCTCCGTCTGTAGCTTCGATATTTACATCAATTCTTCTGACATTGTACTTGTCGCCCAAAGGTGAAGAGGATCCGACGATGGCATAAATGAATGTACCGCTGTTATCTTCGCTTACAGCACTGCTGGGAACAACGCACTTATAGTTCTCGTTGCCTCTGCCGGCATTTACCGTGATTTCTTCTTCCGGCCATGCATCATCACTGTCAATGGCACACTTAACGATCCTGCTGTTTCTCGGGTTGTCCGGATTGGGCTTAATGGATACGATCGTGCATCCTTCTACATAACCGCTTGTAATCTCCAAGGGCATTCCGATGCTGATTCCCTTTGCAACTTCAGCATCAAATTCAAACGTTACCGAGCACTTTCTTCCTGTCTCGGGAAGTATGCTGGTTATCGTATCTTTAGCCGCCAAAGTATCGCCTGAAGCAACGGTAATGTTATAAATCAAGCCTGCTGCAGGTGCTGTGATTGAAGTGATCTTTGCCTGCTTCTCAAGCTCTGCAATCTCTTTCTTCAATCTCTCCATCTTTTTCTCACGGTCTTCCATGGCATCCTGTGCCTTATCGGCTGTGATGCCTGCCTGTGTAGCAGCATCATTCAGAGCCTTCTGAGCCTGATTGAGTGCTGTCTGAGCTGAATTGACCTGATTCTGAGCCTGCTGTTCTGAAGGAAGACCGGAGAGTGATTCGATCTCTGCCTTAGCTTCTTCGATCTTGCCCTGAGATTCTGCAAGCTCTGCAGAAGCCTCATCCACGCGTGCCTGAGCTGCATCAAGCTGAGCCTTGTATGTCTCCTTATCCTTCTCAAACTTATTGATCTTAAAGAGAAGCTTCTCCATCGCGTATGTAGGTGAATTTCTGTCGATTCCGTCTTCATCAAGATCAGGAATGTATGCGGGATCGGGTTCTGTATATTCAGGATCGCCGGGCTGCGGCTTAGGTGTCGGAGTAGGCGTGCCGAGAGCAACATAGACATCTACCTGAGACTGCAAAGGTGCGATCTCCGCGTCGATCTTATCGATCTCCTTCTTGATGTCTTCAACGGACTTTGCGGCTGCATCAACAGCAGCCTGAAGTGATACTGACTTTGCTGTCTCATCGGAGATGATCTGCTTATCTTCTGATTCTACGGATGACTTGTTCTGAACTTTACTTAATGTGTCTTTAGCTTCGGCAAGTGCTGTCTTAGCTGTGTTGATCGAATCGTAATAAGTTGACAGATCCGTATTATCGGCAGGAAGTCTGGATTCGTAATCAGCATCACGTTCGAGCTGCTTAAGTTCATCCTTCTTTGCTTCAAGATCTTCAGATTCCTCAACAGACTTAAGAGTGAGGATTACATCGCCTTTCTTAACAACGTCGTAGTTTGTTACCATGACCTGATCTACGACTCTTCCGTCTATTCCTTTTACTTCCGTCTTATTATCAACGGAGATCGTGCCTCTTGCACTGTTCGAATAAGAAAGATTGCCTCGTGTGGCATATGTTCCCATAACCTTAGGTATCGTAAGGTTCATAATCGTATTCGAAAAGAATGTCAGCACAGCAAGGACCACTACAAAGGCGATCATTGCTCTTACAACTTTTTTTCTTCTGGCACTTCCCTTAGCCATCTTCATTGTCCTCCATATTCAGCGTATGCGCTTTCAACATAATAATTACTTAATTCCGGATCTGGATATACCTTCGACAAGATAATCTTCACCCCAGAAGAATATCAGCAGCGGCGGGATCATGTAGACGCTGGAAGCCGCAAATGCTATTCCCAATTCAGGTTCGTTTATCTGCGAAAGGAATACTGATAACGGTTGTTTCTCAACATCGGTCAAAAGCACCAAAGGCTGTTCAACCATGTTCCAATAATCAATAAACAAAAGTATCGTCAATGCGAATATCGCGTTCTTACACATGGGTAAAGCGATGTTCGTAAAGATCTGCCATTCAGTTGCACCGTCAAGCTTGGCGGCCTCGATATATCCGGCAGGTATCTGTCTCATATACTTGGTAAGCAAAAAGATTGCAAATGTTGAGAAAATACCGGGAAGGATAATAGCCCATACAGTATCAAGGATACCCAAAGTGTCCGCGATCATGTAGTTAGGAACAAGTGTTACCTGGAACGGCATGAGCATAAGGATGATATATGAGAAAAACAGGATCTCTCTTCTCTTCCTTCTGTATCTTGCAAATGAATAAGAAGCGAGACAAGAGACTACCATCTGACCTCCGACGATCGGAAGTGTCATGAGGATTGAATTCCAATATTTAAACAGGTACTCAGGATTCATGAACAACAAGGTCTTATACTGGCTGAACGTAACCTGCTCAGGAATGAGCTTGAGCACCGGTGTTCTCGACATATAGCTGGCACCCTGCGTAGCGTGACCGGACATGCTCTGGAAAACGACCTGATAATTGGCAACGATCTCTTCTGAAGACATGAATGAATTCAGGAATGTAAAGAAGATCGGGATCAATGCAAATGCGGAGATCAGCACGGCGACCAGAATACCCGCTCCGGTCAGGACATTCTTCCTGATCGTGCGATGCTTCATGTTGCGGGCTATTCTTTTTCGCTCACTTGCAAAAAAGCTCTCTCTCGCTTCTTCCGTCATGGAAGTTATAAACGTTACAGGCTCTTTCATCTGCGTGCAGACATGTCTGCGCGCCATTGTCGCCTGTTTTCTTCTCTCTATGCGCTTTGTGTCTTCCATCGTCAGTCCTCCACATCCTTATCGAACTTGGATTCTGCGAAGAACAGACCTCCGACGATCACTACCATTACGATACACATTATGATCGCACCGGCAGAAAGTTTGCTGTAATCCAGATGCGTAAATGAGTTGTTCATGAAGTGCTGAAGCATATAGAGGTTGTCGAACGGATAATCACCGGTCAACAGATATACTTCTCTGAATATCTTAAATGAATTGATAAGTGACATGATACCGACAAAGAAAAGCGTCGGTGAAAGATAGTGGAGCTTGATCGAGAAGAATCTTCTCAAAGGACCCGCACCGTCCATCTGGGCAGATTCCAGGATGTCGTGAGGAACACTGTTGAGTGCTGCCAGGAACAACACCATGTTGTAACCGAGATTCTTCCAAATAAACAGCAACATGATAACTACCTGAGCATACGATGACTTCAGCCAATCTATCTTATCGGGGGAATCGAATAGCTTCTCCGCAATTCCGTTTACAACGCCATTATAGCTGAAGAATACCTGCCAGATGAGTACGACTGAAGCAACAGGTACCATCATGGGGTTCAGAAGGAAGCTTCTGAACAAGCTCTTTCCGGGGAGTCCGGAATTAAGAAGCAATGCGACGAGCAAAGCTAATACAACTGCCAACGGAACAGAGATAAGAGCAAATGTAAGTGTGTTCTTTGAAGCTGCAATGAATGCATCATTGGTCAACACTCTTCCGTAGTTTCTGAATCCGACAAAATCAGCATTCGTAGGAGACTTCTGGAAAGAAGTCTTAAGAAGCATCAAAAGCGGCATGAAAAAGAATATCAACACACCGACAAAACTCGGTGTCAAATATCCGGTAAATACACCCCAATCACGAAGCTTTCTCCTGAAGTGTCTCTTCTTGCGAAGTTCAAGAGTATTTCTTCTCTCAGGAGTATCTTCAAATTCGGGAATATCCTTAGGTGCGAGCCTCGTTCCTGCCAGCGGAGTAACATTCTTTGCCTTCGGTCTGTTGACCAAAGCATTCCATTTCTCCTCATCTGACACGGCAACAACCGGTTCCGAGTTAATCGGAGCCTTCGCAACCGGCTTCTTTACTGCCGGTCTCTCATCCTGTGTAATGGCCTGAGAACCCGGTCTTACGCCGGATACCTCACCCTTGTCGATAAAGTTGTCTACGTTTTTCCTATTGTCCATATTAACCAGTAGTGTCCCCACACTCAACGAGGAGATTATACACTCGCAAAAACACTTCGCCAGTCGACAGTTTGGTGTAAACTGTGGCAAAAAGCCACCGAATATCAAAAATTCAAGACTAATGCCATCTATCTCACAAATAATAGCACACAGCGACCGGCATTGTGGTTTTTTCGCTGCTTCAGGGACATAGCTTCGAAAGGAACACCGAAATCGTTACTTTTTCTTGTAGATTACAATCTCATCCTTCTGATTCTCGAAAACGAACTCATAGGCCTCGTTGCTGCTTAAGTAATCCTCCATCGGAGCACCGGCAGTTACGGCAAACCAATCGAATCCGTAGTTCTCAATAAATTCATCGTAATCAATGTTACCTGACCACGAAGCATAAGCTTCATCAATAAAGGCCTTATCTCCGGCGATCAACTTGTTATAGAGCTCCGGTCTGGCATCGTAGTATATTTTGTAACCATCGACCAGGAAATACGAACCTGAATTAAAATCAGTATAGAGCGTGACCTCATCCGGTCCCGGCACGCTTGCCAGCATCATGGCAGTGTCATTGTTGTTCTCAAGATTATGGTTAAGGATCTGGAACACTCCGAGACATCCGGCAACTACATAAGTCCAACGCATCATCTTATGTGAGCGTTCCGTGAACTTCAGATTGGCAAGAAGCATACCCATCGGAATGACAAGTGTCCAGCAGCAACGCATGTATATACAGGACATCAAAAAGCATCCGGCAGTCATAAAGAACTGAGCCGAAGTAAGCTTGCGCTTAACAATGGTATATATAAATAAAGCAACTACCATTACCTGCATCAGCGTATATATGGACGGGAAATCCGGAGGCAGTACTTCGATCTGCTTAAAGACTTGAAGTGAACCTCTTGCGTACGTCAGGAACATTGGACCCCTTATTCCGAGCGGACTTATCACCGAGAATACAATTCCCGTAGCTATGGCTGCAAGTGCATAAAGATCTATCCTGAATCTCTTAGCCTTGAATACAGGCACATAACAAAGAATCCACAGTATCGGATACAACAGATTCGATGCCTGCCAGTTGGCTTGGAATACAAATATCGCGGCAATGCATCCGAGGAATGCAAAAGTCTCTTTGGCCGTATGTTTCTCGCGCGAGAAAAATCTCTTCAGAAGCGTCAGCTCCAGCAATGAGACTGCAATCGTGATCGCGTACGGTCTGGTTGACGCAAATTGCCCCAATAAGATCCAACAATATATGGCGGCATTTAACCCCACCTGCTTACTGCCGATCATCTCACTGCAGAAAACAAACAGGCATGCAAGCATTATCAGATTGAAGATGATCCCCAAGATAACTATGCCGATATATCCGCCTGCCGCATACGCGAGATAATTTGCAACATCACAAAGCCATTGCTGGATTACTGTCGGAACGTCCGGCTTTATCAGCCAGTAGGCAGTATCCGGCAATGCGCCGTGGCTCATTATGTATCTTCCGGTATCAATAAGAAAATAACAATCCTGATCCGGATTGTGAATGAGTCCCTGCGCGACCGCCACAATACCAAGCGCTACGGCCAGTAACGCATAACTGATTTTATCCAGGATCGTCGATTTTACTCTTTTGGGCATATAAGGAATTATACAACAATAAAAAAGCCACCTGTAAACTCAAATTGTACAGGTGGCTCAAGATATCGAAAACAGGATCAGACGACGGTCTCAACCTTGATCGTATTGGTATTGCCACCCTTGCCGTTAATAAGTCCGCCTGTCATGACGACGTTATCTCCGGGCTGAAGCTTGAGAACTTCTTTTGCAACGCTGAAGCCATGGTAATACATGACATCTGTTGAATCGAACTCCTCGTTAAGGATCGGAATGACACCCCAGCTGAGGTTAAGTCTTCTCCAGATCCTCTCGGATGTTGTAAGACCGATAATGTCGATCGGGCATCTGAAACGGGATACCATTCTTGCGGTAACTCCGCTTCTTGAGTGAATGACCATTGCCTTGGCACTTACGTCGATAGCCATATGACATGTAGCGTGAGAGATGGCATCAAGATTATTACGGATATTGAATTCCTGTCTGTAGAATCTGTCGCTGTAATTAATGTGCTTCTCAGTATATTCAGCAACCTCAGACATCGTCTTAACTGCCTCAACAGGATACTTACCGGCAGCGGACTCTCCTGAGAGCATGATTGCAGAAGAACCGTCATATACGGCATTTGCAACGTCAGAGATCTCGGCTCTTGTCGGTCTGGGATTGTTGATCATTGATTCAAGCATCTCCGTTGCCGTAATAACTCTCTTGCCGAGGAGTCTGCAACGCTTGATAAGCTGCTTCTGAACGCTCGGGACCTCTACGAAAGGAATCTCTACGCCGAGATCACCTCTGGCGATCATGATGCCGGCACAATTCTCTGAGATCTCATCGATGTTATCGACACCTGAACGGTTCTCGATCTTCGCGATGACTTCAATGTTCTCACCGCCGTTATCATCCAGGAACTTGCGCATCTCGATCATATCCTCTTTGCTGGATACAAATGAAGCTGCGATGAAATCAATGTCATTCTTGATACCGAAGAGAAGATCCTTCTTATCCTGTTCACTCAGGAAATCGCCCTGCATGACCTTGTTAGGGAAGTTCATTGACTTCTGGTCTGACAATACGCCCCCGACAACAACTTCGCAGATAACGTCGGTCTTCTTTATCTCCTTAACTTCAAGGATAACCAATCCGTTATTGATGAGGACTCTGTCTCCGACCTTAAGCTGCTCGGGCAAGAGCTTATATGTAACGGCTACTCTAGTCTCGTCTCCTACTATATCTTCAGTAGTAAGCGTGAATGTAGCTCCGTCAGCCAGTTCAACCTTGTGATTTTTGAAGGTCTTGATCCTGTATTCGGGACCTTTGGTATCCAGCATGATCGCAATAGGAAGGTTAAGCTTCGTTCTTACCGCCTTGATGAGATCGATCTTAGCCTGATGCTGTTCATGGGTGCCGTGTGAGAAATTAAGTCTTGCGACATTCATTCCTGCTTCGCACATCTTGGTAAGGGTCTCTTCGTTATCGGAAGCAGGTCCTATAGTGCATATAATCTTAGTCTTACGCATATCTATATCTCCTTGACTAATAAATTGTCATAATCGATTTATTAAAATTTATGTCAGATTGTATCATTTGTCATCCCAAACTTTTACACAATATTGTAAAATATCTAATCATATTTTTTTACATTGGAGGCTTCATATGGCAGATGTAAGACCGGAATCCCTCAAGAGGATTACAACAAAGGAGCAGGCAGATGCTTTCATCGAAGAGCAGGTAGCCGCTATTCGTAACCAGGTTGGAGACAAAAAAGTTCTCTTGGCTCTTTCAGGCGGTGTTGATTCTTCAGTAGTCGCAGCCCTTTTGATCAAAGCTATCGGCAAAAACCTCGTAAACGTACATGTTAATCACGGTCTTCTCCGCAAAGGCGAACCTGAGATGGTATGCAAAGTGTTCAGAGATGAGCTCGGTGCTAACCTCATCTATGTAGACGCTACAGACAGATTCCTTGATCTTCTCGCAGGCGTTACAGATCCGGAGCAGAAGCGTCACATCATCGGCGAAGAGTTTATCAAGGTTTTCGCTGAAGAAGCAGCAAAGCTCGACGGAATTGCTTTCCTCGCACAGGGCACGATCTATCCTGACATCCTCGAGAGTGAGCAGGGTATCAAGGCTCACCACAACGTTGGCGGACTTCCCCCGGAACTCGATTTCGAGCTTGTTGAGCCCGTTAAGTATCTCTATAAGGACGAGGTTCGTGTAGTCGGTTCTGCTCTCGGACTTCCCGATAAGATGGTTTACCGTCAGCCTTTCCCGGGTCCGGGACTCGGCGTAAGATGTCCCGGCGCTATCACGAGAGACAGACTTGAAGCAGTCAGAGAGTCTGATGCCATTCTTCGTGAAGAGTTCGAGAAGGCAGGTCTTGCAGGCAAGGTATGGCAGTACTTCACAGTAGTACCCGACTTCAAGTCAACAGGTATCAAGGACGGCAAGAGAGCTTTCGAATGGCCTTGCATCGTTCGTGCCATCAACACAGTAGACGTAGTTGAAGTAACTGTTGAGCCCATCGACTACGAGCTTATGTGCCACATCACAGATCGTATCACCCATGAGGTTCCCGGCATCAATCGTGTTCTCTACGATTACACACCGAAGCCGACAGCTACAGTTGAGTACGAATAATCGCAAAACGCTTGAAAGTCCCTAAAATAGGGGCTTTCAATTTTTCATGTCAACAAAATGTCAACAAGACTTTGAAATTCGGGTATTTTTTGGTACTTGAGAAGGCATTAAAAATACCTAGAGTTCTTTGCTTGGATGATATAATTATCTTGTCTGAGGGAGTGATTCCTTAGTACAGAAAATACACAGTTATCCAGTTTAGGGTTGGTATAGATAAACCCGCTAATAACAGACAGTTATCAGAAGGATTGATCTTGAGTTTTATCCGAATGAGATAGAGATGAGGATGAACATTTATGTTTCTGACTGAGGAAGAAGTAAACAAGGTTATCAGGACCGTAAGAGGAATAACACCAGAAGATGCTGTCCTTACTTACATGAAGCAGTATTTTCGGGATGAATACAGTATTTGCATATTAGACTATATCTGTTCAACAGAAAGGTTCGGTCCTCCGGGCCGGAAATCGAAGCGGGTCCAGTTCGTTACCTGGGGCATTGAGGAGACACGTAAGTGCCCCACGGCTTTTGATATGGGTGTAAGGAAAAATTTAAAGAATGTCTTCGCTCGAGCTTGCCAGGAGAATGATCTCCATCCTGATTTTAATGATCCTTCGAACTTCTTTCCCGTTCTGTCTGACATAGAATCTGATATTACCGCACTTCTATTCAAGAAGAAGAAAAATCAGATCGATGCAGTACTTAAAAGTTATTCCCAGGTCAGAGAGCAAATATATTTATCCCCCTGTGTCCATGTGTTCTATGAGACAGATGAAGATATAGTAAAGAATGAGGAAAACGGTTTGTCTTCAGAGATCAGGAACAAGATCAGTGATATGTTGGGCGAAGTTGAAGGCTTTGAAGGGAGAAGACTGGGACATACAGTTTTCACGAGTCTTCAGACGTTAAGAGAAAAATACGACAACAACACATATTATTATTTACTCTAATAAAGAATCAGATTAACAGGCTAGAAGTATTGGAGGAAAATGGTCGATTGCCTCGCTATGAGCATGAATATGAGCGAGTGATAGCTCGTGAAAACCGTAGAAACAGGTATAAAGCATTGCTTGGAATAACAACCGCGCCTTGGGACAGAGGGTAAAATACGGAATTAAATAAACTAACAGAGGCTGGCAAATGCCAGCCTTCATTATGCTTATCATTATAGATTTCAGACGAATCGTATTATGAATCAGACTTCTTTTGGAAATCTTGTACGATTTGACCCTCTTCCACTGCTTAATAGTGAGGAGAGGTTTACAGCGGAAGATCGTCAATACACATGTAATAGACACCGAGCCGCTTGATCTGAGCCTTTGCATCGTGCTTGATGCGAGTCACCTCATAAGGCGGCTTCCTTTTTAGCTTAGCCAGGATAACAGCCAGCATTCCGCCCCAAACGACAGTAATATTACTTTCCACGTGATTCGATCTCTTCTTTGATATTTGCTGTATGCGCCTGTAGATCAGCTTCAAACCGGCTCTCAAAATCTTCTTTTGCCAAGACGGAATAAAAGGCTTTCTTTGCGGTGTAGTTTATCCAGTCATCGACCATAGATGTGACTACACTGAAGCTGCTGACCGGTATGTAATAAATAATCTTGATGTCAGACCCGGTATATTC
Source organism: Saccharofermentans sp. (assembly GCA_024403795.1). Classification (GTDB taxonomy): domain Bacteria; phylum Bacillota; class Clostridia; order Saccharofermentanales; family Saccharofermentanaceae; genus Saccharofermentans. The sequence goes on from JAKSRD010000005.1 coordinate 89,088, forward strand.
GATCATAGAATTACAGTTGCAACCTAACTTCTTGAAGTATTCAAGTTCATACAGGAATTGTGCAAAGTCTTCCGAGTATAAATCCTGATCCTGGAGCTTTACTGCGTCAAAGATAAATCCCTGAGATACCTTCTTGGTATAAGGATCCTTTTTTGTTGTTGTACCAATGATCAGGTCAGGGGTGAGCTTGCATATTATCCTCGTCAGATCAGACGTGGTAACACAATGCTTTGCCTTTGCTTTAGATAGCTTTTCTACACCTTATCCGTAAACTGCATCTATCTGAAAGAAAACCAGTTTGACAGATACACTGTGATAGCTGCTATAACGGCTCTGGCATTCACCGTATTCCTTTCGGGAGTAATCAAAGGAATTGCACCTGTAAACCTCTTTGCGCTTCAAATAGGCTTGTTCCTGAGCTATTCAGGAGTAAGAGCATGGATTGTACGATAAAAATATAAATATTATTAATCCTGATCATGTATTGCAATTGTGATACATGGTCAGGATCTTTTTTATTGCCTGGAAATATGTGACGGGGGTAGCCAATATGAATCCTGCACTAACCATTAACACTATGGAAATATAAACGGCCGAGAAATAGAATTCCCGGTCGTTAAACAATTGAATAATAGATATCGCTTATTCCGCACTATTCTTGAAATTCTCAACTTCGGATATAAGCCTCTCGTCAAGTTGAGGTGAGTAAAGAGGATTTTTCATCAAGTCCGCATTATCATATCCAGCTTTAGGCAAGATGGTGATTGCGATTCCGTCGAGGATATCCATGTCATCATACTTCTCAACTTCCATATCTATACGATAATATATATAGGCAAGGAAGTTGTAAGGGTCAGGGATAACATATTCATATCCGCCGTAACTCCAGAAAAGATGCGCGAAGTTTATTACTGATTCAGGTGTTACACACTTTGCGAACAGATATTGTTTCCAACTCTCGAATGTTTTATCCCACCCATAATCGATGATTTGCTGTTGAGCACGATCCAGTAATGCTTCGTCTTGCTCGTCAGTAAGCTCTTCGTCATAATGGCGATTAAACAAATACATAGTCTCATCATCAATATTTTTCATTTTCTTTTCCTCCATTCTGAACCTGGTGCAAACAGGTTTGGATTTGAATCATAAAGCTTATTAAGAGCATCATTGACCTTGTTCATCGACCCTATATTAGGCCTGTAATGCCCACTCTGATTATCGACGGATAGAATCTTTCCTTTTCTGAATGTTATCATACCGGCACACTGCACCTGAGGATCCTTTCCGCCGATCAGTGTTGGATGTGGAGCTCTTTTCCTGCCATCGTTGGGATTTACGCGCTTCCCAATTATTATATTACCATCCATGTCCATAACATATGTTATTGGTCCGTCCGGCACCTTTCCGTCAATAATCACTTTATTGTCACTTACAGCATCCTCTATATTTGTTGCAGTAGGGTTTTTGAAATAGCCATAGCTGTCATAGATATCCGGATCTTGCTTATCAACATCCCGCATCGCTGCAACTACTTGATATGAATCGGCTAATGGTTGAGATCCTCCTCCTGTTCCAGAGTATATGCTACTGTATCCGCTGCCCACATCAATCACCACCCCTCATCTTTGACGTCCAATCGCTGAAATGGACGAAATTAGTGCGATCAACAATATCTCCGAAGATTGCATCGGGCATGCTGCCATATATGAGGACATATTCAGGTTCAAGTTCATCAAGCATTGCTATTAAACCTTCGCGAAAGTAATGCTTATTTTCTTTACCCTGAATACATCCGTAAGTTCCGACTGATACGATGCTGTGTTTTGGAAGGCCAACAAAGGCAAACTTTTCAGGGAGAATCGATGTGGTGTAGCTTCTCTCGTCGCCCCAGCGAACATTGGGGATCACATATATTCCGTGTAACTGAAGATAGTGTCCTATTGCTCTGTTCATATAAGTGTTGGCAATCTGAAGATTTAAGGGCATATCTCTATAGAGACTGCAATCAGGACTCACAACACCTGGGAACTTCTTGAGTTCATCAAGATATTCATCCGTTGCCATTATCACATCGGCAAACTTGACATCGTGTTCATAAAACACGACAAATTCGCTGTGATCCTTTGTTCGATTCATAAGACTGAAAGGAATTGTGTCTTGGGGAAGAACAATCTTCTTTGGTGGATTGATGTAAGGGATTTCGAAAATTCCTTTAAAACTTGCAGCACGAACTAGGTCTGCTCGAAATCCATCGTCTATAACAAAATTATTTTTTCTCATGTTAAAACCTTTCTCCACAAAGGGATAAGAATGTTTGTTGTTCTTAACCTGTCTCCGTGATAGAATGGCTTTGCTACAAGTGATTTATCACGACTAAGGCAGGTAGTTGCAAAACAAAGCGGCTATTTGCCTTTTCTTTTGCGTTGATTTGTTTTTAAGGAACGAAAAAGATTCTTAATTCAACTGCTGTTAAACATTTCAGTAACCTCCCGGATATTTACTTGTTAGCGTGTTCGCTGATTTCTTACACCATTGTATCTTTACCCCTACATATTGTCAACACCTCTATTTCGTACCCCAATATCTAGTGTTTATTATCAGCAAATGCACCGTTCTTCATTATATTTATATTGATTTCTTGTATGCTTACATTTATAATGTAAGCATACAAGCGAACACGCTGGTGATTCAGAAAGGGGTATCTTTATGACTGGAGAATTTGGAAAGTTTATCGAGAAAAAACGGAAAGAGTTAGGTAAAACTCTTCGCGGATTAGCAACTGAACTCGATATTGCTCCGGCTTATATGAGCGATATAGAGAAAGGTCATCGCTATCCCCCGGATAAAGAAAAATTGGACCTTATAGTGACTATTTTGGCATTATCAAAAGAAGAAACAGATCTTATGTTTGACCTTGCTGCTCGAGAGAAGGAGAATTCTGTTTCTCCTGATCTCCCTGAGTATATTATGGGAAATAAAAAGGCGCGTGTTGCTCTTCGTATTGCTAGAGATAACAATGCTTCTGAAGAGACATGGCAGAAAGTAATTGATTTACTTGAAGCTGAGGATCAAGGGCAGTGATTTACTATAGCTATAGTAAAACTCAACTTGAAAAGCAGGCACTGGAGACGTTAGCTTCATATGATAAGCAGTTACTTGTCAAACCAAAGCAGATTGATGTTTATGATGTGATAGAAAAGCTTCTTGATGTTCCATATGATTGGAAATACCTCACACCTAATCAAGCTATTCTTGGCGCGACTGCATTTAATCCTGGATATATTTGGGCCTGGCCTGAACCTGTGTATCGTGAAGGCATGTTACCGTACAAAGTGCCGGTTGAAAAAGGAACAATCCTAATTGATAGCACTCTTACTGAAAGGGGCAACATCGGTCGCGAAAACTTTACGGTTATGCATGAAGTATTTCATCAGGTTTTGCATAAGGAATGCTTTCGCAACGAACCGCCAAACTATGCTCATTTCTCGAAGAATCCTGAATATGACAGCAATGGCCACAAGAAGCTTAAAACGGCAATTGATTATATAGAATTTCAGGCTAACCACTGTGCTGCTTGTTTTTTAATGCCTCGGGATTTGGTGATTGAAACATATGGAAAAATGTTTTCGAAGAGATCATATGGTGTACTGAAGGAAATATACATCAACAATTTAGTTCGAGAAATGGCAGTAGAGTTTAACTCGTCAGAGACGGCGATGAAGTACCGATTAGACAATTTGAATATATTGAGAAAAGTAGGAGATGGAAAGTATTATGAACCAGTCAACGTATAATTCATTAAAATCATATATCTGGGGTATGACCTATCATCCGGATAATAAGTAGAGATCACGGAGAGCGCTAATGAGTCTTAAAGAAACGAGCAAATTTATATCACTGATACTCAGACACAAGCCCGAAGCGATAGGGATAACTCTTGATGAGCATGGCTGGGCTAATGTTAACGAGTTAATTGCTGGCATATCGAAGACGCAGCCTATAGATATGTCGATGCTTGAGCAGATTGTCTCTGAAGATGAGAAACAACGCTATTCCTTCAATGAAGACAAGACATTAATAAGAGCAAATCAAGGACATTCTATACCTGTTGATGTTGAACTGGAAGAAAAAGAGCCACCTGAAGTTTTGTATCACGGAACAGGAGAGAAGTTTGTTGCTTCTATCGATGCACAAGGGTTGATACCCAAATCGCGTCTTTATGTTCATTTATCGTCTGATAAAGACACTGCTAATAAAGTTGGACAACGACATGGAAAACCAATCATATATGTTGTGAAAAGTGGAAAAATGTATTGTGATGGATATAAGTTTTATATGTCAGTTAATGGCGTGTGGCTAACAAAGGCTGTTCCCTTATCTTATTTGGAAAAACAAGAGGATTAGGGATTAAGTGATGAAGCATTCGAATGAGATGTATTAAGCCACTAAAAAGCCATCATCCGCTCATAAAAAGCCATAGAAACGGTGGAATAAGAAGAATAATACCACAAGATATTGCGTTTTTTGGAACTCATCTACCACAAGATATGGGAGTCAGCAAAGAGTACGAGTAATCGCAAAACGCTTGAAAGCCCCGTCAATCGGGGCTTTCGCTTTTTAATGTCAACAAAATGTCAACAAGACTTTGAAATTCGGGTATTTTTTGGTACTTGAGAAGGCATTAAAAATACCAAGAGTTCTTTGCTTGGATGATATAATTTTCTTGTCTGAGGGAGTGATTCCTTAGTACAGAAAATCATCAGTGTTTTAATTTAATGGAAGAAAAATGTACGGTGCTGTATTTGGAGACATAATAGGATCTTGCTATGAGTGGCATAATGTCAAATCAGAAGAATTTGAGCTGTTCCCAAGAGAAGCAAGATTTACGGATGATTCAGTTTTGACAGTTGCTATAGCCGACAGCATTCTTAATATGGATCACACTTCTCCGCGAAAATGCTATGCGCAGCATATCAGGACTTATTACAACCGATATCCGCATGCGGGTTTTGGACAGATGTTTATAGATTGGGCGGAATCTGATTCTCTCCGTGTCCAAAGAAGCTACGGAAATGGTGCATCGATGAGAGTTTCCGCAATTGGATGGGCATTTGATGATGTTGAGACAATAAAGAAACAGGTCAGCGAGAGTTGCTATTATACCCATCATAATCGTGAGGCTGTAAAATGCGCACAAGCAGTTGCTTTGGCAGTGTATTATGCCCGCAAGGGTATTGATAAATCTGAAATCAAACATCGATTGACAGAAGAGTTTAATCTTTCTTTTGTTTCGATATCTGATTTAAGAGACGGATATCAGTTTGATTCAAGATCTCTTTATTCAGTTCCTCCTGCCATAGAAGCCTTTTTCGAGACAGAAGACTATGAGTCATGTATCAGAAGAGCAATTTCCTTAGGTGGAGACAGTGATACTATAGCGGCAATAGCCGGCGGAATTGCTGAAGCGTATTACAGAAAAATACCAAACCATATAGTCAGCAGAGGCAAATTGATTCTCGACAGTGGACTAAAGCGTGTCCTGAATCAGTTTGAGGAAAGATATAATAAGTAGTGAAAATAATCAGTATAGATAACAAAATCAGGAATTTAAATTTGCTAAGGCACAAATCAGGATTTGCAAGGAGGAGAAGGATCATGGGCTTATTTGATAAGCTTAAGAAGAACAAGTCAAGTGCAGATTGGAATAACGCTTACAAAGCTAATCCGCATTTTTATTCAAAACCGGATGTAGATCCATTCTGTGCTTTTGCCTTGACTGAAGACACAGAAACCATTTTGCCAAAGGCTCCACATTACGCTGTTGAAGGCAAGGAAATATCTGAATATAAACTTATGCTTGTAAGCATAACCAAAGACGGTGTCATCGGATCATGCAATTACTTTGATGCCATCAGAAAACTTGAAGCGTATAAACTGGATACAGACAAAGACAATATCTTAGTTAAGGGGTTGTCTCTTTCAGAATTGGAAGGATTATTAAAGTAAATTTCTTGTTTTCCCATTCTTCAGGAAGTCTTTTTTTCACAATTCAATTCTAACAATAAACGGGCCCTTCGGGACCCGTTTTCTTTTGAAATAGTTAGGGGCTATCTCGTTTTGTTTTGAGACAGCCCCTTCTAGTACCATAGAAAGTGTAATTGTTAGAGAGTAATTAACTCAGACAGTTGCACTT
>JAKSRD010000006.1 GCA_024403795.1 Saccharofermentans sp.
TCCAAAGTTACTGTAACATCGCTCGTAGGAACTGTATCGAGTTCAACTGCGAAGACGAGATCATCGCCTTCATTTGTCGGATCGGGAGCGGTGAGAGTGATCGTTGTGGTTGTATTATTGTCTTGAACAGTAGCATCAGCAGAGACACCGTTTATGTCTACATACTCGAAGTTACCGCCTTCAACAGAATCAACTGTAGCCGTAACTGTGCGATCAGTCTGGACATAAGCATCGTCAGAGTGAGGGTTAGTTACTGTGACAGTTCCCTTAGTGTCGTTAGCGTTGATCGTTCCGTTGAATGTATCGCCGTCAACGTCCAAAGTTACTGTAACATCGCTCGTAGGAACTGTATCGAGTTCAACTGCGAAGATGAGATCATCGCCTTCATCTGTCGGATCGGGAGCTGTGAGAGTAACATTGGTAGCTGTTGTTTTGCTGTCGATTACAGTAGCATCAGCAGAAACACCGCTGTAGTCAACATTCTCAAAGTTGCCGCCGGTTACATTATAAACCGTAGCAGTTACTGTACGATTATCCTGATAATAAGCATCGTCGAGGTAAGGGTTATCTACTGTGACGGTGCCTGTAGTCTTGCCTGCTTCTATTGTGCCGGGGAATATGTTACCGCCTACAGCTAAGGAAACTGTAGTCTCGGTCTCGGCAGCTGCACTGAGTTCGACTTCGAAGATAAGAGCGGAGCCTTCTTCCGTCGGATCAGGAGCGGTGAGGGTAAGAGTAGTATCTGTTGTCGTATCAATGACTGTAGCATCAGCAGAAACACCGCTGAAGTTAACAGACTCAAAGTTACCGCCGGTTACATCGGTAACAGTAGCAGTTACCTTGCGACTGCCCTGAACATAAGCATCGTCAGAGTAGGGATTATCTACTGTGACAGTACCTGTAGTTGCATCAACAGCAACAGTTCCCGTGAATGTCTTACCGTCAACATCAAGTGTAACAGTTGCAGGAGTGTTCTTAGGTGCGTTTGTGAGAGTTACATCAAAGACAAGAGCATCACCTTCGTTAGTATCAGCCGGAGCGGTGAGGGTAATACCTGTGTTGTCGATGGTATCCGTAACATTAACAGTAGTGGAAGCTTCACTGAAATCAACAGATTCAAAATTGCCGCCGTCAACAGCAGTAACTTTTCCTGTTACAGTGCTTGCATCTAAATATGCATCTTCTGTATTTGAATTTGTTGCGGCAAAGGAAACGGAAGATGTATTCGCTGACATAACAGGCTTATATTCAGTTCCGTCAACATCAACGGTTATGGTTGTTGCCGTCTCGGCAGGATTGTCGAAGGTAACCGTGAAACCGATATCTGAAGTTCCCTCTGTGATGTTGCCGGCAGTGATCGTAACTGTTGTTGTGTCGATCGTGTCGTTGATATCAGCTGTTGCAGTGGCACTGCTGTAATCAACATCTTCGAAGTTACCGCCGTTAACAGCAGTAACAGTACCTGTCATGGAGCTCTTATCTACATATACATCTTCTGTATTTGTGTGAGATACAGAGACAGAACCGGTCTTTTCTCCGGCTGCGATCACTGCGTTATGACCGACACCGTTAACAGTTACGGTAACTGTTGTTTCTGTGCCTGCAGCATTTGAGAGTTCGACATTAAAGACTACATTTGCATTGCCTTCTTCGATGTCATCAGCACTGAGTGTTACTGTTGTCGTATCAGTCGTATCTGCAATAGAAGCAGTAGCTTTAGCAGAACTGAAATCGATCTGCTCAAAATTGCCGCCCGTTACATCAGTTACAACACCTTCGAGTGTACTTGCATCAAGGAGTGCATCTTCCTTATTGGGATTTGTAACTTCGATCGTTCCGGAAGTCTGACCGGCACCGATCGTGCCGGTGAAGGTGCTACCGTTTGCTGTTACGGTGACGGTTACATCTGTCTGTGCAGCGTTTGTGAGTGTAGCAGTGTAGATGACCTTTTCAGCTGCTTCATCTGTATCGTCAGCTGTAAGGGATACGGAAGTGATGTCTGTCGTATCAGAAACATTTGCCGTAGCTGTAGCTGTGCTGAAGTCTACTTCCTCGAAGCTTCCGCCGTTAACGGCTGTTACTGTTCCGATCACTTTGCTTGCATCAACATAAACGTCTTCAGCGTTTGTATTCTCGATCGTAATATTTGCCGTAGTAGAACCTGCAGCTACGGTTGCCTTCTGATTCTGTCCGTCGATATCAACAGTGATCTCGGCAGCAGTCTTAGCAGGGTTGGAGAGGGTAACGGTGAAGTTAATGTTTGCTGTTCCTTCGCTTACATCAGAAGTAGCGAGTGATACATTTGTCGTATTAACTGTATCGAGAATGTTTGCAGTTGTATTAGCATCGCTGATATCAAGCTTCTCGAAGTTACCGCCGTCAAAAGCCGTGATCTCGCCGTAAAGTGTACTTGCATCTGCATAGACATCATCTGCATTAGTATTAGGAACGGAAATATTAACTGAACTACTGCCTGCTTCGATCGTTGCAGGATACTCGACTCCGCCGGCCTTCAATGTAACATCGACATCTGTCTGAGCCTTATTTGAGAGCTTGACGGAATAAACGATATCAGCATCGCCTTCGTGAATGTCAGCTGCGCTGAGTGTCATCTTTGTAGTATTTATAGTATCAGCGATGTATACAGTCTCTGAAGCATTGCTGAGATCGACATCTTCAAAGAGGCCGCCTGTAAATTCAGAGACCTTGGCTGTGATTGAGCTTGCATCCTTGTAATAGTCTTCGCTGTTTGTATTAGCTACTGTAAGTGTTGTTGATGTGGATCCTGCAGGGATCGTTACTTCATAAGGTGTTCCGGAAACATTAACCGTCATGGCAGTCTTTGTTACGGGAACATTGGAAAGTGAGATCGTAAAGATAATGTCTTCTGCACCTTCAACGATATCGTCTGCGTTGATGCTGACGACTGTGGAATCTACTGTATCGTTGATATTAAGGACAACCTCATCTTTGCTGATCACGAGATACTCGAAGTTGCCTCCGGATACCTGAGTAAGCTTACCTGTAAGCTTGGTAGCATCAGAATAAGGATCGTCGGAATTGGAGTTCTTTATGGAGACTGTAGCTGAATCCTGACCTGCGGGGATCGTAACTGAGTAAGGCTTGCCTTCAACTTCCAATGAAGCTGTTACCTTCGTCTGAGCCTTAGCTGAGAGGGAGACGGTGAAGATCGCATTTTCGACTCCTTCTTCAGTATCATCGGCAATGAGTGTGGCACGCGTGATGTCGGTTGTGTCACTGATCCTTGCAGTTGCAGTAGCTTTGCTGAAATCAATTGACTCAAAACCACCGCCGGTTACGTTAGTTACTTTTCCTTCCAAAGTACTTGCATCGATATAAGGATCTTCCTTATTGGGATTCTCTACTTCGAGAACAGCTGACTTGCTGTTAGCTGGGATCTTAACCTTATAATCGGTACCGCCTACGTTGACGGTTATCTCAGCATCTTTCTTAGCTTCGTTGGAGAGGGAGACAGTGAAGAGGATGCTTGCGGCACCTTCTCTGTTATCTGCCGTCGTAAGTGTAACTGTTGTTGCATCTACTGAATCGAAGATGTCTGCAACGACGCTGGCATCGTTGAAATCAACAGCTTCAAAATCTCCGCCGTTAAATGCAGTTACTACAGCCTTCATTGTGCTGGGATCGTAGAAGGTATCATTCTCGTTGGGATTCTTAACCTCGAGAAGTGCCTCAGATTCTCCGGCAGGAATATCAACGGTATATTCAGAACCGTCAACATCAACATCGACTGTAGCATCTGTCTTAACGGGATTGGTAAGTGAGATAGTGAATTCAACATTGGGGTCGCCTTCAACAGCGTCCTTGGCACTGATCTCAACCAGAGTCGTATCAAGTATCTCGCTGACAGTTACTTCAGCCTGAGCCGCATTAAGATCAACGGCACCGATATGGCTTCCGGTAACAGCGGTTACCTTGGCCTTAACGACCTGATCTCCGGAATATACATCATCCTTGTAAGGGTTAGGTACCATGATGGTGCAGTTCTTCTCTCCGACTGCAATCTCACCCGTATAGGATTCACCGTCAACTTCAAGTGTGGCGGTTGTAGCACTCTTTGCTTTACGAGAGATAAGTATGTTAAAAGGAATGTCAGCATCTGCTTCCGTGACGGTCTGTCCGGACAGATTGACATTGATGTCGGCCTTTTGCGGCCTAAGCAACACGAATGCTGTGATTCCGCCGGCTAGCAGCACTACTGCACCGGCAATTCCGATCGCGATCTTCTTCATAAGCTTATCTCCTTACTTTTGTTCAAAGTTTTTTATATGTTCCTTGTTGTTCCTAAAAATAAACTCAGTAGTTGATACCGAGATTCTTTTTTATATCCTTGTCTGCTCCGAAAAGAGTAACCGTGTCACCCTTCTCGAAGACCATGTCTGCGGGGAATTCCAATATAGTGTTATTATTTCTTTTAATAGATAATACATTAAGATGGAAATTTTTCCTAATACCAAGTTCAGAAAGACTTTTTCCGATCCAATTCTCGGGTACTGTTATCTCAAAGATCGAATAGTCACCGGGGTAATCCAGATAGTCAACGACCTTTGCGGATGAGTAACGGATCGCTGACCATTCAGCTAATTGCTTCTCGGGGAAGACAACGGAATCGGCACCGTTCCTCAACAGGAATTTCTCATGAACCGAGCGTGAAGCTCTGGCCACTACGTACTTGGCACCGCACTCTTTGAGCAATGAAGTTGTCTCCAAAGATGCCTGAAAGTCATCGCCGATGGCAACGAAGCAGACATCAAAGTTAGCTACGCCTAAAGATTTTACGAATGCGGGATTGGTAGCATCACCGATAAGTGAGCTCGTGACCATATCCATTACCGGTTCGATCCTTTCTTCCGATGAATCGACTGCCAGGATCTGATCTCCGGCTCTGTTAAGCTGATCGATAAGGTGATAGCCGAATCGTCCGATTCCGATTACGAGTACGCTCTTCATGTTATATTCCTTTCCGCCGGATCATCCGACCGCTATGTCATCCGCCGGATATTGGCGGTTGCCCATTTGTTTTCTTGCTATTGCGGCGAATACGAGTGTAAGGCCGCCTACACGTCCCATATACATTGAGAATATGAGGATGATTTTTGAGGTAAGAGTCAAAGAGGGTGTAATACCCATGGTCAGGCCGACGGTAGCAACGGCTGACCCGCTCTCGAACAAGGCTTTGAGGAAAGAGACATCCTCTATCTTCGAGATCGTCATTGCACCGAACAATGCGATTATGAGATCAAGCATAAATACGGCAACAGCTCCGGATATGGCTTCGGGCTTGATCCTGCGCTTGAATATCGCGGGTGCCTTCTCGCGCTTGAGTACTGAGATCATGGAGAAGAAAAGTATGGCAACAGTCGTGATCTTCATACCGCCGGCTGTAGAACCGGGAGCTCCGCCTATAAGCATCAGGATGATCGTAAGGACGATGCCTGTATCAGAAAAAGCGTTATAGTCGGTGGTATTGAAGCCTGCCGTTCTCGGCGTGACTGCCTGGAACAGTGAAGCAAGGAATCTGTCACCGAGAGGAAGGTCGCCGTATTCTCCGAACCAGAGATAGATCATGGGGAGGATGACCAATACAGCCTCCATAACGAGAATGAGCTTACTCTGTGTGCTGTATCTTGAGACCTTGAAGCCGTATTTACGGATATCCATCCAGGTAAGGAATCCGAGTCCGCCTGTAAGGATCAGAAAGACAAGCGTGATCACGATCACGGGATTATCCGTATAGGGAACCATGGATGAGAATGGTCCGTACTTGCCGTTCAAGTCGAATCCGGCATTGCAAAATGCGGAAACTGATGTAAATATTGCTGTCCATATGCCTCTGAGGACACCGCGCTCTTTTATGAAGACCGGAGCCATGAAAGCAGCTCCCAATCCCTCGAAAATAGCACAGCCGATGCAGATAAAACGTGTATACTTCATTATTCCGCCGAGGTTAGGTGCCGATACGGCCTCCTGTAACGTAGCTCGGGTCTGAAGACTTATCCTCTTGCCGATGAGCTTCGTAAGGACTGTTGTCATAGTAATAACGCCCATACCGCCGATCTGGATGAGGATGAGGATGATGACCTGACCGAACAATGACCAGTGAGTCTGTGTGTCGTAAACGATGAGTCCGGTAACGCAGCTGGCTGAAGTTGCAGTAAAGAAAGCATCAATAAAATTCGTCCATTCCCTCGTTTTGGAGGAGATGGGCAGCATCAGAAGGAACGCTCCGACGGCGATCAAAAGAAAGAATCCGAGCAAGATGCTCTGCGATCCGCTTAATTTCAGGCATTTGTGTTCATTATTAGTCATAATGCCATATTAACACTAACTATAAAATATTATATTAAATTAATATTACATGAAATGATCTTTCTCCCGGTCGGATAACCGATGTGTCAAATTTGAGTTGACGTATATCCGAAAGTGTATGGGTGCTGTTGCAGAATTATTTCTTGCGGCCGGATGTTTTTACTCTTATAATTACAAGTTATGTCGATACTGAATTATTTGTATTTATTGTTTATTGAGCCGATTCAGCTTTTGTTTGAAGTTGTTTTCTTTTACGCATATAAGGCAACCGGTAATACGATGGCATCCATAGTAGTCATCAGCCTGGTAATCAATTTGCTTGTTTTGCCTCTTTATAAACATGCCGACAGGCTTGAGAAGGAGCAGGCAGAGAAGAAGATTAGGATGAAGCCTTATGTTGATCATATAAAAGCAACATTCAAAGGTGATGAGCGTGTTATGATGCTCCAGTCCTGCTATCGCCAGAATGATTACGGATTCTCGAGCGTTCTTAAGGAATCCGTATCATTGTTCCTGCAGATTCCTTTCTTCCTGGCGGCATATAATTTCCTGTCAGGACTGACGCTATTGCAAGGGGTTGCTTTTGGTCCGATAGCCGATCTCGGTTCACCGGATTCTTTGATCAAGATCGGGGGATTGTGCATCAATCTGTTGCCGATCCTCATGACACTCATAAATATTGTTTCCGGCTTTATTTATTCCAAGGAAGGCAGCCTCAAAGACAGGATCAAGCTGGTAGTCATTGCTTCGGTCTTCCTTGTGTTACTCTACAATTCACCTGCGGGACTTGTTTTCTATTGGACGCTTAACAATTTGTTTTCTCTCGGAAAGAACATTGTTGCTGCTTTAATGAAGAACAGAAAGCAGAGCAAGTCGTTGCTTCCGGAGAAGAAGGATAAAGACATCCTGCCGGTAGTTTTTTTGTCGTGTGCTGTTTTGGCCATGCTTACGGGAATCATGATCCCGGCTGATGTCATTGTCCAGAATCCGACGGAAATGACAAATCTTTACAGCACTGCTCCTCACAGCCCCTTAACATATATCGGGTCAAGTATTCTCATTGCTTGCGGACTTTTTGTTATCTGGGTTCCGCTTTTTGTTGTCCTGTCAAAAGAGAAGGCTAAGCGATTTGCTATGTGTGCATTGCCTGCAGCTGCCGTAATCGGAATAGTCAATTATATTGCCTTTAATAAAAACTTCGGAACAATGTCAAACAAATTAATCTATGAGCACAGTTTACAATACGGCGCGAAGGAGATGATCCTTAACCTCCTGGTTGATCTGGCGGTCGCAGGCGTCGTGGTCTTGGTAGCTGTCAAGTTCAAGAAATTCATTAAGCCGATGATGGCAATGGCTCTTCTTGCCGTAGCCATTCTGTCGGTTATGCGAATTATCTCTATTGAACTGTTCTGCAAAGGATACAACTACAGTTACAATAATACTGCTGAGGAGATCAATATTCCGCTGACAACGACAGGACAAAATGTAGTTGTTCTGATGATGGACAAGATGAATGGATCTTACATCCCGTATATTTTTAATGAACGGCCGGATGTTGCCGCTCAGTTTGACGGGTTTACATACTATCCCAACACCGTATCTGTAGGTAAGTATACAAATTTCGGAACACCGGCGATATTCGGAGGGTACGATTACACTCCTGATCAGATTAACAGCAGACCGGATACACCTCTTGTTGATAAGCAAAATGAAGCACTGCTCCTTATGCCGAAGTTGTTTTCAGAGAATGGATGGGAGACCACTGTCTGCGATCCGCCGTATGCGAATTATCAGTGGATACCGGATACCAGCATTTTCGATGAATATGAGAACATAAATGCATATAATTTTTCCGGTTTGTTTAATGATGAAGTTCCCTTATTGGCTAAGGCCGGAGAAGAGCTGGAGGTAAGACTGAACCGCAATCTATTCTGCTACGGTTTTATGAAGAGTTTACCGTATGCGCTGCAGTCCGGCATATATTGCAAAGGCTCATACTGCTACATGAATTTTGCATATACTATGACTTTCGGTTACAACCTGCACATGCAGAGCGGAATTTTGGAGTCGCATATCCAGGAGCATACCGTACTTGAGAAATTGGATGATGTGGTAAGCATTTCAGATGATCCGAAGAATTGTTTTCTTGTATTAGCGAATTCTTCCACGCATGAGATCTCTTTGCTCAAAGAACCTGAGTACGTGCCGGCTGTCTATGTCGACAATACCGAATATGATGCCGCGCATATGGAGCGTTTTACCGTGAACGGTGTGACGATGGACATGAATGAAGATGACCCGAGCTCCTGTTCTTACGGTTCATACGAGATTTCCATGGAGGCATGCATATCTCTGGGCAAGTGGTTTGACTATCTTCGCGAAAACGGTCTCTATGACAACACCAGAATAATTATCGTGGCAGATCACGGAAACGGCATGGAACAGTTCGAAGAACTCCTTGTTGAAGACTTGGGTATCGATGCACAGGCTTTTAATCCGATCCTTATGGTGAAGGATTTTAACAGCAAGGGGTTTGTAACATCAGACGAGTTTATGACGACAGCCGATACTCCGACACTTGCTTTTAACGGAATCATAGATAATCCCGTTAATCCGTTTACGGGGAATCCGGTATATCAGAACATAAAGCAGAATGGCGTCATAGTATACAGTTCCGAGAATAACAATGTATTCTTCAATAACGGTTCGGTATTCACGGATCCGGAAGGATTTTGGCTAATGGTTCACGACAATATCTACGATGATGAGAACTGGAGCTTATATTCCGAATGAACGGACAGCCGTTGTGAGATTAACGTGATGAGCAAGCGCAATTAGTCTGAAAGCACTGAAAGCCGCTTGAATTTTGTCCCATTAATCGACACTCAAGATTAATCATTACTGATATAATCTCCTAAGTAGTTTTTTCAGGGAGTGTTTTATTTTGTCAGAAGAGAATTTTAACAACTCAGATGAGTTTTTCAGAGATCTTGAGAGTATATACGGCCAGGAGGCTGACGTTGCACATGACAGTGATGCAGATGAGATGCTTGAAGGTCTTAATGCCGAGCAGAGAGCAGCTGTTACGCATTTGAACGGCCCTTTGCTCATTCTTGCGGGAGCAGGTTCCGGCAAGACCAGAGTCATTACATATCGTATAGCCTACATGATGAAGAAGCATAATGTTGCACCGTCATCCATACTTGCGATCACATTTACGAACAAGGCTGCCAATGAGATGCGACAGAGAATAGAGGGCCTCGTTGGTGACCGTTCGAAGTATATCTGGTGCGGAACTTTCCACAGCATATTCGCAAGAATACTCAGACGACATGCTGAGCTTCTGGGGTATACGCAGAATTTCTCGATCATCGATACCGACGATCAGTTGAAGCTGGTCAAGGAAGCGATGAAGGAACTGGATATTGCAGACAGCCAGTTTAAGCCCAAGTCGGTTCAGTGTGAGATCTCCAATGCAAAGAACAAGTTCATAAGCGTCGAAGAGTATACGCTTCTGGCAGGCAAGGATTATTTCCAGGGCGTGGTAGCCAGGATCTACAAAAGATATCAGGAGAAGCTTGTTGCAAATAATGCGATGGACTTTGACGATATTCTCGTTAACATGGTCAAGCTCCTTGAGAGCAATCCGGATATCAGGGAACTGTATCAGAACAAGTTCAGATACATAATGGTCGATGAGTATCAGGATACCAACATGCCGCAGTACCGTGCGGTCATGCAGCTTGCATCCGGTACCGGCAACATCTGCGTCGTTGGTGATGATGACCAGTCCATCTATTCTTTCAGAGGCGCGGATGTAAGACTTATCTTGAAGTTCGAGAGTGATTTCCCCGGTGCCGAAGTAATCAAGCTTGAGGAGAATTACCGTTCAACCAAGACGATCCTTGATGCCGCTAACTGTGTAATCGCCAATAACAAGAAGCGCAAGAGCAAGAGACTCAGGACCGGCGGGCCTGATGGCGAGAAGATCATCGTCATGAATTCCGATACAAGTGCGGGCGAAGCTGATTTTGTCGGCAGGACCATCAAGATGATGGCAGATAAGGGCAAGTTCAAGTATTCCGATTGTGCGGTGCTCTACAGAATGAATGCGTTGTCACGTAACATCGAGACCACGCTCCATAACATGGGTATTCCGTTCAGGGTATACGGAGGCATGCGATTCTATGACAGAAAAGAGATCAAGGACGTTCTTGCTTACCTGAGACTGATAAATGATCCTAAGGACAACATCGCATTCGAGAGAATAATCAATGTTCCTAGAAGAGGCATAGGTGATACGACCATCGATAAGATAAGACAGTATGCGATCAATGACAACATCAGCATGTTTGAATGCTGTATGCATGCCGTCGATTATCCGGAACTTGTAAGATCTGCTTCGAAGATCTGTGCATTTACGGATCTTATCAACGAGATGCGTGACAAACTTAAAGAGAATGACATGGACTTCGCGCATTTTGTTGATTATGTCGAGAACGAATCCGGAATCATTGAAGAGATCACCGAACAGCGCGAGAAGAAGGGCGACATCATCGACAGAGTCGAGAACCTTAAGGAGCTTTTGTCAGAAGCTGCCGAGTACGATAAGGCTCATCGTGCCGAACCGATCGACTTGGACAGTCTCGAGATCGAAGAGGGTGACGGCATGCCCGTGGAAGTCGATGATGATTTCTTTTTTGATACCGCCACGGCAGATACGACCGAGGGTATTCTCGGCTTATATCTTGAGAATGCGTCACTCTTTACCGAGGGGGATGACTACAACGACGGTGATGATTATGTAAAGCTCATGTCCATCCACAGTGCCAAGGGTCTTGAATTCGGCGCTGTATTTTTGATCGGACTTGAAGAAGGCGTATTCCCGAGTTACCGTTCGATCCAAAGTGCAGAGGATACCGAAGAAGAGAGAAGACTCATGTATGTTGCGATCACGAGAGCGAAGAAGAATCTGTTCATTGTGCTTGCAAAGCAGAGAATGCTCTTCGGTCAGACAAACTGCAATCAGCCATCAAGATTCATCAGGGAGATCAATCCGGAACTTCTCTATCTCATGGGTACCAAGAGGGAAGCTCCCAAGGATGTTCCTCAGGGTGAGAACAATCGTGAGAAGTCACGCAAGTCAATTGCTTCTGCCGTTAAGTCTCAGTTTACGATGGAGAAGCAGCGTACGGCTGATCGTGAAGGTCAGCTGGGACCTAATGACCTGGTTGAAGGTATGAAGGTGGTACATCCGAGATTTGGCGAGGGTGTTGTTCTTAAGGTTGAGCCGGTGGGAGGCGATGCACTCATTACCGTAAACTTCGACGGAATGCGCAAAAACATGCTTGCCAATGCTGCCGGACTTAAGAAGGCTTGAGACATCCGAGAATAGGATAAGTCATTTGTAGTATAATAACTTATTGCTTTCTGAAGGAGACTATACTGATGTCATACATTCTCAGCTTCCAGGATCTTTATGCTGACAGTCTTGCAAGTATCGGTAGATCGGACAAGATCTCCGAAGCTACGATGGCCAAGATCAAGATGCTTCAGGCTCAGAAAGACAAGCTTTATTGCATTAATGCAACCAGATGCTCCGATTCCAGAGGCAGAGTGATCGATGAGAAGGATGAGGACGTCAGGAATTGCTTTGAACGTGATATGGGAAGGATCATATACTCCCAGGCATTCAGACGTCTCAAGCATAAGACACAGGTGTTCTTTAATCCCGAGAATGATCATATTTGTTCCCGGCTTGAGCATGTTATATATGTTGATTACATTGCTTCCACGATAGGAAGCGCTTTGAATCTCAATGTTGACCTTATCAAAGCAATTGCTTTGGGGCATGATGTCGGACATACACCGTTCGGTCACAGCGGTGAGAGGATCCTTAACCGCAAGCTCAAGGAAATAGACGAGAAGCTTTATTTTGAGCACGAATCCAACAGTCTTCGTGTTCTCGGAATCCTCGAGAAACATAACGAAGATAATGGCCTGAATCTTACTTTTGAGGTCAGAGACGGCATTATCAGCCATTGCGGTGAATATTACTCAGAGAGAATACTGAAGCCGTGCCGTGATAAGACCGAAGAGGATCTCTCTTATCTCATTCCGAAGAAGAACCGTAAGGGACCGGCGACAATGGAAGGCTGTGTAGTAAGGTTTGCTGACAAGATAGCTTATGTCGGAAGAGACATCGAAGATGCATTACGAACGGGCGTCATTGCCAGTGAATTTGATGTGCCTGTTGTTGAGGAAGGTATCGGAAGTTCAAATTCGGAGATAATCAATTTCCTGGTTCAGGATATCATCGAGAACAGTATCGACAAGGATTGTATCATGATGAGTGACCGTGCCGGAGATGCATTGGAACATACACTGAATGAGAATGTTGCCAAGATCTATACGGCCGGAAAGGTCAAGACATATGAGAAATACTGCGAGGTTGTGATCGAGGGTATTTTCGATGCGTTCTATCAAGCAGTTTTGAATCTTGATAAGGCGGCAGATTCGCAGTCATCTGCAATCAGGAAGTTTGCAGAGTTCGTAACAAGCCATCCGGAATATAAGGCCGGGATCGATACACCGCTTCCGATCTATGTATCTGACTATATTGCCGGAATGACTGATTCTTACGCTGTCAGATGCTTTAACGATATGTACAAGAGTTAATGGAGAAGGATATGGATAATAAGGAAGAATTCGGTTTTTTTGCGATGCTGGACCGCATGCAGTACATCGAGAGATGGGCTCTGATGCGCAACAGCAGAACGGAGAACATCAAGGAACACAGCTTTGACGTGGCGGTTATTGCACATTGTCTTACTGTGCTTCATAACAACTTTGAGAAGGATACGGATGGCGCGATCCTGCCCGATCCGTATAAAGTTCAGGCGTATGCTCTGTATCACGATTGTACGGAGATACTGACGGGCGACCTTCCGACACCGATAAAGTATCGCAACCAAGAGATTACCAAGGCTTACAAGGAAGTCGAATCGGAGGCTGCTGCCAGCCTCATTGAGCTCTTGCCCGAAGATCCCGAGATGAGAGCAAAGTATCTCGATCTGTTGGCACCGGGCAATGCTACCGAAGAAGAGAAATACATTCACAAGCTTGTTAAGGCTGCAGATAAGATCTCTGCTTACATAAAGTGCCTGAGAGAAGAGAGCAGCGGAAACGCGGAATTCTCAGCGGCAAAAGAATCCACAGGCAGACTCATCCGCGAGATGAATATGCCTGAGGCACAGTATTTTATGGACCATTTTGTTCCTTCCTACGGTTACACGTTAGATAGAATAACCGGGAGGGATTCGTAACCTATGTTTGTCAGACGTCCCGAGTATTTTGCCATAGCTGCTTTGAGCGGTATTTTCGCGATTGCTGCTACTGTTGCTACGGTATTCAGTCTTGATACCGGCATAACGGAGCCGGACAGGAAGTCTCTTAAGAAGGCAGATGACATTGTCGCAAGAGCCGGTGAATTGACCTCAAGTTCAACCGAAGAGATCGACATCGCGAGAAGTCGTGTCGAAGACGGATTGGTCTCTTGCGGAGATTACGTTATCTCGGTGATGACTTCACCAGATTATCTGCTCAAGGGTGTATCCGACGAGCAGTTTGCGTCTGACCTTTGCACCGTGGTGTACGGCGAGAAGCGGCAGGATGAAGTGGACACCATCATGGAGTGCCTTAAGGATAATTCCAGGATCGTTGCGATAGACAGAACGCTTGCTTCGGAGGATAAGGAGCTGAGAGCTTCAGGTAATGCTTCAGGAAAAGGCTCGGTTATCAATAATGTCAGTTTGGCAGGAGATATGAACACCGCCGATCAGTATACTGTCGGAATAAGATCGACTTACGGTTCTTATTCGGCTAGCGGTGACGAAGTAAGGACCGATTTCTTCGTTGACGGCTCACTTTACTACGGCTACATGAAGTTTGATGAGAATAGTTCTTCGGATCAGCGTGAATTTGTTCTGTCTTGGGACACGGCGGATTGTGTTCCCGGAAAACATGAAGTTTATGCGCTTCTCAGAAGTTCCGACGGAAGAGGTACGGTTATATCCGGAGGCGAGATCGCCATTCCGGAGAAGGTTACATTAACGCCCGGCGGAGTTGAATACGGTGTTCTTCCGAGCGGAGAGACCGCTTCCTGGTACATGATCGATTGCGGTGATGATAACTGTTATATAGACTTTGCTGGTCTCTCGGATGATATCAGAGTGTCACTCTATGATCTGAAGGGTAATCTGATAGGCACGAATGAGAATCCGGGTATTCCTTATGCGATGTTGAGAGGCTTGAAGCAGGATACTGCGGCCGTAACACAGGAAACGGGGATCTCGAGCATATCGAACTGTTACTATGTCTGCGTAAGCAGAACGGGTTCCGGAAGTGATCTCGATAAGGATATCAGCTATGCGATGATCCAAGCCAACGAGTGTGCTTATTTTGACGGCAGTTACATGGCGGTCACGGCTGATGACGGAAACGGTAAGGTCAAGCTCACGGACAGTCTCATGAACACTTATGAAGTCGACAGGGATAAGGCCGGGATAGTGCCGATCAACGGCTCGTTGTCGATGTTCAATATCTCGGAAGCAGGTACTGACAGCCGAGTCAGGATCTATCCGGATTTTGAATATAAGACACGTGAGTATTCTTACTATTTAGCTGATTCTAAGAACATCGCGATCAATTGCGTTGCGTTGGAGGGTTATTCGGCAACAGTAACGATAAGAGCGAACAACAACGGCAATGAGGTCATTCTCGATCAAGGTCAGAGCTTTGAGATACCTTACGGTGAGACGGAGATCACATGTACCGTAACCGGACTCGGTGACCGTTCTTACGACTATACCTTCTATTTCCTTAACGGAGATGATAACGAGGATTTCTGCGAGAACACACTCTCTAAGTTCCCTGCAAGCTATTACAGCGGTTTGTGGCTGGTACATAAGCTCAAGCCGACGTATATCTTTACGCCTTATTACACGAATCTTTCATTCGATTCGGCTTTGGCTGCGGAAGACAGCAAGGGAAGAAGCCTTATTCAGAATTCTTCGAATCCGGAATATGTTAAGCCGAACAGCAAAGTCTACGATAAGCCTGACTGGATGGCAGCGAAAACGGAAGTCGTAAGCTACTATCTCGATCCGCGTAATTTCTTTACTCCGCAGAGGATCTTCACGTTTGAGATGCTTGGATTCGATCCTGAAGTACATACCGTTGAAGGCGTTAAATCGATCATCAAGGGTTCCTTTATGGATACAAATGATTATGATTATGCGACTGTGATCTATGAAGCAGGTAAGGAAGCGGGAGTTTCTCCTTATTTCCTTGCGAGCAGGATCATCCAGGAGATGGGATATTCAGGCGAATCTGCATTGTGCAGAGGCGATCTGACCGGATACGAAGGTTATTACAATTACTACAATATCGGAGCTTATGCGACTACGGAGCCCGGCGGAGCGGTGATCAACGGTGCAAAATACGCCCAGTGGGGAAGAGATTGGGAGGAACAGGAGATCTCTGATACAGAAGCCTCGTATCTTCTTCCTTGGACTTCGATCGATAAGGCGATCAAGGGCGGTGCTATCTGGATAGCTTCAGGCTATATCAACAAAGGTCAGAACACTCTTTATTTCCAGAAGTTTGACGTTCTTGATGACGGAACGGAGAAGTATAATCACCAGTATGCCCAGAATATTCAGATGGCATACTCCGAAGGAATGAGATATCACCGTAGTTATGATGCGATCGGTATGACAGATGCAGGTTTTGAATTTATAATTCCTGTATATAACAATATGCCGGATGAGTACGGGAGTTTGCCCAGATGAGACCGTTTTTTGACAGAAGAGCTACTGCGAAGATCGCGCGGATCGTATCAGGGATACTTGCGTGCGTTCTGATAGCCGGCATCTGTCTGACTTATCAGGTGAGAAGTAAGGTCAATGCGGATTCGAACATTGAGATCTCCGCTGTTACAAAGCAGACGAACATAGGCCCCGGAGACGTCGTGATAATCGATGTCATTGCCAGCAGGATGCCCGGAATCGTTGAATTCGGCCCCGTCATTTTCAATTTTGATTCCGACAAGGCTGATTACTTGTCGATCGAGCAAGGAAGTCAGTTGACAAATTATGTTTTTACGGAGACTCAGAATGACGGAACGCTTACCATAACCGGAACCGATCAGATGCTGGGAATCAGTTCTGAAGGCGGCGAAGAAGAGTATTCCGGAGCTTCCTATTATTCTGAAGAGCCGGTGGTCTTGTTTACCATAACGCTTCGCATGTTCCCTGAGAGCTACGGCGAGATCAATTGTTGGATCAGTGATACCGGTGTGTTCAAATCGTTGGATGAGGAGATCTCCACAAGTATCGGAAGCGGAGTAAAGCTTCCCGTAGGAAGATCAGGGTTGTCGAGCGATGCGACCATTGCTTCACTCAGAGTCAGCGGAACTGTCATTACACCGGAATTCAATCCTAACATCACCGATTACAGCTGTTCTGTTGAACGTTCCGTGGAGAAGGTGCAGGTCAATGTTCTGGCAAGCAATCTCTGGGCCGCGGTGATCATTGACGGCAATCAGTATCTTAATATGGGTGATAACGTGATCAGCATTGATGTTACCGCACAAGACGGTGTCAGCCACATGCGTTATACGATACATGTCACACGTAAGGAGAGTGACGTTCCTGATAATGCTTCTTTGGTGGATCAGAACGGTAATACCTATACCTTCCTGGATGCACCGGAGGATGCTGTCGTTCCGGACGGATTCTATCAGTCCATGAGATATGTAAACGGATATAGTGTTCCCGCATATGTTAAGGACGGTGTTACATCTGTTCTGTTATATCTCTTTGACGGTACAAATGATCCGGGATTCTATTTCTATGACAGCGAGGCCAAAACGGTTATCATGTATGAACCGGACATTACCATAGTTGAGTCTTCGAAGATCCTTAAGATTGCCGAAGTGCCGCAGGATTTTGACTTGCCGGACGAATTCAAACCGGCAAGTTATGATACCGGTTCCATGGTCCTCTCAGGTTATCAGAATAAAGACGGAGATTTTATCTGTTACCTTTCAGATGAACACGGCGAAGGGGATTTCTATTACTACAACAGGAAAGACGGTTCTATCAGTTTGTACAGATTTGCAGACAAAAAGGCCGAGCTTCTCTACTCTTTCTTGTTTGATGTTTTTCTTGTAATTGCTATCATTGAAGCAGTCATTATTATCATTACGGCTTATATAATCAGGAAAATGGTCTCAGAGAGGACCAATCCGAGGCCGAAGAGGGTGTAACTGTTTATGAATATTGTTAAAGCGATCATTTTCGGTGATGAGAGCAGATTCTCTCCCAAGCAGGAAAATTACCGTAAGTTGTTTATGTATCTTGTCAGCGGCGGATTTACTACTTTAACGAATTGGGGCGTATATATCCTTGTTGATAAGTTAATGAATACAGATCTGTCGATTACGGTTTTCGGTCTCAGCATTGCGCTCAGCGTTGCGGTCAAGACTACACTGGGATGGATCTGTTCGGTTCTTGTTGCTTATTTCCTTAACAGGATCACAGTGTTCAGATCAAAGGGAAGTGTTATTCGCGAGCTTATTGCTTTCGCAGGTGCGAGGATCATCGTATTCTTTGTTATCGAGCTTGCCGTTTTCTACCTTATGCTTTGGGCATGCGAAGGAATGACGGGTGTTCCCGTATCCACGGAACTGTTCTTTATCGGACCTCTGTCGATTACTTATGAGTACATTGTTAAGCTCGCAAATTCGGTCTTCGTTGTCATCGTTAACTACATTATGAGCAAACTCATGGTATTTAAGAAGAAAGATATGGCCGGATATAAAAAAGACGAAGAATCTTCTTCAAAGGAAGCGCAAGTTAATGCCTAAGAGCGAGATGCCGGATGTTCTGAAAGGTGCTCTTCAGTTTGGGATAAAACCCGGACTTGAGCGCATAAGCGGACTTATGAGTCTCCTTGGAGATCCGCAGGACAGGTTCAGGTCAGTTCATATCGCCGGTACAAACGGCAAAGGGTCTGTTGCAACTTTTATTTCTTCTATTATGGCAGCAAGCGGCAAAAAGGTCGGAGTATTTACATCACCTTATCTAGAACGCTTTACAGAGAGGATCAGGATCATTGACGGTAAGCAGGGACTTATCGGATTGAGTCAGGATGACAGTTATGGCGAGATCGATCAAGCAAGTCTTGATAAGTATTCCTCACTGGTAGCCGAGGCAAAAGAGAGACTTGTTGCCGAAGGTATAAGCGATGAACCCACCGAATTCGAACTTATTACGGCCATCGGATTTCTTTACTTTGCCGATCAGAATGTTGATGTGGCAGTCCTGGAGACCGGACTCGGCGGAAGGCTGGATTCGACAAACATAGTCAAGGAGCCGTTGGTTACCGTTATTACCGCTCTTGGTCTTGATCATTGCGGTGTGCTTGGCAACACCATCTCAGAGATAGCGGGTGAGAAAGCCGGAATATTTAAAGAAGGCTCGCCTTGCGTATGTTTTGAACCTGATCTCATGATCCTTCCGGAAGAGTTGAAGAAGGATGTCAGAGATGCATTAACGTCCAAAGCACTCGAAAAGAATATCGATATCACTTTTGCGGGAAGTCGTGAAGCATTTGACAGTGCAAGATTTACCGTGGACGGCAGAATGGAATTTATCTATGGCGGGGAAGTTTACACTACTGCTCTGAACGGTAAGCACCAAGTAGGCAATGCGATTACGGCGATCGAAGCGGCAAGAACTTGTCAGATTCCGGAGAAAGCAATAAAGGAGGGTATCTCTCTTGCTTCTTGGAAGTGCAGAGCAGAGATACTGAGCATAGAACCGACAGTGATCATTGACGGAGGTCACAATCCGCAGGGTGCGCAGAGCCTGGGCGAGACGATCAACGTCATGCTCGGAGGAACTCTTCAGGACAGACCGATAAGACTGCTCATGGGCGTTATGGCCGATAAAGATGTAGAGGGGATCCTCAGTGCTTATAAGGCATGCGGACTTAACATCACGGGCGCAGTAACCGTAAAGCCAATAAACCCCAGAAGTGAACCGGCCGATGTTCTCGCGGAAAAAATCAAACTTGTGTATAATATCTCCGACGATTTGGAGGTGATCCCGGATGCTGAAGAAGGTACCAGGGTTGCTTATGAGAAGTCTGTCAGAGACGGGAAGGTTCTTCTGGCAACCGGATCCCTGTATCTTACAGGCCAGATCAGAGCTACGTTGAAAGGATTGATCGAATGCACGACTATCTGAGCTTTTGTATGATGATACAGCCGATAAATGAGTCGAGTCTCATTCTTTTTGACGTGAGCAATGAAGAGAAGGCGCGTATCGTCCGTCAGTATAACAGAGCGCTTCAGAACAGCCAGGGTGAAGGAACCGATGTCGCACAGATATTCCTTAAGCCCTTGATCTCACAGTACCAGAAATGGGGAGATCCGGCACTGATCTTCGGACTTTGTCTTGCCAGAGAAGGACAGTTCAAGCGCGCTGAAGGCAGTCTTATGTTCGCGATCCAGGGCGTGCTCGGAACAGAGCAGTATCTGACGATCGCTCAAGAGGCTCTCAGAATGGTCAGAGAGGACATAAAGAATCCTCCGGCTGACATACCGCCTGCTGATATTGCAGGAAAGCTTAAGAATGCGCAGATGGCCTCAGGTCAGTCTCCGGCATCCAGAGCTAATTTTCAGGCACCGATCCTGACCAAAGCACAGAAGACCTCTGAGGCACCTCAGATGGCATCGAGCAAGGAAAGAAGAGATATTCTGATGCGTTCCGGCGGTGTTGCAGATGAACTTCCCGATGATTCCATTGACATAGAAGACATCAAGTCGCCACGTGAGCGGATGAAGGGTCTGATCGTAGCAGGAATCGTTGTTTTGGCATTGTTGCTGATAACATTGCTTGTCATCCTCGGCATCATTCCGTTGGTAAAACAGATCGAAGCCGGTGCCGATGCTCAAGACAGACTTGAATATATCTACGGCGAATTCTACAAGCACAGATACGATCCTGAAGTCGGTGCAATCGTAAGTGAGTATGAATCAAGTTACGGTCCGATCTATTCTTCAGATACCGCGGCTCAGACACAGGAGGCAGCCGAAGGAGAGACACAATCAAGTGATGTTCAGCCCGAAGATACGACTGTTACAGAAGGGATCGAGACACAGACGGAGACTACTCCGGAGGTGTCACTGGTAGACGGAACACAGGCAGATAACGGAAATCCGGCTGAGACAACCTCAGCAGAGACTCAAGGAGAGACATAAATGAATTACATAAGTACACGTGGATATGAGGGGAAGTTCTCATCAAGCGAAGCCATAAGCCGCGGTATCGCACCTGACGGAGGTCTTTTTGTACCTGAATCAATACCTCAGCTTACACAGGAAGATCTTGAAGCAATGCAGACAATGGAGTTTTATCAGTTGTCAGCTTTTGTACTTTCAAAGTTCCTTACCGATTTTACGGAAGAAGAGCTCCTTGATTATACAAGACAGGCTTACGCTGAAGAGAAGTGGGGCGAGAATCCGGTCCCGCTCGTTCAGTTAAATGAATATAATGACAGAGAATTCATGCTGGAGCTTTGGCATGGACCTACGTGTGCGTTTAAGGATGTGGCACTTCAGCTCCTGCCTCATCTCATGACTGCTGCAGCAAAGAAGACAGGCCTTACAAAGAAGATCTGCATTCTTACTGCTACTTCCGGTGATACCGGAAAGGCTGCTCTTGAAGGCTTTAAAGATCTTCCGGGAACGGAGATCATCGTATTCTATCCTACAGGCGGTGTATCAGAAGCACAAAAGCTTCAGATGGTTACCACAGGCGGCGACAATACACATGTTATCGCAGTTAACGGATGCTTTGACGATGCTCAGACCGGAGTTAAGAATATCTTCGGTAATAAAGAATTTGCAGAGCTCTTGGATGCTAACGGAATCACATTGTCATCCGCAAACTCCATCAACTGGGGAAGACTTGCACCGCAGATCGCATACTATGTATATTCTTATGTAGAGCTTCTGAGAAAAGGTAAGATCGAGCTTACGGAATCCTTTAATATCGTTGTTCCTACAGGAAACTTCGGTAATATCCTTGCAGCATGGTTTGCAAAGCAGATGGGCATTCCGGTACACAGACTTATCTGTGCTTCCAACCGCAACAAGGTGTTGTGTGATTTCTTCTCCGGCGGTGTTTACGATCGTAACAGAGAGTTCTATAAGACAACTTCTCCTTCCATGGATATCCTTATCTCTTCCAATCTTGAGAGACTTCTTTTCGAGATAACCGGAAAAGATTCAGAGAAGGTCAAGGAGTGGATGAAGGAACTCAATACCGAAGGAAAATACAGCGTTGATAAGGATACGCTGAAGGCTTTGCAGAGACTGTTCGTCGGCGGATTTGCCGATGAGACCGGCGTATCAAAGACGATCCTGGAAGTATATGACAGAACGGATAACGTGATCGATCCTCATACGGCCGTAGGCTTCAATATCTACGGAAGATATCATCAGAGATCAGGCGATGAGAGCAAGACGGTATTTGCATCCACCGCAGCGCCGTTCAAGTTTGCTCCTGCAGTAATGGACTCTTTGAGAGGAATCGGTTATTCCGAAGCTTTATCTACATCCGAGCTTATTACTGAGCTTGCTGAGGAGAGCGGTCTTATGATTCCGCAGTCGATTGCAGAATTACCGACACTTGAGGTACGACATAAGGACGTAATTGAGAAGGAACAGATGCAGGATAAGGTTCGCGAGATCCTTCTCGGCTGATAGGTAAATGCTAAGGCTTTCTCATAACTTGGGAAAGCCTTTTCAGACATGACGGGAGTAACAATGAGTATCGAACATCAGACAATAGACTTTGTAAAAATGCAGGGTGCGGGCAACGATTATGTTTACATTAACTGCATGGAGAAGATGATACCTTCACCGGAAGCGTTTGCGATCCGCGTAAGTGACAGACATTACGGTATTGGCAGTGACGGATTGATCCTGGTAGCACCATCAAGTGTTGCTGATTGTCGTATGATCATGTTCAATCTTGACGGTTCGGAAGGAAAGATGTGCGGTAACGGGATCAGATGTGTTGCGAAGTTTATGCATGATGAGATCGGTTGCGAGAAGAATCCGCTCACGATCGAGACAAAGAGCGGGATCAAGACGGTAGAGCTTTTTATTTCCGAAGAAGGTATTGCAACAAAAGCCAGAGTTAACATGGGAAAGGCCGAGCTTTATCCGCCCAGGATCCCCGCTAATCTTCCGGGAGAAACCGTGATCAATACGCCTATCGAGATCGGAGGAAACATCTATAACGTTACCCTTGTATCCATGGGCAATCCTCATGCCGTTGTATTTGTTGATTCAGTTGACAGCGTCAACCTTGAAGAGATAGGACCTAAGTTTGAGCATGCAGTTGAGTTGTTTCCTGAGAGTGTAAATACCGAGTTTGTCGAGATAATCGACGGACAGAATCTCAGGATGAGAGTATGGGAGAGAGGCTCCGGCGAGACAATGGCTTGCGGAACGGGAACCTGTGCAACGGTAGTGGCTGCTTGCGAGAACGGCTTCTGCAAAAAGGGCGAGGACATAAGGGTAATCGTCAACGGCGGTGAACTTAACATTAACTATACTGATGATTGTGTTCTTATGACCGGAGATTGTGTTAAAGTCTTTGAAGGAAAATTGGAAGTCTGATGATTACTTCTGACAGAAAATTTGCAGCTGCAATATTTGATATGGACGGTCTGATCCTCGATTCGGAACTGACCGTTCTTCATTGTTGGGAGAAGGTTGCGGAAAGGCATGGCCTTCCCGATATTCTTCCTTTTGCCGTAAGTGTTATCGGTAAGAATAAGAAGGCGACTCTTGCTGAATTTACCAGAGTATATGATCTTCCCGCCGAAAGTTACGAGAGGGAAGTAAGAGCTATTTATAATGAGCTCGCTTCGAGAGGCGAAGTCCCGTTGAAGCAGCATACGCTTGAACTCTTAAGGGCTATGAAAGAGGCCGGAATGAAGACTGCAATCGCATCTTCTTCGCTCCGTTCGGAGGTCGAGCCTCAGATGACCAAGCTTGGTGCCGCTCCGTATTTTGATGTTATGGTATGCGGTGATCAGGTCACCAAGTCGAAGCCCGATCCCGAGATATTTCTCATGGCATGTGATGCCCTGGGTGTAATTCCGTCCGAATCGCTCGGATTAGAGGATTCATTTAACGGCGTAAGAGCCTGCAAGGCATCAGGACTTTATACCATCATGGTTCCGGATATCATTCAGCCTGATGATGAGATGAAAGGACTTGCAGATATCATCCTGCCTTCTTTGACTGAAGTTCAGGCCTTTTTGAATCTCAAGTAATTATTGTTATAAAGATAATTCAGTATTGACGCTCCGATGATTATCACATATCCGATAATGCTGAGGAGATCGGGGAGTTCTCCGAGAAATACCATTCCGAGAAGTGCGGCAAAGATTACCGTGGAATAGTCATAGATCGATATCTCTTTGGCAGGACATGCTGAATAAGCGGATGTGATGAATACCTGACCGAAGCAAGCAGCGACGCCCGTAAGGATACAAAAAAGAAGCTGTGTTCCGGAAATAGGTTCATATGTTGCAATGACAAAAGGGATCAGCGCTATGCAGGAGAAAAGTGAGAAGAATGCCACGACGATAATGCTTCTCTCTCCCTTAAGCGTAACTTTGCGAAGGAATGCATAAGCGATCCCGGCGCAGATTCCGCCGATAAGACCTACGAGTGCAGGGAAGATCGATGTGGTGTCGATTCCTATGTATGAGAAGATAAAACTAGGTTTTACGACAAATATCGCGCCGACTATTGCGGTTAATATGGCGGCCCACTGAAAGCGGTCTGCAGTCTCTTTTAGAATGATTATCGAAGTAAGAACAGCAAAGAACGGTGACAGCTTATTCAAGATCATGGCATCGGAGATATTGATGTGTGAGATCGCGTAGAAGTTGCAGATGATGCCGATGGTGCCGAATGAAGCACGCATGATGAGTCCGAACCATGAACTCTTTTTGACTTTGAATTTCTCAGGTGATCTGGCGAGAAGAATGACTGACAATAACATAGCGACAAGGTTTCTGAAGAAAGCTTTCATGAATATCGGCATGTCTCCCGCAAGATTAATGAACAGTGCCATTAAAGCAAACGAGAAAGAAGATATCAGAAGGTATACTATACCTCGTTTACGTGGTGATAATCTGTCGAGAATCTTCAGCGTCATAGTGTGTCCCATTCTTTCTTTGGCAAATAAAATATATCACGCTTGGCAATGTGTCAATTTAAATTTACTTGTACAAAACATAGATTGACACAAAGAACAGCACCCAATAGAATGATTGAATTGTATAAAAATGCAAAAAGAGGTCGAAAATATGCTCAAATTAGGCATTCTCGGTTGCGGAGTCATCGCGGCAAAAGTCGCGGAGAGCCTGAGGGATAACAAGAAAGTAGTTATTGCCGGTGTGGCATCCAGAGAAAGAAATAAAGCGAAGAAGTTTGCGCAGGAGCATTGTCCCGATGCGAAGATCTTCGGAGGCTATGAGAAGCTTGCTTCTTCAGATGAGATCGACCTTATCTATATTGCCACTCCCAATACTTACCATTACGAACACGCGATCATGTGCATTAAGGAATATAAGAGTATTCTTATCGAGAAGCCTTTTGCGATGAGCAAAGCAGAGGCGGACAGCATATTCTTCGAAGCGAAGAACAGAGGAGTGTTTGTTGCGGAAGCAATGTGGACGTCGTATCTTCCGCTCCACAAGAAGGTTCTTGAATGGATATCTGCGGGCAAGATCGGCGGTGTTAGATATGTAACTGCGAATCTCGGATATGATATCGAGAATGTCCCCAGACTCGGAAGTTTTGCATTAGGCGGAGGAAGTTATCTGGATCTTGGTGTGTATACCACCAATCTTGCACTTTCATTTATGGGCAATGACATTAAGGTGTCCATAGTTTACGGAAGAATGACTTCTGCAGGAATTGACAGGGATACGACATATATCATGGAATCTGATGACGGAAGCATACTCGGTAATTTTTATGTCACGATGTGTGCAAATACCGACAGAGACGGAGTGATCATCGGTGAGAAGGGGCGTATCAAGCTTATTGATATCAACAACTACCGTAAGGTGATACTCTGTGCCCAGGATGGCTCAGTTGTTGAGGAAGCAGAAGCCGAGGACGACTATCTTCACGGATATACATATGAATTCGAAGCATGTGCAGATGCTATTAAAAAGGGACTTATCCAGGTTCCTGATATGCCTTGGAGCAGAACGGTCAGAATTGCTCAGATAAGCGATACTGTCCGTTCGATGATGTGAACATGACTGATATTAATTCTAATCGTACAAAAAACAGAAGACGTATAAAGCTTATAGTTTTCAACGGCATTGTTGCGGCGTTGTATGTTGTCTTCACGGCACCTTTTGCAAACATTGCGTTCGGACCGATCCAGGTGAGGATCGCCGAAGTAATGACTTTGTTCCCGATCTATTCAGCCGGCATGATCCCCGGTGTTGTTCTGGGATGCTTTATCTCTAATCTGATCAACCCCGGTAATCTCGGGCCGATAGATATTATCGGCGGAACGCTGGCTACGCTTATAGCGGGAATATTGTCATATCTGATCGGAAAGAAAAATCGGTGGTTCGGTATTATACCTCCCGTCGTAATTAACGGTATAATTGTCGGGGGATATCTACCTTTTGTTCTGGTTGACGGCACCAGCTCGGTCACGATCCCGTCTGTGCTTATCAGCATGCTGTCTGTTGCCGGAAGTGAAGCAACGATATTAATAGTATTAGGAATTCCGCTTATAGCGGTTATGGAGAGAACAGGATTAAAGAGCAAATTGCCATGACACAGTATTTTGACCCGAATCCGTTGACACCGTCTGATCGTAAGACGATCCCTTACAGAGCCAACGGCATTAATTTTGAATTTTATACAGACACGGCAGTGTTCTCGCGTAATGAAGTCGACTTCGGTACGAACCTTCTTATCGAGACACTCATTAAGGACATTAAGTCTCGCGGCCCGAAGATGGAACGATTTGTAGATCTCGGTTGCGGCGTCGGTGTTGTCGGAATCGTGATCAAGTCGTGCTTTATGGCCTTTGATGTTACGGGCGTAGACATTAACTCGCGAGCCGTTGCACTTGCCCGTGAGAACTCCATCAACAACGGTGTAAACTGCAGATTTATGTCGAGTGATGTCATGTTCGCATTAAGAGACGAGCATTTTGACATTATCGCCACCAATCCGCCCGTCAGAGCAGGAAAGAAAACTGTTTTCGAGTTCTACGAACAGGCATATGAACGCCTTATTCCCGACGGATATCTATATGTTGTCCTTCAGCGCAAACAGGGCGCACCTTCAACGATGGAGAAGCTTAAGGAACTCTTCGGTAATTGTGAGACCTTGTCGATCGACGGCGGTTACAGAGTAATGAGGGCTAAGAAAGTATGATCCTCCCTTATCCTTTTGCTGATTCCTATATGATGTTCTTCATATATAGCTTCATTGGCTGGATCATTGAAGTCATTTATTATGGGATCACGGAAGGAAAATTCATCAACAGAGGATTTCTGGCAGGACCGTTGTGCCCGGTATACGGCATCGGTTTTTATGCGGCGATATGGTTTTTCGAGCCGTTCAAGGATAACTTCTTTATAATCTTTTTCGGTATGGCGGCAGCTTGTACAATAGTCGAGCTTTTTGCGGGAATGATCCTGTATCATGCTTTCCACATGCGTTGGTGGGATTACTCGGATTACAAATTGAATTTCAAAGGCTATATCTGCCTGAGATTTTTCCTCTATTGGGGCATAGCAGCTTCACTCGGCATATATGCGCTTCATCCTTGTGTTAAGTGGTCGATCGAACACATGCCGAAGACTGTAAGAATGGTTGTGCTGATCGTCTTTACGGTCATTCTGATAGTCGATCTTATTACAACGATAATTACCATCATCGGATTCAAGAAGAAGTTCAGAGCGATGGAGAAGGTTGTTACCGGTGTTAAAGGCGTATCAGACATGATAGGTTCCGGAATCTTCGGTGCTGTCGATACCATAGTTACGGTAAGTGAACCCACGAGAAATCACTACGAGCAATACCGTAAACTGATCGATGACAATCGTCGCGAAGAGAGGGAACTTGCCGCGCAGCACAGAGCCGAAGAGAAAGCTTTTGCAAATCAGTTTACGGAGATAGAGAAAGCCAGTATTAAGCTTGCCAAGAATCAGGCTTCAAATGCCGTCGGTAATGTTATGAGATCTTTCAAGAAGAATGAGCAGCGATTGGTCAGTGCGGTAGTTGTCAGATCAACTGATGCCGGCGCTGCTGTAATGAGGTTCATAAAGAACAGGATCTCCGATGATGACAACGACCTCTTCGACATCGAAGAGGAAGAGTCAGTGTCAAAGTCAAATTGAAAAAGCTTTAGGCTTTACTTATAATAAACGCGTTTGAAATTTAAGGAGGACATAATAATGTCATCAGCGTGTGATACATGTCCGTCTAAGGACGGATGCACATCCCAGGATACTTGCCCCTCTGCCAACGGACCTGCAAAGGATCCCCTCGCAGCCGGTTCTTCGGTAAAGACCGTTATCGGTGTGGCTAGCGGCAAGGGTGGTGTAGGCAAATCATTTGTAACATCGGTATTGGCTGTTCAGCTTGCTCGAAAAGGATACAAGGTCGGTATCATCGACGCCGATATCACAGGTCCCTCCATTCCGCAAGCTTTTGGACTTGAAGATAATCTTCTGGCGAATGACGAACAGATGATAATGCCTGCCGAGACTTCCAAGGGTATAAAAGCAGTAAGCGTAAATCTTGTTCTTGAGGATAAGGAAGCTCCGGTTATCTGGAGAGGTCCTGTTCTTAATTCTCTCGTTAAACAATTCTGGGGACAGGTCAATTGGGGCCCTCTCGATGTTTTGCTTATCGACATGCCGCCGGGAACCGGTGATGTCCCGCTTACGGTATTCCAGTCAATTCCTTTGGATGGAATCGTGCTTGTTGCAACCAGCCAGGATCTTGTATCCATGATCGTTAACAAGGCACGCAATATGGCTTCGATGATGAAGGTTCCCGTGCTCGGAATGGTCGAGAACATGAGCTTCATCAAATGCCCTCATTGCGGTGATGAGATCAGGCTCTATGGCGACGGTTCTTCTATTGAGAAGTCAGCTGCCGAAATCGGTTCAAAAGTTACCGATAAGCTTCCTCTTGATCCGGAAGTAACAAAGATCGTCGATGCCGGAAAGGTTGAAGAAGTTCCTGAAGATCTTCTCTCAGGTACTGCCGATATGGTCATCGGGATGTTGAACAAGTGATAAAGAAAATACTTTTATCGGCAATCGTTGTTGCCTTCGCCACATTGATCTTCTGTTCTTGTTCAAAGGATAAGTCCAATCCTTTGAATAAGTTTTTGGGAGACTATTCTTATACGGATCCTGCAGTGTGCATGGTCTATGAGCAGGTTGAAGGTGAGACCGATGAAGAGGGAAATCCGTGTTACGGCATTCAGTACCGTAAGATAACAGATCTTGACGGTATGCTTGCTTCCGGAAATACATTTCTGTTCTATTTCTACAGCTCGATGGATAACGGAAGCGCCGAAGTAACTGCTTCTGTTGAGGATCTGGCTCAGAAGTATAACGGAAAGCTTTATATACTGATGCTTGATGCAATGGAATATAAAGACAAGATGGAGAAGTATGATATCGAAGCCGTGCCGGATTTTGTCCTGGTAAGCCCCGGACATGCTGATCAGATCTTCGGTTCGGCTTCTTATGAATATTGGACACTCAATGATGTCATTGCGTGGCTTCAGACTAACGGCGTGGACTAAGGTGGTTGAATATGGGAAACATCGTATCTATCAGTACAATCGGACAGGATAGTCACAGATTAGGTGATGTTTGTGACGGTACGACGATCAGACTCGGCGGAATCGATATTCCGTGCAACAGACCCATCGTTGCCAACAGCGACGGTGATGTTGTATTCCATGCGATTACAAATGCGATCTCAGGCTACACCTGTGTTAACATCCTTGGCGGTGAAGCAGATAAGATCTGTCTTCAGCAGGGAATAAAAGACAGTTCGGTATATCTCAATAAAGCTCTCGAGTATCTGACGGATGCCAGGATCATTCATTGTTCGATTACCATTGAGTGCCTGAGACCTAAGCTGATGTCCCACATTCAGAGTATGAGAGAATCAATCGGAAAGATCCTTGATATTCCTGCAGCATCTGTCGGGATCACGGCTACTACCGGCGAAGGCCTTACCGAGTTCGGACGAGGTGAAGGAATTCAGGTATTTGTTATTCTGACTCTTGCTAAGGAAATCTGATATCAGTTGTCAGTCGTGGAAGGGTTCACTCTCTCCACGTGATCTGACGATCTCTGATGCGATCGCGATATCTTCCGGAGTGGTGATCTTCAGATTAGAGTAGCTTCCGGACGTAAGATAAACATCAAGACCATAGTCAGCGGCGAGCGCCGTATCATCGGTCGCAATGACGCCTTCTGCCAAAGCTCTCTCATAACACATTTTTATATCCTTATATCTGAATCCCTGAGGGGTGAGGATCTCATAGAATCTCGATCTGTCAGGAGTAGCAGTTACCTTGACGTCACCTGACGGGAGAACTTCGACTTCCTTCAAAGTATTCTTGACTTGTACGGCTGATGCGCAGACATCATGATCTTTAAGTCCGTCAATGCATGCCTTTACTTCTTCTGCAGTTACAAGGCAACGAGCTCCGTCGTGGACAAGAACAAGATCGTCATCACCTGCATCGGTGATCGCTTTGATCCCCATTGCCACAGACTCTGTTCTGGATGCTCCTCCCAAAGTAAATATGAATACAATGTCGGGAAAGTATTCCGCACACATTGCTTTGAGCGTGTCTATGAGATCACTTGTCGTAACGATAACGAATCTGTAGTCGAGTGAAGCGTATCTCATACGGCTTAATTCAGCCAGAGCGCCGAGTGTCCTCAATATGACGGGACTTCCTTCGACATTCCGCATTAACTTAGGCTGACCGGCGCCCATGCGCGTGCCGCTTCCGGCAGCCGGTATCAGGAAATAACATTTGTTGGTCATGGGTATACCTCCTCGGGCTGTTAAGAGAACAGGATGTCTACGGCTTCTTTGAGATTGTCCGCATATATGAATTCCGGTAACGACTTGGTCCCGAAAGCTTCCTGTGAGATATTTGCAAGTTCCTTCTCCAGAGCTGCTTTGGAGCTTCCGGGAAGAACTACTGTGGTAATGCCGAGTCTTGCAGCAGACAGACATCTCTTCATGATCCTTGATACGGGGCGTATCTCGCCGGAAAGACCGACTTCTCCCAATATCAGTGTATTAGGCTTGCAGCTTACTCCTCTGGCAGAAGAGACTGCCGCGATGCATACGGCAAGATCAGTCGCGGGATCGCTTACCTTGAGACCTCCGATAACGTTAACGAAGCAATCCTTGGATGTGAGTCCCAAAGAAAGAAGTTTCTCACATACGGCCAAGAGCATAAGGACTCTTCCGCGTTCGGGGCCGGAAGTCATTCGCTGAGGATTTGCATAGACACTCTCGGTGCAAAGTGCCTGTACTTCTATGGTCAGGGAATCATTGCCTTCGAGGGTAGATGTGAGGACCGAACCAGGACTGTTGAGAGGCCTTCCCGCAACGAGCAGAGCTTTTGAACTGTCGACGGGAATCAGGCCTGATTCGCCCATCTCAAAGAAACAGAGTTCATTGGATCTGCCGAATCGGTTCTTGGTCGATCTGATTATCCTGTATCCGCCGGCAGTGTCACCTTCGAAGCTGAGCACCGTATCAACCATGTGCTCGATCGTCTTTGGTCCGGCAATGGAACCGTCTTTGGCGATGTGACCCACCATGATTATCGTGATGTTGTTAGTCTTGGCGATACGGATGATACCGGCGGCAACTTCGCGTATCTGAGCAACGCCGCCGGGTGTTCCGGCAACCTGTTCGGAATAAAGCGTTTGAATTGAATCGATGATGGCGAGGCAAGGCTTGTGAGTCTTGATCTGTTCGGCAATGGATTCAAATCTCGTCTCTCCGCAGATAAGGATGTCTCTCTTGATCTTAAGTCTCGATGCACGCATTCCTATCTGAGCCGGTGATTCCTCGCCGGAGATATAAAGCACTTCGCCTTCGGCTCCATATGAGTCGGCAAGCTGCATGAGAATGGTTGACTTACCGATGCCGGGTTCGCCTGCAACCAATGTCACTGAACCTTCCGTGATCCCTCCTCCGAAGAGCTGATCGAGACTGTCGATTCCGGTAGAATGTCTTTTGTAATTCTCTCTGCCGGCATCCTTAAGCCTGACGGTAACGGCAGAGTCGGTCCATGAATACCGGTTGGCCGTAAATGCAGGCGAATCCGTCTTAGCCTTGGCAGGTTCCTTCTCGGAGGGGGCTTCGACAAATGTGTTGAACATGTTGCAAGCAGGGCATTTGCCCATCCAGCCTGAAGTCTCGTATCCGCATTCTTTACAGAAAAAAACTGTCTTTTTAGCCATATCCGTAACCATCCGAAAAAATGATAATTGAATGATAACACAGACCGAACTCGATTAATGGGACAATAAAAGCTCAGCTAGGCCTCAGTTAGGCCGGCCAGCTCAGCAAGGCAATATAACAAAAGTTCTTGATATCGAC
Organism: Saccharofermentans sp.; assembly: GCA_024403795.1. Lineage (GTDB taxonomy): Bacteria > Bacillota > Clostridia > Saccharofermentanales > Saccharofermentanaceae > Saccharofermentans. The sequence continues at coordinate 32,156 of JAKSRD010000006.1, forward strand.
ATTGCGGTGTATAATTAACAAATAGGTTTTATTCGGCAATTGGTTTTCGCGATATCGGAGAAGAGTCTTGGAAAGTCTTTGGAGCGTATATTATCCCAAAAAGTACGCACACCCTGTTACGGATACGGGTGAGACTCTTTACATGAGGATACGAAGGATATCAGCCAGATTTCCCAACAGGATCGCAATCGAATACGGCTCAAAGAGGATCACATATTCGGCATTCATGGAGAAGATCGAAGAGGTCGCAGGAATCTGGAAGAAGCTTGGTGTCGTGAAGGGTGATACCGTTCTTCTCACCATGGGAAATAATCCGTTGAATATTGTAAGCATTTACGCTCTGGATAAGTTGGGGGCGGTCACGGCTTTGTCGGTGCCGAATCTTGCAACGGAACACTTCGTAGAATATGCCAATTCCGTCGGTGCTGCTTACTGTGTCATGAGCAAGAACCAGTACTGGAATTATAAAAATGTTCTGAAGGATACGAAGATCACCACTTTGGTGCTTGGCGAATACCGGTCGATGATCACGGGATTGAACAGATTGTCGATCTATTATTATGAACTTTCTGCATATGATCTTCCTGAACCTAAAGAGTTTCCTGAAGGCATCAGGGTGATCGGATGGAGAGAGTTTTTCGCGTTTGCCGGTGATGAACAAGAACCGGCAGATAATGAGTGTGATACGGATAATATGCATCCAGCAATATGTTTATTTCCCAGCGAAGCGAAGGCAGGTTTTAAAGTCTTGAAGTTAAGCTCGAAAAGCATTAACCTCTCGACGAATCTGACTGAGATGGTCTATATGGCCGATGAAGATCTGACCGGAATTCCTGCCAGGATACTCTGCCTTAATGAGTGCTGTTTTGCATTCGGATTGATATCCGGAGTCCTTTCGGTATTGTCATGTGCCCAGACAGCGCTTTTGTATACCTGGTATGATTCGGAGAAGATCTTGTATGCGATAAGCCAGTTTAAGCCGGATGTCATCATCGGATACAACAGTACGATCGCATCGATCAATAAGGCCGGAAGCAGATCGGATGTGCTGCGTTCCGTGAACCGCATTATCGTAGGCGGCGGATTGCTTACAAGTGCGCAGAAGGCACTTCTTTTTGAGATTGCACAGAATTCACACAGAAAGATGTCGGTATGCTCGATAACCGGTTGTGATGAGCTTTTGATATATGCGTATGCTCCGTCTGATCTCGAGAGTGACAGATTGTTGGGATTCCCTGTTCCGGGCATAATTATGAGGGTCGCCGACAGTGAGACGGGACTTGATGTTCCTGAAGGTGCGGAAGGCGAGATAGCCGTATGTTCGCCGGTGGCACTTACTCCTACACTGTCCGGAAATATGAAGAACTACAAGAAAATGCCTGACGGGAGGACCTGGTTCTTTACCGGTAAGATCGGTAAGCAGGATGCGAACAAGATGTTCTATCTTGTCGGAAGTAAAGCTCGAGAAGCGAGGATCGGCAGTTTCCCGATCTTCCTTGATATGGTTGATGAAGCCGTTCAGATGACTGAAGGTGTGGTGGAATCCAGTTCGGTAATGATCGAGAAGCCGGAAGGCCCCGTGCTTATCTCGGCTGTGGTGCCTTCGGAACGTTACTTTTACGATAATTCTTTGATCGAAGATCTCAGGAACAGGATCAAGTCTGAATGTGAGATGATGCTTCATGAAGCCATGAGACCTTCAGAGATTACTTTCTTTGTATCGCTTCCTAAAACTTCAATGGGAAGGATCGATTATGAGGCCGTAAAAGAAAAGGTAAATCTTATTCTGGATGAGAGTAATTCCGGTGAGAGCCCGAGTGAAAATGACGCATCTGAGTAAGCATTGTTCCTTATTTCGTGGTATTATTCATTATCATTCGTTATGAATGAAAGTTTGAATATGGGAAAGAGGAGTAATACATGAAAAAGTTTTCAACTAAAGTAATAGCTTTGGTATGTGTGGCTGCTTTATCGTTTTCCGTTGCTGCTTGCAGCAAGGCGGGCGGCAAAACCGGCGGCGGAAGAGAGACTTCTGACGGAACTAAGAGAGTTAAGAACGGGAGCGGAGATCCGACATATACGACAGATGTTACAGATGTTACAGATGTTACAGATCCGACAGATCCGAGTGCATTGGGTGATTTTATTCCCACGTCTGACACGCTTACTTATCCGGATCATGTAGCTGCATTCGAGGAGATCCATCCGTCGCATACTCCCGGCAACGTGAGCGGAGCTGATGCGGTCAAGCTTCTCAATGAAGTTGAGACGGACGTCCTTCATCACGAGATAAATTGCTACGCGGATATCGAGATCCTTTTCAAGGATCCCGAGAAATTGGGATATAAGGTTGACGACATAAGCTGGGGCGAAAGCACTGGCATCGATGGCTACGACGAGGAGAAACAGTATTATCAGGGATTGTTGGATAAGCTTCTGACGATCAATTTTGATTCACTTACCGGAGAAGACAGACTGTGCTACGACAGACTTGTTTATGACTTCGAAGAGAATATCTACGGTTATTCATATACCGCATTCGAGTATTATGAGATGATATTTAACTATCTCGTAGGCCCGCAGTGTGAAGTTCTTTTCATTCTTGATGTCTATTCGTTCGATACGGTTGAGGATGCCGATAATTACATTCTCCTGCTCAAGGATATCGACAGATATTACGACTCGATGTGTGAATATGAAGAAGAGAGAGCCGCGCTCGGTTTTGCTTCTTCTGACACAAGCTATGAGGAAGCTGCCAAATCATTTGACAGCCTGGTTGAACAAAAGGACGATTGTTTCCTTTACGATTCTTTCGAAGAGAGACTGGATAATATCCAGGGATTGTCTTCTGCAGACAAGGACAGACTCATCAAGGATCATGAAACGGCGATGAAGGACGTTGTTTTCCCCGAGTTCCAGGAATGTGCAGATCGTATGAGAGGTCTTAAGGGTTCCGGCGGAGTTGATGCCGGTCTTTCTCAGTACAGAGGCGGTGACGCATACTATGCCATGCTTACAAGGGTTCTCTCAAACAGCACAGCGAGCCTTGATGAGAGCGTTGCTGCAGTGGACGGCAAGCTTGATTCTGTCTTTACTGAATTCAATGCTATTCTCTCAAGCGGATACGGAGCTTGGGCTGATGAGTACTTGAATCACAAGTATTCAAAGGGAGATGTTCAGGATAACCTCGATTTCCTTCTTGAGGCCGTAAAGCGTGATTTCCCCGATATCCCTGCGCACGGATATTACCTGATGGATGTTCCTGAAGTGTTTGAAGAGAATTTCTCGCCGGCAGCTTATCTCGGTTATCATCTCGATAGCTTCGAGGATAATGTGATCATTGTTAACAATGCCCAGGTTGATGATGATTTCGGCGTTACCGTTGCTCACGAGGGATATCCGGGACACATGTTCCAGTCCATTTATACACGTGCTCATACAACACATCCGTATATGCATCTTTCTGTTTCTACAGGATATCTCGAAGGATGGGCAACATATGTTGAGAATTATTCAATGGGATATTTTGCTGATGATCCGAATTCTGACGGCGTAAAGATGATCACTTATGAATCACTTCTCAGCATGCTTGCGAGTACACGTGTTGAATTCGGAATACACATGGAGGGCTGGACACTTACGGAGTGCGTTGATTATTTCAACAACTTCGGCTTCCAGGTAACAGAGGATAATTTCTCAAAGTTCTACACACTTATCATTACCGATCCGGGTTACTACGTTAAGTACGGAATGGGTTATGTCTGGACGCAGAAGATAATGGATGACATGCACGCTAAGTATCCCGACGCTACAGACAAGGATATCCATACGGCATATCTTGATTCGCTGACCGGAAACTTTACTTCCATTGAGAAGAACATGGACACGATCCTGGGATAACCGAAAGTACATAACAGCTTAAAAATGCCCCTCGGGAGTTATGCATAAAGATGCATCCGAGGGGCTTATTATATGGCTGTTTTCACGTTCCCGTTTGTGAAAATTACCATTTAATTAATTTTTATTATAGAGGATTGAGAAATAAAACGTTGTGTTATAATTATCGTGAATATTTATACGGAGGACGGGCTTCATGGCTACCTTAACACGGCTTGCAAGCACGCTTACTGCGCGCTATTTCCCTTCCAGCACACTTACCGACGCATTCTATCTTGACGGCAGACTGTGCGGCAAGAGAGAGACCAGACAGGCCGATATTACTATCGACAAAGACGAGAGAGGTTTTTTCTTCTCGCTTTTTACTCACCCTACGATCGAAGGCTTTGAACTTGGTACGATCCCTCCTTTTGAGCCTCAGCTCCGCGGCCTTTGCAATGAAGTAAAGAACGGTCACAAAGAGATCGATGCAATGATCGAGAAGTTCCTGTCAACCGCAGTTGAGGTTGCCGGAACAACAAAGCTCATGGAGAATGAGACCAGAGATCCTTACTTTACCGGCGTTATCGTAAGAGATTCCGAGGCATTTGCCGTTACGATCGGCGGCGGTCTTGCATTCCTTTACAGAGACGATACTCTTTTCCCTTTGACAGATGCGGGCATTCCCATGGAACCCATCGATGCATACGGTAACAGAGTAGGCGATTTCCTCTACTATTGCTCATCAAAGACAGCAAACGCTCTTTGGTCGAATTTCTTTACTCTTACTCCCGATGATTGCATCATCCTCTGCAATAAGTCGATCTACGATGCATTGGGTCAGAGAGAGATCTTGAGGATCCTCACGGATGCCGAAGATCAGTGTGATGCGGCAGGTCTTATCCTTACTCAGGCTTCTGCAAGAATGCCGAATACTCCGATGCAGATATCGATCTCATTCGTTGAGAGTGTTACAAAAGAAGAGAAGAAAGGCTTATTCGGCAAGAAGAAAAAGAATAAGAATTACGACAGCGAGAGTCATGAGCTCTTGGAATCTACGGTTGAAGGCGGAGAAGTCGGAGCAGCTGCAAAGGCTATTGCCGATGCCGGATTTGTTAATCTCACACCTGAAGAACCGGTAGTAGTGCCTGTTGCAGCCGCAGCGGCAATTCCTACTGACGGAAGCATCCAGTTCGGTGATATGGCCGGTCAGGCTGAAGCTCAGAAGGTACCGGAAGGTGATCTTGAATTCCCTGATAAGAAGGTTGCTCCCGAGGAAGTATCTGCCGAAGAAGCCATGAGAAGGATCTTCGGTGAGATGAAGGAATCTTCTAAGAATGATTCTGAAGCAGTCTCCCAGGCTAAGGCTGAAGCAGAAGTTGCAGAGGATTCACCGTTCGTTGTAAATCTCGGTAATGATGATGCGCCGGTCGTTCCGATAACGGAAGAGAAGATCGAGACTCCGGCGGCTCCGGTAATGGAGACTGTATCCTCAACACAGTTTACTCCTGATATTGAGGACGATACTCCGACGAAGCCGGTTACCGATATCAATTCAGTATTGTTCACGGCAGGCGGTGCCGGAATTCTTGCACAGGCTCTTGCCGAATCCAAGGAAAAGGAACAGGAAAGCTTGAAGGAGACATCAATCTCCGATCTGAAGGAAGAACCGGTAGTTCCTTCAGTTCCTGAAGCAATCGTAATTCCTGTTGTTCCTGCAGCAGAGGAGATTCCGGTAGTAGCTCCTGCAGCTCCGGTTGCTCCCTCAGCACCTGTTATTCCTGCTGCACCTGATATCGTTAACAAGGCGGAAGAGATCGTTTTCGCGCCCGGTGACGTAACAGCTGATTCAGGTGATTCTGAAGTAGCTGCAAGTGTAGAAGATACATTTGATCCTTACGGAAAGATCAGCGCTCAGGAACTTATAAATACACCTCCGATCGTATTCGGCGAAGATACTCAGCCCGCTAAGGAGGATCCTGCATTTACCGAAGAGACAGCTTCGATTCCGGTACCTGACTTTGAGCTTGTTGACGAGAAGCCGGAATTGAAGGATGAGGATACTCTTGGTGTCGATTTCCCTGAGACAGAGAAGCAGCCTGAGATTCCCGTTCAGGAGCCCGTACCGACTGAGCACGCTGTCGTTCAGGAGATTCCGGTTGCACCCGTTCAGGATGATATTGTGCTTCCGTTCGGCAATTTCGTATTTACTTCGGGAAGCGAAGATGAGGCACAGGCAAAGGCAGATGATATCCCTCAGATGCCGCTTTATGATTCAGATAACTACAATAATCCCGTAAATGCCGTCGGTTCTGAACAGGATGTCTCACAGCCTTATGAGAATGCTACATTCTACGGTGATTATGCAGGCGAACAGGTACCTGTCGATGACAGTCAGGATATGCCGCCTTACCAGCCCTATGGTGCGGAGTCATTCTCTGAAGCAGATCAGAGCAGCTTCGGCGCATACGGCGAACAGACAGGATTCGAACAAGGAGGTGCTCCCGTGGATAACAGTGGTTATGCAGGATTCGAAGGCGCCGGTAACGGATACGTTCCCGGTTACGAGCAGGCACCTCAGGGAGGATTAGGAAACGCAGACGCTGTACCTGCAAACACAGCTACTTACTATCAGCCTGATATGTCCGGTATCGGGAATGATGACTTCGGTTCACAGGCTCAGAGCGGTTACGGTGAGGAATTTGCACAACCGCAGGCTTCGGCTTCCTCTTCTGCTTCGCTTGACGATGAGTGGTTCAATAATATTCTCGGCGTTGATGACAATGGTCAGGCATACGGAAATGAACAGAGCTACGGTTATAATCCTGCTTCTGACAATGCACAGACAGCGATGCCGAATGCACAGCAGCAGGCGCAGTATACGAATCCCGGACAGACTTCTTACAGACCGTCAGGTTCAGGCCCCAACAACAACGGCAGAACGAGCGGAAGTGCTCCGCGCACGAATGCTGCCGGCGGCAAGGGCGGCAACGGCGGCGGAAAGAAGATGAAGCTTAACCGCAACGGTTATATGTTTATCGCTTTCCTTGCGATTCTGTTCATTTGCGTCATCATCGTGATCGCAGTGATCGCAAAGGGGTGCAGCAAAGAGCCTGTTGAGACAACTGTCGCTACGTCATCTACTGAACTTACCGTCCAGACTACGATGACTCAGGCAACAGAAGCAACATTGCCTGACGCCTCGGCTCCTATCGGTTACTTTGTATTCTCTGACAATATCGGATATAGAACATGGTGGGATCTTTTCCATTGCGTTTATAACATCGATCTTGAGAATGCAAATGATCCTAGGATCCTCAAGCTCATCGAATATAACAAACTTGACCCCGCAACCTATACCGGTCCTAACAGCGGCGACAAGCTCCTCCTGCCTCCTGTAGGTGTTTTGACAGGTGAGATCCAGTCCACCTTCAATCCCGGAGGTGGAGAGACAACCGGTGAGACCACCGCTGCTGAGACGACGGCAGATGAGATCAACGGTTCGATCGCGATCACATAATCGAAGCGAAAATCATTACTGACAAAAACACGACCGCCTGCTGTATATTTTACGGCAGGCGGCTTGTTTTTTGGCTATTTAGTCAACTCTCATTTCTACAAAATAAACGGCTACAAGTATATAATTCTATTGCTCTATAATTATGCGCACGGAAAGAGGTAATTATCATGCATAAGAAACTGTTCATACCGGGTCCTGTAGATGTATCTCAAGATGTACTTGAGAAGATGGCAACACCTATGATAGGACACAGAACAAAGGATGCTTCAGCTCTTCAGCAGAGCATTTCAGAGAAGCTTCAGAAGGTAATGATGACAAAGAATACGATCGTTTTGTCAACATCATCAGGCAGTGGTCTTATGGAGGGCGCAGTCAGAAGTTTTACAAAGACACGCGCTGCAGTTTTCTCTATCGGTGCATTCGGTAAGAGATGGCACAAGATGTGTACATCTAACGGAATCGCAGCAGATCTTTTCGAATCAGAGCTTGGTCAGATCACAACACCTGAGATGCTCGAAGCAGCTCTCTCAACAGGTAAGTATGACCTCATTACGATCACACAGAACGAGACCTCAACAGGTATTCACAATCCTATGGCAAAGCTTGCCGAAGTATATAAGAAGTATCCTGACGTAATCGTATGTGTTGACTCCGTTTCTTCAATGGCAGGTGATTACATCCCGGTAGACGAACTCGGAATCGACGTTTGCATTACATCAACTCAGAAGTGCCTCGGACTTCCTCCGGGAATGGCCATCGCCTCTGTATCAGAGAAGGCATTGAAGAAGGCTGAGACAGTAGAGAACAGAGGTCTTTACTTCGACTATCTTGAGCTTGTTAAGTTCGTTAACGAGAAGCCTTATCAGTATCCTTCAACTCCTTCCGAGTCGCATATGTTTGCACTCGATTATCAGCTTGATAAGATCCTTGCTGAAGGTGTTGAGAACAGATATCAGAGACATTGCAGAATGGCAAAGATCGCACAGGATTGGGCCAGAGAGCATTGTGAGCTCTATTCAGATCCCGAGAATCTTTCCGTTACTGTTACATGCGTTACAAATACAACAGGCTTCGCATTCTCTGAGATCAACAAGGCCATGGGCGAGAAGGGGTATCTCATGAGCAACGGTTATGGCCCGCTCAAGGATAAGACATTCAGAATCGCTCATATGGGTGATCTTACAGAGGATGAACTCAAGACTATGCTTAAGGATCTGACTGAGACGTTGGATGAACTTAAGGCAAAGGCATAATTAACATAGATTAATAATTTACGGGGGTATACACAATGAAGATTCTTATCACTGAAAGCATTGCAGATGAAAGCGTACAGTACTTAAAGGACAGAGGATACGAAGTCGAAGAGTACTTAGGTCATTCTCAGGAAGAAATCGAGCAGTACATCAAGGGATTCGATGCGATCATCGTAAGATCTGCTACAAAGATCAACAATGCACTTCTTGATAATGCTGATTGCCTTAAGGCTGTCGGCAGAGCAGGTACGGGAATCGACAATATCGATGTAAAGGCTTGCACGGAGCATGGCGTTATCGCTCTTAATACTCCTACGGCTAACAATATGGCAGCAGGCGAGCTCGCAGTAGCACATGCATTCTCGATCTTCCGTAATATCTGCGTAGCTAATGAAGGTGTACACAACGGTGACTTCAGACGCGGTAACTGGGTAGGTGTTGAGCTCGAGGGCAAGACAGTCGGAATCATCGGTTTGGGCCGTATCGGTTCGATCGTTGCAAGAAAGCTCAAGGGCGTAGGAATGAATGCTGTTGCTTACGATCCTTATATTCCTCAGGAGAAGTTTGACAAGGTCGGAGTTACAAGATGCCAGACTCTTGATGAGCTTCTCGTGCAGGCAGATCTCATTACTCTTCACACCCCTAAGACAAAAGAGACTATCAACATCATCGCTAAGGAGCAGCTCTATAAGTGCAAGAGAGGCGTCAGGATCGTTAACGCTGCAAGAGGCGGTCTCGTAAATGAGCAGGATCTTGCCGACGCATTGGCTGAAGGTCAGGTAGCTGCAGCTGCAATCGACGTTTTCGATAAGGAGCCTTCTTACAATAAGAAACCGGGTGAGCAGGATTACGACAATGTTCTTCTCCATGCTCCCAACTGCTACATCACACCTCACCTCGGTGCTTCTACAGTTGAGGCTACCGCTAAGGTTGGTCAGGGCGTAGTTGAGCTTATCGACGGCGCTTTGAAGGGGGAGATCGTTGCAGCCATCAACATGCCTCAGTTCTCCGGCAGTATCGCTGAGATCAAGCCTTACTGCTCACTTGCTGAGAAGATCGGTCTTATGTATTTCCAGGCTGAGAATATGCCTATTACAAAGGTTGAAGTTAAGTACAGAGGCGAGCTTTCCGAGAGCACAGGAACAGGTATCATCACACTTTCACTCGTTATGGGGCTCTTGAAAGGTATGGGCAATGATCATGTTTCTTATGTTAATGCTCAGGAGTGCCTCGAAGAGAGTGGTATCGAAGTTGTTGAGACTAAGACAGAGTCGATCCAGAAGTACAATAACCTCATCAGCGTTACATTCTTTACAGAGGACGGAAGACAGCTTAAGATCGACGGTACTGTATTTGCACCTGACACTGAAGTAATCGTTACATTCTTCGGTTATGAGATGAACTGCCCGTTGTCATCCACAGTTCTTGCTCTTAAGAACAACGATGTTCCCGGCGTTATCGGACGCATCGCTACTATTCTCGGTAAGCATGATATCAATATCGTATCAATGCACTGGGGCAGAAAGAACCAGGATGGTTCAGACAATACACACGCTCAGGCATTCGTTGCTGTTGAGCAGTCTGTATCCCAGGATATCATTGATGAGCTCAATGCAGCAGAAGGCGTTCTCCGCGTATCTTTGTTAGAGCTCGCTTAATAGATCCAGTACATCACAGAGTTTTCAGACCGCAGAGGTTATTCCCATGAAGTACCATTATTCAAGACAAGAAGGTTGGTTGGGAAATCCCTGCGGTCTTGTTTTATTCAAAGGAAAGTATCATCTGTTCTTTCTGCTGAATCCTGACAGTCCGAGATGCGGTGCTCTTAGTTGGGGGCATGCCGTATCGGATGACTTGATCTCATGGGAAGAGCTTCCCATCGCACTCAGTCCGGCTGATGAATACAGTTGTAATTCCGGTTCGGCAATCGTTCATGACGGAAGGATATGGTTGTTCTATTCGTCGGTTTCTTATGATCAAAATGCGAGATTATGTGTTGCTTTTTCAGATGACGGAACCAATTTTATCAGAGCCGAAGAAAGTGCTGTTTCCATAGCCATTCCTGAAAGTGTAACAATGTTACACAACCCTTTTGTGTTCAGATTCGGCAATAGTTTCCGATTGATCGCAGGTTCCGGCCAAGACGGAATAGCGACTGTTCTTCAGTATGAGTCAGATGATCTGCTTAATTGGAAATTCAGCGGAAGCGTACTGTCTGACTGCAGATACGGAAGGGTGATCGAGAATCCGATAATGACAGAATCTGATGGTAAGTGGATATTTATCATTCAGACAGAAAAACATATTCCGACCAAATTGCTTTTTGCCGTCGGTGAATACGATGGTGAGAGATTTGTTTTCGATAACGATAAAGAGCCGTTCGGAGCAGTGGAATTATGTGATGATCTGCTGTATCCGGTCACGGCAAAAGATGATGAAGGCAACACTCTCGTAATGGCCTGGATGTTTTCTCAGAAGATGAACGAGGCCGCAATAAGCTGCCCGAGGTTACTTACGGTGAACCGGAAGGGTGAAGCATGCATGATGCCTTACGGCGACTTTAACCGAAGAGCAACTAAAGAGAGCAGTTTTGTAAGTTACGAAGACGGCCGTCTCAGAGTATTCTGTAACGGGCGTGTCGGATTAGATAAAGCATACAGAGAATGTCCCGAGATATCATGTCTCGAGGATGTGGGAATGGTCGAGGTCTTCATTAACGGCGGGACCGAGACGGTGTCATTATTTATTTGTTGATAGTCATGTCTAAGATCTTAGCGTCAGGTGAAGGATATCAGATCCTATTCAAAGAAAGAGGGGAAGACAGCGAGAAGATCGCTCCTTCCGGAATGTCGGCATTATCGAGACTTGATGTACCCGTTCCCGGGATCATAGCAGTAGCCGATTCATCAAAGCGTATCAGTATCTTATCAAAGAAATATTTTCTCCTGTGTCAGGGAAGGATGGAAGAACGGGAAGGGAATATGGAAGATCTTTTGTTCCATGATTCCAGAAGCAACCGTACATTCCCTGTTAAGCGCATGCGAAAAGGCGTGAAAGAAGCACGCCTCAGTTATACGGTCTTATCCTACGATGAAGAGAAAGACTTGTCATATGTATCAGTTGTTCTCGATACGGGACGTACGCACCAGATCAGGACGCAATTTGCATCAAGAAAACATCCGCTTGCAGGCGACGGTAAATACGGAAGCAGGATCAAGTGCCCGATCGCACTTGTCTGCGGTGAACTGACCTATTCGGAAGGCGTAGACGGAGAACCCGTTACCCTTCGGCTGGAGCCCTTAAGTCTACTCCGGGAACAATAAGATTCTCAATGCTGTCAGGCGTGACAGAAGGATCTACTTTGTAGACCGTAACACCTTCGTTGGAATATGCAACGGTTCCGAGATAAGCAAAAGCAGCGGAGTTATCATATGAATACTTATAGCGCTCCATGTCACCGATAACGATGTATTCGATGTTGTATCTGTTTATGATCGTTTGAATGTCATGAATGTTAGAATTCAGATAGATTACATTAATATCATTGTGACGCGGGTTGATGAACTTGGAGAAGACATTCTTCTCGGGATCCGGATCAGGTACAAGGATATCGTTCTCTTCATCAACGATACCGTGGAAACGCCAGAGCCATTCATGAGTCTGCCATCCGAATACTGTCGGAAGTCCCGTATAAGCAGAAACGATACAGTTATCGGTATAGGAATCACCATACGCTTCACAGATGACGGGAGATCCTTCGACATTAGTGTTGAACCAGTCGATACATTCCTTGTAGGGAACAAGGTTACCGGCATTCGGATTCTGAACATACTGACCGAGTTCGGAATCATAATGACCTGTGAAACTGCTCGTAAAATTATCAAGATAAGCAGTACCGTCCAAAGTCTTGTAATTTGCTCGGACAAGCTCGCCTGAACGCTGCTCAAGAGATCTCATCGTGTAATGTGCCGGGATTGCAAGAAGCAACGCAAAGACGATCGCGACAATGAAAAAAGAAGTTGAATACTCTCCTTCTTTATTAACGATCCAGAAAAGTCTTACGACTGAATAGATCATGGTTATCGAGAGGATGATGATCGCGGCAAAAGCAAACTTGAACATTGTGTTGGAACGCAGATAGCCGCCGGTATAGATATCTCTTACGTAGAAGATCTCAGGCGCGGCAATGAGCATGAGACCGACTACTGTCATTCCGCAGACAAAGATATCGATGAGATTACGTCTTGCCAGAAAGATCTGGATAGGATTTCTGGGAATCGTATCTTCGGTGTAACTGTTTGCAGAATTGTTTGACTTATTGTTTGAATCGGCCGGCAAGGGTTCGCCTATCCTTATAAAGTAATCGCGAAGCTCATCTTCGCCGAATACATTGCAGAGCATCTTGGTGTGCTTTGAAGAAGATACCGGTTTATAGTTCTTGGACGCAAAAGCGATGATGAAAAAGAACACGGAGATGATTACGTGAGTACCGTAGAGGATGAAGAGCTGATAAAAAGATGAGCGGTCCTTTACCTTACCGAGTGAATTCGAGATCATGTCGAAGTTAAGATTGAACGGTAAAGCAACGAGGGTTGCGACAGTAAAAAGGAAGCTCATGTGGAATGACGTCCTCGGAAGTGCGGACGGGAAAGCCACACAGAAGAAGAATACCGCAACCATCAGAAGTGCTTCGAGCGCGAAAAGAATGGCAGGCTTGTCACCGACGGCAAGGTAGATGAACAGGATTCCGCCGATATTAACTAAAAACACGATCGTACCGAGAACATCGGTGAACTTAGGACTTCTGAACACATTGAATACGAGCGTGCCCATTGCACAGAAAACGAAGTAGATAAGGAAATCCCAGTAGTTTGTCATCTGTGCACAGCCGAGAAGAACAGCACATAAAACGACCGGAAGGGTAATTCCGGACTTCAGTTCACGAAGAAGCTTGTTGCTCTTTGAAGATTCCAGATTAGTCAGTCCGCCGAAAGCACTTAGTCGCTCATTGATGGACGGGAGCTGAACAGATGCGATCATTGACAGGATAACTGCCGTGACGAGAAGTACGATGATCATGGAGATTACGTGTGCGTGAAGATCTCCGACAAGGAACGAATAGAAAGGAAATTCCTCGATCGTATAGTCACCGCCGATACCATTCTCTACGACAGGGTTCCAACCGATATATCTTGTACTGTCAGGGTAGAAGAAACCGTCGGTCTTTCCTACTTCGGCACCCCATTTGCTGAACGTTGCAAGGAGACTGTTACCGAAGCTCTCTTCATCATAGAAGAAGGAATGTGAGTTACCCCAAAGAGATACTGCACAACCTGTAAAGAAACCGGCAATGTACTTAATGATCTTGCTTTCCCTGAAGCCTCTCATCTCTGAAGCTTCAATCAGATATTTGCCGATCACGAAGCTCATTCCGAACGGGATAGCCGTCGCAGAACACATTGCGATGTTGTATCCGATTCCCGTGGGAACGCCTGTGATCTTGATCACGACGGTCCAGATAAACTGACCGAAATAGTAGTAGTTGATAGGTTGACCGGAAAGCCACATGTCGTTGGCGGGGAGACTGTCATTCCTCAGCATGGACATAACGAAGCCGTAGTCCATGTATTTTTCCTGTCCGTTGATGTCAGGAAGGAATCCCTTGAAATAGCACATCAGGAAGAAGATCACAAGGAACAAGGTCTCTTCTATGACAACAGATTCGATGAAGCCTCTTTTGTTCATCTTCTCGATGAGTGCCGTTCTGAAAGACTTAGGAATGTAGCAGCAGGCTGCGACGATGGCAAATGTCAGGACAATGCAGAGCACATTAAGTCTGAAGAGCTTGAGATGTGTAAGTGTCCACAAGATAAGGGAAGAAAGGATCAAGCCCAAAGGTTGTGACAACAAAAAGCCTCCGGAGGAGAATCTGTCCCAGATCTTAGCTGCGAGCGGCAACGCGGTAAATCCGATCAGCATAAGAGCGAAAGACCACCAGAGCACATACTTGGCATCTCCCATGCCCATGGTGCAGGCACCGATTATGGTTGCGACGGCAAAAGGTATCAATATAAGCAAAAAGCGAAAAGGTGATGATTCCAAGCTTGTTTTAGCGGTTCCGTTTCCACTCATGAAAAAGCTCCTCCGAGTGTATCAATGATGTTTTTATCCTGAGCATTAAGTTCGGTGATCGGGGCATGTTCGGCTGTTCTGTTAAGTGATTCTTCGTAAGATCTGATGATATCCGAACTGATCCTGCCCGCAAGGCTGACTACGGAATCCATACGGTTTTCCGGTATGTCAGCGGTAGCAAACTTCGTAAGTCCCGTCGAGCATACATAGAGATTCTCACAAGGATTCGAGAGATCGATCTCCGGGTACTGAGAAGTTGTTGCATATCTGGTCTTTGTAAGTCGCCAGGATTTTATGTCGGTCTTACGCAACGAAGGATAGAGCTTGCGAAGTCCGGTAAAATACTTGAGCATGATCTCAGCATCCGAACCGATCCAGAGAGGGTCGGTTATGGAACAGGTGCCGACAAGATAGACTACCGAACCGCCGTAACCGCGTTCACCGAAAGCACCGGTGTGATTGATTATGGCATTGAAGGGTAAGCCGGAATCTTTAGGCGGAACCTGATAGAACATCTGTGACAGTTCGTGCTTAAGGACCATCATGGCTGAGATCTTCGTGCTGTAAGTGATGTTCATGAGAATATCCCTGTCATCCATGGGAATTGGAAGTCCGTGGCTGACATTTATGAATGTTCTGCATGAACCTGTAAAAATTACATAAGTACTGTCGAATACTACTCTGGTCGAATTGGAGAGTATACAGCTGGTGCGGTACATTCCGCTTGCCAGTCTGGATATTTCCGCTACGGTTGTGGAGAAATAAATCTGACCTCCGTTATCCGTGATAGCCTGCATGAGACTTGATATAAGACATGCAAAACCACCGTCATAGTAACCGACTTTACGGTGCGAAGCCTTTCCCGACCAGGCGGAGTCGAACCAGTTGATCTTGTCGTCGACGCCCATCTCTTTGGACAGAGCAAGGAGTGCTTTATCACTTTTCCTCAGATGGTGGGGAAGGAGTTCGAGGTATTCTCTTCCGATTCTGGTATATGCAAGAAGACCACCTGGAGAGACGAGCTCTTCAACGATGGTAACATTGAAGCCGGCTTTGACCAGCCTCATGCCGCAGACAAGACCCGACAGACCGGATCCAATGATGCAGACGGTTTTCTTCTTGTCTAATAACTCAATATCAGAATCCATTATTCTATGATCTTAGCCTCAAGGTAGAATCTCTTCTCAAAAGCTTCACCCATGGAGAACGTCTTACGGGGGAAGACGCCTTCTTTCTCAACAGTTGCAAAGAAAGTATCCTTGCTTATGGCAGGTACGAGGATTCCTGTATTGCCTGATACGGCAAGCTTTCTTACGGAATCTTCTCCGTGAATGTAGTCGCACTTAAGTCCCATTGAGTCGATCATCATCTGAACGGAACCGACTGCAAGCGTGTGGGGCGGATTGGAAAGGGAGATCTTAACATCTTCGCCGTCTGCAGATACTACGACAAAGCTCTGCTTATCGTCAGAGGAAGAGTTGATCTCAATGCCGGCATCCTTGAAGAATTCTTTTGCGGAAGCTACGAATTCTTCTGCGCTTACATCGAATACGACTCTGTGAATGGGCTCGAAATCAAGTCCCTTATCGTGAATGTTTACGATCTCGGCAAGAGCATATCTTGCAGGATGTGTAAGCTTCTCTTCGTCAGAAAGTCCTGCTCTGATGTTCTCCCAATGAGCCTTTGCCGAAGCGAGTGAGTGGTTGCCGTCACCTACGAGAAACAACAGACCGTCTTCGTTATCAGCCTTAAGCTTTGTAAGACCTGCCACAACGGACTCTGCGATGGCAGAACCGTCAGGAATGAATGTACCGGTGATGTGACCTGAACCGAGCATGAGATCGGTGTCGTACAAAGGCCTGATGCCTTCTGCTTCAGCCATTGAGAATGCCTTCTCGATCGTGATGCCTTCGGGATCATCGATGAGGATCATGATATGAGGAAGCTCAAGGGGAGAGTTGGCTCTGATCCTGATCCTGGGAGGAATCCTGCTTAATACTGTTCCCTCCGTAGCGCGGCAGATGTTCTTGTTGCCGGGTTCAAAGCTGTAGCCCTCAAGATCGATGGCGGCCATAAGACCTCTTCTTGAAGGGTGAAGAGATGTAGATCTGTCGGTAAGGATAAAGCCTGTGCCGAGATCCTGAAGAATGTTCTCATCAAGATATCTTCTGGCCGTAGAAGCGATCGAATCAAGCTTCTGCTGTTCTTTATCGGAACCGAGATACACTTCGGGAAGAACCAGGTTCAGTGCGGAAGGAGCATCGCCCGCTTCCTTTGTGCAGTTATCCCAGTAATCGGGCTCGGATGTATATTGATCGCAGGCAATGACTGCCCACTTCTTAAGATCTGTTCCATTCTGCGGAATAAGGATGTCAGGTACCGCCATACCGATATTATTAATAACTCTCAATTTAAATACTCCTCTTCGAACATAAAAGTGCATATCATTCTAACACGGTCGGGAATGGTTTTGGGAACAAAATCAGGTATTTTTATTATTTAGAGTGCTCGAAAATCATTAACGCAGTTGCAGCGGGTTTTTCTCGAGGTCTTAAAGCGTTGTTTTCGCTTAACTTACAGTACTGATAATGGTACTATAATCTCAATAAAAATCCTCGGAGGTGCTCCATGTCCAACAGCGAACTGTCAAAACTTAAGATCCTGTTTATGTACGATTTCTTCAGAACTCAGGTCAACGCATTCGATGACGGCAGTTCAGTCTCGGTAAATGACATCATCGGTTATCTTGAAGAGAAGACGGGATATACCTTTGAACGCAAATCCATATATGCTGATATCAGCAAACTCAATGAGTACATCAGCATAACCAACCGTGTAAAAGGTGCGGACAGCTGGATAACGTCTGAGGGCAGGAAGTATAAGAGAAATGAGCTTGAGGACGAGATAACGATCGATGAAGCCAGACTGATCGTAGATGCCATCAGTACGACGAACTTTGTAGATACGGAGTTGTGCGGCAAGATCACGACGATGTTCCCGACTTATTTCTCGGGACAAAATAACCGCAGAGCGTTGTATCCGCACTACGAGAAGATCAACACCAAGAGAATGTCCTGGCTCAATCTTATCAGAGGCAGCATAGAGGAAGAGAATGCCCTGAAGATCAGTTACGGCTACCAATTGGGAAGCGAGCTTACCGAGACATCGGATAAGTATGTCTCTCCGATGGTACTGGATTGGGATAACAACTGCTATTACCTGATCGCCATAGATAATAATGAAGCCAAGACTCTTGAAAGGGATCAATCACTTACCAAGGCTTTGAGACGCTACAGGCTGGACCGTATCGCGCAGGTCTCGATAATCGGGAAAGATGCTTTTATCGGTTACAAAAATAACAGATTGAAGGAACAGGAATTGAAGAGCTTCATTGAGAATTCACTCTCGGCCTTCTCCGGCGATAAGGTGATCAACGTTGAGCTCGTCATCAAGGGCAAGACACGCAAGGATGTCTTAAAAGCATATGGTGCTTTGGCTTCGCGTGTTCATCACAATATCAGTATCCACGACGATACGAAGCTGGATAAAGGCATCCTGAAGATATCTCTCAAGACCGGTCATGCTCCGACTCTTTATACCGATCTGTTCGAATTGTCCACTTTTGATGGCGTTGATGTCGAGATAAATAATGATGAAGTATGCCGGAAATACAGCGAATTCATAAAGAAAGCCGCGGCATCTGCAAAACTTCAAAGCCTTTGATTGAAAAGACAGAATAAACGATTTATAATTTTTGAGTTTTATTTTTATTTAGGAGTATCACCGATGAGACAGTTTACTTCAAAAGAGCTTAGAAAGGCTTGGAAAGAATTTTACATAGAGAGAGGTCACGTTGACGTAGGTGCCGTATCACTGGTATCTGACGGTTCTACAGGAGTTTTGTTCAACGTAGCCGGAATGCAGCCTTTGATGCCTTATCTTCTCGGAGAGAAGCATCCCATGGGAACAAGGCTTTGCAATGTTCAGGGATGTGTCCGTACGAATGACATCGATTCCGTAGGCGACAGAAGCCATGTTACATTCTTTGAGATGATGGGCAGCTGGAGTCTTGGTGACTACTTCAAGAAGGAGAGATGCCAGTGGAGCTATGAACTCCTTACACAGGTATTCGGATTCGACACGGATCACCTTGCCGCTACGGTTTTCGCAGGTGACGAGAATGCGCCCAGAGATGAAGAGGGAGCCCAGTTCAGGATCGCTTCCGGATTCAAGAAAGAGAATATCTACTATCTTGGTGCTGACGATAACTGGTGGGGACTTGAGTATGGTCCCTGCGGTCCTGACAGCGAGATGTTCTATATTGCAGACATTCCCGATTGCGGCCCTGATTGCGGTCCGGGATGCAGCTGCGGCAAATATACGGAGATCGGCAACGATGTTTTCATGCAGTATGAGAAGCATCAGGACGGTCATCTCACACCTCTTAAGCAGAAGAATGTAGATACAGGTTGGGGTCTTGAAAGAATCCTTGCTTTCCTTAACGGTACCAAGGACGTATACAGAACAGACCTCTTTACTGAAGCCATTGCTTATATCGAGAGTGCATCCGGCGTTAAGTATGATTCGGACGAGAAGCTCACAAGATCAATGCGAGTCCTTGCTGACCACATCCGTACGAGCGTCATGCTCATCGGTGATGCCGCAAAGCTCGTTCCTTCGAATGCAGGTGCAGGTTATGTTTTGAGACGTCTCATCAGACGTGCCGTAAGACATGCAAGAACACTCGGTATCAAGACAGAGCAGATCATCGGTCTTGCCAAGATCTACATTGACAGCGTTTACGATGACAGCTATCCGCTTCTTGCAAAGAACCGTGAATTCATTCTTAACGAACTCGATAAGGAGATCGCAAGATTTGAGAGCACTCTCGAGAACGGCATCAAGGAGTTCAAGAAGATCCTCGACGACAAGAGCAAGGCCGGATCAAAGGAGATCGACGGTGAGTCTGCTTTCTACCTCTACGATACATTCGGATTCCCGATCGAGCTTACTGTCGAGATGGCTGCTGAAGAAGGCCTCAAGGTTGATGAGGACGGATTCAAGAAGGCCATGGAGAAGCAGAAGGAGACGGCACGTGCTGCCACAAAGTCTAAGGAATCACTTGCTCTCGGTGTAAATGAGATCCCCGAAGAAGTTGCCAAGGACACGGTTGCCACGGTATTTGACGGTTACGATAATCTTGAATGCGAAGCAAAGATTGTTTATATCCTGAAGTCCGATGAGGACGGTGCGCTTAAGTCTGTTGACGGTGCATCCGAAGGTGACGACATCATTGTTATCTGCGACAAAACTGTTCTTTACGCTACGATGGGTGGTCAGATCCACGACGAAGGTAAGATCTTCACATCTGATTTTGAAGCTGATGTAATCTCTGTCGATAAGGATGCTGCGGGCAAGTATCTTCATACACTCAAAGTTGTTAAGGGTGCTGTCACAAAGGGTTCGACCGTCAGCATCAGTGTTGATAAGAAGACAAGATTGTCGATCGCAAGAAATCATACTGCTACACATATTTTGCTTTCTGCTCTTCAGAAGGTTCTCGGAAGCCAGGTTGAGCAGGCAGGTTCTTATGTCGGCAGTGACCGTTTGAGATTCGACTTCAATCACTTCCAGCCCATGACTGCAGAAGAGATCGAGACTGTAGAGAAGATAGTTAACGATGTAGTTCTGCAGGCACTTCCCGTTGAGACAAAGGTTCTCGGTATCGAAGATGCAAAAAAGCTCGGTGCTACTGCGATCTTCGGAGAGAAGTACGGCGAGGTCGTAAGGGTAGTATCCGTAGGTGATTTCAGTGATCCGTTTGATCTCGAGTTCTGCGGCGGTACACACCTTACGAACAGCGCACAGGTCGGTCAGTTCAGGATCGTATCAGAGGCAGGCATTGCTGCAGGAACGAGAAGAATCGAGGCTGTTACGGGCTTAAGATGCTATGAGATGAGCAAGGCTGACAGAGAACTCATCGACGAGGCTTCTTCAGCTCTTAAGACTCCCAAGGAGAAGATCGTTGAGAGGATCGAAGCTCTTCAGAGTGAAGTTAAGTCACTCGAGAAAGAGATCGCAGATATCGAGAAGGCTAAGGCCGGTTCATTCGCAGACAGTGCCATCTCAGGTGCAAAGGATATCGGAGGCGTTAAGGCTGTAATTGCTGCCTGCAACGCATCTGATGCTGCTGCCATGAGAGATACCGCTGATAAGATCAAGGACAAGCTTGATTGCGGAGTTGTATTCCTCGCTTCTGAAGGTGACGGAAAGCTCCTCTTCACAGCAATGGCTACGAAGTCAGCTGTCGAGAAGGGTGCTCATTGCGGCAATATCATCAAAGAAGCTGCAAAGGTTGCCGGCGGCGGCGGCGGCGGACGTCCCGACATGGCTCAGGCAGGCGGTAAGGATGTAACCAAGCTTAACGATGCTCTTGCTAAGGCAGAGGAAGTATTGGCTTCACAGGTTAACGCATAAAGGAGAAAAGATATGTGCTTATTCTGCGACATAGTTGACGGAAAGATCCCTTCAAACAAAGTATATGAGAACGATTATGTTCTCTGCTTCAACGATATTAATCCCGTTACGCCGGTGCATGTTCTTGTAGTTCCGAAGAAGCACTTCGACAACATAAATGAGCTTGCTTCTGATCCCGAAGGTGCGCTCTATGCAGGCGAGATTACGAAGGCAATAAGTGAGGTCGCAAAGATCAAGGGCGTCAGCGAAGGCTTCAGAACAGTAAATAACTGCGGTGAAGACGGCGGCCAGTCAGTCATGCACGTTCATTTTCATGTGCTTGGCGGCATAAAATTTACGGAGAAGATAGTCTGATCCTATGGCAAGAATGAGAACCAAACGCAATATCCCGGCGCGCATGGACAAGTGCCATGAGCGTTGGTTTGATGCGCCTATGTTGAACCGCGGCAAGTGGCGTGAGGCTTGCGGTTTTGACGAGAACACGCCAATTTGGCTTGAGATCGGTTGCGGCAAAGGCAAGTTCTGTTCCGAGATGGCGGCAAGGCACCCTGAAGTCTTGTATATTGCTATGGAAAGAGAGCCTTCCGTTATTCTTGCTGCAATCGAGAAAGCACATGCGATGGAGCTTCCGAATCTTTTCTTTATCAGAGGCGATGCCGGAATCATCGAGAATTATTTTGCAGAGGATGAAGTCAACAGGATCTTCCTTAACTTCTCGGATCCCTGGACCAGACAGAATAAGCCTAAGAGACGTCTCACATACAGAGATTTCCTTACCAAGTATAAGGTCATGATGAGGGACGGCGGAGCAATAGAGTTCAAGACTGATAATGATGATCTTTTCGATTTCTCATTGGAAGAATTCAAAGAGACGGGATTTGCTCTCGAGCAGGTCACGAGAGATCTTCATAACAGTGAGTATAACGAAGAAAATATCCGTACCGAGTTCGAGCAAAAGTTTGCAGATCAGGGGATACCGATCAAGCGTGTTGTTGCCGTAATGCAGTGAACGTTTTGTTTATTTGCGCTCGAAAAGGCAGAGACCGCTGCTCTCGTATGTAATCTCATAGTCCTTATCATAGAGAAGTGACATATACAGGTAACGGTCACTTTCTTTACTGATGATCAGGTAATTGAATCCGTATTTATCAGTGAAGTCCTTGTAATACATGTGAGCGCTCTTCATGTTGTAATACTCTTCAAAGTAGTCAAAACTGTCATTATTTGCCAGTAAGAATAATTCTGCTCTTCCGTCAATATAAGGGTGGTATCCTTTGTATTCCAGATACTGACCATCGTTAAAATTTGTATATAAGACGACGGGATCTTCTTCGCGGTCGAGGATCTCTACGATCTCGTCAAGCTGCTCATAGTGATATTCAAAAGAAGGCTTCGAGAGAATGGAGTCGTTCAGGCAAACCAGACAGGTCACGGCAAGGATAAGAACGGCTATTATGCCCGCCAGGAGATTGACAGTGCGGGTAATCTTTATCTTCTCCGGAAGTTTGAACTCTATGTCTCTGAGGACGTATGAGAAAGCGGAAATTGAGAAAACAAAGAAGTAGCTGATGGCTTTTACATGCATCAAAGCGAGAAGTGTCGTTCCACAGAAAAGGCAGAAGAATCTGACGGAGAAATCACTCTTCTTCTTGAAGAAAACGATCACTCCGATGAGCGCAAGGAATAAGAAGTAGTATTTACCGTACTGTATGCTCAAGCTTGTCGGCTGCATCTCAATGATCATAGCATTGAGTTTGTCCTGACCGTAGGAAGATGTGAGATAGATTACACTATCGATTCCGTATGGGTTGAGGAGTCCCAAAACGATGCTTACCGCAAATGAACACAACAATGGTAACAGATTGCAGCAGGGCTCATACTTGAATCTTCTTCCCTTGATCGTGATGTTGACGGGAATGGCAGCAACAATGTAAGGAAGCATGAATACGAACATCATGGGCCACATGGCGGCATGAAGATTGACCAGTGCCAGTGACAGCAAGGGGAGAACTGCAAGATAGAGGTTCTTCTTTGTCAGAACGAATCTCTCGAGCAAACACAACTCTATGAGCAGGAACGTGTATGTAAAGAGCTGCGGTCTCGTTACTGCCAGATTCTTGAACAAAAGGAAATCTGTAATGCACGCAATCAAAGCGGAGAGCAACTTGTTATTGGTAATAAGATAGTTCAAGCGGTAGGAGAGCAGACAGATTCCTATGTAGAAAGAATAGAGCAGAACAAGCATGCCGACCATGCCGAACTTGGAATATACGAAGTAGAAAATAACGCTGCTTAACCATTGCTGGACAACGATCTTCATGTCAGAATGCATGGAGAGCATGTCGTAATGGGGAAAACCGTTCTTTACGATGTAATCACCTGTTGCATAGAGAAAGTAGAAATCATTATCGAGTGTTCGTAATCTGAAGAAGGATACAATGATCGGGAATAAAAGAATGACAAGTACAAGCCAGTTTTGTGACTTGATAAAATCCGACTTCAACGATCTCTTAAGCTCCGGCATCGTGGTTACCCCTTGAGTTTAGTGTGTATAGAATTATAACACGGATATTTTACATTACTGATGCTGTCGTGAGTTGCTTATATATTTTAATAAAAAGTTTTACAAAGTTCCGAAGTAGGTTAAAATACACTGGAAAGTTTTTATACAGGAGAACATCAAATGGTTTACGTTAATGAGAAGATCAAGAACACTTATCGCGTACCTCAGCCTGAAGGCAGAGGCAAATATATCAGATTGGACCAAAATGAGAATTCAGACGGACTTCCCAAATGGTTGGTCGATTCCGTGATGGAGAAGGTCACACCTGAATTTTTGGCGATCTATCCGGAGGAATCTATCCCTACCGAGAAATATGCCAAGCAGCTTGGTCTGGAGAAGGAGAATGCGACACTTACCTGCGGAAGTTCCGTAGGTATGGGTTATGTAATCAAGGTTTTCGGTGAGCCCGGAAAAGACATCCTTTGCGTAACTCCTTCATTCGCCATGTATGAAGTCTATGCCAAGATGATCGGAATGAATGTCAGACAGCTCAAGTATAACGATGATTTCTCATATGATATCGATCAGACGCTTTCCGCGATCAACGAGAATACGGGAATCGTTGTATTGGTCAATCCCAATATGCCCGTCGGCAATGTATATTCACCGGATGACATCAGAAAGGTTATCGAGAAAGCAGGAGAATATAATGCCCTGGTGATCATCGACGAGGCTTATTACTATTTCTTCGATAAGACAAGTGTTGCTCTTGTTAAGGAATATGACAATGTCGTTGTATTGAGAACATTCTCCAAGATGCTCTCGATGCCTGCTTTAAGACTCGGTTCCATCATCTCGACGGCTGAGAATATTCAATACATAAATAATTACAAGCCGCACTATACAGTTAACTCCATTGCGCTTCTCTTCTGTGAAGCCATTGTTGATAACCATGACCGGTTATTGGCTGAGCTTACCGAGCAGTACAACGAAGGTAAGGAATATGTTCTTGCCAAGCTCAAGGAATATGATTATGTCACCATTCCTTCAGAAGGTTGCTATGTCTGCATCAAGCCCAAGCACAAGACTTCCAGAGAGATAACCGATCTACTTCAGGAGAACGGCATCCTCATTCTTTGCGGTAAGGACGGACTCACCGGATGGCTCAGACTGACCATTGCACACAAGAAGTACATGGAAATATTCATGGATGCGCTCTTAAAGCTTGATCAGGAGTGATACGGTAACTTTATATATGAAGAATTATGCGATCATTCTTGCAGGCGGAGTCGGAAAGAGAATGGGTTCCGATATCCCAAAGCAGTTCATTGAGGTAGAAGGCAAGCCGATAATCGTCTATTCGATAGAGAATTTCCAGAGAAATCCTCAGATAGATAAGATCGTGGTTGTTTGCGTTAAGGACTGGATCGATTATACACGCGAGCTTGTTGAGAAGTATTCTCTGAACAAGGTTGAGTGGATCATAGAGGGCGGTGCCACAGGACACGATTCCATCAGGAACGGAGTGTTTTTCCTTAAGGATAAGGCAGAACCTGATGATCACATCATAGTACATGATGCCGTCAGACCGGTCCTCCCTCAGAAAGCACTTGATGAAGTCATCAGAGTCTCACATGAGAAGGGTAATGCGTCTTCTTCGATCGCATGCCATCCGCCGATCGTATATACGGAGGATAATGAGTCCGGTATTACCGATGTTGACCGTGAGCATGTAATGCTTACTGCATCACCGCAAGCCTTCAGATATTCTCTCGCTTATGACTGCTATCAGAAGGCGGAAGAAGAGGATTACCATACATCGACATTTACGAGTTCTTTGCTCATACATTGCGGTGAACGTGTGTATTTTGCAAAGGGAACGACCTGCAACATCAAAGTAACGACTAAGGAAGATCTGGCTTTGTTCTCGGCGCTTCTCAAAGTGCCCGAAGAACTGATGTACAGCTAAAGGGGAAGATATGAATTGTTCTGAGTATTTGGTCAATTATCTGATCGAAAACGGTGTGACTGATGTATTCGGTTATGCGGGCGGTTATATTGTTCCGTTTATGGATGCGCTTTATAAGCGTCGCGACGAGATCAAGCTTCACGTCTGCTACAACGAGCAGGGATGTGCTTTGGCAGCCGACGGTTATGCGCGAACAAGCGGCAAGTTAGGCGTGTATTTCACGACCTCCGGTCCGGGCGCGGTCAACGGTCTTGCCGGTCTTGCAGATTGCTGGTTCGACGGTTTCCCGATAATGGGAATATGCGGCAATGTGCCAACTCATGAGATGAAGGGATTCTCAGGAATCCGTCAGAACGGCTTCCAGGAGATGGATCTCGTATCCATGACCAGAAGCGTTTCAAAGTACTCGGTTACTGCTAACAGTGCTGAAGGTTTTCCCGAGATCGTAAGCAGAGCTTATAATATTGCCTTACTTGGAAGAAAAGGAGGAGTCGTCATTGATTTTCCGCTCGACATACAGCAAGCCGATATTATTGGCGGGTAACGGAGTTCGCACATCCGGTGCGGTTAAGTTGCTTCATGAATTTGCAAATAAGACCAACATCCCTGTCTTGACGACAATGAACGGTGTTGATCTCGCTCAGGATGATCTTCACATCGGTTTTATCGGCACTCACGGTAACCGTGTTGCCAACATGATCATCAACGAGTGTGATGTGATAATCTCTGTCGGTGCCAGACTCGGCATACGCCAGGCCGGCAAGAATACCAAGTGTTTTGCTCCTCAGGCAGATCTCATCAGATGTGACATCGATGAGTATGAGTTGAGCAGGACCATAAAGGAGAATGAACGTAAGTATCATTCGGATGCACGCGATTTCCTGATGATGCTCCTTGCAGAAGATGTTCCCGATTATTCCGATTGGAAGAATAAGTGCATGGAAGCAAAGCGCATGCTTGAAGATTACGATAAACAGCCGGGTAATAAAGCTGTGGAGAAGATCTCTTCATTGCTCCCTTCAGATCCGGTAATCTCCGTGGATGTCGGCATGAACCAGTGCTGGTGTGCACAGTCCCTTCATCTTAAGGGTTACAACGGAAGGATCCACATAAGCGGAGGCTACGGTACCATGGGCTGCGGACTTCCGTTTGCGATTGGTTCATCGATAGCAAAAGACTGCGGCAAGTCGTTTTGCATCAGCGGTGACGGCGGATTCCAGATGAATATTCAGGAATTGGAGACCATACACAGAGAATCTCTTCCGGTAAAGATCTTCATCCTTAATAACCACGTTCTTGGTAAGATAAGCGAGACGCAGTATTTTGAACACGATGAGAGATATGCGGCAACGGCACGTTCCGGCGGATATACAGTTCCGTCTTTTGCGAAGATAGCGGAAGCATACGGTATCAGAGCTGCACAGCTCGAGTCCTGTGAAGAACTCGATAACTATAAAGAGTGGATCGATGATGACATGCCGTGTCTGTTTGACATTGCATTGCCTGAGGCAAGTTTCCTCACGCCGAAGATCAAGTTCGAGACAGGCAAGATGAGACCTGAACTTGACGACAGCATAGTGGCGGGCGTAAAGAGAGTATTGAAAGGTTGATGATCTGCTTTGATAGACAGTAAGCGAATGTATTCCACATATTTTAAGGAGTATATCCTGGATGATGATATGCTTCACCGGCTTCAGGGAGAACTGTTCAAGATACTCCTTGATATTAAGTATGTGTGCGAGAAGCATAACATCTCTTATATGCTTTGCGGCGGCACCTTGATCGGAGCTGTCAGACACAAGGGATTTATTCCGTGGGATGACGACATAGATCTCATGATGATCAGAAGCGAAGCTGAGAAGCTTGTCGTAAAAATGCGCGAGGAATTCCCTGATAAATATATGGTCGCTGAGCCCTTGTGCGATGAGCAATATGTGGTTAAGTCAATCAAGATATATAAGCGCGGAACCAAATATGTTGAGATCCCATATGCCGGACTTAAGGGCTTTGACATGCTCTTCATTGACGTCTTCATCATTGAGAATGTCCCTGCAAATAAGCTTGCGCGTAAGATTCACAGTTCTTTTTACAACTTCATATATAAAGCGGCAAGTGTCTGCGTTGACTATAAGTATCCTTCTCCGGTCATCATGAAGAAGGCTGAAGAGAATAAGGAAGTTGCCGATTACTATAAGACGAGAAGAAGGCTGGGAAGCTTTTTCGCGCACCTGGGAGGAATGAAATTCTATCTTAAGTTATGCGAGAAGGTAGGGAACAAGAAGAAACACACGGGCTGGCTCGGCATTCCGTCCGGCGGATGTGCCATCGAGAACTTCCCCGAGAAAATGTATCTGGAGCTTACGACTGCCGAATTCTGCGGAGAACAGTTTCCGATCCCTACAGCTTATGATGAGAATCTGACAGTGGTATTCGGTGATTATATGAAGATTCCCGAACCGTCAAAGCGCGACTGCCACGTCGCATATGAGATCAAGTTCTGATATTACCTGTAACGTGAGCAGAGAGAATGCGTCATTCTGTCTTCTTCGGGAGGCAGCTGCATATAATCTCCGTACTGAAGTCTGAGATATTTATCCGCATTGCGGGGAATGAAGAATTCTGTATCTTCGAACGGAACAAGTTCAGGATTCTCAATGTCAACTCTGTCCAGAGCAGAATCAGGTGTCGTATCATCTTCGCAAAGGACGCATACGCTCTTTGCCTTATCGTATTTGCTCCACGCACAGATCGAGGAGACACGGCGTTCATATTTGTGATTCCTGTTCGGGAGACACTTCAGAATGAATTTGCGGACAGCAGCTTTTGCTTTGCTCTCACTGTCCGGGAGATATAAGGTAGCATTAAGAAGTCTCAAAGTGAGCATTCTGAGCGGATTCTGTATCCAGATCTTGGGCTTGATGATCCCGTCCAAAGGGAACAGGTCTACCCAGACACCCATGCCGCGAATGGGTTCTCTCAAATAAGAAGGTTCAACTACCGTCTTTGTATTGCAGGCACGAACGATGGCATAATGATAATTGTCATCTGTTGTGTGATCGAAAAGCTGTACGATCGGGCTTATCGGTTCCTTTTTACTTAGTTCGACGAGCTTGGTAATGTCTTCTCTCGGCATGTAGATATCCATGTCGTTGTCCCACGGAATAAAGCCCTTATGTCTAACCGCACCAAGCAAGGTGCCGTAGCCGAGGACATATCTGAGACCGTGTTTAACGCAATAAGCATGAAGATCCTTCATTACCTCAAGCTCGGCCATTTGTTCTTCTCGCACAGTGAGAAAACCGTCGGAATTGCTCATTTATAATGCCCCCGTCATAACTGATATGCGGTGATTATAGCATAACTTCCCGTTTATCATGATTTATTGAAGCCCCGAGAATCGGGTTTTGAGGTCAAACAAAAATCGTTTGAGTGAAAAATTGGGCAATATCCCTGATTTAGGATCAAATTTACATTCTTGTGACAAATTTACTGTGGAAAAGCCTAATTAATAAGAGTAGAATTCTTAAGGTGCAGAAAAAAGGCACTATTAATGTTAATAATCCCGATTAGGGAATTTAGGAGGAATTCAATATGGCAGTAAAAGTTGCGATTAACGGTTTCGGTCGTATCGGTCGTCTTGCTTTCAGACAGATGTTCGGTGCTGAGGGTTATGAGGTTGTTGCTATCAACGATCTTACAAAGCCTTCTATGCTCGCTCACCTTTTGAAGTATGACACAGCACAGGGTGGTTACGCTGGCGTTTTCGGCGAGAACAAGCACACTGTAACTTCTGATGACGAAGCTAACACAATCACAGTTGATGGTAAGACACTTAAGATCTACGCTGAGAAGGAAGCTGTTAATTGCCCTTGGGGTGAGCTCGGTGTTGACGTAGTCCTCGAGTGCACAGGTTTCTACACATCAAAAGAGAAGTCAATGGCTCACATTCAGGCTGGCGCTAAGAAGGTTGTTATCTCTGCTCCTGCAGGCAACGATCTTCCTACAATCGTTTACAATGTTAACCACACAACACTCACAGCTGATGATAAGATCATCTCTGCTGCTTCTTGCACAACAAACTGCCTTGCACCTATGACAAAGGCTCTCAATGATTTCGCTGCTATCCAGAGCGGTATCATGACAACAGTTCACGCTTACACAGGCGATCAGATGATCCTTGACGGTCCTCAGAGAAAGGGTGACCTCCAGAGAGCAAGAGCAGGTGCTGCTAACATCGTACCTAACTCTACAGGCGCTGCTAAGGCTATCGGCCTCGTAATCCCTGAGCTCAACGGCAAGCTCATCGGTGCTGCTCAGAGAGTTCCTACAACAACAGGTTCTACAACAATTCTTCACGCTGTTGTTAAGGGCGAAGTTACAGTTGACGGTATCAACGCTGCTATGAAGGCTGCTACAACAGAGTCTTTCGGCTACACAGAAGAGAAGCTCGTTTCTTCTGATATCGTTGGTATGAAGTTCGGTTCACTCTTCGATGCTAACCAGACAATGGTTTCCAAGATGGATGACGGTAACTCACTCGTTCAGGTTGTTGCTTGGTACGATAACGAGAATTCTTACACATCACAGATGGTAAGAACAATCAAGTACTTCGCAGAGCTCGGCTAATAGCTGAATCTAAGTACAGATCATCAGAGGCTGTCACGGTTGTGGCAGCCTCTTTTTGTGGAATTCGGATGAGTATATCTATCCGCCGGCTTATTTTTTGAGAGTTATCTATATCGATATTTCTGATGTCCGTTTAGACAGAGACGACAATTTCCGGTTTTAATACCGATAGCTGAAAAAATACAGATCAAAGATGGATATCGACGACTGTTGCTTCCGGAAGTGATAAGAACCTTACGGGAAGAACGCCGCAGCCTAATCCGCGGGACACAAAGACTGAGGTGCCCATGATGTTATAGCAACCCTGTACAACGCCGTATCCGGGCATGCAGTCTGCTTTACGTAAAGCCGTGAATTGCAGACGGAAAGGAAGCTTCATCTGACCGCCGTGGAGATGACCTGAGAGCATGAATGTCGGCCTGTCAGAAGGATCAATGTGGATCAGAGCTTCCGGATCGTGAGCCACAAGAATTACCGGATCATGACTGCCTTCGGGAAGAGTTTGCTGCCACACACGGTTATGTCTTCCTGAATTCGGATGACCTGCAAGAGAGATCTTTGCACCGGTCTTGTGTGAGATCAGATCAGTGACTTTGTTATCAAGGCTGATGAAGCCTGAAGCGGCAGGCGCGTTCGCGGCGATGGCGTAATCGTGGTTGCCGCAGACGCCGTAGAAGGGAATTCCGAGTTCTTTGCAACAATCACTGATCTTGCGCAGATATTTGAAGCCGCCTGCTGCATTGTTGGTCCTGGAAGCGATGTCACCGCCGAAGATTACGGCATCAAGAGGAGCACTCTTGTGACATTTCTCTATTGCTTTGCTTATGCGTTTGGCACTGACCGGACACCATTCTGAATGAATGTCAGAGATAAAAAAGAGTCTGACATCCGGGTCGTCTTGAATGTCTTCGGGGATCAAGGGCAGGCTTTTTACGCTTATGTCGTTGAAGGAAGCTCTGTCTTCATGCGTATCCTTGAGAACTGCTCTGTCAAGATCAAGGAAGAACGGTTCAGCAAGACACCATATCCCGTATGACAGGATAAGTGCTCCCAAAGTAATTAAAACCGCATAGAAGATCGTCATTCCGAAGGCAGTTCTCCTTTTTTCTTAATTATATAATATGCAGTTGCCATTCGTGTGATATAATTCTAACAATCAAACAAGATTCTGAGGAGGAATTTAGGATGCCTAAGACAGAAATCACATACGAGATCGTCCAGCAGATCGGAATTCTTAAGGAGAATAAGTCCGGTTGGCAGCGTGAGCTTAATATCGTTAAGTGGAATAACGGTAAGCCGAAGCTCGATATTCGTGATTGGGGCCCGAACCATGAGAAGGTAGGCAAGGGTATTTCTCTTGATTTTGAAGAATACAATACTCTCAAGGCTTATCTTGAGGATGGCGACTTTACTTCTCTCGACGAGTAATCTCTCGTCTGGTTTTAAGTTTAATTGACTTATTGAAAGGGCGCTTTGTTTTGCGTCATTGTTCGGTATGAGAAGTGAAGAACGAGCCGGTATTATCTCGGTAGTAATGTTGTTTTTGTGGGGGACTCTGATTGCAGAGCCCTTCCATATTTTTGCGCGGAATATCTCAACGACAGTCAGGTATGCTTTCTCTGCTTTGGGCGATGCAAGCATCGTTAGATCCCTGATCCTTTATGTTGTCGTTGTCTCGGCAGTCATTTTGCTTCAGATGCTGTCGAAGACCAGATTAGGGATCTTTATTCCCTGCGTGATCTCAACGGCACTTATCCTGATACTTGTCATAAAAAGCATTGCGAGATCAACGGTAAACTACCACGACGCACTTTGCCTGGCGATTCCGGCTGTAATAGCGATAATCTTATACCTGATCAAATCAGAGCGTTTGTTAAAATGGCTGACCGATGTTTATGTATATTCGCTTGGCGTTGCTCTGATCAATTCCTTGCTGTTTGTTCCGATAGCAAAGCTTAACGGAACAGTCGGCATAATCCTTTACATTACAAGATATAACGATCTTGATATTACGAGCAGCATGAGCGGGCTTGCAGGAATACCCGAGCTTGTCTGGGGAATATTCATGACTGCTTTTGCCGTATTACCGATAATCTATCTGGCTACTTCAAGCAGAAGGAAATGATATGGAACAAATGGATCTTTTCTCCGGCATTTTGAGTAATGATGCCGAGCGTGACGAATACCTTGAACTGGTAAAGAAGCTCAATCATTTTGCTGAATTGTACTATGCAAAAGATGAACCGGAGATATCTGATTTTGAGTATGATTCCATGAATAATCGCTTGAAGCAGATCGAGAAGGAACATCCCGATTGGATCGTTCCCGAATCTCCTTCCGTAAGAGTAGGCTGGAAGGCTGAGAAAGGGGTGCTTGTAAAGCACAACGTGCCGATGCTCTCGCTTCAGGATGTTTTCTCGAAGGATGAAGTAGATGAATTTGTTAATTCAATGATAGAGGAATTCGGAGGAGAAGCGGAATTCCTGGTAGAGACCAAGATCGACGGTCTCTCCATGGCTTTAAGATATGAGGAAGGCGAGCTGAAGCTTGCGGTAACGCGAGGTGACGGAATTACCGAAGGTGAGGACGTCACCATGAATGCCCGTCAGATACCTGATGTTGTCCTCAAGATGAAAGACCCGGTTCCGTATATCGAGATCAGAGGGGAAGTATACATGACCCGTAAAGCTTTTGCCGATGTTAATGCAAAAGCTGAAGAAGAGGGTAAGAAGACCTTTGCAAATCCCAGAAACTGTGCCGCCGGAACGTTACGACAGATCGATACGAGAATTACAAAGGAGAGAGGCCTGTCACTCTTTATCTTCAATGTTCAGGAGACCAGAGGTGTTACGTTCGATACACACCTTGAAGGATACGAATATCTGAAGCGTAACAATGTTAAAGTTATCGAGAATTGCTTCAAGTGCAAGACTGCAGATGAAGTATGGGCAGCGATCACAAAGATAGGAGAGATGCGCGGCGAACTGGAATATGATATCGACGGTGCTGTAGTAAAGCTCAATAATCTTTCCGAGAGAAGCAAGCTCGGCAATACGATCAAGTTCCCGAGATGGGCGATAGCCTATAAGTATCCGCCGGAAGTAAAAGAGACACGGCTCATTGATATTGAAGTTAATACGGGAAGAACCGGAAGAGTTACTCCCGTTGCGATCTTTGAGCCTATCAGTCTTTGCGGAACGATGGTATCCCGTGCGACACTTCACAATCAGGATTTTATCGATCAGATGGGACTCGGTATCGGAGATACGATACTGGTCTATAAATCAGGTGAGATCATTCCGAAGATAAAGGGCGTAGTGGCTGAGAAGAGACAGGCGGATTGGCATCTCTATAAGATGCCCGACAGTTGCCCCGTGTGCGGCCATAAGCTCGTACGAGATGAAGGCGGTGTCGATCTTAAGTGCGTCAATCTCATGTGCCCCGGAACGCTTGTAAATCGCATCGTAAACTTTGTGTCACGCGATTGTATGGACATTAAAGGCTTCGGTACGGAATACATCAGGAAACTTACCGAGGACGGCTATATCAAGGATATCGCGGATGTTTTCGAGCTTCGTGCAAAAAGAGAAGAACTCATCGAGAAGAAGATCCTCGGTCTTGAACGCAATACCGATAAGCTTTTTGCAGCTATTGATGACGCGAAAAGAGACACACCGGCCGACAAGGTCCTTGCCGGTCTCGGTATCCCGGGCGTCGGTAAAGCCACGGCAAAAGAACTTATTAGAACATTCAGTTCCATAGATGCGATCGAAGAAGCGGGGAAAGATGATCTATTGCTTGTTCAGGACATCGGAGAGATATCAGCGGAAGCTATCTATAATTTCTTTCATGACGAAGGAAACAAAGCGTTGCTGGCGCGTCTCAAAGAACTTGGTCTGAATTTTGTCAGAGAGGAAAGCGAAGTTCAGGGAACTGCGCTTACAGGATTGACTTTCTGCATCACCGGAACACTTGACGGAATGTCACGCGGTGATGCCGAGAAGCTTATCGAGAGCAACGGAGGCAAGCCGGTATCTTCCGTATCCAAAAAGACATCCTATCTTCTCATGGGCGCAGATGCCGGATCAAAGGAACGCAAGGCCAGAGAACTCGGTGTGCCGATCATCAGCCTTGAAGAGCTTAAAGACATGATTACCAAAGGTTGATTCACATGGATATCAATGAAGAGAAATCGAGGATCAGAAAAGAAGTCAAGAAAAGAAGAGCAGAGCTTTCTTCTGCTGTTCTCGCGGAGATAGAGAACCTTCTTCCTGATTTTATCCTGGGAATAGAAGATGAAGAACTGACATCAGTTCTTGAAAAAGCAAAAAGGATCGCACTCTATCGTTCGGTCAGGGGCGAAGTGCCTGTGGACAAACTTGCCGAGGCACTTATGGCATCCGGTAAGAAATGTTGCTTTCCGAGAGTCTGTGATGACAGGATGGTTTTCTGTGATTGCGAGAACTTGTCTGATTCGGAGTTTGAGGTCTCTTCATTAGGCATAAAAGAACCTGTCGGAACTAAGTCTCCGGTCGATCCTCACACCATTGATGTTGTCGTGCTGCCGGCGGTTGCTTATAATGAAGAAGGAACAAGGCTTGGCATGGGTGGCGGTTATTACGACCGTTATATCGGCGCTTGCGGTAAAGACAGGCCGTATCTTCTGGGTATCTGCTACGAGTTCCAGATATGTTCCGATGTTCCTTCAAGCGATCAGGATATAGCAGCGGATTTTGTCGCTGTAATTCCTGAAGAGATCTACGGAGAATAGAAAGACTATATGCGTTATTTTATTGCAAATTTGGCAGCTCATTTGTTGGTAACGGCAGTTTTTGTCGTTCTGACGTCTATTTTTGCGGCGCGTAACAAAAAACGGAAAGTAAAGCATGTAGCCATGTATTTTTTGCCGATCGTTTGTGCTATTGCGGCTATAGTCTATATTGTATTGTTTACCGCTCCCAGACTTACTGACGTAAATAACATGCTTAACAGTAATTACTATTACAACAGCGGTACAGTCGAGAAGATCGGATCTTTCAGAAATTACTTTGTGATCGACGGCAATTACTACTACATGAATCCGCTTCGTAATAAGATGAATGAGGGCGATGTCGTCAGGATCAAGCGCACGCCTAACTCCTCGTTTACCGTGGATATTACCATGATCGAGGATACCGATATGGCAGAAGACACGGAGCCGGAAGAGACAAATTGACTTTCCCTCAAGAAAAAAGTCTCAATTTTTGCCGAAAAGTCTCATTTTCGGGCCTGAATTTTTCTCCTGACGCATTTTGTTGACACAGACACATTTTGACAACGTACACTCTCTGTAAGAACAGGAGGTGAACGTTGTGGAGAATCGTGTATTAGGAAAAAATCCAGTTGAATTATCTGTCGTATGCAGTGATCTCAGTCTGCTCGAGAACATCAATTCGTTGCTTCGGGAGAATGGCGTAATCTCGATAGAAGATGAATCAGGTATCCTTCATTACATTGTAGACGGAAGAAGCAACCGGTCAGAAGCAGCAGGCAAGGTGACATCGATCGGCCCCGGCAATTCGGAGGATGCGATAAAAGTGGAATCCTATCTCGATACATGTATCAGGACTTCAATGAGGGAATATGGTTTTGATCCTTCTCTTATCGGGACTACCATAATCTACAGAGCCATTATGGTCTCTTACAAGACAAAGACCGCGCTTCCGCTTACTTTGAAGGGACTGTATGCAGAGTCAGCACGGGAATTCGGTCTGAGTTATGAGCAGGCCGAACGTGACGTGCGATATGCAATCACCAGAAGCAGTCTGAAGAAGATGCGAAGCAGAGCCGCAATAAGGTGTCTTCAGGGACGGATCGAGAGAAGACTGGGCTTCAGAGATCCGACTGAGTAACAACTTTTCTGAGCTTGTGTTTCTGTACTATTGCAATCGCAATTCCAAGAATAACGGCAACAATGCACAGTAGCTGGTTCAGTGATATCAGAACACCGATCTGTTCTTCTCTCAGATATGCTAAAAGGAATTTACAGATACCGCACAGGATAAGTACCGGCGGAAGTATCTGTTTCTGTTCTGACTTCAGATAGATGATCAGACAGATAACGAATATCAGGAAGAATACAATGCTTTCTGTTGCCTGAACAGGGAAGAGGTTCCCGGTCCGGAAATATTCATTGGAATAACTGATATGGAATAATCCTTCATATGGGATGCCGTGACAGCAACCTGCAAAATGACAGCCGATCTTGGCGATCGAATACATCAGTGGTGCTGTCAGAAAGTATGCATCAGTAATATCCTTTGCGATCGGAGGATATATGAACCGGTATATGATTATTCCGGAGACCAATCCAAAAGCTGCACCGAGACTCGAGAATCCTGACTTGAGAAGATCTGTTGAGGTTCCTTGTGTAAAGAGCGCGAAGATCTTCGAGAAATATGCTGCCATCAGGAAATTAATGAACGCGCAGAAAAACACATGCATCTTTGCGACCTTCTTATGCAAAAGGATACCGCTTGCCATGGCAAACGGTATCACAAATGACATTATAAGAAAGAAACCGTAATAGTTGAATCTCATTTTACATATTGCAAGCAGTGCAAAGCGCTGCAAAGAACAACCAAACTAATACTACTGTGACAACTGCAAGGGCAGCTTCGCCAATATAGATCCACATAAGAACTTTTGCGAATTTGTTTTTCTTATATTTTACTCTGGCAATGATCATCAGAATGATCGAGGCAATATAAGTACCTGAAATAGCAAAAGATAAAATGTAATTAAGTGTATCCGGCATAGAATATGAGTATTCCCCAATTCCCGTGGCGGCATAAGCCTCAAGCGAAGAAATGATAGAACTAACAGCAACTCCCGCGATCTGAAGAATGAGCGAGATCCTGCTAAGTCTGTTACCCGCTTTTTTATCTTCGGGAGTCTCGTCAGCCGGTTGTTCAGGCTGAAATTGTTGGGCAGGCTGAGGCTGTATAGGTTGATATTGCTGAATCGGCTGATATTGCTGGACAGGCTGGTAAGCGGCTTGCGCGGGCTGAGGCTGCTGAACAGGTTGCTGATAAGCGACCTGAACGGGCGCTGTCTGCTGTACGGGCTGCATCGGCTGAACCGGCGGCATGTATGCGGACTGATTAGGCTGAATCGGCTGTGTCTGCTGAACCGGCGGCATGTATGCAGCTTGATTAGGCTGAATCGGCTGTGTCTGCTGAACCGGCGGCATGTATGCGGATTGATCAGGTTGAGCCTGCTGTGCCGGCTGATAAGGAGCCTGATTAGGCTGAGGGTTGGGATTCTGTAATCCATTCATATCACTCATATAATTACCTCCAAAGATAAAATATCCCCGTAGCTGAAGTATATACTTTGATAATCAAAATATCAAGTTGTCAGTTAAATGAGGTTAAGTCTGTGAAAGGCACGATATCGAATCTGCAACGGAGAGAATACCTACAAGAATTGAGATAAGTATGATCTTGTAGGTAATGCTTGGTATTTTGACTTTCAACAGCGTTCTGAAAGTCATGCATAAAAAAGAGTTGCCTCAATCGAGACAACTCTTGATGTTACTTTGCAGTAAGGATTACTTCTTCTTGCCCTTCTTAACGTTAACCTTATCCTTAAGGGACTTTCCTGCTTTGAATGTAGGAACTGTTGAAGCGGCGATCTTGATCTTATCACCGGTAGCAGGATTACGTCCGCTTCTTGCAGCGAGCTTCTTTGTCTTGAATGTACCGAAGCCTACGAGAACAACCTTATCATTCTTTACGAGAGCGCCTTCAATGGCACCGAGTGTAGCCTTGAGAGCTGCTTCCGCATCTTTCTTGCTAAGGCCGGAATCTGCTGCAATCTTGTCGATAAGCTGTGACTTGTTCATATGATTTCCTCCTGTCTGATGTTGCCGTCGAAAAGGCGTATTTAGTGTAATTTTATTATTGTTTTATAACCGTTGGTTGTCAAGCGTTTTCGGGCGCAAAGCCGTAGAAATGTTAGGTTTTGAGGTTTTTAGAGCACGATTTTAATAAGAGAACAATGCATCATAAATTCTGATCTTAAATACAAGACATATTAAGGCTTATAGTGTATGCTTGTAGTGCAAAAAAATAATCGGAGGTAACGAAATGATAGTTACAAAAGAATCGATTATCGGTGATGTTGTAAATCTTGATGAAGGTGTTGTGCCGATCCTTATGGCTTCCGGACTTCACTGCATCGGTTGCGCTTGCGCTTCAGGCGAGACGATCGAAGAAGCTTGCATGGTTCATGGCATTTCTGATTGTGATCTTCTCGTAGATGAGATCAATAACTATTTGCAGTCGAAGGGCTGAGTTGCTGATTGCGTCAATTAACAAAGGGACTGGTTTCAGTCCCTTTTTAATTTGTACGGATATTGTTTTCGAGTGTTAATAAGATGCGGCCATGACTACTTCAAAGGTTGTACCTTGGCCGAGCTTGCTGACGACGCTTATGTCTGCCTCGTGCTTGTCACAGATGAGCTTAACGATTGCGAGACCAAGCCCCGTACCTTTGATGTTAACTCCTGAATTGTGAGCTCTGTAGAAGCGGTCGAAAACCCTTGAGACTTCATCTTCCGGAATTCCTATTCCGTTATCTTCGACTGTTATGTGTATCTTCTGGTCGGCTACATGTTCCGCATCGCCGGTTCTCCAAGCTTTTATCTTTATGTCTGCGTCTTCGGTAGTATAATTGATCGCGTTTGATATCAAGTTCTCGAAAACACGTGACAACTTGGCGGGATCGGCTCTGACTATCAGCGGATCGCGCGGCTGAAGATCAAGTGACAGATGCTTACTAGTCTCTTCAAGATCCATCGAAAACATAACAACCAATTCATCGAGCATCTCTGAGATCGACACGGAGGTGAAGTGGAAATCGGAATCGCTGGATTCCATTCGTGTAAGCTCCATGATATCGGATACGATCCGTTCCATCTGCTCAGAACGGCGAACGATATTGCTCAGATAGTTATTGCGTTGTTCGGGCGAGAAGTTGTCCTGAGAAGAAAGCAATAATTCTGCGTATCCTCTGATGGCTGTAATAGGTGTTCTCAGATCGTGTGATACGTTGCTTAAGACATTCTTACGCGCAACTTCACCTTCCATAAGCTTCTTGTTGGTGAGCACGAGATCGCGGTTGATCTCGGAGATGTATACGGTCTTCTCTCTGACCTGTCGCTTAAGTACTGCGGCATTTTTCTTGATCTCACGCTGTTGATTGATGTATGAAGATACAATGGCAATCTCCGCGATGATGGAGAAAATTACGAAGACATTGCTGTATGTCGGAACCAGATAGGTGAACATACCGTTCATGAGGATCGTAAGGTCAAGTATGAAGAACATCGTGCAGAACAGAAGTGCCCACAGAAGTGATGTCTGATTCTCGTTGTAATAGAAGAACAGGTCGATAAAGATGGCCAGCGTTACCGCTGCCAATGCGTACATTATGGCGATGAATTCCGGCAGCTGAACGTTCAGTGAGGATTCGCAGATAAAGTAGGCGATTATCAAGGCTATGCCGACCGTGCATACGAAGTAATGACCATCACGCAGTAACGCATATTTTCTTCTGGTCTTTGTTCCTGCAAAAAACTGAGAGTTCTGAATGAAGCCTGCTGCCGAAGCCACGATCAACAAGACGTATTTTATGTCCGCTCGTACCCGGCTGTTTACTGAGAGAAAACGGCAATCAGTCAGGTAGTAGAACAGGATCGTTACGAAGCTTATGAAGAATGAGAGGAAGAGCCATCTGTTCTTGGTGGAACCGAGAATGATGTTTGAACCTACGGCAATGGTGACGGTGAAGAGAACGGTAACGACCGCAAAGTGACCGGCAGTAAGTCCGGTGCGGATGTCGTTGGAGGTGGAGGTCTCGATGATCGGTTCCGAAAGAAGACCGGGGTTTGTAACGACAGGAGAACAAGCTACAACAATAACCAGATCAATTCGGCCGTTATCGGGAATAAGTGTTGCGTAATCTGCAAAAGCGTAGTAGTTGAATACGGGTGTTTTGTCACCGATGCAATCGACAAAATTGCCGTTGCAATAGATCCAGGCAGTACCGTTACACTTGTGGAAAGTAAGTGACAGAGATTTGACGTCCTCGCTGCATCTGAAGTGTCCGATGTAAGCTGCAGTATGAAGTTCGTTATTCTCGATAGGGAAACGCTGATATTGGATGTTGCCGCCGGAGTTATGCCAATTGGCACTATAATGGTAGTCAAACCATCCTCTCCAGGTATCGCTTATCCTGACATCGTCGGCATAAGGTCTGCGTTTCAACAAGGCAGAAGATGGCCAGTAATTTTCATCTTCTTCATCAGCATATAATACTGCTTGTCCCAGGGTGTACTCGGCAATGTCAGGGGAGATGTTCGGAACAAAAGTCCAGCCGTCAGTAACGTGGCTGCTCTGCGCATCGTCCAGGGCAAGGTCATCACTTAGAAAAATCGTTCCGTCTTCAGTGATGGCAACAGGTTCTGTGTCATTGGTGAAGCTGATTCCTATACTGAGAAAACCTACTACCAAAAGCATCAGGAGCAAGACAAAAATGACAGTAAGCATGGTACGGCCGAAGCTCTTGTCATTGATACCGGAATTGAGGGTTTTCAAGCCGGTTAATCTGCGATGCTTATATTGTGCCATTCTGCTTTATTCCCTTAAAAGACGAAACGGGACTAGTAATTAGTCCCGCCAATTCATAATTGTGTTCGTTACAGATCAGAACTGCGTGTTCATGCTGTTCTTTACCGGCGGATAAGCGAATGAATATCCGATACCCCACTCGGTCTTTACGAAGGTGACTTCAGGTGCGATCTTTTCCATCTTCTTGCGGAGATAAGAAATGTTAACCATTACGAGGTGGTTATCGCACGGTGAATCGTCGCCCCAGACATGAGAATAAATTCTTGTGAAAGGAACGATAACGTTAGGTGTCTCAGCCAGGAGGCAGAGGATGTCGAACTCACGATTGGTGAGATGCAGAGGCTTATCCTTGAGAGTAACCTCACGTGTCTTGATATTGATACGGAGCGGAGGGAACTCAACGAGGAAACCTTCACTCTTCATATTACGCTTGATGTGAACGTTGATCCTAAGGCTCAACTCAGGCAATGAGTAGGGCTTGGTAATGTAATCGTCAGCGCCGACCTTGAAGCCGTTAATGACATCTTCCTGCTGATCTTTTGCAGTAAGGAAGATGATGGGGCAATCAGTGATCTCTCTGATCTTGGGAGCAAGATCGAATGCACTTCCGTCAGGAAGCATGACATCCAATACGATGCATGAGAAATTATGCAGCTTGATCTTCTCAAGCGCATCAGCACAAGAGGCGGCCGTAACAACATCATAGCCTTCGCTCTCCAGAAAATCGCGATTGAGAACTAAGATGTCGCTGTCATCATCTACAAGAAAAACTTTTTGCTTAGCCATTTGAATACCTCCCGATTCTGCCTGTAGTTTTCCCTTATTACCGTCACTTGGATTGATATGTGACGGAATTATTATCCTTGTGTATTTATATAACCACGAGATAAGTATACAACACGTCAAAGCCATTTTATATAGTTAAATTAACATTTAGTCATTTAATCTTACATATGTATGTAGAAATATAGAAAATATGTTCGTTTTATGATAGCATTTTGCTATGAAACGCATTATTTTTCACGTCGATCAGAATTGTTATTTTGCTTCGGTTGAGATGATCTCAAGACCGGAATTGCGTAATGTTCCGATGGCAGTTGCCGGTGATGCGAAGGTAAGACACGGTATTATCCTTGCCAAGAACGAACCGGCGAAGAAGTATGGCGTAAGCACGGCCGAAGCGATATGGCAGGCTAAGGCTAAGTGTCCTGACCTGGTCCTGGTGGATGCGCATCACGAGAAGTATGAGTTCTATTCCAAGAAGCTTCGTGAGATGTATTCGGAATATACCGACAAGGTTGAACCGTTTGGTCTTGATGAATGCTGGTTGGATATGACCGACATAGTTGCCGATTATGCCGAAGCAGAAGAAATTGCACTTGAGATCAGAAACAGGGTTAAGGATGAATTCAAGCTTACCTGTTCCGTAGGGATAAGTTTCAATAAGGTTTTCGCGAAGCTCGGAAGCGACTATAAGAAGCCGGATGCAACAACGGTGTTTACCGATACGGATTGGAAGGAGAAGATCTGGCCGCTTAAGGTGTCGGATCTGTTATATGTCGGAAGGCATACCACGGAGAAGCTCCTCAAGATCAATGTCAGAACGATAGGTGATCTTGCCGCAACAGATGTGGATTTTATCAATC
The DNA here is from genome assembly GCA_024403795.1 of Saccharofermentans sp. GTDB lineage: Bacteria > Bacillota > Clostridia > Saccharofermentanales > Saccharofermentanaceae > Saccharofermentans. The sequence goes on from JAKSRD010000006.1 coordinate 74,831, forward strand.
GTTATCTCGGTAAGGGCGGACTCATGCTCTGGGAGTATGCGAACGGATTGGATGACGCGGAGGTGGCGGAATCGGGTTATAAGCGTATCCCGAAGTCTGTCGGTAATTCAACTACTACATCTGAGGACATGACATCTGACAGACAGATCGAGAGAACGCTTCATATGCTTTCCGAGAGTGTGGCTGAGAGACTTCGCAAGCATTCTCTTAAGGGAAGTGTGGTTCAGATAACGGTGCGCGACAGAGATCTCGGAATATATGAGAAGCAGAGGATCCTCTATAAGGCTACAGATGATGCAAAAGACATATATGAAGCGGCGAAGGCGTTGTTTGTCGGTTCTTACGATTGGAATAAAGGTGTAAGGAGTATAGGCGTCAGGTGCACCAAGCTGGTGAGAGCTGATGCCGGCGAACAGTTGTCGATCTTTACGGATGCGGGAAGGACGGAACGCGACAGCAGGCTCAATAAAGCGATCGATGATATTAACAGACGATACGGATCTGGAGTCATTAAGAGTGCGGCCGAAGCGGACAGTGCCTACAACAGGAACAAAGCTGCTAAGATAGTATCGGATCCATTTCATCCGGAGGACGATTTTGAATGATCACTGCCAATCAGTATTTTCGAGAAAGATTCGGACATAAGATGTATAAGGCTTCGATATCGCTGAATGTTACCTGTCCCAACAGGGACGGGAGCAAAGGCGTCGGTGGCTGCGTTTTCTGTTCGGAGGGCGGTTCCGGTGAGTTTGCTTCGTGTTGCAGGGATTCGATCGGAGAGACGGTCAGGAAAGCGATCGACAAGGTGAAAGATAAGGCCGGTGATAATGCCGGATATATAGCTTATTTTCAGAGTTTTACGAGCACATATTGCGAGGCTTCTTATCTGGCTGATGCACTGAAGCAGGCATCAGCCGTTGAAGGGGTTGAAGCTGTCTCTATCGCGACCAGGCCGGATTGTCTGGGACCTGAGATCTTGGATGTGCTCAAGGAACAGGCGGAAAGAATGCCGATCTTCGTTGAACTAGGACTTCAGACTTCAAATGACGTTACTGCACGGAAAATCAACAGGTGCTATGAGACGAAAGAGTACGTTGAAGCAGTCGGCAATCTGAAGTTCATAGGTGCAAATGTTATTACGCATATTATCTTCGGACTTCCCGGTGAGGACTCGAAAATGATGATGGATACTGTCCGTTTTTGCAGAGACTCCGGTACTGACGGATACAAATTCACTTGCCTGTATGTTCTTCAGAATACCGCCTTACAAAAAATGTGGGAAGATAATGAAGTTGAGATACTTCAGATGGAAGAGTATTTTGATATTGTAGAGGAAGCGATCGGATTGCTGCCTGAGGATGCCGTTATTCACAGGTTTACGGGTGACGGACCGAAGAAGATCCTTTTGGCTCCCGAGTGGACGAAGAATAAAAGACAAGTCATCAACTACATTAATCGGAGGTTCGGTCTATGAAGAAATACGTTTTGGCGACGATGAATGCCGTGCAGAAGTATATCGAAGGTGAGATGAAGACCGCGCCTGAGGAGAGAACGAGAGAGATGCTTTCCGAGTTCGAGACGAAGATCGCGTATTTCCAGCATGAGAGATTGATCCATCTTCTGGTCACGCTTGCTTTCGCCGCATTCCTTTTGTTCGAGATATTCTGCCTGTTTATCCTTCCGGTCGATTTCCTTGTAGCCGGTGTTTTGTTGGTGCTCATATTCTTCGGACTGACTGTCGGATATGTAATGCATTATTACTTCCTCGAGAACAGCGTTCAGAAGATGTATCACATGAGAGATGACATCAGGGCATTTCTGAATAGCGACAAGATAATCTGATTTGTTTTAGCTCGTTCTTTTTGCTACAATTATTCCTTGTTTGGAGGAATAGTATGCCGACATTTGTTAAGTATCTGATTGTGTTCTTTATCTCAATGGTTCCGATCGTCGAGCTCCGTGGTGCAGTGCCGATCGGAGTTACATATTTTGGACTTAATTACTACTTGACGCTTTTGGTATGTGTTATCGGTAATATGATTCCTGTTCCTTTCATCTATCTCTTCGGAAGAAAGATCCTGGTATGGGGAAGCAAACTGAAGTTTGTCGGTAAGCTTTTTAACTGGGTACTTCAGAAGGGAGAGAAGGCCGGAAAGAAGTTGACCTCCAATGCTTCTAAGCGCGGACCGTTTATTGCATTGATGCTCTTTGTCGGAATCCCGATCCCGGGAACGGGAGCTTGGACGGGAACGCTTGCTGCGTCCATGCTTAACTTCGGCATGAAGAAGAGCGCTAAGGCAGTAATGCTGGGCGTGCTCATGGCCGGAATAATCATGCTGGTGATCAGTTTGCTGGCAAAAGCCGGAATTACTTCCTTCTCTGATTTGATTCATTAATGTAATCTCATTGACATATTAATAAGCGAGAAGTGCTATTGTTCATAAAAGAACAATACTTTGAAACACAAAGAATTGTGCAAGTTGCACAACCAAATGATTTTCATTTAGTTATCTCTGCGACATTGAAAAGTGAATTTGACCCTTGTATGATTAAGCTAGCTCCAAGGAATACGGAAGCGATTACTTCCAAGTCCGAGGAAGACCGCCCGAAGTATAAAAAGATCGAGTGGACGCAGGGAAGAACCAGAGTTGAAGAAGCTTATGGCGAAGCCGAAGAGACGAGCAGAAGCGGGAGACCGTGGAAGCGGGATACGAAGTCCGAGGTCAGGTACAGAGGGAATGACGAGCGAGTGGTTGAAGGTGTCGAGAGACATGCAAGCCACGGGTTGTAACAATTAGTTGATTCGGTGTTCGGGCCGCGATTTGGTGAGATGTCACCATCGACAGGGAAGAGCCGAGGCCGCAGCGGATGTTACACTGGTTCGTGCAAACCGAGTAGCCGGATAGGCTTTCGATCTGTCAGTATCAGGAACCGCAATGGTGATACGAAGCAGACCTGAATCGAGTAGCGTAGGTTCGGTGAATGGAGACATGAGGTGCACGGTGTGATTGAGGGTTGCAGCAAGTTGATTGATTGTGACGATATCACATAAAGCTCGGGTTGGTGTGGAAAGGGTCTTTTGGTAGGAAGGAAGTTCGTTGGAAGGCCGGCAGAGTTCCGAGTCTTCGAAGTGGTCTATTTTGGTTCGTTGGGGCGAACAAATAATCCCGGTGATGTCAGGTCGCCGGGATTTTTTTTGCTTTGATCTTTAATACGCAACTTTGTGATCAGAAGGTTTTTGTGTGGAATGAGTATCTTGTCCGAAGCTGAAAGAATTGCTTTTTGAGGTGCATGAGGCAATCACAAAGGAAGCGGCAATTCCTGATGTCCGGGAATGTGTGCGGCGGAACTGATCAATCTTTCTTAGCTTTAGGGATCTGTGCAATATAAGGAAGGTTTCTTCCGACTTCTTCGTAATCGATTCCGTAACCTGCGACCCACTGATCGTTGATCTCAAATCCGTAGTACTTTACGGGGATCGTCATGAGGATTCTGTCAGGGTTGAGAAGCATCGTGCAGAGCGTGATGTCGGCGGGCTTCTTCATCTCAAGATTCTGGGTGATATATGCCGTTGTAAGACCTGTCCTGATCACGTCTTCCACGACGAGAACGTGTTTGTCCGTGATGTCGATATCGACATCCTTGGTGATGCGAACAATGCCGGTCTTGGACGTTGTGTCCGGGATGTTGGAGAAACCGATGGTGTCGATCTTGATCGGAAGGTCGATGGCTCTTGTGAGATCTGAGAAGAAATACAATGCACCGCGCATGACACAGATAACAACTAACTCCTTGCCTTTAAAGTCGTTGGTAATGCGGGTGCCGAGTTCCTGAACCTTGGCTTTGATCTGTTCTTCGGTGTATATGATCCGTTCGATCTTCATTGACTCTTCAAGATCTGACACAGGTTGGTCCTCCTTAGTCGATATCGTTCAAACCGCTGAACATCTTAAGGCGATCCAGCAATTCATTGAAATCCTTCTTATATACGATTCGGATATTGGTGCCGGGATAGAGTTCTCTTACCAGACGCATCTTCTTATTTTTCTTGGTGACATACTTCTGATCCATGGTCGTGAGCTCAAGATAAAGATTGAACTTCGGAAGGTAGAAGTCGGGAGAGATCGCCATGGTGACATTACCTTCGGCATCCCATTCAACAGGGAAAGTCTTGGGCTCGTAAAGCCACTCGATATTGTACATGTCCAGAATCTTGGCAAATTCCTCTTCGGTTGCATTCTTGAAAGAAACGGTACGTGTCTGGTGATCGATCGTCTTTGCTTCGGCATTTGTTTTCGCGAGCTTGATCCTAAGATCATGTTTCCTTACGAGCTCGCAAATTGCATCGACACATTCATCAACGCTCAATCGATCTGTGTTGAGGATAAGATCGAATTGTTCTTGAGTAGTGATATCCGTGCCGTAGAGTGTGCGGACGAAACGCTTATGTTTGCGCTCTGCGATATTAAGGACTTCAACAGCCTCGTCTTCGGTAATGTGATAGTGACGTGCTATCGTGTTGAGCCTTGTCTTCTCACTGGCAATAACTCTGATATGAATTGCATCGGGACAATCGGAGAGTAAAACGCTTCCGCCCATTCCCAATATGATCAGATCCTTGTCCTTTGCTTCGGAAGCAAGTTCCTGAAGTTTGGCTGTGAGAATGTCGGCATATGACAGTTCGCTGCCCGGTGGCGTAGTCGCGAAAAACTTGGCACTCTCGTTCAGCCTGTCTAACGTTCCGGGATTGATCTTTCCGTAGAAATTCTCCAGAGCATACTTGCGCGATATAACCATCGTACCAAGTCTGGACGCAAGGGCATTTGCAATCTCATCTCCGAGACTTCCGTTCTGTCGTGAGATAGTAATGACTGCCATAGATACCCCCAAATTAACGTATAAACTAATTATACTCTAATAGTAAAAGGGCTCAAAACCGGATTTTTTGAAATTACTTTCAAAAAATGCAAAATAACGTTTGACATACTATAAACGATTGGTTATAATTTCACGTGCTTGAAACAGTAGACGCCAACTTAGCTCAGTTGGTAGAGCAGCTGATTTGTAATCAGCAGGTCGTGGGTTCGAGTCCCACAATTGGCTCCAAGCAATAAACCCCCGTAAACATTGCGTTTGCGGGGGTTTTACTTTGCTCAGATGCTGTCCTAAAAACACCCTCAAAATGCCGATTTGGTTATCGTTTGGTTAACGTTTTTATTTTTGGGATGAAATTATACAGCAAATAGTTCTGAAATAAATTTCTCAAAAGCTTCCCTTTTGATCCTTCTGTGACTGCCGATCCAGATGACATAGGGGCAGTCTTTGTCATTAGTGAGCTCACGGATTTTGTTCCTTCCGATTCCAAAGAGTTCGGCTGCCTCGTTAACCGTTAACAGCTTCTTCTCTTTCAGTTTGTTTAGGTTGGTTACTTTTGCCGGGCTCGGATCGTTTGCGTGTTCTGCCATGCCTGCCTTTATCATTTCCGCATAATAGGCTGCTCCTTTTTCTTTTTTGTCAGCGGGGGGAAGCTGCTGGTCGATAATGATGTTGATGTCGTTCTTGTTCATATTATTTATTCCTCCTGTTATTTATGCTGTTTGTGACGACTGTGATGATGTGACGGCTTTATTGCCACCGTACAAGTGATAAACACCTGCACTATCCTGAAATACAATATCGAACGGATAACACCCTGGTTCTGATTTTTCCTCTGATTCCGGTTCGATCTTGGTAAATGTGAAGTGTGTTGCATCGCGTCTGTGATCTCTCATAAAACTGAATCCGAGCTTTGCAAGATCATTCCGTCTGTTCCAAATCTTCCCGCTGATCGACTGGGGCTTTTTACTTGCATATATCAGATTGCAGAACTCTGTGGCAGTACCGTCAAAAGAACCATGTTCCTTTAAGTAATCAAGAGCCTTCTTAAGATCCTCATCAGTCTGAAAAGCATCTTCGACAGGCGTATTTTCTTTAACAAGTTCCCAATGACTTAACGTACTATTAAATCTGATCGTAAGGATTCGTTCTTCCATATCACGGCTGCGAAGGTGAAGTTTCACATCTGTATCAGCTGATTCCTTGCGGAAAATGAACGCTCCGTCTGATGCACCGAACAAACCGTTAGTGCCTAAGATGTCATCGAACGGGTCAACAGATCTCATCTTGCGCGTGTGATGAACGAGCAGTATCGCTACGTTATGCTCTTCGCAGAACTTATGAAGAGGTGCGATAGTGTTGTAATCCCCTTGATAAGGATTCTTGGTGTTAATATCTGCTTTGTTCCGTTCGCAACGGATAGCAGCAAGTGTGTCTATGATGAACAGACCAATATCCGGATGTTTTTTAAGCGCATCTTCAAGCTGTTCTTCCAGACCATTACCAATGGGATAGGCTTCAGTCGTGTACATAAACTCCCGAGGCCATTCTTGAGCAATACTGAACAAACGGTCCTGTAATCGTTTTTCACCATCTTCGAGGCAGAGATATAACACTTCTTTTTTCTTGGTGTCATAATTCCAAAGGTTCATTCCTGTGCTGATACACAAGGCGATTTGAAGTGCCATCCATGACTTACCGACTTTCGCACTGCCACAAAGAAGATACAAACCTTTACCTGGAAGGAAGTGATCGATCAGAGGATCAATGGTCTCAAATTCCTTGTTAGCCAGGTTGCTGACATTGTCGACTTTGAGAGGTTTAAATTCCTTATTCATATTTTCATTAACTCCTTGTTTTATCTTGCTCGACCGCCATGGCTTCTTTGTTTTTGTTGTGACTGAAGCTGTTGTTGAAGTCTTTCGGCATGTTCCAACACCTCATCGGTCGATATGTAGCAGTCATCACATATTTTGAGTTCGTGCCGGATATCTGCCATCTCTTGCGAGATCTCTTTTATTTCACGTTTGAGGCTGGTGACGAATGATTGATGCCCGTTTTCCTCGTGATGTCTCAGCCATGAATACCTTTCGTTCTTCTTTTCCTGCAAAGCTTCGAGCTGCCTGTTGACTGGTACTGGGTAGGACATACTAAAGCGTGGATAATTCCCGGTACAGAAGATCTGATGCCATATATTAACAAGAAGGTATGGGTCAAGAAGATCGCAGCAGTTGTAGTACTATATCCACTACTCGCAGCACTTTTGTCGTGGATAATGTGTCTGATACTGCACTTGTAAATCTGAAATAACCGACAAAGGATCTGATGGAAATCAGGTCCTTATCTCTGCCCTGTGACGACGAATGATCATATAAACCTATATCATAATTGTCGTCACATCGTCATAGTCGTCACAAGAATCTCTTTTATTTTAGCTAAAGATCAAGGAACTGACGGCTTCAAAGCTAAGCAACGCAGAAAAGAAG
>JAKSRD010000007.1 GCA_024403795.1 Saccharofermentans sp.
TTTTACTACAAAAAAAGTCCCGGAGGACTCCGTTTGGGACTTTCCCGGGACAAAATAACGTTTTTACTACAAAAAAAGTCCCGGAGGACTCCGTTTGGGACTTTCCCGGGACAAAAAAACGTTTCTACTGCAAAAAAAGTCCCGGAGGACTCCGTTTGGGACTTCTGAGCGAAAAATACAAAATCCGTGTATGGATCTGTAACGAATTAGTACGATTTCAGGATTTCCTCACGACACCGCTTTATCTTGAACAATTTCAGAAATTTCCTCACGACACACACAAACATAAAGGCTCTGCAGTAAATCTCTGTTCGGCTTAAAAGCAGCCCTTAAAAGCAGCCAAGCGTGTTGGTTATGGTTACCGCAACGATGACTACTCTTTTTTACTCTTGTTCGTTATATTTCAATTCCTTCGAATTACATGCTAATCCCAAGGAAAGTGTGAAGAACCTAATTATAGACTGCAGCTCCGTGATCGACCAACAGGTATACATCACCTGATCGAACTGCTTCGATCTCCTCACCGACACAGAACTCCTTATTTGATACGCTTCTTGTGTCGGAACTCAAACGGATGTAGTAGATCTCGCCGTTATCTACACCCGGACGTACTACTACATATTTTCCCTGACAGCCGTAAGGATTCGCCGGATATGCTCTGACAGTTCCTCTAAGTGTCATCTTTTCACCTTTGTCAAAACTGCTTCTCCTCTTCAGATCTTTTCTGACTTTTAGCGGGAACATCACTAGAGATACCGCCGCAACCTGATCATTCATATCACAAAGTCTCCTATATCACTCAAAACACTATTTCCGGCCAATGCGCAAAATATATCCGGTTCGCCCCGCGATAAATGATATTCTCCCAATCATATCTGATCGCGCATCGCATCTTCTCATCAGCTTCAAAAGCCGGTTCGTGTTGCTTCGCTACCAGATCACCGACAAAACAGCTGTGGTCATCCAGGAGCAACGTAACGCTGTCCGGACTGTGGCTGGGCGTGCTGATGATCTCTCCGCTTATGCCGATCTCCTTAAGAAATACCCTACTCTCCTTGCATGTTATCAGCCGCGCATTTTCTTCCCTGACCGGCACGTACGGTATTCTGTCCCGTTCGAAAATATAATCCGAAGAATGCACATACTCTTTCTGCACATCGATAAGGAGCAGCTTTACGCCCATCTCCATCAGTTCTCCGATAAGTCCCATGTGATCCGGATGCCAGTGCGTCGCAAGAACATAAGAGATGTCCTTAACTTCTATTCCCTGCTGCTTGATCGCTTTGAAGAAAGAATTAATATTCCCGGCATAGTCGGTGTCCACAAGAAGACCACCGTTATTACCGGGAATATAAAATGTATTGGTATTTCCGTATTTGATCTTCAGCATTCTCGCCTCCGGGCATTTAATAGATTACGGATATATCATACACGATTTGTTTTGATTATTTACTTACTGAAAGCTCATCACCCTGTCCAATATGCCTTTCATCTTACCGATGGCGATCCCGTAGTTGGTCATGGGAACACCCTGCGTCTTCGCCTTAAGATAACGGCTCTGCGCTTCACTCTCACCGAGCATGCATCCGCCGCAGTGAATTATCAGATCATACGAAGACAGATCAGCCGGAAATTCGAGTCCTGAAGTAAAGGTGAAATCGATCTCCTTTCCGGTGTATTCCCTGATCCAGCCGGGAAGCTTGACCGTACCGATATCTTCACACTGACGGTGGTGTGTACAGCCTTCGCTTATAAGTACTGATGCTCCGTCAGTAAGTTTATCGAGCATCTGCGCACCGTCGACTGACTGATCGAGGATTCCTTTGAACCGCGCCATCAGTATTGAGAACGAAGTAAGCGGAACATCAGCAGGAACAATTCTCGCGACCTTGCCGAAAACCTGACTGTCGGTTATTACCATCTTCACCGTACCGACTTTCGAAAGAGCGATATCAAGTTCGGTATCCTTCACGACAACCGGTATCGCACCTGCACCAAGTAAGTCACGGATCACCATCTGCTGAGGAAGTATCAGACGATCCTTGGGTGCCGACTTATCTATCGGAACCACAAGCACAACAATATCACCTTTCTCTACCAGATCAGATACGAGCGGACGGACTTCACGCTGCTTTATGATCGAAGTGATTTTGTTCTTCAGGTCCTCTATGCCGTTGCCTTCCAGAGAACTTACGGTAATCGTATCAATCAGTTCTTCAGGCATCTTAAAAGAATCCAGATCACTCTTACTGATAACTGTGACCGAAGGTATTCTGCGCTTCTTAAATTCCTCCAAAAGGATCTTCTCATCTTCGCCGATTCCGACCGTTCCGTCGATTACAAGAACGGCAATATCGGTCTCATCTATGACTCTCAGACTCCGTTCGATCCTTTTCGCACCGAGCTGACCTTCATCATCTATACCCGGGGTGTCGATCACCACGACCGGACCTAACGGCAGAAGCTCCATTGTCTTGCGGACAGGGTCCGTCGTCGTACCCGGAACATCGGATACGATCGACATTGCCTGTGAAGTGAACCTGTTAACAAGGCTTGATTTGCCGGCGTTGCGGCGCCCGAAGAAAGCTATGTGTGTTCTCTCCATTTGTTACCTCTCAAAAACAGAATGCAGACTTATCAGAACCTGAAATCGCGCTCGCCGTTCTCGATAGCGGCAAGTCTGTCGCGAAGCACGGCACGCGCCTTCTCGTTTGTGACATCCGGAATGTTCTTCTCAATAAGGAGGTTACCTGCCGCACGTGTCTCCGGAGAAGCGTAGTCAACGAGGTATTCCTTGAGTGTCATGAGGGCATTCGGCAGGCAGCAGTTCTGGATCTGCTTTGATTTGCAGAGTGCCATGAACCTGTCGCCCGTTCTGCCTTCGCGATAGCATGCGGTACAGAAAGACGGAACATAGTCCATATCGATGAGCCACTTCATTACTTCGTCGAGAGAACGCTTATCGGAGATGTCGAACTGAACTGTATCTTCAGGTCTCTCTTCTTGTGTGTAGCCTCCGACAGAAGTTCTTGAACCGCCTGAGATCTGTGAGATCCCGAGGTGAAGGACACGTTCTCTTGAACGCTGTGACTCACGTGTGGAGACGATCATGCCGGTATAAGGAACGGCTATCCTGATGCAGGCAACGATTTTCGCGAAGGTATCATCATCGATCGCATTGGTGAATTCATTTATGTCGACGTCGTCTGCAGGACAGATCCTCGGAACGGAGATCGTGTGCGGGCCTACGCCGTGAACTGCTTCAAGGTGCTCCGCATGCATGAGAAGGCCTGCAAATTCGTAGCGGTATTTATCAAGACCGAAGAGCACACCGAGTCCGACATCGTCGATCCCGCCTTCCATCGCTCTGTCCATGGCTTCCGTGTGATATGCGTAATCGTGTTTGGGGCCTGTCGGATGAAGGATCCCGTATGACTCCTTGTGATATGTCTCCTGGAAGAGAATGTATGTGCCGATGCCGGCCTCATGGAGCTTGCGGTAATTCTCGACTGTAGTTGCAGCGATATTGACATTAACTCTCCTGATGGCACCGTTCTTATGCTTGATGGAATAGATCGTCTTGATGCTCTCGAGGATATACTCGATAGGGTTATTTACAGGGTCCTCGCCGGCTTCGATCGCAAGTCTCTTGTGTCCCATATCCTGAAGGGCGATGACCTCGTCCCTGATCTGCTCCTGAGTGAGCTTAACTCTCGGAATGCTCTTGTTCTTGCCGTGATAAGGGCAGTAGATGCATCCGTTTACGCAATAGTTCGATAAGTATAACGGCGCGAAAAGAACAATCCTGTTACCGTAGAAGTCCTTCTTGATCTGCTCTGCCAGACGGTAGATCTCCTCATTCTTCTCCGGGATATCACATGCGAGCAAGACTGACGCGTCGCGGTGGCTTAATCCTTTTCTTTCTCTCGCCTTCTCAAGGATCTCGTCGATCACTTTCGCATTGCTCTTATTCTCATCGGCATACTTAAGAGATTCCAGGATCTCGCCGTCGTCGATAAACTCTTCTGCCTTTAATGATTTAGGGTCATACATATAAAAATCTCCTTTTTAACATTGTTACAAAACCGCTGAAAGCCTTATAAACATTGGCTTTGTGAATTTTTCAGCGATTGAGGATAAATTCTGCGTTATCACCACGGTCAGTAACGATCTCATAGCCGATCGAACGCATTTCTTCTTTAAGTGAGTTCAGATATTCCGCGGCCTCTGCACCGGAACAAGCCTTATTGTCGTACAGGTTGTACTTCGCTCTGACATCTTCGGGAGAGAGATTCGGCATGACGACATTCGCGCCTGCCAGGATCCCAAGTTCTCTTCCATGAGGATCTATCGTGCCGAGTGCGGTCGTTGCGGGAAGCAGGACCGACGGCAGCATAAGTCTGATCACACTGAGCAGATACAACGTCAGGTCAAGATCTCCGTGCGGATGACCGGCAAAGCATGTATCCTTATGCGGTATGAACGGACCAATTCCGACCATCTCGGGACGAAGAGCCTTCAGGAACATCAGGTCGTCTGCAATGTTTTCGATAGTCTGGTAAGGTGAACCTACCATGAATCCCGCGCCGGTCTGAAAGCCGATATCCTTAAGATCAAAAAGGCAGCGCTTTCTGTTATCGGCTGAGAGCGTTGAGGGATGAAGCTTTGCATAATGTTCACTGTCAGCCGTCTCGTGCCTCAAGAGATATCTGTCACAACCCGCATCGAAGAAAGCCTGATAAGACTTACGGCTCTTCTCTCCGATTGACAAAGTGACGGCAAGATCAGGATGCTCACTTTTTATTGAACTGACAATGTCCGTTATCAGTTCATCTGTGAAGAAAGCATCTTCCCCTCCTTGCAGGACGATCGTTCTGAATCCCGACATATATCCATGCGAAGCACACGCCAGGATCTCATTTTTTGTGAGTCTGTAGCGTGAAGCATTCTTATTGCTGTGCCTGATACCGCAATAGTAGCAATCGTTCCTGCAAAAGCTCGTAAACTCGACAAGGCCTCTTATGAAGATCCTGTTTCCGTAGATACTTTTAGCAGTCTCTGATGCTTTAGAAGCCAAAAGAGCCTGTGTATCCTTATTACGATTATTGAGAAGTACGATCGCCTCTTCGCGTGTTATGTTTCCTTCAGTCAGCAGTTTATCTGTTACTTGCTGAAGTTCAGTCATTCCGCGTAAGTCTCGAGTATGTTATCTTGGCCGATACGCCTTCTAACATGCCGAGCTTACCGGATACTGAGCTGATCAGTGATTCCGGAGCGTCGACAACAACACTTATGATGGATATATCCCTCTCACGATAAGGAATACCCATTCTCCCGATGACGTAATCCCTTACGTCATGAAGTATGTCATTAATCTGTGACACTGATTCCGGATTCTCGACAATAATGCCGATGATGGCAACTCTAGTCTCCATTTGACCTCCTTTCGCTCTTCAAAAAAGCAAACAAGGTTCTGAAGCATATTAAGTATAGAGATTTACTTAAAGCCTTCCGCGTCAGGCAAAAACCTTCCGCACTCAGAACTGTTACATAGTTAACATCAGCAAGCAGAATAAGTCAAATGGATAGGACTGTTTTCTAAAGCAACTGCGGGTCAGTCGCTTTTCTTCTTTCCGAGCATCACGCGCTTAGCCGCTTTGTAGTAGATCTTATTGAAGAAAGGTCTGAGCTGCTTGTCGGCTTCCTTAAGTTTCTCTCTGATCGGGATGCTCTGCGGGCAATGCTTCTCGCACTTGCCGCACCCTACGCAAAGTGATGCGTCAGCAGGTGTCATACGGAGTGCGACCGTCTGGAAATATTCCTGCCTTCCCGAACTCTTGCTTTCAGAATACATGTGGTTATAGCAGGAGAATATCGCCGGTATGTCGACGCCCTGCGGACAAGGCATGCAGTAACGACATCCCGTACAGTTAACTTTGGTGGTATCAAGGATGTAGGAACGGATCTTCGCGATAAAATCCAGATCCTCCTGACCATAGTCACCGACCTTCGCATCTGATGCGATCCGGCAGTTCTCTTCGACCATCTCCACGGAATTCATTCCCGAGAGGACACAGGTAATCTCCTCCTGATTCCAAAGCCACCTGAATGCCCATTCTGCAGGAGTTCTTCCGTGAGGTTCTGCCGCGATCTCGCGCTTGGCCTTCTCAGGAAGAAGGTCGACCAGCTTACCGCCGCGCAACGGCTCCATTATGAAGATCTTAAGTCCCTTCTCATAAGCTGCCTTTACGCCTTCGCGACCGGCCTGAGTATGCTCATCAAAGTAATTATACTGAACGAGACAGCAATCCCAGTCGTAAGCATTCAGAATGCTCTTGAACGAAGCCGTGTTTCCGTGGAAAGAGAAGCCGACGTTACGGATCTGTCCGCTCTTCTTTTTCTCGGCGATCCAATCTTCGATCCCTACCGCCTTAAGCTTCTCCCACTGCGCGATATCGGTCATGTGGTGCATAAGATAGTAATCAACATAATCTGTCCTTAAGCGTTTGAGTTCTTCGTTGAAAAACTTGTCAAGTCCTTCGCGGTTCCTGATCAGATACTGCGGAAGCTTGGTCGCAAGATTGATCTTGTCTCTTATCCCGTTCTTCTCGATTATGCGGCCGACGATCTCTTCGCTTCCGGGATAGATATAAGCCGTATCAAAGTAATTCACGCCCAATTCATAGGCTCTCATGAATTCCTTCTCAGCTTTATCGAAGTCGATGGAGGAACCGTTCTTGGTAAATCTCATGCATCCGTATCCCAGGATGGAAATATCTCTTCGTTGCTGCATACAAAATCACCTCTTGGGGTAATTATACATTTTTGCAGGCTTGTATAAAAAATGACGCAGCATTCCCTAACTTTTTAAAAAATAAAGTCAGACACACATGTTAAAATTAATTTAGTTTTGATCGCATCGAAAACAGGCTGTTGTATATGAAGGATTCACTTGCGCGTAAGATTACGGTACCTTTTTTTCTGATCTTTATGATGCTGACATTTGTACTTGCAGGTGTCGGCTATCTTCATGTAAGACACAGTGTCCTCGACCAGGTTCAGACGGACATGCATTCGAATGTCGTCGATCTCGAGACCAGACTTACTGATTACACAGAGGCTTCTCGAGGTGCGTTCATAGATGAATTCCATAAACACGCTCTCGAGATGTGTGATTCATACAACCTGGACTATATTGCCATTTCAGTGCCGTTCGGCAATCTAAAAGAAGCAAAATACTTAGCAGTCGTAGAAAATGACGGAATACTCGACCCCGAGAAGATCAAAGATACGGGTTCCACGCTCGGAACTTATCTTCTGGAAGGTGCGGAGTACAATGTCTGGAGCGAAAGTAAAGAGTTTGACTTCTTTACATGGAATGTCGATGATTCAAACGAGATCGGGATCGTCACCAAGATAAAAGGACCCGATAATAAAGATTATCTGTTGACCGTTGATAAGTCGGTCCACTACATAAATACACTCTCAAGGAACTACTTCACAGGAATGGCAGCGGTTATCCTGCTGCTATTCGTATTGATGACCATCGTCTTATATATCGTTATCAAAGTGCGCGTATCAACCCCTGCAAGATCCATCTCGACCGCCATGGAACAATTCGCGGTAAACGGCGAACACACCACTATCCTGCTTCCTCAGAACGATGAATTCGGAGTGATCAATCAGGCATTCAATAAGATGGTCACGGATATCGACAATTATGTGAACAGCATCTCCAAGTTAAGCCACGAGAGAGAGAGGCAGCTGGCAGAGATCGAGATCGCCGGCAAGATCCAGAAAGGTTTCCTCCCTCCCGAACATCCGGACTTCAAAGAACTTGAGATCAATTCCACCATGATCCCCGCCAAATACATCGGAGGCGACATCTACGACTTCAAAAAGATCGATGACACGCATTACTACCTGATGATCGCAGACGTTGCGGGTAAGGGTCTCAGCGCCTCTCTGTACATGGCGGTAATGCTGACAAACATGAGGCAGTTCGCACTTAACAATCCGAACCCGTCGCTTATCCTGCGTCAGGCAAATAATTATCTCGCTGCAAAAAATCCCGAGAGCGTTTTCCTCAGTGCATTCGTAGCGGTCTACAACACTTCCGATAACACCCTTACCTACTCAAGTGCCGGTCACAACCCGCCTTATATTCTCGGCAAAAGATTCCAAAAACTCGACAACGCCAACGGAACCGTATTAGGTCTGTTCGAGAACGAAGAATATACGAATGTGGCTATCCGTCTTGAACCCGATGACATGTTATTCCTTTATACCGACGGCATAACCGAGGCACTTAATCGCAGGAAAGAATTCTATACGGAAGAGCGACTCGAATCTCTTTTACGCGATTATCACGGAGGAGATCTCATCAGCACGATTCTGAAAAGTCTCAAGAGCTTTGTTCTTAACACCGAGCAAAGTGATGACATAACAATGGTTGCCGTCCGCGTCAGGAATGAGAATGAGCTCGTTCTCAAAGGAACGATCGAAGAATTCGAACAGATAAAGCATTCGCTCCTCCAAAGCGACATTCCCGAAGACGACAAACTGCCGCTCTGTCTGGCGGCAGAAGAAATTTATTCCAATATCTGTGCATACGGATATGATCCCGAAGAAAAGTCACGCAAGGTGCATTTTACTTTGCAGACAAAGGGCGATATCGTCATGACATTCCGTGATAACGGTACTCCTTACAATCCGCTCGAGGATATTCGTGATGACATCGAGAATTACGATCCGGAGAACGAAGAAGGCGGACTCGGAAAATATATTGCTTTCAACATTGCGGATGATGTTAAGTATAATTATACAAACAACGAGAATACTCTCGAGATCACAAAGCGAAGAAAGGAGAGTTGATATGACTATCAACAAGACTTTTGAGAACGGAATCCTTACACTCAGCTTCGAAGGCTGGTTCAATACAGAGACGGCTCCGGAAGCAGATCCGTTTATCGGCAATCTGGACGAAGGCACTGAACATCTCATCTTTGATTTTGAGAAGCTCGAATATATCTCTTCTGCGGGTCTTCGTAAAGTCGCAGCAGCAGCTAAGAACGCAAGAGGGATCGGTGCCGACTTTAAGATCATCAATGTCGGTCTTGCCGTAATGAGTGTCCTTAAGATGACCGGCTTTACCAACAAATTCACGATCGACGCGAAGTGATCCATGAATACAAATAAGCTTGACCGAATCTCACCGAATGCAAAGTTACATCACGATGAGACGTTTTCTGCTATCTGTCCGTTAAGTGAAGCACAGCGTGCAGTATATCTTGATTGTTTGGAGGAACCGGGATCCGATTCCTATATCGTGATCTACGACAACATGCTTACAGGAGACATTGACGTCAAGCGATTCATGGAGTGCATTAAGCGTTCCGTCGCTAATCATCCCGTTTTCGATGTCGTTATCGACATCATTGACGGAATTCCGTCAATGTTAGAAAACATCCCGTATTCACTCCCGACATGGTAGATGTCAGGTATGTGGAGACAGATGACATTGCAAGCGAGACTGATAATCTCTTTACGACTAACATCCTCTATCGTATCGGCTTCTCCTGGCCGCTTGTGGAAGATGCTTATCTCGAGCGTGCGATCGCAAGCCTCAAGTCACTCGGTTTCTTCGACCGGTAATGATGCTTACGGCAGCCTGACGGAGCAGTTTGGCAACATTTACGGCGATAAGACAATACGAAAAAGTCTTACCGTTTGATATATTTCCAAACGGTAAACTTTCTACAAATTCTATTTCTTTTGTAAAATAATTATGATAATTTAGAATCATCGTTTTACGGAGGAATGGACTATGGGATTCTCGGAATCGCTGACGGAAGCGTTAGAGTATTCAAGGAATTACGAATTCGGCAAAGAGATGACTTTAGATGAAGTCTACAGCGTCATTCTGGACTCCGATATTCCTAAAGAGATCACCGGCGAGTACATCCTCAAGAATAGTCTGTTCAACAAGAAGATTATCTTCATCGGTCCCAAAGACTGCACCGGTGAGCTTACCGTAAAAGGCACTAAAGCCAAGCTTACAAAGATAACCAAACAGACAGGTTCAGGCCTGACGGTCAACGGGATCCCCGTAACCGCCGGAGCAAAAGGCGCCCTCGACAACACAAATCTTGAGAATACATTCTTCAAAGCACTTGCCGATGCACTCGGCGAGATATTGAGATAAGATAAATAAACACACCAACAAGGAGCTGTCCCAACGCGTTCAGGTCGCCGCGGGGCAGCTTCTTCGTTTATCCCCCGCATTTATCAGAAGATCAGTCTCCCCTCGGGATCATTCCAGCTGAACGAAGTCTTTACGCCCTTCATGCACGCGATCGATGCCATGCCGTGGATCATCGACCATATCCTGATGAGCTCGATCTCCTGCTCTTCAGCGGTCCTCTCCAGTCCCTTCTCCTCAAGATGGGCAAGATACAATCTTCTCAGCATGAGGAACGGCGCGAAATCATCCTCGCGCTCCTTTCCCGGTTTAAGATGAGCACTGATATTCTGATCGCCGAAAACAAATGCAAAATAGTCGGGCTTCTTACTGAAGAAAGACACGTATGCACTTCCCATCGCGACGATCGCCTCATCCGCCGTGGCGCTCTCTGCCGTAGCCGCCTCAAGCTTGCTCATGAATCTGCCGATAACATCATCCTTGATCGCGGCAACGAGTGCTTCCTTGTTCTCAAAATGCGCATATGGTGCAGCATGCGACACATTGCACGCAGCCGCAACTTTGCGCAGCGAGAGATTCTCTTCGCCCTCTTTGTTGATTATCTTTATTCCGGCATCAATAAGTGATTGTCTCAGATTCTCGTGATGGTAGCCGTCTGCCAAGTCCGCATCTCCCTGTGTTATAATTTCTGCTCGAAAACTATTCTTTAAATCAATTTAGTTTTCACTGCAATATTCTAACACTAATCGATAAACTTACTTGAAAGTATCCTTCGTGATCGTCAATTTTTTATCATAATTCGCGTCGGTACACATCACTACCGTGAAGTTATCAAGATCATATACACAAGACCACTCTGTTCCGATACCGTTTGACGCCTTGTTGTCATAACCGACATCTGCCAGGAAGCCCATCGCCTCTTCAGAAGAAGCAACACAACCGCATTTGTCGAGGTCTTCCATGATCACCTCGTAACGTCCGTCACCCTCTTCTTCACCATAGAATGAAGTATCCGAGATAATGAAATTTGTACAAGCCGGTGCCTCGGTAACATGCATCTCATCGCCCAGCCACTCGACAACAACGCTCTTTCCCGTCTTATCCGTCATAAAAAGATGGAAAGTCGCACCAAGCATGGTATTCATGTCAAACTGATCAAGTAAAGCAACCGCCTCATCAACCGTCGCACACTTGTCGAGCGTGGCTCTTACTGCAACATTAAGGAGGATATCCTTGCGTCCCGTATCCTGATGTATCTCATCGAATTCAAGCTGAAGTATCGACACGCCGAATCCCGCTTCGTTCATTCCCTCAACGATCATGTAGGGCATTGCCAAAGTAGCGGCACGGCCTATAAAAGAGTCAGTCGGGATCATGCCCTCTTCGTTACCTATGTTAACAATATGGAGATCCACCATTCCGATGGACTCGTAACCGTCCTCGGGATCGCAATAGATCATGAGGCAATCTGCTTCAGGATAATCGGTGTTTCTTCCCATCAGATGTCTGCCGTCAGTATCGGTAACCGCAAATGCCGCACAACCGAAGAGATTCTCTTTCATCGAGATCGGAAGACCGTGATATATCTCACCGGCAGCCCAGTCAAGAAGCTCATTTTCCGTAGTGAGATTTGCTTCAAGGACTTCGTCCAGCTTATAGTCAGAAGTGCATTTAAGCGAATACACTCCTTCAGAGTATTGCTTCAAGGATGTTACGGTAGCAAGTTCTTTTCTGAACACGATCAGCGTAGCGCAGATCGAGATCAAAAGAACTCCCGCAAAACCGATAATGATCGTTCTTGCCTTGAGCTTAAAAGAAAGCGCGCAAACAAGTGCAACCAAAGCGCCGACGATCGCTGCAATCAACCCAACTGTCTTCAGTAGCGCAAAGTTAACGGAATGACCGGCATCAATGACCAGATGAGACATAGAGTCATCGAACGCTTTATTTCCTTCAGCAGAGGCAAGATACTCACATGTATCTACAAACGCCGGATCGGCATCCGGTTTCTCTTTAACGATTTCATAAATGGACTGATAGTAGTTCGCAAAAAAAGCCAGTACGTATTCTCTTGTATCATCCGGACACGCTTTAACAGTGACATCGACCAAGAGCCTGCCCTCATCATCCTTATCGGCTACATATAAGCCTGCTGAATATTTATCGAGCTTCAGTCCTGTTACGATGATCGTAATACCTTCTTCGCCTGTACTGTCATAACAATCATATGTTGAGATCGAATCATCAATAGCATTCAAGTACTCCAAGTCGATAGCAACCGTACCTTTCGCTCCTTCCTTGAATGAATCAGGATCCCAAAGATCGATTATGTTGTTGCTCGCATTCGTACCTAATATTGTTCCGGCAACAAAAACTCCCGCGCCTGCAAGTGCAACTATCAACGAGATTATCAGCACTACTTTCTTAGCCATACTATCCCCCAAAGATTCGTTAATCTTCAAGTATCCTTACATTATAATTTATGAGTGTCAAGGAAGTATCGGTGCACTGCAGAATAACCACCGCAATCATTAAACACGCAGAACGATTTATGACGCTTTCACATGATCGGAAGCAGTATGCCATTACTCATTTTCCGCCTTGGATCGGTCCTCCTAAGTGCCTGTTTCTTTGTCGGTTTGCTCAGGTGCTTTGTCGGTTTCTCTTCGTCCTATCGAGACTTTCTTGTCACTTTTTGTCGCAATTCACACTTTTTCAAAGTTACTTTGTCTTACATCTTGTCGTTCATAGCACGCTTTTGTCTGTAGCGTGGTTTTGTCGATGTAATCGACAAAACACGACAAAAACGCACAACAGATGCGACAAGGTTCCGTACAAAAACAACAATGTCTCGCATTAAGACGACAAAACACATCAAAAGCCCGCAATGAACACTGAAAACACCGCATAAAAAACGACAAGGAAACAGACTTCATCGATCGTTATTTTACGGGTCGATGCATCAAGAAGATCAAGTTAAAAAGGTCTCTTCGGAAAGTTGAGAGAATAAAGAATTAACAAGCAGCAAGAAAACAGGCTTCGACTATAAGGAGGACGATTAGTGATTTACACAGGATCGATAAATATCAATTCCACGCAAATGCATTCTGATGACGGGCAATAGCACCTGAAGGCTTCGCCGTCAATGGTCGTAAACTTGCCTTCGCGCCATTGACTGCTCGCCTTTGCAGGTGCTGAATCAGTGCTCAAGAGGTCGGATGCCCGACCTCGCATCTTGTGCTGCCGGTCTTTACAACTATCGATACTATTCGCAACCGGCCTAAACACCCGAAACAGATCAGCCGACTGCTGTCAAGGCCGTCAGCATTCGCCAGAATGTGCCGCAGGCAGCCTTGACGACTTCAAGGCGGATCTGTACAAAGACTCCGTCCGGTTGCGATGAGTCAATCACAAGAACAATAAATGCCCGGCAACACCTGCCGGGCATAATCGTCTTTAGTTATTGATCAGACTGATAATATCAATAGGTCAAGCTTCTGCATTTGCATCTGATGCATCATTTGCTTCAGTACCGGCTTCAGCATCAACAACTTCACCAGCACTTACGCCGTCAGAAGCCGCTTTTTCGATGCCTACTGTCGCAGCAACAGCATCTATGTCAGCGTCTGAATCAACTGTCTTTCCGTTCTCGAGGAATACGGTTCTTGTGCCGTATTTTGCACAGTCTGCAGAGTGTGTTACCTGAAGGATCGTAAGGCCCTTCTCTTTGTTGAGTCTTGCGAAGAGATCCATGATCTCCTTTGTGGATGCGGCATCAAGGTTACCTGTAGGCTCGTCTGCGAGAATGATGGAAGGATTGCCGAGTACTGCTCTTGCGATTGCAACTCTCTGCTGCTGTCCGCCGGAGAGCGTGTTAGGCATTGCCTTGCGCTTAGCGGTGAGTCCGGTGATCTCAAGGATCTCGTCGAGTTCCTTCTTAAGCTCGGACTTCTTCTTGCCGTTGATCGTCTGAGGAAGAAGGATGTTATCCTGAACGTTGAGATTCATTACGAGATTGTAGAACTGGAATACAAAGCCCATGTTCTTGAGACGGATATCGGAGAGCGCCTTGTCCTTCAAAGTACCGATGTCTTTACCGCAGACGGTGATGTTCCCTTCGTAATTGCGGTCAAGTCCTCCGATGAGATAGAGAAGCGTCGACTTACCGGAACCGGATGCACCCATGAGGGAGACGAATTCGCCTTCCTCGACGGACATGCATGCACCGTTCAATACTTGGTTGAGGCTCTCACCTTTACCGAATGTCTTGCTTACGTTGTTTACTTCAATTATCTTACCCATTTTATTTATCTCCCTTAAATTACTCGTACTTAATCTGTTCTGCTATCTTCATCTTCCTGAGATTCTTTATCGGGAAGAGTACCGTTGCCGAGAATGCCAAAGCAAGAAGGATGAAGAATAATACATTGATCATCGGATTGATCGCGATGTTTATGTGGATCGACTCTGAACTGCTGAGTCCGGCATTTACAACATATGTTAAGAGTGTTCCGCACAGCGTACCGATACCGGAAGCCGTGAATGAAGTGATGAGCACTTCCTTCCAAAGAATGGAGGCGAGCTTAGCTTTGTTCATTGCGGTGGAGAGCATTACGGCGCACTCCTTCTTTCTTCCTTCAAAGCCGATAAGCTGATTGGTGATCATGCCGATCGCAGTCATTACGAATGCTATTACGACTACGGCTATGGTTATTGCGTTAGAAGAACGATTATCATTCTCGAGGCTGTCATTCAGTTCCTGTAAAGTCTGAACCGCAGTAAACGTTCCCTTGCCGTAGGTCTCGAGTTTTCCTTTCAACTCATCCGGATTGTCGCATTTAACGAGGACCTCTCCGGGGATGTCTGAAAAGATCGCCTGATACTCCTTCAAAGAGATAACAAATGTATCGGCCGCATCCATAGTAAGTGTGTTAGTTGTCAATGCCTGTATCGTGTATTCTCTGGCAATCGGAAAAACACCTTCGGGATCGATCGTTAACGTGATCTTGTCGCCGACCTTGTAGCCTTTTCGCTCAGCAAAACCCTCACCGACTATGATGTTTCCGGGTTCTATGCTGTCAGGCATGTTTTCAAAACCGGTGTAGTATTTGAAACCGCCGTCAGGCATTCCGTAGATGAATCTCATTGCAATGGCATCGCTGTCATCAATGGAGACAAAAGTCGTGCAGTAATACAAAGCCTCAACATCCTCGACACCGTCCAAATGTTCGATGTAGGAATAATGCTTCATTTCCATTGTCGTGGTAAGCGTCAGATCGTTCACATAAGGCACCTTATCCATTGACTCAGAAAGACCAGATGCAATGGCAAAGATTACGATGCACATTGCAGCTGCCGTAACACTTAAGATACCGCTGCTGACCGTACTCTTACGTGAGATGGCTTCTGTTGCCGCCAGGGACCATGAAGCGCTACCGGCATTATCGGCAAGCTTTCTGATACCGCTCGTAACAAGTCTTAAGATGACCGGGAAAAGAAGTGCAAGTGCCGCAATGGAAGCGAATACACATCCGATCGCACCGATTATGTTAGTTCTGAAGAAGAACAATACTACTGCTAATACAAAACATACAAGACCTGCAATGAATCCTGACTTGCTGAAATCATATTTTGTATCTCTGTTGTCAAAGATAATATCTCTTACAGATGTGTTCAATGCCTTAAGGATGGCTCTTAACGGAAGTGCGCATTCGATAACGATCGCACCCAGAACAACACCGATTATCATTCCGATGCTGAGCGGCGGGATGGTGACATTGACAACCGTACCCTGCACTCCAGCAGAGAAGAAGAAGCCTAAAGCAACGCTTCTGATAAGTGAGTAGAGCGCCACTGCAGGGATGCTTCCCAGCAAAGCATAGAGTGTATTCTCAAGCAAAAGGATCAATCCCGTGCGTGTACTGCTCATTCCGAGGCTTCTGAGTGTTCCGATAAAGGACATTCTCTCGGAAACGATCCTGTTGCAGATCGAAGCCGTTACAAAAACAACGAGAAGAAGTGCAACAGCAAACAGGATGTAGAAGATCGACTGAATCTCATCGAAGACCGACAACTGCGAATCACTCAAGGACAGTTCCTGAATGGATATGCCCGGATAGGCATCTTTCAAGATATCTTCTGCCTCTTCGATCCTGCTGTCATCTATGACATCGATCATTAACATGTCAGGTTCTTTATCACCGCAACAAAGGATATCGCTCGTGTTGAGATTTATTATCGCGCTGTTTTGCTGAAGCAACGGATTCTTTACGTCTTCAGGAATAGTGCCGCCCACGGTAAGCTCTACCTCGTTATCGGCTCTGTCGTGAAGCGTGATCTTATCACCGGCTTCGTATTCGTATTCTTCGGCAAATGTATAAGAAAGCCAGATCTCGTTATCTTTGACATCGATGCCGGAGATGAATTCCATCTTATCAGCGACTTCAAGATCAACACCGAATATGGTAAGAGTGTCTGTGGAAACATAGCAATACTCGCCGTCGATCTTGTTATAAACGATCTCGTTATTGCCGTACACTTCCATATATTCCGCTTCCGGAAATCCGTCAGGAAGATTGTCCATTCCGGTGGTATTTACATAGAAATCCGCCTTGGATACTCCGCCAAGAAAACCCTTGAGTACATCGGTAATGCTGCTCAAAAGGTCAAAACACAGAAAACCGGAAATGCTGCATACAAAGATTGAGAAAACCACAAGCAAGGTACGAAGCGGTTTACAGAATATGTTCTTTAATGAAGTTTTCAATATAGTATTCATTCAGTTCACCTCCCCCTATCAATGCCATCTTGAGATACGGTCTTCAGGCGCGATATACATACCGTCGCCCTCCTTGATGCCGTATGTCTCATAGAATGCTTCCGTAGTGGAAAGGACCGCGTTAACTCTGACAAAAGAAGGACTGTGAACGTCATAAGCAATCTGACTTATGATCGCATCATCAGTACTGATACTGCCCCAGATGACTGCATAGTTAGTAAAGAGCTTTTCTCTGTCTTCTTTCGTTTTTGCCAGCGAAATAATGCACTCCATGGCACCGAGATCAGCATAGTTCTCGCCTAATGTCTGCTCGCCGTCTACATGGTATAGTCCGAAAACAACGAAGTTATCTTCGAAGTAGCTGACAGCCTTCTCATTACGCTCAAGGAGTGTGTTCATGTCAGACTCCGGGATCCATGATGGATCGTATTCGCCCTTCGAATTAATGAGGATGCAGTTACTGTCGAATGCATGGCCCATCTCATGAGCAATGACCATTCCAAGACCGCCGAGATTTGTATAATAATCCGCCTTGCTGTCAAAGAAAGGTGCATTTGTAATGGCACATGTGATCAGGATGGTGTTATGCATAGGATTGTAGCATGCATTGAACTGCTGCATGGGCATACCTGCATCTTTTCGCGATGCAGGCTCATTGATCTTATCAAGAGACTTCTGTCGCGTATACTTTCCATAGTTCAAATTGAGCTCGTAGTAATTCGCGCCGCAGATATTTGCAAATTCCGCATTGTTGTGTCGCTCAGTATCAGCACCTGTGATATAGATGATATTCTCAAGCTTCTTGAGAAGTTCTGATCTTGTCCCCTCGCTGAGCCATGAAGCATCGTTAATAAGCTTGCGGTAACCGTCTCTGATGTCATCGCACATTGCGATCAAAGCGTCATCCGTCTCTTTTGTATAGTAACGTTCAACATAGATCGGATCGGTCTCAGACATAAAATTTGCGCAAATATCTTTAAGTGCCTGCTCTTCGACGGAAGAGTAGTCCTTATACAAATATCCGGCAAGCTGCGAATAATGAGGTGCAATGTATCTCGAATATGTCGAATAGATATATCCGAGTTCCCACACCTTAAGCGCATTAAGGTTATCCTCGGTCAAAACACCGTTAAGTGCTTCAAGCTGAGTCTTATCATAAACACAACAACTCTCGATCTTAGAAGGATCAAGACCAAGTTCCTTAAGATAAGAATCAAGATCGATATTTGTGAATACAGACTTCAGCTGATCACCGGATAAGACCGTCATATACGGATACAGCATATCGGCTTCTAACATTTCAAGATTCGTTCCTGCATAGAGATCGATCGTAAGATAAGCGAGTTCTCTGCCGTACTGCTCAGCCGTATCCTTGTCATAATTGCGGGTAGACGCGATGATCTGGCCGCTTTCCTGAACCGAATCGATCACAAAACTGCTATCACGGATGGACGTAAACGGAACGTTGAGGACATTGTTAAACTGTACAAAAGTCAGCACGTTCTCAGTAGGTTTAAACGGGTTTACGTCTACGCCCATGTTCAACAATCCGTTAACATTGTATTCGCGAATGAGCTTTGCATCCGTCTTAAGAAGTTCATCAACCGAAGATGCCGAATCAACCTCTTCGATCATGGCCATAAGGTCCTCAGGAATCGGCTCATTCTCAAAATCATAGCTCATGAAATACTCATAAGCAGTCTTGATAATGTATTCTTCACTGCCCTTGGCGTATCCGTCCCCCACAACGACATCCTTGACGATTCCCTTCAACTGATCATCGATCGTTTCCTGCTTGAAAGCAAGGTTCATGCTGGATGCACCATACTCGAATTCAGTTGTCTCGAAGAATTCTTCATTTACGTATCTGAAGAAATCGTCCTCAGGTTTTGCCGGCCCCAGTTCCGCTACTGTTGTCTCTTCCGATTCCGTCGGTAACGCAATCGCAGTACATCCTGCAAGGAAAGACATACTCATAACAGCGGAAATAATAATTGTTCCCGTTCGTTTCATTACACTTCTCCTATTATTTGTAATTGCACAAGTTATGTTACTTAAGTAACCTTAACCCCCATAAATGCAAACCTTAATATAACATTAACTTTTTACTATTCTATTAACGAAGAGATAAGATTTTTTTGGATTATCTTAATAGTTATCTCTGGTTATTTATGGTTATCAATAATTATCGAAAAGCAATATTCTCCGCACTATACCTTTGAAAACACCAATCCTGCAAGAGGCGACATCACGATCATCAGCATCGAGAAGCAGAATGAATTAACGGATATCAATGTTGCGCGCTGTTCCGGCGGAATCATCTCATTAAGTGCAATGTCAGACCTTATCTGTAATACATCATCGGCGAATGCCGTCAGGAATCCTCCGATCGTCATCAGATACCATATACCCGTAAACTCGCTCACAAGCCCTGTAAGCGCGAGCGAGAGGCAGAACACAAAGAGAGTGGTAAGAGATACCTTTCTCACTTTCTGTGCGATCACAGCGCCTAATATGCCGCCCAGGGACATAATGAAGAGGAGCGGTCCCAATGCCCACTCGGGAATTCCCGTCATCGGAAGCTTTGCCTGAAGGAAGAACAACAGAAGAACATCAATACCTCCGACAAAAGCATTCCTGAATATGAGACCTGCAACCCTCCTGTTACCTTTAAGGAACACAAAGCTTCCCCGGCATACATCCTTGATACGCTTTCCGAGTGTATCTCCTGACTTTTTAAGAATGACCTTATTCTCACGCAGGAACAAAAGAGACACCATATTTACGAGAGAGATGCCGATGGAGAGCATCTGTGCATTTCTGTTGCCCATAATGACGGCCAGTCCCGCACAAAGCGTCGCAAGGCCGTTGGATATCCTGTAGATCGTGGTCTGGGCGGAAACATACTTGTCGTATCTGTTCTGCTCTCCCGCTTCAAGCAAAGTGTCATACGCGATCGCGCTGTCACTTCCTGATATGAAGTTATAGGACAGCGCAGAGAAACATACAGATATGCATGCAGCCGCAAAACCCGGAACAAATCCTCTGACAACAGCCGACAATATCGACATGACACAGCTTATGAGCAAGCTCTTCTTGCGTCCAAACACATCGGCGAACATGCCTGACGGGATCTCCGCAAGGATACTTGTGATGTGGAATGCAGTCTCAGCAAAACCAACCTGGACCAAAGAATACCCGTCAGCAACAAGCAGCAATACCCAAGCCGCACCGGCAATTGATATGTTATTAAAAAAATTCGACAGATAGAGCAGCCCGAGCTGTCTCTTAACATTAGTTTTTATATTAGTATCAGACATAAAAAATCTCCTTCAATTCATCTTAAGAATCAAGGAGAAGTCTCATCAGATCAGTATGTAAAAAGTGAATTATTTACTTCAAATGGGCAGACTTCTCCTATAGGATGCTTTTACATCGCCGTTCATAAGATGAATGTTAGATGTGATCCAATGCATAAAAGAAGCGCCTTTCATAATAGTATTATCGGGAGTATAACACACCGACAGAAATCACTCAACTTAGTCTTTCATCATCATTCGCAGAATTTTACTCAAATGGGTTATATTAAGAATTTACGTAAAGATTTGTTTACGCAAATCCAAAAATTCTGTTGCAAATTCTCTAAAAGTGCAACAGAAGATTGTTATTTTGGCTTGTTCTGTTGCAAGTGCCGATGGTATGTTGCAACAGAAGGACTCGATTTTGGGGCGTTCTGTTGCGAATTCTCGAAAAGTGCAACAGAAGGAGCTGCTATAACCGCATTCTGTTGCATCGATAATGTTCTGTTGCAACCAAATCATTCACGCGATTTGCGTTAAAAAACATTACGCAAAGCTTCCAAATAACAGCTTTGCGTAAAATGAAAACCCGTTAGCGGTTCATCCCGGTAAAAAGACTCGCCTATTACCAGTTCTTCTCCTCGTGGAACGCAAGTGTCTCACCTTCGTAGCAGAACTTCATGGTAAAGATCCCTGCATCCTTCTTACTGCCGAAGAGATAATCGAACATGATCTTATCGCCCTCCCAGATCGGAAGTGAATCGATCTCAGCAAGCGGTATCCAGCAAAGCTCTCCTTCGTTGCAAGACTTGCCGTCAAGTTCAAACTCCGAAGCAACGGATGCCGTGAATACATGCATATATTCAGTCGGATATTCAGAAGATACAAAAGTAATCAGTCCACGATAATTGAAGTTCTCAAGTGAGGAAACTTCAATAGCAGCCTCTTCAAAAAGCTCTCGCAGCACACATTCTTCAGGCGACTCATCGGATTCGAAGTGTCCTCCGATACCGAGATACTTATTCAAGTTCATGTCACTCTTGCGTGTCTTACGGATAAAGAGACAGTCTGATCCGCGTGTAATATAGATCAATGTCGTGAGATTATCTACTCTCATGGAAGAACCTGTCAGTTGACTGCTGCAGTCTCACCGTAATCAACAGAATAATCGCCGTTAAGAAGAGCGATCCTGAAGTTAATACGATAGATGAGATAAGAAGAGATGTCCACATTGAATGTCTCAGCAAGTGCGCACCACTTATCTGCTATGGTAACTATAAAGCTCTCGCGATGCATGGGCAGAAATGGTGTCAACGGGAACATATGCTTCTTGATGATATCGCGCTCGATGTCATTAAGCTCAAAATCTCTGTCGGCATTCCTGCAAGCAATACCCGGATGTGTAAAACCGTGAACATTTCTTCCCGGAGCCTTATCATGCCAATCGTAAAGGAAGTAGTCGTGGAGAAGCGCACCTCTTACAAGGCTTCTCTTATCCACCTTGATCCCGAGCGTCTTCTCGATTGAATTGGCAATAAGCAGACTGATCTTGGCAACGCCGAGGCAGTGCTCGAAAACCGTTGTCTCACCATGTTGGATATAATTTCTGGTGGCCTGCGCCTCAGGACTTACGATGATCTCCTTACCATAGGAGAACAATTCCTTAGCCAGTCTGTATTCAGTTATGCGCTTAGCAAAATGAATAGCCAATCTGATTTACCCCTTATCACCTGATATTCATTCTTGTTACAGGATAAGAATAGCACAATCCGGGAATGCATGATTCACAAAATTGTGGCATTTTTGCAAATTTAATTATCATCAAAATGCTTACTGAACAATCCCTACAACAAACGATATTTTTTAGGCGCCGCAAAAAAGCATCACTATAAGCAAGATAAAGATTTACTCGGGTTACTGCAACGACATTGTCTTTACGAGGAAACTTCATGTGTATGATGTCTCCTAAAGTCTTAACCATCACATAATGTCAGATAATTACAAATACGGCAATTGCATATATTGATACTGTCATCAAAATGTGTCCTATCAGTAAAACTCCGGTCTTTTGTTTGCGCAATAACACTGCCGTCAAAACACCGCCGATAGTAAGCCAGCAAATTCCAAATACTATGCCTTTGATTATCCCGCGTTGAATGATTGGTTCGCGAACCTTATCAGCATTAATTCGATATTCGTCAAGTATCTGTGTTATCAGATTTTGTTCAACAAAATCTTCAGGCACAGCCATTATCAGTTCATATGAATCCGAATCCGGATCTTGATACTCAAAATTAATCAAATCAGAACTCAATAGAACAGGAATAACCTTCGTTCCGGCAGGAACAACAATTGAATTATCAGGCCATTCGTTTGTTATCTCCCTACAGGTGGTCAATTGTATACCTTCAGGTATCTCATTATCCACTGCTACTTTCATACTTTTAACTGAAGCCAAATGCCTCGCTATAGCAAATATTCCTAGGCACTCAACAAATATAATGATGATACAAAGTAATCTTTTCATTAGACCCGCTCCCATGGTAACAAATAAGTACATTGGCCAATATATGTATACTGTATTTTTCCAGACGTATCTTTTTCAAGCAAATAAATCCCATGTTCAGCATCAGTCCACGGCATTTTTGATACAACCCTATACATTATCGGACCATCACAAGCCCATACGCGTTCAATTAATTCCACTTTTGCTAATCCTTTAGCCATTGATATATCATTATCAAAGCACCAACTTACTTAAAATAGCTCTTTCTGACTCTGAGATTCCACCAAATCTTCCAGGTGTCCGTGAACATCTTCCAGATATCCTTGAACTTAATACGGCCGAAGGATTCACCTCTGGTAAAGTTCAATTCAACGGGCATCTCAATGAGCTTTGCTTTCTTCTTCGAAGACATGGCAAGGAGCTCGATATCGAAGGCATAGCCGTCGATCCTTCGTAACGGTACGATGTCTCTGATAAGCGAACCTTTGTAAAGCTTAAGTCCCGTCTGAGTATCGTGGCACTTGAGGCCAAAGAGGACCTTAAGCATGATGTAGTAACAGAAGGAGAATACTTTTCGAGCAAAAGGATAATCAAGCTTGGAATCCTTATGCATCTTGGATCCGATGACGATATCGGCACCGGATCGCTGCATCTCAAGGAAGTAACTTTGGATCATGTCAGGAGAAAGATCGAGGTCGGCATCGATAAAGCCGACGACGTCTCCCTTACTGTTCGAAGCACCCCAGGAGACTGCTCCGCCCTTTCCGCGGTTGACTTCATAGCCGAAGTCTTTGATATTCGGATTGTCAGCAGCAGCACGTGCAACCTCGGCACCCGTATTATCACGGCTTCCGTCGTTGACCGCAATAATCTCATAGTCAGACACAAACGCCTTAAGCGCCTTATCTATGGTCATGAGATTGTCGTATATGTGTTCGCCTTCGTTATAGGCAGGAACAACGATGCTGAGCATAATTCACCTTTGCAGTAATCAGGATTTTTGCGGTATCAGAAGCTTCCGCCTCCGCCACCGGAGAAGCCGCCTCCTCCGCAGGAGGAACCGCCGCCGCCGCCGCCAAAGCCGCCACTTGAACTGCTTGACTCTATAGTAACAACACTACGGCTCTCAAATACATCCTTCTCTTCAAGCTGATTCGGGATCATTGCATACTCGCTCATATAAGGAACACAGTCGAGCCTGCGCTTGGGTCTTGTCAGCAACGTAACAAGTAATGCTATTCCCATGGGGAAAAACAAGGTGAAGAAAATTATATAACCATAGTTCTTGTAGTTATAGCCACCGAGATCTTCCGTGAGCCCGAGAAGTGCCTGACCGTAATCACCTGAACCGAGAAGCTGAGTGTATTTCGTGAACAAACCGGTGCACTCTTCATTCGAGACGGCAAAATGAGCCGTACCGTATGTATAGATCCAGAACCTTCTGGAACCGGGCTGGTCTAATGTCAGATCGATCAGGATGCAAACGCCGGAATTGTTCTGAAGCGGCACTGAAGTAATGTGATCGTTGTAAAAATCCTGAGCATATTTTGCTGCTCCCGATTCCGTATCGGAATAACCGGCACCCTTATTTCTCGTAGTAACGACAATAACATTGATATCTTTGTTCTTCGAGAGATTACAAGCTTCATCGTAGATATCTTCGTACATGCTCTCAGTCAGAATGTCAGCATCATCTACGACCTTAACGGTCTTTGCCGGTGAGAGATTCATGAATATGTAGAGTACGGTGCTTGCGATAATGACGCAGAGCAACGCAATTCCGACACCGATCGAAGCTCCGTTAAGTTCGGCCAACAAAGATACCTTCGGAGCAGCTACGGGCTTGAACTCGATATTTTCTTTATTCTCGCTCATCCCCAGATCCCCCTCATAAAGATTCCAAGAAGAATTCTTGCTACAACAGCAAAGATTCCCAACAGAACAAAGAATAACATGACCCTCTTGACCGGGCTTACGGGAAGTTCACCTGCAACTTCTCCTGTCTGTCCGTTCATCGCAAAATAATAGTTCTTATTGTGATACTGATAGGATAAAAACCATACCGGCAACAGTGCATAATTAGCTTCCATTTTCTCGAGCTTGCTCCGATTCTCCTTAATCGTATGCTCGTCGTATTTGCCCATCAAAGACTTCCTTATCAACTGTGACATTCCTTTGACTCCGCGCTCCGTTGCACGTGTGGCAAGATCCTCAGGTGACTGGTCATATCTGTCGGCATAGAATCCCGGAAGATATCTGTAATCGTACGGAATAAGTCCTCTGAAATCGTAGGGTTCGATTGCCTCCATCAATTCATCGCTTATTCTCGTCTCACCGTCAAGCGGTACAAAATTCCATACTGCTTTTCCGGTGCGTTCAAACGAATATGTATCAGTAATCCTTTTATCGCCGACGCAGGTTACCTTCTTGGCAGTACCCGCTGCGTGGATATCCGCTTCAATATCAAAGAGCCAGAACGGCACATAAAGACCGGTAAGCTTGGCAATATTCTTCTTGGAGACAAATCCGAAAGGCGTCCATCTGCCTTTCCCTGCCCATTTTACAAATGCTGCTTCAGCTACATCTCTTGAGAACTTGAACGGGATCATGTAAGTCGGCTGGAATCTCTCCGTAAGTCTCTTTCCCACGAGTGCGGGAGAACCACAGAAAGCACAAAATGTAGCTGCCGTATGAACATCCGTTACGACCTTGGCACCGCATGAATTGCAGACAAATTCGGTCTGTTCGGGTGCTTCTTCGTTTACCGGTTCGGATACCGCTTCAGCAGTTTTATGAGCTGGTTCCGCACCTGATTCCGAAGCTGCTTCGGGAGCTTTTTGTTCCAACTCTTCTACCGTAACATCAAGGGTTGACGGATTGAAAGACTGTCCGCAATTGGGGCAATCAAGCAGCTGTGTATCTGCATTAAGCGTAAGATTCGATCCGCAACTCGGACACTTTATCGTATCTGCCATATTCTATCCCTCCTATCCAAGAAGTATAACATACCGTGTTTCCGGCTCAGGCTTCCGTCTCGGTCAAAGCCTTCAAGGTTTTCGCGTGGCTCCTCTCAGAATGAGGATAGCTGCACGCCTTATATTCTGCGCCTTGACGCTTGCATATTGTCTCAACAAACAGCTCGGCGATCTTAGGATTCTTAAGCAGGACCGGTCCGAGAAGACTTATTCCCAGGAGATTGTTCCTGCGTGCCATATCCTTCTTCATAGGAACCGTTCCGATAACCTTTATCACATTGCAAACAAGATCCGTATCATCCGAAGGTACACCTGCACGGTTAACAAATCCGACATAACGCTCGCCCGAAGCGGTGTCTTCGAGAATAACATCACCGGTATAACGCTTCTCGCGCTGCTCTTTGAAGGCAAAGCCGAATATTCCGAGACCTTCCGTCACACGGCCGTCGGCAGTGGTAATGCTCTTGCCGAGAATATCGTAGCTGTTGCCGGTAAACAGCATCGGAACGCCGTCATCTATTGCCTTCTTAAGACCTTCCGCAAATTTCTTCAGATGTGCTGCGGCAAGATCTCGGTTCGACTCAAAGCCTGAACCCATATACACGAAATCAACGCCTTCAAAATCGATCTTCTCATCTGTTATCGTCTTCTCGACGATCTCTACGACAAATCCCTGATCCTTAAGTCTCTTCTCGAGGATCCTCACATTGCCGTTATCGCCGTAAAGGTTCATGAAATCGGGATACAGATAGAGTATCTTCATGCAAGTTCCCTCCTTGTAACAATGGAGAGGATCTTCTCTTTATCGGAGAAACAAGTAATTACATAAAGGAACGAATCCGCATTATCTTTGCAGTAATCTGCTGCTTCCTGTACGGTCTCGAAAACCTTTACCTTTGATTGATCGATCCCCGCAAGTTCAAATCTTACGGCAAGATCATCACAATACTGTCCGACCAGGATCACATTATCAAGCTCTGCTTCATTAAGCTTCTCAAAGTTGATATCCCAAAGCCAGCTTGAATCGGATGTGTAGTACTTACGGCTGATCGCATCCACGATGAACATAACGCTCTTCTTGCGTGGATCATTTACGACTACGTCTATGGAACGGTCATAAGATACTGAATTCTCATGCTTGGAAAGAAGAAGTCTTCCTTCCGTTTTGCCTAACGTAAAATCAGAGATCCTTCCTGACTTAAGAACATAGCCGGCAAGTGACTCGGTAACCTTTTCCGGTTCGATGCCCAAAGCAACCGATGCGGTAAAAGCCGCCAGGATGTTATAAGCATGGTAGATTCCCGTAAAGAAGACCGGAATATCGTAACTGTCATCTATGGTAATGAAAGCATTGCCTTCCTTCACGCCTGTCTTCGTAAGCGCGTGTTCCGTCTTATGTCTCTCAAAACCACAGGAAGTGCACTTGTATTTGCCGATGTGATTGAAGTGGTAATACTGATAATGCATCGGCTTCTTGCAGACGGGACAATACTTACCGTCATCATAGATTCCTTCATGTGTGATCGTATCACTGTCCAAGATATCGGCACCGTAGTAAATGGTACCCTCTCTGTCTTTGCCATAGCTTGCGACCAACGGATCATCAGCATTCAGGATGAGCGTCATGTCATCGTATATTGCTTCGCTGATGATGTCTCTGATCCATTCAGGATGGCCGTTCCTCGTCATCTGGTCTCTGTAAAGGTTATTGACCATAAAGTACTTCGGATGGAAATACTTGAAGATGTGTCTTGAATATCTCTCATCCGCTTCAAGAAGAACGACATCACTCTTGACCTTGCCGGACATGGTCGATGCGCCGATAAGGAACGTTACGACACCTTCGATCTGATTGGAACCCTCTTTGTTGTAAGCAACCTTAAGACCGTTGCTCTTGAGGATATGTGCGATCATCTCTACGGAAGAAGTCTTACCATTGGAACCGGATACCGCGATAGACAGCTCAGGGAGCTGCAAATATGACAAAATGTCAGGACAAACCTTAAGTGCATATTTCCCGGGGATGCTCGAACCCCGGCCAAGCAGTTTTGCCAAGCTTCTGACGATCTTGCAGATAAGGATTGCTGTAAAAACTCTTACTCTCTTCATACGGAATGAATTGTATCACAATTAGAGACAAGTTGCTTATTATAATATGACGCTCCGGAAACGCTTGACTTTCGCAGGTTCGCATATATAATTGAGAACGATTATCATATTCATTTTCGAGCACTTAGATTCAGATTCGGAGGTCACATGTTAAAGAGATTTCTCGCAGTTTTCACTGCTGTTTTCGTCACCGTCAGCAGTTTTGCAGCTTGCAGCACCGGTAGCGGAAAAGCCTACGGAAATGGGCACTTTAACATTGTTACAACCATCTTTCCCGAGTACGACTGGGTTATGAATGTACTTGGAGATAACCCTGCCGGCGCTGATGTCACTCTGCTCCTTGACGGCAGTGCCGATCTTCACAGCTACCAACCTTCTGCGGCAGATATCATGAAGATCTCGACCTGCGATATGCTGGTCTATGTCGGCGGACAATCCGGCTCATGGATCGACGACGCGCTCAAACAGAAGACCAATCCTGACATGATCGTCATAAACCTCATGGATACATTAGGTGACTCCCTCAAAGAAGAAGAGATCGTCGAAGGCATGCAGGGCGAGGAAGAGGAAGAATCTGACGGAGACATCGAATACGACGAACACACATGGCTCTCTCTTCGCAACGCAGCAAAACTCGTTAATGTAATATCTGAAGGCTTGCAGAAAGCTGATCCGGCAAACGCTTCCGTCTATGCTTCAAATGCCTCTTCTTATAGCAATAAGCTGAATGATCTTGATGCAGAATATCAGGCTGTCGTAAACAGCGCAGCACGCAAGACCGTTTTATTCGGTGACCGTTTCCCATTCAGGTATCTCACCGATGATTACGGACTCGAATATTACGCGGCCTTCGTAGGTTGTTCGGCAGAATCCGAGGCAAGCTTTGCAACGATAACCTTCTTATCACAAAAGATCGACGAACTTGCTCTTCCGGTTGTCCTTACCATCGAAGGAGACAATCACAGGATTGCAGAGACGATCATCGAGAACACCAAAACAAAGGATCAGAAGATCCTCATAATGGACTCAATGCAGTCTGTATCTAAGAAAGACATCGAAAACGGTACAACTTACCTGTCCGTTATGGAAAATAATCTCGAGGTGCTCAAAGAAGCACTCGGTTGATCCGCAAACGGATCAACCCTTAACGATCTTTCCGATTACGACTACAAGACCCAAAGCAAGGCTGATAACAGCATAGATGATGTCTGTGTAGCTGCCTGCCTCGTCAACATACTTCTCGTTCTTGGGATTGAAGATAACCGTTACCGTATCACCGATCTGATGCTTATACTTTCCGGGATTATCAACAGCGACACTGCTTGTGATCCTGTATTCCTGACCCTCATATGTGAATTGATACAACGGATATGTAGCGTTTCCTTCCTGTTGGAAGCTGATAAGTTCTGCAGGAACGCTGATTCCCTTCTTACGATCGGATATACCCTTGATAAGCAGATAGACACCGCAAATAATAGCCAGACCGCCGATAGCCCATAACCAAATTGAATTACTCATACTCCATTACCCACCTTTATATCTATGTAAAGCATTATCAGTATATTTTTTAATATTCAAATCGCAATACTATATCTGTTGTTTTTATGTTCTATGTAAGCTGAATTGCGGTTTTCCTATAACCGCGCATCACTTCCGGATAACGCCGCCGCCGATAACACGTCCTTCTTCATCGTAGAATACTGCCGACTGTCCCGGTGCCACTCCCTTCACCGGCTCATCAAGAGTAACCCTGACACAGCCGTCTTCCAGCGCTTCAATTGTTGCCGTACGTTCGGGCTGATGGTAACGTGCCTTAACTTTGCATCTGATGTTCGTACCCGGATCAGGCACATCAATACTCAGATAATTCACTTCATCGCAGACGAAAGAAGAACACATTACCGAGCTCTCACTGCCAAGGACTACGGTATTATCTTCAGGACATATCTTCAAAACAAATGCGGGATACCCGAGTGCAATACCCAATCCTTTTCGCTGACCCACGGTATAATTCCAGATACCTCCGTGTTTACCGAGAATATTACCCGCTTCATCAACAAAGTAACCTTCACCGTCAGTTGTGCGGTTCGTATTCTCTTCTATGAATTGTGCATGCTTACCGTCGGGAATAAAGCAGATATCCTGCGAGTCACCTTTATGTGCAATATCAAGACCTGCGCTTTCCGCCATCGCCCTGATCTCATCTTTGGTAAAACTTCCGAGAGGCAAGATCGTTCCGGCGAGCTGCTCCTGAGTAAGCTTATAGAGCATGTACGTCTGGTCTTTTACATTCTGTGATGCTTTACGAACAGTGTATCTTCCGTTCTCGAGCTTCTCTAAATAAGCATAATGACCTGTCGCGATCTTCTCTGCTCCAATCTGAGCAGCTGCTTTCTCAAGCATTGCAAACTTAATATATCGGTTACACTCAATACACGGATTCGGAGTCTTTCCTTTGAGGTATGAATCAATAAACGGATCGATCACACACTCTCTGAATTCCGTCGAACAATCGTAAGACAGGAACTCAATTCCGAGAAGCTCACAAGTATGTCTTGCATCTTCTTCATCTGCGCTCTCAGAACCCAAAGTACGGAGCGTAACACCCGTTACCTCAAACCCCTGCTGCTTCAGAAGATATGCCGCAACGGCACTGTCGACTCCGCCTGACATTCCAACTACGACTTTTGTCATCTTAACCTCTGCTCCATAGAAATCTTTGATAATAATCGCACATGTATGGTTTATGGGCAACTCCGTATCGTTCCAATTCGGGCTAAGATCATGCAAAACATAATGCAGGTGCAGCAGGTCCTGCATGATGTTCGGCAGCGTTTTCCGCATCAAGTAGAACTCATTGCTGATTCTACGATCAGCTATTGCTCAGTCTCTTTTTCCCGTCTGAATGAACTTTATCAGATCTTCAACATTGTCGAAGTCGTCATAGTCGCCAATTATGCCTTCCCTGTGATAGACGATCCCGGCATTCTCATTGATCTCGAGACGGTCAAGGAGAGCTTCGATACCATAGCGGCGAACATATTCGGTAAAAGCAAGCGGCTTGATCTTCTCAGCGAACAATCCCTTGCGGCAAGAACTGTCACTGCATGCCCAGCAACCTTGAAGTTCCTTCGAGATACAGCATTTACGGTTCTCGCACCAACCGGCATCCTGACACCAGTCGAGTTCGATGAAGCCGTCTTCTCCGCATCCCTTACACTTTACATTCTCAGAGCAAAGACAACATGCAAGTCCGCATCTGGCTATTCCCAATTCACGTTTCATATAAGTTCCTCCATCATTGTTCTTGCAGCATCGGTCAAAGCAGCCGATGCATTCTCTTTCTCAAGCATTGACGACGTAACCACACCGTTGCGGTATGTCGGACAGATCATGTCGATCCCTTTCTCGTAGCATATGTCTGCATCATCTGACATTACACCGCAGAAGGCTATTACTTTCTTGTTATACTTTTTGGCGATTGTTGCGACTCCGTAAGGAGCTTTGCCCATTACAGTCTGAGCATCGATCCTTCCTTCGCCGGTGATCACGATATCACTTTCGGAGATAACTTTCTCAAGACCGGAAGCATCTGTAATGACATCGATCCCACGTTCCGGAACTGCACCGAGGAATGTCTGAAATGCAAATCCCAATCCTCCTGCAGCGCCTGTCGAGACTGCCCCCGAATCTCCTCCGGCAACATCCGCATAATGCTGCAGCCAGGAATCCATGTCGGCAATCTGTTCTTCCGTCGCGCCTTTCTGTGGCCCGAAGATCTTACTGCAGCCGTTCGGTCCGCAAAGAGGATTCTTAACATCACACAAAAGTCTGAAGCTGCATTCTTTCAGCTCAGGCACAACATTATCGCAAGATATTCGTGCCAACACCTTAAGTCCTTCAGCGCCTCGCGGGATGCAGTTGCCTGCTTCATCAAGGAATTCATAACCGAGTGCTTCCAGCATTCCGGCACCGCCATCATTCGTGGCACTTCCGCCAAGACCGATGATAAAGCTCCTGATGCCTTCATTTATTGCATTTCTGATAAGTTGACCAACTCCGTAAGTTGATGCGTGTACAGGATCGTATTGTTCCCTGCCAAGAAGAGTGATCCCGGCAGCAGATGCCATCTCTATAACTGCCGTATTACCGTCGATAATTCCCCATTCAGCCATAATAGTGCGTCCAAGAGGTCCTTCAACTTCAGCCGCGCGAAAAATGCCGCCGCGTGCCGTAACCAATGCTCGGACCGTACCTTCACCGCCATCGGCGATCGGACAGATAAAGACCTCACACTCCCGACAAGCACCTTTAATGCCTGCCTTGATGGCCTCAGCTGCTTCAAGTGAGGTAAGACTTCCTTTGAAGGAATCAGTTGCTATTGCTATTCGCATCCGTAGGTACAACTTCTGCAACCGGAGCCGGCTGCACATAATTAGGATCCTTGCACATTCTGCTCTCAAATTCTTCCTTAGGAAGAGGCTTATCAAAGTAATAACCCTGAATGAGGTCACATCCTGCGTTAGCAAGGAAATCGACCTGTTCCTTCCGTTCAACGCCTTCGGCAACGGTCTCAAGATTAAGAGATTTTGCAAGTTCGATAGCCTTAGCAACAATCAGCTCACCACGTGCCTGAGTCTCTTCTCCGGAGAAGAAACCCGCATCAAGCTTCAGAACATCAAGCGAGAGATCCTTAAGTGAGTTCAAGGATGAATAACCGGAACCGAAGTCATCCATGGAGACCAGGAAACCCATCTGCTGAAGCTTGGTAACCGTACTGAGCAAGACTTTCTTATCATCGAAGAACGCACTCTCCGTGAGCTCGATCTCAATGAGATTATGGGGAGTTCCCCACTGATCAACAAGTGCACAGATATGTTCTGCAAGCTGAGGCTGCATAAAATGAGCTCTCGACACGTTGACAGAGATCGGAACCACTTTAAAACCGCTGCGTATCCATTCAGACTGAAGCTTTGCAACGTGAGAGATCATATAGTCATCGATCTTTACGATCGAACCGTTCTCTTCACAGATAGGAATGAATTTTCCGGGCGACACAAGGCCTTGATCCGCGTTGTTCCATCTGATAAGAGCTTCTCCGGCTCTCATCTCCGATTTCTTAGGATCATACTTAGGCTGGATATATACCAGGAATTCCTCATTAGCCAAGGCTGAATCCAATTCTGTCTCAACCTTGTTAAGCCAGAAGAATTTTTCCTTTGTAGCCTCATCAAAATATGAAGCTCTGTAAGCACTGCTCTCATCAAGAGAACTGCATGCCAATTCAGCGAAGTAATAGTAGTCTTCTACACTTTCAGTCTTGACCGCAAGCTTTTTGGGCTTGTCAAGAATATAGCAACCGACATATACCTCATTATTCATTTTACTGACAATTGCATTAACCACATTGGCAACAGCATTAATATCGCCACGTCTGGCTACAATACCGATACTGTCATCACCGTATCTTGCAATCAGATCATTTTTACCGAGCAAAGGCTTCAACAAATAATAAGTGTCAAAGATCAGTTGATCGGCAGCAGCCGAGCCTACACAAGATTTGATGTGATCATAATTACTGCACTTGACAGACAATATTCCAAACATTCCGGAACTGCGTTTAAGCATCTCATCAGCTTTGGTTGTCAGGAACAACCAGTTACGGGAAAGAGTCTTATCATCAAAATACAAAGCATTCTGAAGTCTGGTATTTCTTACCGCCGACAATGCGATATTAACTATAAGTACTATTGCAACTATCCAAATCAATAACAAGAACATGGTAAATACAATTACAATTCCCATTAATGAACTGACAGGGAATAGTATCGGTGCATGAACTAACAGTTCACCTTCTTCGCACGACACACCGGTCGGAAACCACGCGCAAAACAATTCCAAGTAATCATCCTGTGAAGCAGATTCAAGTGCTACAACAAACAAATCAAGATCACTGAAACGCAAATCCCCTTCGTTTTCTATGACAAGCACACCACTGCCAAGTGTCTCAGACATGGCATCATAATCGCTTTGCGTTATATAAAGATTATAATTTTTGAAATAGTGCCAGTTCTCTTCAGCGGACATAAAGTTGGCATCACTGTTGCTCAGCACCTGCTTACGACCACTGAGGACAACTACCTCCAGATCACTGTTTTCGACAGCTTTCCGTATATCATTATCAAAATATACGGCACTGTCTACGAGATTTTGTGCCTGCTCTATTGCTATTTTTCTTGAGAATTCAAAGCTCATCTTTCTGTTCAACTCAATATTAGTCAGCAAACAATATATCGCCAAGAAAGAGATTCCTAAAACACCGACGAAGAACAAAATAACAGGAAGCGCTATACTCCTTTTCCTGAACTTGCGAAGTGCTTTTTTACGAGTCTTCATAAGCAGTGCCCCTTTGCCATACTATTTAATTCCTACCCCTTTTAAATGCAAACGCATCTTCTGTAAATATACAATGATACAGAAGGGTGGTCAATTGTTATTACCTTTATGTTATATAAAAGTAAATACTTGTCAGTTCTTGAACAAAAAGGATGCCGTTAAGTGAATTTGATCACTTGCCGGCATCCCCTGTAATTCTTTTCCGGATATTCGATTCAGTATGTGATTACTTGAACTTCTTGCGCTGCATGAAGTAGAAAACGACTCCCAAAGCAACCCAGACAGCAAGCATAATATAACTCTCCTTGCAGAAATGAACTCCGTCCAAGCCCGGAATCGGGACAAGCTGAAGGACCATGAACGTAAGTGAGAACAAGACACCTACGACTGAGAGAACAACAAGCAACGGCGTACCGTCTTTCTCTCTCCTAAGGCGGATAAAGGTTGAAGCAGATGTGAAGAAATAACCAATGGAAGCACCGATCGCACTCATGTCCACAAACCAACCTAATGCCTCACGACCGAGTACAGGTCCAGAAAGAGATACGATAATACAGAAGATCATTGCATTCTTAGGTGTCTGATACTTGGGATCAATCTTGCCGAACCACCCGGGAAGATATCCTTCCTTACTCATCGAATACATAAGACGGCTGGATGCGAGATAGAAACCCATCATACCTGAAAGCACTGCTGATGACACACCGAGACCTATAAGGGCCTTACCGAAAGTGCCGAGAAGCTCTTCTGCAGCAACAAGAAGCACCCAGTCACCGTTCATTACACGTTCCGGCCAATTCTCGAGTGCGGCTGCCGCAACAGTATTATTTGATACATAGACAAAGCAGCCGAATGCTATGGCAATACACATTATCCCCATAACCTTCTTGTAGCTGAACTTGAATTCCTCGGCAGCCTGAGGAATTGTATCGAATCCGACAAATGCCCAAGGTGCGATCGCAAATGTTGCAAGAATTGCTGCAGCAATGTTCGTGTTCTTGTAGTCCCCTATATTTGCGGCAGTAGCCTGTGCTGCAGTAGCTGCAGCCTTATCAAATCCCCATACAGGCTCGAGATTAATTCCCTTAGCTTTTGCAGAGAACAACGCTGTAAAACAAAGTGTGAAAGCGCACACTGCAAGTGTTGCGGCAAGGATCGTCTGAATAATTGCGGCTTTCTTAACGCCGATGATATTAAGAATACCGAAGATGATCAGGATCGCTGCTGCAAGGAGAGTCTCACCCATATAAACATCAAATCCTGCAATCTGATAGTGCCAGCCGAACTTCAGAATATTCGCTTCTCCGTCAAGGCCGTCAACGATCAAGCCGATGGCCGTTGAATTCATCGGAACATTGGTTAAGTAAGCCACTACCAGGAACCAGCCGCAAAGATATGCAGCATTCTTTCCGAAGTAACTTCTCGTAAAGGTGAACTCGCCGCCTGCCTTAGGATGCTTAGGCACCATGTAAGCATAGCTGAAAGCGATGATTACCATTACAAGCGCACCGAGAACCATGGCGATTGCCGTTCCTGCAACACCTGAATTCGGAAGGAATTTCTTTCCCGGATTAATGAATGAGCCCCATCCGATAATACAACCGAATGCGATCGCCCAGACATGGAGCGGACTCAGCTCTTTATTAAGTCCTGCATTGTTCTCGCTCATGTAACCTCCTCTAATCTGTAATTATTCACTTTTAAATTACTCATCACATTTTCTGAACATATGCACCTTACTTTTGTGCAAAAAAGAGCGGAATCGAAGTTCTGTTCAGAAATCTTCGAGACCGCTTTATGTTGAATCAACAACCGGTATCGTACAGCTTGTCAATGCTCTTCAGTTCATTGAAAGTATCGATCTCTACGACATCTTCAAATTTGCAATCACGGATCTGCACCTTGTAATTCTCTTTCTTATATACCATCGGCACCTGTTCCCAATATCTTTCCTTGCCACCGGGGCTATGGAAAACTTCGTCGATATCTGTTGCAAGTTTTGCTCCGTCTTCGGCATTCCAATAAGAGATACCTACCATCTGATGGCAATTGACGCCTCCGACCTTCTCCTCAATAACAACACCCTTGTCATTAGTAATAAGGCACCAGTCATCGGTTCTTTCGACAGGAATACCCAGGAAATTAGAAGAATACTCATACTTCCTGATCAGCTTCTTGTTAGCAAGCAAAAGATCAGCTTCAAGAACATAGGCATTCTGCAACAGATACTTTACACATGCCGCTGAAGAAATATTGTTTGCTTCATTGTATGTGGGGTTCTCAACGAACTTAATGTTCGGATACTTGTAAAGGAGCTGGTCGAACTGCTCTCCGAGATATCCTCTTACTATGACGATCTCAGGAATCTCAGCAGCAACAACAGCAT
Source organism: Saccharofermentans sp. (assembly GCA_024403795.1). Taxonomy (GTDB): domain Bacteria; phylum Bacillota; class Clostridia; order Saccharofermentanales; family Saccharofermentanaceae; genus Saccharofermentans. The sequence goes on from JAKSRD010000007.1 coordinate 36,651, forward strand.
CAAGAAGTGTGTCAATGATCCTTGTACCGTGAACTCTAACGAGCGGCTTAGGTGTATTAAACGTGATCGGAACCATTCTTGAACCGAATCCTGCTGCGATAAATACAGCACGCTTAACTCTGTAAGGCTCCAAGGCATCTACTCCCTGGCCTGTGATCTTGCCGTTGTCGTAATAGCCTTTATCCGTAAGGTCCTTGATAACTTTGTTTATGGTACCTACAGAGAGATTCAATGTATCAGACAGTTCTCTCTGAGTAACCGATTTATCTGATTCAGTCAGATAGACCAGAATGTCGAATTCTTTCTTTGAAAGCATGATAATACCCCAATATATGTTCATTAGTCTACTAATTTTAGCAGGCAATGAACAGAAGTCAATTCGACTTTAAGGCAAAATCAACGAATTTACGCCCTAAGTAACTGATAAGAATGTTCAATTCATGCAGCGCCGTGGCTTCCGACATATGTATGCCCGTCCGGTGAGACATCCCAAAAGATATTCTTCAATACGACATGCTCGCCGTTGAGATCCATCTCGTCAAGCGTATAGAAAACGATCCGTGTATCACCTACATCGTCGTGATTTCCGGAACATGCCATCACGGGCATGGTCTCATCTTCGAAGTATATGTTGTAGCTGCCATCCTCAAATTCTTCCACCTTAACGACAGGTTCAAGTTCATAGAACCATTCTTTACCGTCGTAGCCGTATTTTGCAGCCACCTCTTCAACGAATTCATCCGTGATCTCTGCAGGTATCGAATTCTCGCCTGAATTACCAAGCTTTTCCATGGCTTCTTTTTTCTCTTCCTCCGAGCCAAACAGAAGTGTGACAATGTTAACGCCCTGCAGGTTCTTTGTAAGTTGTCTCTCATCAGCAAGTCTGTCGCTGGTAAAGAACACGATCGCCATTGCAATCGCGACGACAAAACAGATCAGTGAGATGATCAGACCCTGTCTCTTAACCTCCGTTGCTTTGCGGTAGATATCCTCCGGGTTGGCAGGATCGATGGAGATCGTCAAAGGACCCAGATCGACATCAGCATCAACGCCGTTGAACATTCGGTCATAAACGCCCTTATACGACTTGCCCTGATACTCATATTCAAATATCGGAGATGTCTCGAAAACATAATAACGATGCATCGTTCCGTTGGTATGCGATGTGCGCAGTTCAACATTTCTGACATATCCTACGCATTCGGCAGAAACTTCCTGTGTATACTTTTTATTCTTAAGACCATTGCTCTTAAAGAAGCCTATCAGCATCATTAAGCCGACAACGGCAAACAGTACGATCGCCATGAGCGTTAAAGCATTTCCCATGCCGAGCACTCCGGCAAACATGAGCGGGATCGCTGCAGCAAGACCGACGATGCCCATTATGAGGCCGGCACTTTTCGATGCACGTGCATTATTACCCTCGTAATGCGTGTAACCTTTGTTATTTCCCTGATAAACCGAATAAAAACCAAAGAAAGAGAATCCAAGCAAGAACACTCCGATGCACGCAACAACATGACCTGACACAGCAGTACCGATCACCGCGATCAACATAACGATGAAAATAATGAGCGGTATCTTGGAAGCCTTCTTCTTGTTCTGAGCCTCCGCTCCGGCTCCGCTCGCCTGACTGCTGTTACGCGCAATCTGCTCCGCACGCTGAACTAAGGCTTTCTGTTCATCATTCGAATAGATGTCTTCAAGATCATCGCCTTTAAGTTCATTCTTCAGTTTCTTGAACCCTATCTGGATCAGATCGCTGTTAACACTCTTATAATCCCGGATCAGATCGTTCTTCTCGGTTGGTGTGAGAGTTTTCTGCGTACTGACAAATTGACCCGCAAGGCCTTCTTCAAATCTCATATTCTTTTCCCCTTACCTATTTTTCCCATGTTTGAGAACGCACATAAACCTCAAACAGCTTTGTATTTTAGCACTATCGGCAAAAAGTTGTATCACTTTCTTCTTTCCATTCGTATAAACGGGTAAAAGGAGGAACAAGACTATGGAGAACAAACTTACTCAGCTATTCGACTATCAGAAGTTCGAGAATAATCCCAAGCTTGAAGGGATTATACAAGATACCAAGAAGCGTTACGCACAGCTTCTGTCAGATGACGATCTCTATCAGGTCAGCGCAGCAGGCGAAGCAGAAAATACAACAGAGACATTCGATTTCAGAAAGGACAACAACAATGGATAACGAGCATATTAACGAGAAAGAACTCGAGAACGTAAACGGAGGATTTATCCCGCCATTACCGCCTTCGGCACCGCTCAAAGTCACCGGCATCAACAGTTCTTACGATTCACCGCGGATCGATGATATAAATAAACTTGAAGGAATCAATGTACCCGTAGTCCCATTGGTTCCTGATAAAGAGATAAGGAACAATTGACGCAGAACCGGTTAAGCACAATAGGACTTAACCGGTTTTGTCATGTCATGGCTGAGGAAACGGCATGAGATCTTCCGCCTTTCAAAAACAAGCTCCTGAGAACATGAGCAATGCCAGGATCATCTGCAAAAGCATTGCCGAGATGAACACGATGGCAATGATCGCCCGCCAAAACTGTACTTTTCAAAGTATCCGGCAATTCCCTTTACTCTTCGTCCCTTATCTTCTCCAGTACACTGTTGATCCTCTTATCTTCCGCACGGAAAAGAAGTTTTGTCACTACCCATACCAGAACATAGACGATTATGAACATTACCGAAGTATAAATGAAATACCGAAGTGACGTGTACCACTTGAACACATAGCCGGCAGCCATTACCATAACATAACAACAGATGCCGTGGAGCACTATTCTCGGAATGCTGAAATACCCTTCACCGTCTTTTATCAACAACAAAGAAGGTATTGCCGTAAGTATTGCCACGATCACGACAGACAACGGCATATACCAACTGAACCCAATCACGTCTCCCGCCAGGTAAGCGATAAGGCCCTCCAGACCGATTATGACTACCATAAAGAACGCGATGACAAATGTCTGTATCGATAGTATTCGCAGTTTTCCCATATCAAAGCCCCAGTCTTTTCTTCAAGTCTTTCACGTAGCTTCTGCTGATGACGATAACTTCATCATTAAGCAGCGTGGCATTCATTCTGGCGTTGTCACCGGATCTTACATTCTTGATCTTACGGCTGTTGAGGATCATGGATTTGGAGCATCTGAAGAATCTGAAATCCAATGTCTCCTCAAGTTCATAGAGCTTGCCACGTAATGCATAGCAGTCGTTTTTTGTATAAGCGTAAGTCCGTTCGTCAACAGATTCAATGTAATAGATATCGTTCATTTTGACAGGAACTTTAGTATCATCCTTGATACCGATGATGATGTTCTCACCGTTTTCCAGAAGTGCGACAGCAGTCTTAATGCTCTCGGTCATTTCCGAAGCATTAATGACTGCTGATTCTTCGCTTTTGCCGCTAACCCGGTTAACTGTTACCTTCAAAGCCGATACCCCGTTATCTTCTCTTGTACACCTTGGGATAGATAATACCCAAAGCAACAAGGACAACTATAGTAAACATAGTAACATATATAAGGGTGTTTGATGTCGACCAGTCATTCTCAAAAAGCCTCATGGACAGGGAGAAAGATTCTCTTACGGCCTTCACGAACATTCCGTCATCGATACCGTTAAGATCGCCGTCAATGTGATTCAGCACACCGTTAAGAAGCACATTCCTGATAAGGCTTGTGATACCTGTCTGCGGGAATACGTTACATATCGTCTGAATCTTCTCGGAGAACTGATGAAGCGGGATATAAGCGCCTATCACGAAGCCTGAAGCCGCTGACAGAAGTCCGAAGAAAGCTGTGCTTGTCGAAGACTTCTTTATGAAGATGACAATGAGCATGAACAAAGCCGTAGAACAGACAGAACCAAGGAAGTTGATCCCGAGGAGCATAACGACATCGGATACGCCGAGATACATGTTGAAGTTGCAGCAGAGGATGATCAGTCCGGCAGTCATTATTACTGTCGTCATGATAAATGCACTAAGTGCAGATGCAGTAAAGTATGAGAGTATGATCTGCACTCTGCTCATCGGAGTTGCCGAGATATCGTAATCGACTTTCTTCTCCCTGTCATTGATTATCGTAGTAAGTGTGCAGAACGGAACCGTAATAAGACTTGATCCCATTACGCCCGCAAGAAGAAGTCCGTTCGCGATCGAGTCAAGATCTTTGGCATCAAGAAGACCTTTAAGCATTTCAGCTTCGCCTTCAAGTGCATCAACAAAGGTTCCCTTCAAGAAAAGAATGTACAGCACGAATACGATCACAGGTGTGAGCATTGAGAAAAAGATCGCCGCCACATCCTTGAAATAGATAAGCAGATTTCTCTTCGTTAATCCAATAAAACTGTTCATTGCATAAACTCCTTTCCCGTAAGCTTGAGGAAGACATCATCCATGCTTCCTTTCAGCACCTCATAGTCACTGATCGATTCCCTGTTCCTGTATAGGAATGACGTGATGGTCTCGCTGTCCGTATCTTCTTTTATGATGTTGTAATGATCGGCATCGTAGGTGTATTCACATCCGGAAAGGATTTTCGCGTTCTCTTCGGATTCTTCCGCATACCAGATAACTCTGGACTTTGCATATCTGCTCTTGAGAGATGCAGGCGTGCCTTCAGCGATGATCTTTCCTTTATCAAGGATCACGACATGATCGGCATCCTTCGTCTCTTCCATATAGTGAGTCGTGAGAAATATCGTAAGATGCTTCTCGCGCCTTAAGTAATTGATGTAATCCCAGACGATCTTACGTGACATCGGATCAAGACCTGTCGTAGGTTCATCAAGAAAAAGGATCCTCGGCTTGTTGATAAGTGCTCTCACGATATCGACACGCCTTCTCTGCCCGCCTGACAATGTCTCATATCTTTGCTTCCATATCTCATCCAGCTTGAATGCCTCGCGGAATTCTTCGAGCCTTCCGGCAATCTCTTTCTTGCTGTATCCGTAGTACGAACCTCTCGAGAACAGGTTTTCCTTAACAGTCAGCTTTCCGTCAAGGACCGAATTCTGGAAGACGATACCGATCGAATCCCTTATCTTGTTATCGTCTTTCCCGAGTTTATTTCCGAACAGAATGACCTCACCGGAAGTTTTCTCAAGGATGGTGCAGAGGATATTGATGGTCGTCGATTTGCCTGCACCGTTCTCCCCGAGAAAAGCAAACAGTTCACCTTCTTTAACTTCAAAACTGATATCATCTACTGCAAGATGATCTTTATACTTCTTGCAGAGACCTTTAACCGTTACAGCGTTCATTTATTCCCTCCGATCATTCACCGTTTATAAGCCGTAATTCTTCTTACGGGTGGATAATATCTGAGGTGCAGCGCGAAAAAAAGTGCAGCTCGGGTAAGCTGCACTTTGATAATGGTAAGATGCAAAAAATGTCGTCTTCCGATAAGTTTATCTGCTCTGAACCTGTGATTTCTTATATGACAGAACAAGGAACAGTACAAGGATTATCGACAGGCCGAGATACAGGATCGTCGTTAATTCAACATTATTGAAAACTCCGTATCTATATGTGTTACAGAACGTTCCGTAGTATAGCGCCATTGACGGTCTCAGCTGCCAGAGCTTCGCGATAAGGCCCAGCTTACTCGGCACATTGAACAGCCCCGCAAAGATGATTCCCGCATGGATCGCCATTGTCGCAACCGCCGATTTTGTAAGGTGTGATAACACCATGTTCGTAATGGCAAAGAAGATGCTCGACAATATTGCGAGACCGGCATAAATGAGGATCATTTCTCCGATGGTAATGTTCCACGGCGAAGACGGAATAATGATCTGGATAGGAGCATTCCAGCCATCCGCTCCATAGAACAGGAATTCAATTCCGATACAGGAGCCCAGAAGAACCAGCGTCTGCAGCAGTGCGGCTGTAATGCTTGCAGCGATCTTCACAAGACAGATAGGTGTTCTTCCGTTCTTTGCAGACAGTATCATCGCATCGGTCCTGTGAGTCTTCTCATCCGCAAAAACACCCGAGAGAGCTATTGCAATATTCAGGATCAGAGCCCATCCGATAATGAACAGCACGTCAAGAACATTCTGATAAGACAGTGCATATGAATATTCGATCGGCTTCTCCACCTTATCAAACCACTGAAGCCATTCATCAACTTCCTCCTGAGTACAGCCGAGTTCCAGTCCGTCTGATTCAATGTCTTTTCTCATCTTCTCATAGAACTCGTCAGCCGTTACGTCGATAACCGCATCCTTGCTTCTGACAGTGTTATAGATGACATCATATAACGCTTTCATTCCGGCAGATTCTGCAGCTCTCTTGTATGCTTCTCCGCGGTCATATTCAAGCAGACTGTTGTACTGATCGGGGTGCTCATCGAGTTCTTTTTGTACCGTGCTGTGGAACATCTCAAAGAATTCATCATCCATCTTCTGTCCCGAGATTGCACCCAAAGTCTTTTCCTGCTGCTTCACATACACGCCCTTGCCGTCTGCCGAGAAGTTCGTAAATCCGACCAGGAGCACCAATGCCAGACTGAGCAGCAATGCTATCCACACCGACTTCTTGGAAAGTATCTTCCTAAGTTCGGCTTTATACAAAACAGCCATCTTACTCATCCTCACTTCCTCCGAACTCTTTAAGATAGAATGTCTCCAGATCCTCGTTAATGTCTGAGATATTTCCGTCAAAGATGATATTGCCTTCCTTCATCATGAGGATCCTGTCGGCAATATGCTCGACGTCCGACACAATGTGCGTAGAAAGGATGACTATCGCATCTTTTCCAAGCTCTGCTATGAGATTTCTGAACCTTACTCTCTCCTTCGGATCAAGTCCGGAAGTGGGCTCATCCAGGATAAGGATCTTCGGGTCGTTAAGAACAGCCTGCGCGATTCCAAGACGCTGCTTCATTCCGCCCGAATATGTCTTGATCTTCTTATTCGCAGCATTCTCCAAATTAACGGTCTTTAACAGCTCATTACACTTTCTCTTAGCTTCTGACTTATCAAGACCTTTGAGCGCCGCCATATACATCAGGAAATCCATTCCGGTAAAATTCGGATAGTACCCGAAGTCCTGAGGAAGATAACCCAATGCATCCCTGTACATCTCATCTGAAGCATCCATGCCTTCAAAGCTGATGGTGCCGCTGCTGGGATTCAGTATTCCGCAGATCATTCTCATCAGAGTCGTCTTACCCGCACCGTTTGCTCCCAGCAATCCGATGACACCCGGCTTAAGATTTACCGTTATCCTGTCAACCGCTATTTTGCTCGCATACTGCTTTGTAACGCGGTCCAAAATCAATTCCATGCAAAATCCTCTCTTTCTCTCGTATAAAGAACACTTTCCCTCACTGCTAATGCCGTTACCGCCGCAAAAACGATCGTAATAACGAACGGTTCGATCACATTGAGACTGATTGCCTTCTTCATCAACACAGGAAGCACACAGGACAAGAGCGTAACCGCAAAACATCCGATGATATTCTCTTTCACATGCCATCTTCTCGTTATCAGAAGGTTCCCGAAAACACTTATCATGTAAGGCGTTCCGACTACTCCGATGAGCACGAACAGATTGCAGTCCGTCTTCCTGCTAAGCAGCACTGAGATTGCAACGATAAACAGTAGTGTAGTTATTCCAAGAATGAACATGCGGACAGATTTTACGAATCTCAGCGAGAACCTGCTCGCCCCTTCCAGTTCCTGCATTCCATATCTCTCGGATCTTCCGAGTCCCGAAGTCAGGATCAGCGCAAGGATCGGCATGGAACCGGAAACAAACCATGTCGTTTCCAAGTTGTCGAACCTCGTGATAAGGAAAAACACCGCGATCAGCAATGCTGCAGAGATCAACGACTGTACTCCCATATATCTGAATTCCGTAAGGAGTATGTCCCACAGCCGTGTAGAACGTTTTCCGTATTTTCTCAGGAAATCATACTCGCTGTCAGTCGGTGTTATCTTATATGCATTCTTCAACGCTCTTTTTATCTCTTTATCGTTCATTTGATTCACCTCCCAGTTCCCTTCTGAGAATAGCCAAACCTTCTTTCAGTCTTCGATGAACTGCAAATCTGGACATTCCCACGATCTTAGCAATATCAGTAACATTCATCTCGTTTCTGTACCTGAGTACGATCAGTTCTTTCAGATCCCGGGGAAGCTTATTCAGTGCATCTTCGATCGCCATAGACTCCAACATCTCTTCCGGTTCATATTGCGGATCTGCCGCAAGTTCCGGGCACTCATCAATATCAGCCGATTCGGGTCTTCTGAATTCATCCATGCACAGGTTCCTGGCAATGGCATACAGATAAGCAAGCTCCTTATTCGTATCCTGATATGTATGGCTTTGCCAGAACTTAAGATAAGTCTCCTGAACGATATCTTCCGAGAGCATCCTGTCCTTCGTCAGCATATAACAGTAACCGAGGAGTTTCTCGTATTGTTCTTTTAAATCCATGGATCCGTTTCTCCTCCTCTATATACTTAACGGAATCAGGCCGGCATGTGTGCGGTCTTTTTTCTCAAACATTCTAATATAAACAACAAAGCCGCGTTTGCATCTTGGCGCTTTCGTGTTATTGTATTAGTTAAGTAGTACAATTAATTCAATATTGTTTTACCATGAGGAATTTTATGTTTAGAAAGATCTATTTAAAGGACCTGAGGGATCACATTAAGCTCCTCGGCTGGTTTTGGGCAGTTTATTTGATCCTCTGTGTGGCTTGGGCTATGCAACAGATCTTTTCGATCATCCCGATCTCTTGGGATTGGATATTCACGGCTATGTTTAGCCTCGCTTTTGCTATCGCATTGATCAATATATTCCTCGTTTTTGACATCGGTGTCGGCAGCATGTACAAAAACAGAGGTTACTTCACTCATACGCTTCCGTGTTCTGCAAGAACCACAGGAAACGCCAAACTGCTGTCATTACTGACAGTAGAAGAGATGTCTGTATTGATCTGCCTGGTACCGCTCTTTGTGATAGGCTCGATAAGTTTTCATCAATCTGTCGACTGGCATTGGAATCCGGAATTATTCGAAGTGGCTCATGCATTCAAAGAAGCAGAAGTGTTCTCAACAGAACTGGACTATTTGACGATCCTTGTTTTCGCGATATTTTGCACCGCAGCATTGACATCTGTATTAATGTGCACCTTCAGTATCATTTTGAACCGTCCGTGCATCAAGAATGCACTCCTCGGATCTGCTTTCTTTGTCCTTGTATTCGCGGCCTGCGCAAAGATCGACACAATCACGGCGCATGCCACTGAATCCCCCGAGTTAACACGCCAACATTACCTTGAAGCAAAAAGCGCCATGAAAGTGATCAATTCGTACAAAGCTGCAGATATCAGTTATCACAACACATTGATCACCGCCATTACAGTCACATGCATCGCCGTTACAACAGTCTCGCTCATATTAATGAACATCAGACTCAGGAAAGTAAATATCCATTGAGGTGACATCATGAGTTGGACATTTGATGAGAACAAACCGATATTCCAGCAGATTACTGATCACATTGCAGGAGGCATCGTGTCAGGTAAATACAAACCGGGCGAGAAACTCCCGTCAGTACGAGAGCTTGCACTTGAAGCAGGAGTAAATCCCAATACAATGCAGCGTGCCATGTCAACCGTGGAATACATGGGACTGATAGTAACCAACCGCACTTCAGGACGGATCGTCACAGAAGACAGGGTGTTCTTAACGAGATACAGGAAAAGCATGCTTTCACAGGCTGCCTCTGACTATTTTGCCAAAGCCGGTGAACTCGGATTTACAAGAGAAGAAGCTATTGCTTATCTGAAGGAGAAGTAACATGGAGAATATACTGGAAGTCAAAAATCTGTGTAAGAGCTACGGCAGGAAGAACGTACTTAACGATATATCATTTACCATCGCTCCAGGCAAGATTGTCGGTCTTCTGGCTCCGAACGGCGAGGGCAAAACGACATTGATAAAACTCATCGCAGGACTTATTACTCAGAACTCAGGAAGCATCACGGTATGCGGCAAACGCATCGGGCGCGAGAGTAAAGCCATTGTCAGCTATATGGCTGACAGGAATGTTTTCGCCGACTTAACTAAGGTAAAAGAAGCAATCGACAACTACGAATACTTTTTTGCAGACTTTGACCGCGAGAAAGCCGAACGCTTCATCAAGCAGACGAGCATCTCGCTGAATGATCGTGTCGGCAAGCTCTCAAAAGGAAAGACCGAGCTTCTCTACATGATGCTTACCCTAAGCCGCAAGGCCGGACTTTATGTTCTTGATGAACCTCTTGCCAATGTTGACCCGGCGAAGAGAGAATACATCATCAACACAATGCTGAAGGAATTCAATGAGGATTCCTCCATCCTCATCTCAACTCACCTGATCGCAGACGTCGAGAATGTGTTGGACGAAGTCATTATCCTCAGCAATAACAAACTCCTGATCCACGACACAGCAGATAACATAAGAGAGACAAATAATTGTTCATTGAACGAGTTCTTTAAGAAGACTTTTGCCGTTAACTTCGATGTCTGAACGAAGATAACCGTAGGCATAGGGCGTTGCGCGGAAAATAGGGTTTCCGTGCATATCTCCGGATCAAGCAAACAAAAAGGAGCTGCCTCAGTTTCATCGTATGTTGTGTAATTACCTTCAGGGCAAACCATCATATAGTAATGATCATAGCCTTCTGCTAGTTATCAGTTACAAACCAGGATCCGTATCGCTCATTCCTTCAGCGACTTGTAATACAGCATGCAATGGCAGAAGCCCTCGTAATTCGGGTCTGCGATCTGTTCACGGAATTCCTTGCAGATACACTTGGTATCCTCAGTCTTCTCCCTGCGGCACGGACAATATCCGCCGGACTTCTCAAGTCCTTCCTTAACAACACGAACAATCTCTTCGTTGGGGTTAAATTCTATCTTCATAAAAACATCTCCGATCAATTAGCATCATTCCGGTTCGTAATGAATCTGAAGTCTGAGAATCCGGCCTGCCCGCCGGTCACTTTCCGTGAATAAACGAACAATCCGAATCTTGCACCGGTAAAGTGATCTAACCGGAAGGTCAGCTTGTGAGCTGTGCCGATACTTTTCCATTCGCCGTCTGCAAATAACTTACAGTCAGCTTCATCTTTCTCTCCTTCAAGATCCGCCTCTATCCTAACGCGAACTTTATGCTCCGAATCCTTCAGCGGCACACATTCGACCGCATCGCCCTTAACCGAACTCAACTCCCAGGTTCCCTCACGGCTGATATGAGAATACATCACCGCATATAGTTCTTCACCCCGTTTCTCTACGCCTACCCAGCAATAATCGCCCTGAAGAACGCACAATCCCGCGCAATCGCCGTCGTTAAGTTCCTTAGCATCGACTTCAACTTCAGCGACGCAAAAGGGATAGACCATCCGCTGCGTAAGAGTATTGCGCGCATGGTTCAGATTCAGGCTCAGCTTATCGGTCCTTATCCGAAGCTGCCCCGCTTCTTCATCTCTGTATACCAGATCAAGCTTCGGTTCGTGATTGAACTGCCAGATATCTCGAAAACCAAAAGTCGAGTACTTCTCTCTGTAAGGCTTCTCGGTCACCTTAACTTCTTCGCCCCAGCCGAATCCGTAACGGAAATCATCCGAATCACTGAGCGGTGCATAAGCATAGTTCTCAGGACAAGACGAAGATACGGGGAGCGTAACTCTGTTCGGCACTTTACCTTCCATGCCCAAGACCGGTTCATTCTCTTTCCATGTCACGGGCACCAGAACAGGAATGCGGCCTATGGCACCGCTGTCCTGGAAGAGTACGGCATTCCACGTTCCGTCGACGCCTCTGACGATCCCGCCTTGTGCTATGCCGGAATCTCTGAAGCCCATGTCATCATTCAGGATATCACCGCCGATGAAATCGTCTTCCAACGAATCAGCAGAAAAGCATGCTTCAACTCTCCTCCATCTGCCGGGGAGAGAATGTATCAGGAACAAATAGTATCTGCCGTTTATCTTATACAGATGCGAGCCTTCGTATCCGAGAGATGTCTCCTCAGAATCCTTCAGAAGCAGCCTCTGAAGCCCGCCTTCTTTAGGTCCTGTCATCTCTTCATCAAGTTCAGTCAGCCGGATCTGCCTGTTACCGTATACGACAAAGACCCTGCCGTCATCATCAAACAGTAACGAGCAATCGTGATAGAAGCCCTCAATCTCACTTTTGCGCCACGGACCTTCGATCTTGTCTGCACGGTACAAATATGTTTTCTGCGTATCATTACAGACAAATACGACGTAGAAAGTGCCCTCGTGATATCGAAGGCTTGCCGCCCACATTCCCTTGCCGTAGATATGCTTCTCTCCTGTCAGAGTCTGACCCTCCGTGCTATCCAGAAGGTCAAAGACATTTGCAGCATGTTCCCAGTGAATAAGATCAAAGGAACGAAGAATCTGTCCTCCCGGCATGAAATGCATCGTTGTGGAGATCATATAATAGATGCCGTCAACGAAGATCACGTCCGGATCCGGATAATCCATCTTCAGGATCGGATTGTCACCTGTTGTCAGTCTGCTGCTCATATATTTCAGCTCATGTAGCCGGAGCAGTTCTCACTTCTCTGCGCTTCCTTCGGTTCCTTGCGATTCATCAGCATCTGCTCATCGCTTTGCTGCGGAGTCAAGCTGCCGCCTGAGACCTTAGTCAGCTCTTCTTCATTAAGTATTTTCTTATCGTCCATATTCTTTCTCCGGGCCTGATACTGATATCTCTTTGTACGATACAGAATAGAATATGGCCAGCAAAAAGTCTATCTAAAGATTCAGGCTCTCCTATGTCCGCCGACATTAATGACTTCTCTGAGTCGTAACGGCGAATCGATCTGATTCATTATTCCTTCAAGATCATCACAATGAGAAGGCAACGAGAAATTCCAGTCCATGTTGCCAACGCCTTTACCGACAACATATTCATAACATCCTGACTTAGCATCTATACCGGATACTATCACGGATTCATCCAAATAGGCTGACACTGCACCGCGTCTGTAACTCAAAGCAACAAAATCATTGTTGATCAAGCGGCCGTCAAAGGCCGGCAGTCTTCTGAGACCGATGTTATTAACCGAACAGAAGAATCTGCATCTCACCTTTATCCTCAATATATCAGCTGCGTATCTCAATTTATCTTGGAGATTAAACCGAACACTTGAATACCCGATCGGAACTCTGGCATCATTGCTATTCTCATCAGGATCGGCATAACCGCTTGATGTACCGCCGTAAATGATCAGATACACCCTACCGTCTTCTGCTTCGGCAAGTGAGATATTGCAGTTTTCTTCTTTACAAAATCTCTCGAGTTTGCAAATACTCTCAGTCATGATCCGTGACAGATCTGCTTGATTTCCGGCTACGGAGATACTGCGGTTTGCTCTTCTTTCTTTAGGGGTCTCATACGGGTCAACTCCCGTACGTCTCACTTCAGCAAACAGAACTCCGAAGGCAATGCGTTGATTCTCTTCCCTGATATCCCAATAACCCTTAAACGTCGCAAATGCTCTGTCGAACATACCTGAACAAGAAATCGGTTCACCTGTCTTTTCATCAATATGCGCACCGGGAAGAACACTGAATCTGTATTTATCTGTATTGCAGCTCAGTTTGGAGCACAAACTTCTCACACGCCCCCGCATTTCCTCGGTTTGATCCTCAAATGAACCGTTGAGCCAGAGGACATTAGAATTATGTTCAAAGAGCGAGAATCCGGCAGCCGGAGTAAGTGCTAATTTCTTAGTAGACTGTTGAAGGTTCATCTGCGCGTCGCTCACCCTTTTTACAAAATTTCTTCTCATGAATTCAGGATAAAGAATATGAACATTGCCAAGGTTTGCAAGAGCAAAACGCTCAATGCAGGTATCGACGGCATTTATCTCATAGAGATACCCGCTCTCGTATACACTCTCAAGAGTATTCTCTTTGGGTGTGATAACTGTATCACCGAAATACTTACGAGCAGCATTTACTCCGTTATCATTCATCCACACAGTTGCCAGGACTATGGTACCGTTCTCCATGTCAGGATTCATCTCAAGATATCGGTTAACTCTCTGATTCTTCATATTAAGGCGGGTAAATATAGCCGAATCGTCAACTTTTGCCTGCTCCGCAATATTGTCAGTTTTGGCTATATCAGCAACCGGTATGACGACAGTATCATCGTGATCGATACATATCAGATACCAGCTGTCATTCTTAAGGACCAGAGTGTATGGTTCAACGATCATCTCGCAACCGTCAACAGTTAAGACGCTGAGCTTCTCTTTCTTCTCGATAGACCAATATATTGCATCAAGTTTTTTATTCAGTTTTGCTGCCTCAGCATCAGTCAAAGGCCTCGGGAGAGCGATCTTCTTAAACGATTCATAGGCCTCCACGCCGTCGGTCTGGATCTTGGCTGATACGCCTGCAAGTCTTCTTAACTTCGGTATAAGCTTATTCTTCTCAGACGTGGTCAGATTCTTTGTTGAAAGAACATGGAATATCAGCTGCTGGATCTCTCCGATATTGAATTCGGGTTCGGCATAGTATCCCAAAGTATATTCAGTGCCGTCTTCTCTTGAGATCGCGTTGCGGCCGATAAGTCCGCTGTCACAAAGCATGCGCAGATAATTTGCAGTCGTTTTGCGCTTAGAGCGTTCCAACCCGAGAAGTCTCTCAAGTTCAACCTGTGTGATCGCATGATCTGAATCAGTATTCTCTCTGATCGCCTCCAGAAGTTCAATCAGCAAAATCTTATTATCTTCCATAAGCGGCCTCCCTTATCGCCTTCACGATGACAACGATTCTCAAAGATCCTCCATTGAGTAATTCATAACCCAATGTTCCTTAACTGCATATTACACAAGTACATGGGAACAATTTTACTCATGTCCGATTTCTTGCAAATCCATTTTCCTACTCGAAAACCTTACATTCACACTATATCATCCCGGTATGTTTTTGCAGTCCGAATAATCGTCCACGTCACTCACGGTTTGAAAGGATTCGATATATCTGCAAACGTATATTTCTCTGGTAGGATTCAATATGCGCACTTTCCCGATCGTCTCGTGTATCCTTGATTCAGACTGTTCCTCATCGGCTACAATGAAAATAACCTCAGAACGTGCTAACGCCATCAAGCATCTGACCGCATCACTTTCAGTCGACCGCAGATCGATCTCGATCTTATCGTCTCTTTCCACATCTTCAAAGTAATGCTGAAATCTTTCAGAGTTGAGACACATCAAAAGTCTCTTGGGTATACCTTCGAACAGTGACAGCACCCGGTAATTCAACTGGCTGTCATCGAACATACGGATTATGGAACCGGAAAGATGCTTTATATATCGCTTTGAATAGATCCTCTCAAATGCCTGCACAATCTGTTCGTTTGGATAGTAGCTCCATTGAGGTGCATTTAACAATACGGCAGATTTCTCCATGAATTCATCCGATTTGACATAAGTACAAAACGCAGTTTTCTGTTCGTCTGAAGCATCTTTTTTGAACCTGTATCCGATGTGATAGACTTTGTCGAACACGGTATCTTTACGTAAGCTCGGATAGACACAATCCATAAGTGACTTTTTGGCTTCAAGTCTCGCAATATATTCTCTTAACCGGGTAATATCTCTTTCCGTATAGTCATAATCATATACATCTTCGTCGATCAACCGCGTTATCTTGTCAAACTCAGAATACCGGCCGGTTGCAACGATAGCGGTCAAGTCTTCTGCGATCAGACAAGCAGCTTTAAACTCAACAGGAACATCGTCATACAAATACGCCCGCTCATGGAAAGCGCAGATCTCAGAGTGAAGCTCAACATAAGTCTGATAGAGATCCATGTCTTCACCAAATCTTTCACTCAATTCTAAAAGACACGCATGCGTATCTGAAGCCAACTTCGTAAACTCTTCAAGATCAAAATCATCTCCGTTCAGGACGCCGACAACAGATTCACGCCAAAAGTTCCATTGAACGATCAGTTCATTGATCACCCAATTTAATTCCTGATCACTCATAATGCTGAAATTCATAAAGACAACACCTCACGATCCTGCCGGCAGCCTGTCGGCAAGATCATGATAGATCAGAGCATGAGCAAAGATTTGCGCATCACCGTGGAATGCGGATCACTTAAGTCCCTTTTCCTCTTCGATCCTTGCGGCGTAACTCTTCCCGGCTATGTACTCCTTGAAGCTTCTTCCGGGCACTTCGGTATCGCCGTAACAATCAACGGTCATGGTGAACTTGGAGAACTTCATGACATCGGACTTGCCTTCCTTCTTGATTTTCGGGAGGTTTGCAAGAATATCCATCATAAAAGGGGCCACCATCTTAACAGGACCGTTTGTAACACCGTCTGCATTGTAGAACATCTCGGCGATCTCGGCGTAAGTATATGTCTCGGTACCGCCTACGTTATATGTCTTGTTCTGATCCTGCATGGTCTTAAGGATGAACTTTGCAAAGTCAGGAGTATCGATGACATTTGCCTTGGGCATGTTCTTTACCTTAAGGAGCTGGACCGATTTTGTCTTTATCATCGGCCAGAACACGTGTGCGATGTCATAGAAATATCCGGTAGGACGATAGATGACATACTGAAGTCCTGACTTCTTAAGATCCTGTTCCAGAAGGAACTTGCTGTTTACCATCGGGACCTTGTCGCCCTTATCGGCATTGATGACAGAGATATAATCGAACTGTTTTACTCCGGCCTTCTTGGCTTCATTAAGCAGGTTGAGATTACCGTGATAATCGATATCGTAGTTAGAGAATCTTGTGGAAGCAGTGGTAAGACCTACTGTTGTTATGACAATATCGACACCGTCACAAAGTCCGTTCAGCGACGCGGGATCCGTAACATCGATCTTCTTTGTCTCGAAGCGGCTCTGATCCATATCCTCAGGTATTCGAAGAACCGCATCTGCGGCAACGATCTCATTATCCGTTGCACATAGTGCGCGCAGAATCTCGCTGCCTAACTTACCAAAAGCTCCTGCAAGTAAAATCTTCATGGTCATATTCTCCTGTCAATTTTGTTTCTCGTATTTTTTGCAGACGTATCTCTCTTTGCCTGCGCTCTTACCACACTCAATTGCCTGCTTGGGACAGTTGTTAACGCACGCCATACAATGAATACATTTCTTGATCCATTTCGGTTTACCGTTCTCAATGACTATGCTGTTCATGGGACAATTCTTCTCACAAAGTCCGCAGCTGACACACGCATCGGAAGCAGAGAATTTCTTGGTTCCGGTTCCCCAGGCGTTATACATTTTCTCGACGGGTTTTGTTATTCCGTACTCGAAAACATTGACCGGCTTTCCCTCAAGCGGCTGTCCGTTTCTTATCGATTCGGCACAATGTTTTACTGCTTCCAAAGCTCCGCTGTAGAGTTTCTCGTACTCTTCCCTGGGCGTCATCGTAAACATGTAGATATAGTTCTGCGGCATGTTGATCTTGACACTGCCCATATATTTCTTATCCGTAAGAGTCTTCTTGATGATGGAAGATGCCTCGTTCGGAGTGATACCCATCGCAGCCTTACAAGTTGCAAAGAAATAACATTTCTCGTTGCCGTTGAAATGCGATCTCCGGATAAAGTCCTTTACGACGACGGGAATGGCTGACAGATAAATGGGGAAGACAAATACATAAGGCTTATCGCTCGTAAATGTGCCGGCTTTATTCTCCTTGATATACGGAAGAATGTTGACAGTGTCATCATCCAGTTGGTCAGCAAGTGCTTCGGCTACAAAACGGCTGTTGCCGGTACCGGTAAAGTAAAGAATCATAAATGCCCCCTATGATCTCGTCAGGATCACTTCCTGATTATTTGCATATCCCAAAGATTTGAGTTCTGAATCCAACACCTTAATTCGGTCAGGTATAACCTTTAAAAGATACATCGGTTCACCCGCATCACAGAGCTTCTGAAAGTATTCTTCCTTTATCGGATATCTTGCGTGCTTTGAGACCTCAAGATACTCCTCGCCCATGATCTCAGGGAATTCAACTTCACCGTATACCTGTACCGATTTGAGATTACCAAAATCTCCGGCATGGTCATATACCGAGATGCAAACTTTACGGTTAGTCTCAAGGTTAACGAACTTATCGCCGCCCTCTGAATAGATGTAGACATATCCGTTATGGAAGATATAGTGTACCGGCGTCGCATCAACAAATGACTCGCCTGCCGTGGCAATAACGCACGAAGGGAACGAACTCAATATTCGGTCTGCAGAATCAAGTATGACTCGGGGGTCATCACAGATCTTGGAATTCTTCTTTTTCCAAAAGGATTTTGCCTGTTCAAAATCAATCTTGTAAGCCATAGAAATCACCGCTTTCAGGAACTCATACTATCAACAACAGGTATAGTATAGAGTTATGTCAGAGTCTATGTCAAAGCTATTTTTTCATATCAAGAGATTTTAAACAAACGATCTCGGAAGTGTCTGAACAACAGCCTTCCGAGATCAACGCAACACTTAAAGCTTTAAGACATTTTTGACTATCTCGCACTTCTCGCCCTGATAGTCACCGACACCTTCGAAGAGATTAGTGAAGCCGCATTTCTCCATCACCTTTACCGAAGCGATATTCTCAGCAAGACATATGCCGTAGATCTCTTTTATTCCTTTACGCTCGGCAATATAAGGCATAAACGCAGATACGGCTTCAGTCGCATATCCGTTACCCGTGTACTTCTTTGCAATGTGATATCCGATCTCCCATCCTTCATCGATCGGTGCCAACTGAACATAACCTATGTTGTCGCCAACTTTTGTAAACACCGGATATACGAGCGGTCCGTCCTCTGACCCATACTGACTCATAAGGAATTCTACAGTCTCTCTTGCTTCTTCAACAGTCTCGAAAACCTCGTCCGGCACAAATCTTCTGTTATCTTCATCCAGTGAATTCTCATGAACTGCCTGCGCCATGTCGATATCGAATTCTCTGATTATAAGTCTTTCAGTCTCGATCAGCATAAAGTAACCTCGCTTTCATTTATTGCTCTGCTTTTATTCTCGTTTCTGCTCATTCTCACTTCTCGATATTGATCAATCTTGTATATCGAAGAAGCGGGAACTCTCCGTCATGGGATTCGCCGTCAAAATAGAATGACATGTTCCCGGCGCGCGTTACACGCTCGACTCCGGATCTCAATATCTTCATGGCTAATTCTTCCCGGACATCCGGAGAACATATCAATCCTGCAGTCTGCAGATATTCCTTCTTAGAACGGAGAACCCGGGTGATCTCAGTTCTCGGAAGCGGCTTTACATATACATTTCCAAACATATATGAGAGTTCGAGTTCACTGTCCGGAACTGCCGTCACGCTTACATTATTTCCATAGAACACGACTTCGTCTTTTGAGGAATAATCTCCCCCGATGAAGTCATCGTAAAGCTGCACGCGTCTCTTGATGGAGAGTTCTGCCACAGCACCGATATCATCCACCGGATACTTTGCGGCAGCCTTATTGAGATAATTGGTGAACTCTTCGGCAAACATCTTAACCTCATCAAAGTTGTCAGTGTCAACATAGATCACCTGACACGAACTGCAAAGAAGCTGCTTCGTTACCATAATGTGTTCGGCAAGTTCCTGAAGTTCAGTCTCTTTGTCCTCATAACCGGAGACATATGCGAAGCCGAGTTTATGTCCCCATTCGATAAGTCTTGTACCTGGTTTTGCCAGACTTCTTACGGCTGTCACAGCTTCATCTCCGCCCCAGACAACAATGCCGTCTGCCATGTCAGCCATCTTCTTCATGGCGACGACATCAGATGACGGCGTATCAAAGATGTAGATGTAATCCTTAAGTCTCGGTTCGAATTCCAGGAGTATCTCCATGGCCTTGATCGTCAGTCCGTTATCCACGCTCGGCAGCTTGAGGATGTTGATGTTGCCTGCAAGAAGACCTTCTGCAATGCTTACGACGGGAAGCGCATCCATATTGCCTGCAGCAATGTGGAAGAGAACGCCGAGCGGCACTCTGTCGCAGCTGATCCTGTTCGACTCAAAAAGTTCGGACTTCTTCTCGCCCAATTCGACCTTAAGCTTATATTCAAGGTACTCGCGGCTCATCATGCGCACGGCAAGATCAATATACTCATCCTTTCCGCTCATCTCGATCGAAGAGATCAGTTCAGCGAATTCGCCGTTTGCGATCCGCTTCCCGAGATTATCAAATGCATCGATCACAATCTGAGGATCGAGCGGTTCTTCCATCAAAGTCTTATTAAGTTTCCCTGGAAGAGCATTCAGCAGGTCATTCTGTTCAGAGGTCTCGAGAACCACACCATTGGCAAGTATCATTTCTCTCCTCCTTCGATAACCTTTGATAACGCATTCGTGTTAAGCAGATCCGCTGCACCTGCAGCACATGTCTTTACATCTTTAAGTCCGACTCGTCCGATGATCTCCAGATACGGAGACTCAATACCGCATCCGCATTTGCAGCCGTCATGAAGTATGCCGAGATCATCCGGCATTACGCTCAAAAGCGGCGTTGCCTTATACAAAGGCGTTATCAGATTAACCAGTCCCGTCTGTCCGTTCGGAAGCGGTTCAAAAGTGTTAACGTCTCGTATTATGACACGTGAATAGACCGGCACATGGAAGTGGTGATTGGGACAGTCGGCATAGAGGATCGGATGCTCAACGGCACCATAGTACTCGATGATGTTCTCCTCTTCGACGCCGAGTGTTTTTCGAGCCAATTCATAGAAAGTCTTCTTATCAACGGCTTCCTTATAGAACTGCTTCCAACCTCCCGCCAGCATGATCTTGGAGTTCTTCGGCAGTTTTACGCTGATGCCGCGCTCCTCCATCATCTGCATCACGAAGAATGTATAAGAAGGAAAGCCCATAAATCTGACAGGTGCTTTCTTAGTGCTGTACTTCTGAATTGCTTCAAGAACAGTCTCGAGATCAGGCTCATACTTACCGTCTGAATACTTGAGCGCATATGTTCTGTGAAGAGCCGGTGCCAGGAGCGTCGTCAGGAAAGCGGTTTTCGATACCGCCGTCTTATTCGATCTCTTAGGCTGATAACCGAAAACTATGTAATTGCACGGTCTTGCAGAGATCAGCTTCCAATGCTTCAGGATCTTAAGCGACATTATCATGGCCGACCATAAGCTTCCGAGATCGAACCATATCTCAGAGAACTTTCCGTTCGTTCCGGAAGAAGTAGCCTTATACAAATGCTTTGTGCTCTTATACGATGTTATCCTGTGAGTCTTAAAGAACAATGTCGGAAGAAAAGGTATCCTTGCAACGCCGTCGATGTCCTTAACATCATCAGGACTGAAATTCATTCCGTCCAGGATCTTGCGGTAGTCTTCCGAGTTATCATACTGGAATCTGCAGTTCTCGCGCATGGCATCAACAAAAAGGCTCTCTGACCCTTTTATGTCGTAGATATTCTTATATCTGAGAAGCCTGCTGACTGACCTCATTCTCAGTCCTCACGTTCAAACCAATAGGTGTGCGTTTCGCCGTCTTCGTTTTCGGACTCATACCAGAAGTTATCCGCATCAGCGAAGGTTATCTGCATAAAATTTATTCCGGGACCCATATCCAGATCATAGGTCCTGAAGCCGGTCTTTTTGAGCTTCAGATCGATCTCGATTATCTCACCGAAGCCGTCGAATTTATATGTTACATCCTCTCCGTCAATATCGAACTCAATGTCGACGCCGGATTTATGAAAGTCGCGCGCCGAATTAACTTCACCGTTCTCATCGATCCTTTTGGATAACACCCAATGGCCGTCCGTATCGATCGGCATTAATATGCAGCCGCTCAGTATCGACATGCACACGATTGCTGCCATCGAGACTGTTAACGCCCTCTTCAAAGTATTACTCATATTCATTACCCCCCATGAGTCTCTACCCTTCTATTCTATACACTTTTTCTGATTTTCCAATCTCTCGAAAAGCACAAGCAATCATAACATAATACAGCCCGCTTGGCAGATGGTGCCAACCGGGCAGCGTAAGACAGATCAAGTAAGATCGTCCATTATTTCAGATGTGAGAAATTGTAATTTGTATGATCGTATCTCTCGATCTCGTGAGCATCACCATCGGCAAACTCGTAGACTACAGTCTCCTCAACATCACCGCCCTGACCGAGGATAAGGATAAGATATATCGAATCCTCGCTTGTCTCGATTATTGCGTTATCGATTATGCAGTCAGCGCCGATACTGAGCTCTGCTTCACCATAGCGGATAATGTATTCCGCATATCCGACTTCATTTTCTTCTCTCTTATCGATATCAAAGGTCTTTCCGGATCTGGGAAGAACAAGTCCTACATCATAGTCGTTGCCATACTGATAGAACTCATCGAACTCCGGAATCCAGAACATTCCGCAATCATAAACATAACTTCCGATCGTGGGATCTTCAGTATTCTCAGTAGGCGCTGCTGTCGGTGTCACTTCAGGTGCTGAGGTGTCGTCTGCAGAAGTATCGGCAGGTTTGCTTGATGCATTTGAAGCAGGTTCACTTGTTGCATCGGGATCAGCTGCAGGAGCACCGTCTTCATTCAGATATATCCAGCTGCCTGATATCTGATCGTCAATAAACTTCTTAGTGTCAGCATCAGCTTTCCCGATCGAATAACAGAAGATGCCGTTTGTCTCATAGCTGATCTCATTTCCGTCCGGAGCAACAGCAGTTGCAGGATAGTTTTTGGCATACAAACCGAGCGTGTCAGCTTCAATAGAACCGTCTTCATAACAGATCTCCACATTGATCTGTACGTCCTTCAACATATAGGTTAAAGAAGCACATGCAAACCCATCATTCACATCATTTGAAAGGAGCGCATAGAGATCGGTACGCTCGCTCATTGAATCACTTACGGTGATATTGAATGCTGAAGAACTGTCCGTATCATTACCCGTGTATGCGTTAACGACCTCATAAGAGACAGTTTCAACACCCTCATAATCCAGCGGAACAAGGATGCTTATCTCATAAGATACATTCCCGTTAACATCAAAGTAGTACTCGATCTTACCGGCAGCCTCGCAGAAATCAACGACACCGGCTTTTGCGAGGAACGTCGAATCTGCGCTGTCATCTCTTCCGACAGCAAACTTATATACTGCAAATATGCCTGACACGGTAACAGCCGCTGCGACTCCCGTCCTTGCAATATTCATGATCATTTTATTAGCTGAATTACTGCGATGACAACCGTAATCTGACATCTTATCTATGGGTGCGTGCTTTCTCATAATGTGTTCTTCCTTTCGCGCATGAACTGCGTTTGTAATTTCTATGCAAGAATGACTTCTTTATCTCGCTCTATCTATTAGACGGAGCAAGAATGCATTTGGTCTCAAAGAATTTTCCGAGGGGCGAAATTTATATTGGGGGCTCTTCACTCTTCCCTTGGGATCAGCATAAATTCGAAGGAATTGAAATATAACGACCTCCGGGACTTTTTTTGTAGTAAAAACGTTTTTTTGTCCCGGGAAAGTCCCAAAAGGAGTCCTCCGGGACTTTTTTTGTAGTAAAAAACGTTGTTTTGTCCCGGGAAAGTCCCAGGGCCCAGTGTTGACGATTTAGGACGAATTTAGGATTTCGCCACTTCAGGCGCGGTCAGACCTCCTATTCAGGTTTTCGCCGTAATGCAGTCAGACCTCCTATTCAGGTTTCCGCCGTAACGCGGTCAGACCTCCTATTCAGGTTTCCGCCGTCAACCTAAGCAGCAAAAAGAACCTTTCCGATGGCTTATGCATAAGCGCTCGAAAAGGTTCTCCGCATTAACAAAAAGGTTCTGTCACACCGGCTCGCTGTAGTATTCAGGCACGCGCGAATCAGGTCCTGTCTTACCGTCGTTAAGATCATATGTCTTGATGTAATCCTCGACACAAGCGATCTGATCTCCTATGAATTTCTTTGTCTCTTCGTCAACGTTGTTGATCTCATAACAGAAGAAACCGCTAACCGTATATGTGTAACTGGTTCCGTCTTCAGTTACGTCCTGAGCAGAATACTGCTTGGCAAAAAGCCCGAGTTCTCTCGTTGAAGTTGTTCCGTTCTCGAATGTTACTTCTACCGTTATTACCAAGTCTCTCGTCATATAGGTAAGTGCAGCGTCAGTTACTTCGTCGCTTACCGGGTATCCGAGCAGATAGAAGAGATCCATTCGATCAGTAAGATCGTTAACGATGTTTATTGCGTATTTGGAATCTTTCTGCACTCCATAATCCATGGAGAACGAATCGTAGTATTCGACGATCGTCGTGCCAAGATAATTGCCGGCCGTGTCATAGCCCTCATCGTATGTCGAAGCATCGTGCGGATCCTGATTCGCACTTCCGCCGCTTACGATCGAAGAACTGTCAATGCTTACGACCTGAAAGCAGCCGTCATTCACTTTATATGAAACGCTTTTGATATTGTCGCCTGCGACGCTTATCGGCATCTCGATCGAATAACTGACATTACCGTACCAATCTTCGTAGTGATTGAAGCTTTTCTCAGCAGGGTCCTCGCTCATCGGAAGCACTCTGCCGAAGTCGAGTTCATCTGCACATACCATGATCGTGAATTGACTGCCGACACCGCCGATGTTCTTTCCGGTAAAATATGCTATTGCGACTGCTACGACCGCCACCGTAACGACAGCTGCAACAGAGGTGGTAATCAACTTAACGATCGTTGCCCTCGGCAACTTCTTTGAAGCAGTGTTCTTCGGCGTTTCTGAATGCTTCTGTATAGCTTCTAAATGCTTCGGCTTAGCTTCGGCGGCAGCTTCAGGCTCTTTTGCGGTCTCTTCATCCTGACGTGCATATATCTGAGCAAAGGCAAGGTTTGCTTTCTGCTGCACGATACTAGGTATCTCCGCGTCCTGCTGGAATATATTCTTGTTACTCATCTTTCTCTCCTGTTGACTGTCTGATGTCCTAAACTCCGTAGTACTTGGCCAGCGCCTCGCGCCCTCGCTGCAACCATGTGGTTACCGTACTTTTCGGTATGTTAAGCATCTCTGCGATCTCTTTTGTACCGTATTCTTCTAAGTAGTAGAGTGTGATCACGGTTCGGTATTTCTCGTCGATGGAATTAAGTGCATCCTTCAGTTCGACGTTGTATTCGTCCGTGACCGAAGGTTCTTCCCACTCCTCGAGGTCCGTCTGCCGCTTCCTCACGTCCAGGATCGCATAGCAGTTATTTATCAGGATCCTCGTCATCCATGTCTTAAAATACTTGTCTTCTTTCAGCGTGCCGAGCTTCTCGTAACAGTTAAGGATCGTCTCTCCGACGGCATCGGCGACGTCCTCGTCGTTCATCAGGATCGACAGGCCGACCTTGTACATCTCCTGCATGTGGCCTTGCATCAGCGCGGCGAAAGCATCCTTGTCATGATTTTTCGCGAGCTTCACAAGACGCATCGTCTCATCAATTTGCATTATCTGTCTCCGTGTACACTTCCAAACGTTTTTCGCGTTCTCTATCTATTAGATGGATCAAGAACGCGTTTGGTCTCAAATATCTCGAAAAAATTTCTGAACAATATCCACCCTCAAATTCAATTATTCTAACATTCATATCCGAAAGCTGTATTACCGATCCTGTTCAGAATGCGCTGCTCCTGCCGGTCATATCGGCAGAAGTATCCGTCCAAAACAAAGGACCGTCTCAAGACAGCCCTTTCAGATCAATTTGCAGTTTCCTTTATCGCTTCGATCTCCGCGGCAACTTCGGAATCACCGATCGTTACACCTGCGCCCTTGTTCGGGTGGAAGGCCGACCAACCGGCATCGACGAGGAATAATGCCACGAGCACGATGCATATGGGTTTCCTGCTCTTCATCGTGAGGCGGCTGTACAGATTGTCCAGCATAGGAGCAAAAATATATGTAAAGCCGACACCTGCAAGACCGAAGACGAACAGACCTTCAAGACAGATCCTGCCGTTTATGTTGAGGAAGTAACCGGTATAATCCCACCACTTCGCGTCAAAGAGAAGTTCAAGGACCCACGAAGTTAAGTATTCCAGGATGCCGCAGGCAACAACAGTAACGCCGAACATGACGAGGGGATTCTTACGGAAAGGCTTGAGCAATACGATGATTATGAGTCCGCCGAAGCCGTATATCGGAAGCCATGGACCGGTCAAAGTACCGCGGTTGGCAAGGACGCCTTCATTAAGGAGTGTGTAGAACACTTCCCATACCCATCCGACAAAAGCGAATGAGAAAAAGAACAGGATGATGGTCGTAAATGAATAGTCACGCTCGTAATCTATCTTGATCCAAGTGCGCTTAATGCGTGTGCTGATCTTATAAGCATCCTCGGGATAAGCATTCTTAACGAGTTCGGGAATAGTAAGCGTCTCATCGAACAGTAACTTCGACTTGATCTCAGGATCAGTCTTAAGCTCGCGAAGTGTCATGTAGATCTCAGCATAAGCACATTCCTTGACAGGATTGACGACGAATACGTTCAGGAAGTTATATGTGAAAGAAGACAGGATATAGCCGACAAAGCAAATGAGATCCAACGCGAAGATCCTTCTCTTCTCGCCGAATGCAAGCTTCTTGGAAAGCTTGAAGGCTTCCTTCCACTCGATATCCGGATTCTCAGCCAGGATATAAGGGATCATGGCATATTCGTAACGCTTAACGAAGCCTCCGATGATCGTGAAGTTCCAAAGAAGTTGGAAAATGTAACGAAGGAACATTACCTTGGCAACATTATTGGTCTTGCCGAATTTATAGACGAACAAGAGCTTATCCGGCTTAGTATCCAAATATCTTCTGTGTTCCATGAAGTATCTGCATTTACCGACGACCAGGATATTACGAACAAGAATGTTGAAGACAAGAAGAAGTGCCGCGAAACAGAATATAACGATCGATCTCGATATCTTGTCTTTGAACAAAAGTGAATTGATTCCGTTAAGGACTCCGAATCCTACCGAGCCTGAAGAAGTGATCTCATTTACAAAGACCGACACGACGCCTCGCGAATACTTCTGTGCAGTTGATTTGGCAAGCCTCGTGTCTATATGAAGAAACTCAAGTTCATTGATCAGGTCTTCGATTACTTCGGCATTTGACTTGCCGGTAGCTCTGTCGTATACGGCCTGAAGCTCGGCATTCTCAACCGTTGAACTGGTGCCGATCACCGCGTTCTTGGTGCTGAATGAATAACCTCCGACAATGATGGAAACCATAAAGACTATAAGCACATTCATGAAGTAGTGCTTCTTGAACGCAGTCCAGGAATCCTTTACTATGCGCTTAAGTTCCAAATGAATATATGAGGTTCTCTTCTCCATATCGAATCTCCGGTATCATTAAGTATTCGAAAACAACACGACTATTATAATACGATAATTCGATACTGCACCTGCAGATTATTCCTCCAAGCAAAGATCCCGCCTTATTCCGGGGCGGGATCTCTGTGATAAGAACGCAATATATAAGGTACACTATATCATTTTTTGCTTCGTCATATCTTCGTTGACAAAGAATAAAACGCAACAACAGTTATCCCCACAGGCCGCGCGAATCCAAGGTTCCGTCAGGGTTAATATCAACAGCAAAATCATGATCCGTGAACATACCGTCCAGATCTACAAAGACCATTCCTGTGCCGTCAGCGTTGATATAGATGCTGCTTATCGAGAGACGATTGCGGAATGCCTCTTCCGATATTACGCCCTCGCCATCTTCATCGTCACAACCGCTCCACACCTCAATGCCGCCTTCACCGCGACATTCCTCGACGACCATATCATAGATCTTTTTATCCCAAGCTTCCTTATCAGAAACGATCTTGTTAAATACTTTCCTTGTTTTACCGGCAACAAAAGGATTATCCGCATCGCATTCAAGACAAACGTCAACATCTGCATCAGGTTTTCCGGGAGCAGGCCAGGGCATACTTTTCTCTGATACAGATATTCCGTTTTTGCGTAATACTGTAAATGTTCCGTCTTCTTTATCCGGTTGCGGAGTTTTATTCAGTTCACCGATCGATCTGCACAAAGTCAGCAAGCGCTCATCGTTCTCCTGTCCTACCAAAGACACGAGCATATAATCTTGTTTCCCGTCAGGATTCTCCTCTTTACGTGGTCTTACCTTAACGCGATAGACACATCCTGCTTTCAAAGAGACATTCATATTCTCCTTGAAGTTTCTGGAATCAAACGGGATCATCAAGGCTCCTGTCACAAGCGATACATTACCGGATGAGTCCTTCTCCTGTGCAATATACGAAGTCCTCCGGCTTCCGATTACACCGCCAAAGCGTCGCTTTGCACGTTTGTAATACTCATCAGGTTCAATATACATAAGCATTTCCGTGGCCTCTTCAGAATAATTGCTTACGTATTTCTCATAAACATTATTGTAGATCGCATCGTCAAGCTGCGGATCCACATTACTCTCAAGAACTTCTTCCAAATAGTAAGATGTCCCTGTTCCCGAATACTTGCAAGGTCTGACGCGGACACGGTAACAACAGCCGCATTCGAATTTAGGAGGATACTTATATCCGAATAATTTTTTCTTGCAAAACCAGTAGATCTCTGCGCGTCCCGCATCAAGAAATCCGTCACCTTCCCAGGGACGTAAAATGGAAATATTCGTGAGATACATACCTTCACGTTTTTGGGGCTTAAACTTTCCCCACACTCTACTCACTTGTACCAAAAGATCTTCCGTCTGTTCATAGAACTGAGCTTTAAACTCACTGACAGACAGCTCATTAGAGATATTGAGATAAGTCTGCGGCTGATCTCCCATAACTACTGCACCATCCTTTATTCCCAAAAGTCGTTAGTGAAGATTATATCATTCTGAATGACTTCCGTCTGTTACGCGAATTGTTTTCGAGAGGCTGTATCAAACACCGGAACAGATCCTGACTATTCCTCCACAGGAAGATACCACTTGCCTGTCTTATCAACATTTCTGATAAAACGGTCTGCTTCCGTAGTTGTCTCTTCGATAAGATCGGTATCGATATCATGGCCGCAGTTGGAATACAGGATCAGTTTACAATGCGGCAGACAATGAGCCGTACGTATCATGAGTTCCGGCGTGCTGATCGGATCGTCGATGCCGCCGATCATTAAAGTCGGAACCTCAATGGAAGCTAATGCCTTCTTCAGATTCTCCTCATTCTTCATCTTTAGAAGCGGTCTTCCGTAGTTGATCGCCTGTTCTTCTGCAGGCGCAGGCGGCTGATTATTGATATGGTCTTCCCTTGCCTTACGTCGGATCTCTCTGGCATTGTCGTTGTCGATCGGCGGGTTGAACGGAGGAAATTCCTTGATGATCCCCTTCTCCAGAAGCTGCCTGTATGACATCGTCCCCGAATCCAGACTGTGCGGTCCGCCGACCACGGCAACGAAAGCCCTGACACGTTCAGCATAGTTAAGCATGATATGCCAACCGACACCGGCACCGTGAGATACACCCATATAGACAAACTTCTCTATGCCCAGATGATCTGCCACCGCTATCGCATCTTTCGCGAAAAGATCATACCAGCCGTCACCGTAATCCTCTCTCACATAAGAAGACGGTGCAAATCCGCGAAGTGTCACGCAGACCACATGATAACCGAGTCGCGCCATCTCCTGATGCATTCCCTTCGGGAAGAATCCTACCTGAGCAGAAAGAATGTAATTATCCCCTTCGCCATATTCCTCAAAACATATCTTTATGTTCTCTTCTACCTGTACAAACATATTCCTCTCCCGTTTTGTCATGGTTCTGTGGATCAAGCCAGCTCTTCATCGATAAACTTCATGAGAGGTTTCTTTCTTACATCTTCCTCATTCTCAAGATACCACCTTGCAGATTCCTTCAATCCATCCTCCAGACTGATTGTATCGGGATAGAAGCTTTGCTGTTTCTTAATATCCAGGAAGTATTCATAATCGTAAAAACTGAAATACTTTCTTTGCTCTACATCCTTATCGACATTTACAAAGACAGGCTCTTTACCTAAGCACTTATAGCAAAGCGTAACCCATTCTTTGACAGTTACCGCATCTTTATTTCCGACATTGATCACGTGATCATCAGGCAGAGTATTAATGATCCTCTCCATGATCTTACACAGATCCCGTACATGCAGGAACTGTAATCTCATCTCACCGTCACCGGGCAGATAGAATTCCCTGTCATTCTTCGCGCAATCAAAAACAAACGCTTCACGATATACGTTATTCATCGGTCCGTATAAGTACGGCGGTCTCAGGATATATGCCTCCCGGCACAGTTCCGTCAGTTTCTTCTCCGCCCCGATCTTATCCGTTCCGTACTTGCCCCAGAACTTATTCTCAGCCGTCTCTCCATCTTCAATAAAAGGTTGCTTCGCATACTCCGGATACACGGCACTTGAACTTACCATAACATATTGTCCGAACAGACCTAATGCATTGAACAGATCCTCAATGTCAGCAGCATCATAAGCAGTAATATCAAGAATTGCATCAAATCTGATATCTCTGATCCTGTCACCCAAAGCATGCCTGTCAGCTTCGATCAAAGTAACACCGTCAACCTGTCTCTTAGAGTTGCGGTTCAGGACATACACATCATGGCCTTGTTCAACAAAATACGTCGCCGTGTATTTACTGACAAAAGTCGTTCCGCCGGTAATCAATAATCTCATAGTTAAGTTCCTCCTTATCCCGAGTCCTTAGGTTCCCCGGAGGGCTCAAGTTCCCCACAAGCAAAGCACAAGTTGTACACAATCAATTATAAGTTTTTTCGTTCAGAAATCATAAACTCATATATACCGATTTTTTATTGAATCCTCGGAAATTATCGGTATCGTCTTACCGGTCGCCGCTCTTGATCTGACCGGCATTACCGATAAATCTCAAAAAATCAGTTTTTTATCGGTACAACACCGCTTGTCTTATGCTCTCAAATCCGTGCATTACCTATAAAAAACGGGAAGTCGCGATTTTATCGGTAATGATGCGGTCGTTTTCGCCTCATTCATACCGATAGAAAAACAAAAACTCAAAATATATCGGTATTACTGGCCTTCCAGCTCGTTTTCGAACAGTTCTCAGTACCGATAAAAAACTTAAAAAACAAAAATTTATCGGTATTCTTGGCCCGGAAAACATTTTCGAACAGTTCTTGGTACCGATAAAAAACTCACAAAACTCATTTTAATCGGTATTCCTCTGACCGCAACCGAAAATCCGGCAAAGCAATTACCGATAGAAATAGAGAAAATCGCATTTTAGCAGATAATAACCTGCACGAATGCAATCCTTGATCTCGTATGACTCTTATCCTTTCCTCATTATGTCAAAGCAAAGAAAGTCTCCGACAGGTGTCTCGAGCTGATGATATTCAACTTCGGTATATCCGCGTTTGAGATATATCTTCTTTGCAGGCAATGAGGCATGAAGGATTATCTCATCATGGGTCTTAAGTATCTCATTCTCGGCAAAATCCAAAAGATAACGGCCGTATCCCTTGTGCTGACACTCCGGGAGGACAAACAGGCGGTTGATCTCGTTATCCTCTAATGTAACGGTACCTACAAATCTATCGTCTTCACGAAGAAGATAGACGATTCCGTTTTCGATATCTTTCATGATGTTCAGATCATTATGATGATTCTTGAAGAACTTCACTGCGCCAAGAGGATAGTACTTAGGGTACACACTGCTGATAGTGGTCTGTGTTATCTCTTTAACTGCACTGAATAGGGAACTGTCCGCTTTGATTATCTCCATTCTCAAATCCTCCACACACCTACAAAATATAGAACAACATTATATACAACTGCAAGATTGATTCAATGAAAAAACTCATCCCGACCGATACCCGTAATCACTTTAGATTACAACATTACATCGTCTTCGGAATGAGATCTTCCTGATTAAATAGTACTGCTTCAGACGTTCTGATACAGACCGGTTATCTTTGCTTCTGCCAATACATGTTCTTCCATAGCAGACATAAGGTCCTTCTTGTCTGCCTTTCCGGACAGCTCAAGTTCTGAATCAAGAGCAAAGACATAGAAAACATATCTGTGTGCTTTCTTCAGGAAGAACGGCGGCTTAGGCCCTCTGTATACATTCTTCCCCCATGCAATGCCCTGACAGGCAGTTACGGGTTCATTGATAGTCGCACCCTTGGGTAAACCTTCCGGGATCACATTCGTCTTAGGGATATTCCAAATGATCCAGTGATTGTAGTCTTTCTTCCACGGTACATCGAGATCATCAAGAATGATCGCAAATGTCTTTGTACGATCAGGCACATCAACGATCACAAGTTCAGGCGAGACATCCTCACCGAATCCGGTATGCTTCTTCGGAATGAACTCGTTGTCGGCAAACGACTTGCAAGTAACCCTCACAAATGAACCTCTTTATTGATACTTTGCCGGTATGGCTACATTATATTCCTTGAGTGCCTCTTCGAAGACTACAAAGAAGTCCTCGATATCTTTCGCATCAATGGCGCCCAATGCGCAAAGTCTGAATGTATTCATGTCAGATATCTTACCGGGATAGATTGTGAATCCGCGCTCATAACAATAATCGTGAATTTTCATAAAATCCCAATTCGGATCATTCGGGTAGATAACAGAGACAACCAGACCCGACTGCCATTCTCTTTTGATCACGTCTTTGAAGCCAAGCTTATCCAAACCGTCATGGATAGCATTGAATACTCTTGTATGACGTGCCCACTTATTCTCTTCACCCTCTGCGAAGTATTCCATCAGAGCCTGTCTCGTAGCATAGATCGTCTGTACCGGAGGAGTGAAATGCATTTCCCCCGTGCGCTCAAAATAGTCATACTGAAGGAAAAGATTGCAATAATAGGAACGCTTGGGATAGTCCTTAGACTTCTCGATTATGTCCTTGCGTCCGATTACGAAAGACAGTCCTGTCATGGCCATAAGTCCCTTCTGTGCTGATGCCATGCAGAAATCGATATTATCTTCATGAACGTTTATCGGTCTCATGGCAAGCGAAGATGTCGTGTCGACAGTAAACACCGCGCCATACTTATGGACCAAAGCACCAATCTCTCTTATCGGATTCAAGATTCCCGTGCCCGTCTCATTATGCGTTGTATGAACCAGCGCAATGTCGGGATTCTCTTTGAGTGTTTTCTCCACGATCTCAAGATCGGGACGCTCATCGACCGGGAACTTCAGATCAATGAACGGCAATCCGTAATACTCACAGATCTCCGCAGCTCTTGTGCTGTATGCGCCGTTATCAATGATCATTACTTTCTTGCCTTCAGGAAGAAGTGAGTTAATGCAAACATCGATATTAAGTGTTCCGGAACCGCAGAACAGAACCGATGTATACTCGGAAGGATCCGCGTGAACAACCTTAAGCAGATCACTTCTCATTTTCTTCATCATATCCGCGAACTCATGTTCTCTCGGACAAATATCAGGTACGATCTGCGCCATCTTTACCGTATCAGTTGTTGTTGACGGACCGGGATTAAGCAATACATTTCTTTTTATCATCGTAGGGTCTTCCTTTTATTTTAATTACAGGAAGCATTATACCAACTTGTGTTCATTTTTCAAACACAAGTTTGCGGAAAATGAACACGTTCGGTGCATATTAGTGGTAAATAATCCATTTTCATTCATTTTCATCCCATTACCGGCTCTTTCGTAATGTTTCGTCTAATAACGGATAAGCAATATTACTGATCTTGAGGTGTATGCATATAAAAATGGGCACTTCGGCAATTCTATATGCATTTGACTCTTCCGCACCCGTTTTCGTCGACACAGATCACCCGTTCTCAACCTTATGCCTTATGAACCGTATAGATATATCTGGACATCTCTGAAGCATACTGATCGTAGCCCCGGGTAACGCACTCAGTCTGAAGCATAAGCATATCAAACCACTCATCATTACCTTCTTCGGCAAATTCATCCCGATGACTGATGGCAGCATTTCTTTTCTTCAACAACAGTTCATATGTCTGCTTTGTGATATCGGTCACTTCATATTCGATCCCGTTCGATCTGAACGCTTCTGCCAATACTGTTGTGTGTTCATTCTGCGTCTTCGGCATCACATCGCCTTCCTGATAAGCAACAAACAATACGCCTCCGTTCTTCAGCCAACGCATCATCTGACCGACAAACGAAGTCATGTCTTGAGCAAAATATACGGTATCCATTGAAGTGATGAGATCAAAGTATTCTTCAGGGTATGTAACTTCGCCAATGATTCCTACGCGGAAATCACTATCGGCACCGGCGTCTCTTTTCGCGTTCTCTATCGCGTTTACCGAATAATCAAAACCGCATATGCAGCAGCCGCTCTTTTCCTTAAGATACTTAAGCATCTTACCGTTGCCGCATCCGACATCCAGAACACGTGAAGATGGTCCCGCAATAAACGGAAGGATCATGTTGACCTGATCGATATCACTGAATCCGTCCTGTGACAGATCTTCACCAAAAGCGTCCTTGCAAAAAGCTTTGAAGGCCTTTGATTTCCCTACCATCAAATAGAAATTCTCGTAAGCATCATAGAACAGTAAATTGCTTTTATCCAACGTCGACTGCTTCCAACCTGTCTTTAGATTTCCAATGTTTTAACCTATCTCATCCATGCTGAATACATATCTGAAGTCGATAACATCCGCCGAATCGTTTGCCTGACCTTCAAGTTCATCTTTCAGCGAATTAGCTTCATCGATAATGAAGTAGATCGTCCTGCAGCCATATTCAGAGGCCGTCGGCATAAAATAATCCGCAACCCACTTTGTATCTTCGGGATTATCCTCAAAACCATTTCTGGTATCAGCTACATAATCGCATCTATGATCCTTAATTACCTGTAAGGCTGCCAGCTGAATACGGCGCTCTGTTAGAGCCAGTTGCGTCGCTCACGATTGAGCCATAAAAA
>JAKSRD010000008.1 GCA_024403795.1 Saccharofermentans sp.
CAGAGACTCCGTCAGAAGTGCCTGCAAATGAGGCAA
This sequence comes from Saccharofermentans sp., assembly GCA_024403795.1. Classification (GTDB taxonomy): domain Bacteria; phylum Bacillota; class Clostridia; order Saccharofermentanales; family Saccharofermentanaceae; genus Saccharofermentans. The sequence goes on from JAKSRD010000008.1 coordinate 37, forward strand.
CTGTTGAGGCAAGCTCAGAAGAGACTCCGGCGGAAGTGCCTGCAAGCGAGGCGTCAGTTGAGGCAGCTCCTGCACCCGTTCTTGCACCGATGGATACCGGCTTTGCAGCACCTGCACCTGCACCCGCACCGGCACCGATGAATGCCGGCGTAGTAGCCCCTGCGCCTGTTGAATCAGCGCCTGCACCTGTTGCAAATATTCAGACAGCTTCGACTGTTGCGGCTGAAGGAACGCCCGCTGCAGCTAAGCCAAAGAAGTCCAAGAAGCCCTTGTTCATTATTCTCGGAGCAGTTGCCGCTGTTCTTATTATCGGAGGCGGAATCGGCGCTTGGTTTATTACTCGTTTCGTAAAGTATGGCAAGGCGATGGATGCTTTCGAGGCCAAGGAGTATTCGACATCTTATGAGATGTTTACGGAGCTCAAGTCTTTCAAGGATTCTGAGTATATGGCTGAGTATTCGCAGGTCGAGATAGATTTTCTTACGATCGATGAGCTTGTAGAGAAGAGAGACTTCGACGGTATCGTCAAGATATTGAAAGACAGAGAAGAGTTTTTCGACGGCGATAAAGAAGGCAAGGAAGCAGCGAAGCTTGCTGAGGAATATGAGATCGTTAAGGCCGGCTATGCCGCTAAGGATGCCGGTGAATATGCAGATGCTCGTGATGCATTTGATTCTTTAGAGTTGCTTAAAGATAAGTTTGCCGACGAGCCGAATTTGTGCCGTGCACATATCTCTGAACAGAGTGAAGATTGGACAGGCGTTTTCGTTTATCTGTATGCGATCACAATAAGTGATTACGATACCAAGTACATCACTGATCCTCAGAGTGCGGAAGAACAGGCCGTTTATGATCTGCTTTGGGCAGATGAGCCCACATTGGAGCAGATCGATGCAGCAGCTGCTGCGATCAAGCCGGCGGATGATGAGCAGCAGGCTATGCTGGATAATGCGGTTCTCGGACTTAAGTATGATGTAGCCATAGAATATATGAACAATCAGGATTACGAGAATGCTATGGCTTTGTTCGAATCACTCGGTGATTACCAGGATTCGAAAGACATGTACGATGAGTGCAAGTCAGAATACGAGTATTGCGAGGAGCAGTACGCTCTCGGACAGTCTTACTTCGATAACGGTGAGTTCTATAAGGCAAAAGATGCTTGGGAAGGAATCACCGGCTACAAGGATGCTGACGATAAGGCATCTAAGTGTGTTCAGACACTTCCTGAGAATGGTTCCATGCTGATCGATCCTGACGGTGAGGTCGAACTTACCGTTACGGCACCTTCCACCAAATCGGTCCTTTTCAGAGTTTACGATTCTGACGGTGATGTAGTGGCTCAGGTGTTCATCGCTGCAGGTGAGAGTGCTACATTGTATCTCGACACAGGCACGTACACCATGAAGGTTGCTCTCGGAACTGAGTGGTACGGTGACAAAGATCTTTTCGGCGGCAGCGGTTTGTACAAGAAGATCTACAATGGCGAGAGCGAAGATCTGTCCATTTCCTCCGGACGTTATTACAAACTTGATGTTGTTGATAACCCTTATACTACGATCGACAACGTCCCGGGCGGCGCTAGCGGCATGTAATCGTTAAGAAATAAGCTTTTGAGGCTATCTTCTTCGGAAGGTAGCCTCTTTGTTTTGGACTCATCTCGGTTATGAGGACAAGTTGCGGACAATCGCTTCCGGAATGAAGTTTTTTCGCGCTCGAAAACAAATCTCTTCGACCGTATTATGCTATAATCACGTGGTATATCATTTTGGAGGTTTGATGGCTATGAGCATTACGACCCGTGACTATTTATCAGTTAACAATCCCGACAAGTTCAAGGCAAAGCAGTTCACACTTACGGTGGACGGTGGATACGAAGCTTCCGTGATCACTTACGGAGCGGTCATTACGAATCTGTTTGTTCCCGACAAGGACGGCAACGTTAAGGACATAGTGCTTGGATGCAAAGGCCTGGACGAGTACATGGACAACGGTGCGAATCACGGTGCCGTAGTCGGACGTTCCGCCAACAGGATCCTCAATGCTGCTTTCACGATCAACGGTGTTGAGTATCACATTCCCCAGAACGAAGGAAAGAATAATCTTCATTCCGGCAATCCCGGTTATCACAATGTTTTCTGGGATGCTGAAGTGCTTTCAGAGGAAGAGGCTGACGAGATCATTCTGGATTCCCGCATTGCCGGCATCCCCGGCTGTGACGGCGGTGCCGTTCTCCTTAGCTATGTAAGCCCCGACGGAGCTACAGGTTTCCCGGGCAACCTTGATACAAAGGTGCTTTACTGCTGGCTCGAGGACAAGACATTCCTCATTCTTTATTGCGGTAAGACTGATAAGGACACCATCTTTGCGCCTACGAATCACGCATATTTCAATTTGCGCGGTGAGAACAGCGGTACGGTCAATAATGATCTCATCATGATCAATTCCGATAAGATCACCATCAAGGATGACATGAATGTTCCTACAGGAGAGCTTTTGGATGTTGACGGTACTGTCTTTGATTGCAGGGAATACCGCTTTATTTCTGAACTCAATGACAGTCAGGATCACCAGATGGTCATCTCAAAGGGAATCGACCAGAACTTCTGTCTCAATACGACAGCCGGCACATTCTCGTTTGCGGCTGCTGTTACTTCACCGGAATCCGGAATTACGATGGAGTGTCTTACGGATCTTCCGGGAATTCAGATCTATGCCGGCAACAACCTCGGCAGCCCGCTCGATCAGAAGACTGACAGAGCATATGAACCTTATGATGCCATCTGCCTCGAAGCACAGATGGTACCTAATGCGGTTAACCTCCCTCAGTTCGATTCACCGGTTATCGCAGCAGGCAAAAAGGTTTATCACGCTTGCGGCTACAGATTTGTATAATCCGCTGATGCTTTTATGGTTTTCGAGTGGTACAATGCTTAACTAATATAACAATCTAGAAAGAAGGAATGAATTATGGAGAAGAAGAATCTCGATTGGTCGAACCTGACTTTCTCTTACACAAAGACAGACAAAAGGTTCGTAGCTAACTACAAGAACGGCGCTTGGGACAACGGTGCGCTTATTGATGACGACATGATCGTCATGAGCGAGGATGCCGGCGTTCTCCAGTATGCTCAGACCGTATTTGAAGGACTTAAGGCTTATGAGACAGTTGACGGCAGGATCGTTACTTTCCGTCCTGATTTGAACGCTGACAGACTTCGTGATTCTGCACTCCGCCTTGAGATCCCTCCGATCTCCAAGGAATTGTTCCTTAAGTCAGTTCAGGAGACAGTTGCAGGTAATGCTGCATGGGTTCCTCCGTTCGGCACAGGTGCTTCTTTGTACCTCAGACCTTATATCTTCGGTATCAACCCCGTTATCGGCGTTAAGCCTGCTGACGAGTATCAGTACAGAATCTTCGCTACACCTGTAGGCCCTTACTTCAAGGGCGGTGCGAAGCCGATTTCTGTTAAGATCTCCGATTATGACCGTGCTGCTCCGCACGGAACAGGTAACATCAAGGCCGGTCTTAACTATGCAATGTCTCTCCACGCAATCGTTACGGCTCATAAAGAAGGCTTTGCAGAGAACATCTATCTCGATCCTGCTACACGTACAAAGATCGAGGAGACAGGCGGAGCTAACATCATCTTCACAGACGGTAACGGCAAGCTCATCGTACCTAAGTCCGATTCCATCCTGCCTTCCATCACAAGAAGATCCCTCGTTTATGTTGCTGAGCACTATTGCGGCATGACGATCGAAGAGCGTGAAGTTACACTTGCTGAAGTTATGGGCGGTGCTTTCACAGAAGGCGGTCTCTGCGGTACTGCTGCAGTTATCTCTCCTATCGGCAAGATCACCGACCACGGCAAGGAATTCACATTCGCTTCCGGCATGGATGAGATGGGCCCTGTAATGACAAAGCTCAGAGAGACTCTCACAGGTATCCAGATGGGCACTGTTGAAGCACCTGAAGGCTGGATCATGGAGATCAACGTCTGATAGTCTGACTCAATTTGATATTACGGAGTTTAACTCCTTTTGCGAGCCCCTGAAGTATATGAACTTCGGGGGTTCGTTTTATTGTGCAGTTGTATTTGTGATTTCTGAACCAAAAATCTTATAATTGATTGTGCACAACTTGTGCTTTACCAGTGGGGAACTTGAGTCCTCCGGGGAACCTGATGACTCGGGAGAATGAGGAATATAACTATGAGAATATTGATTACCGGTGGAACGACTTTTGTCAGTAAATATGCGGCGGTGTATTTTGCAGAACAAGGTTATGATGTGTATGTCCTGAACCGCAACTCAAAAAGACAGATTGACGGTGTTACGCTGATCGAAGCGGACAGGCACAAGCTTGGTGACAAGATCAGAGATATCAGATTTGATGCGGTTCTTGATATTACTGCTTATGATGCTGCTGACATTGAGGATCTGTTCAATGCATTAGGTCTGTTCGGACAATATGTTATGGTAAGTTCAAGTGCCGTGTATCCGGAGTATGCGAAGCAGCCTTTTGTTGAAGATGAAGAGACAACTGCGGAAGCAGATCGTTTTATCAGAAATGTTGATAAGACAGGCAAGTGGTATCTTCCTGTGGAGGAATAGTCAGAATCTGTTCCGGATGCTTTTTCTTTGTCAGCGAAGATATGCCGAAGCAAAAAATGATATAGTGTACCTTATATATTGCGAAAAGGATGATCCCGAATGAGATACGATTGCCTGATAATCGACGATGAGAAATTACTTGCCGATAACACTTCCGAGTACTTCAACATGTTTGATGTTAAGACTGTTGCAGTGTATTCCGGAAGCGAGGCGGAGGCGTTCCTTAAGGATAATCAGGCATCACTTATCTTGCTGGATATCAATCTGTCTGACGGAAGCGGATTTGCGATCTGCAAAAAGATTCGTGAGACTATGGATGTTCCGATCCTTTTCATCTCTGCCAGGAATACTGACGATGACAAGATCATCGCCCTTAACATAGGCGGTGACGATTATGTCGAGAAGCCTTATTCTCTCGGCGTTTTGCTTGCAAAAGTAAAGGTCACTCTTAAGCGTTACGGCGACAGTGCAGGGAATGCTTCAGATAGAGCAGACGAACGCGATTACGATGACGGAAGGCTCAGAATCGACAGCGTGAACCGTGTCGCAATAGTAGGCGGTAATGAATGCAAGCTCACAAGTCTTGAGTTCAAACTCCTAAAATACATGACAGATAACAGGGACAGGTTGATCACCAAAGCTGAACTCTTCGATAATGTATGGAATGACAGATTTACCGGCGACGGTACTTTGAATGTTCACGTCCGTAAGATCAGAGAGGAGATCGAAGAGGATCCGCAGAAACCGAAGTATATAGTTACTGTGTGGAAAGAGGGTTATAAGTTTATCTCTGCATCCGATACTGCAGCGGGTGGCAAAAAATGAGAAAGCTTCCGTTCATTGTTCTTCTGATCCTTTCCTTTATATTGGAAGTTGCGGTGTGCATAACGAGTATCGGCAAATTCTCTGATGTTCAGCAGGATACGGTTGCAGTAAATGCCTGTCTTCAATCCATCGAGGAGTATTACGGAGAACCCGATAAGTATGTAAAAGAGTTGCCTTATGTTCTGATAGATAACGACGGCAAAGTCTTATATAAGACTGAGGACGGTCTGTCCGAATCCGTTAATGAAGCCGTGAAGAATAACGATACGATGTTGAACGTTGAGAATGACGGCGAGATCATCGGAAAGTTGATCGTTGCCAACCGTACTGCAAATCGCATCGAGAACTATAAGCAACGCATCGTCATTACAGTAGTATGCTCATCACTCGTGCAGATCACATTGATCTTTGCTTATTGGCTTTACTTAAGAAAGACGATAATTAAGCCCTTTGAGCGCATGAATGAATTTGCCGTAAGGGTTGCCTCAGGTGATCTGGATGTGCCGCTTGAACTTGATAGGAAGCATGTGTTCGGAAGCTTCACGGAAGCCTTCGATCTAATGAGAAGCGAACTTAAGGCGGCCAGACTTGCAGAGAAGAAAGCAAGCGATGATAAGAAAGAGATGGTTGCCAAGCTCTCGCACGATATAAAGACACCGGTGGCTTCGATAAAGTCATCGTCGGAGATTGGTGCCGCTGTTACGAAGGAAGATAAGGCAAGAGCACTTTTCGAGCTGATAAATCAGAAGTCGGACCAGATAACAACGCTGACAGATAACCTCTTCAACGCGAGCGTTAATGACATTACCGAGATCTCGGTAGCACCTTCGAGGTACGGCTCTGCGGTGGTTGCGGAACTTATAAGGAAAGCGGATTATCTTAATAAAGCCGGTGCCTTTGAGGTGCCTGATTGCGATATTTACATTGACAAGTTAAGACTTCAGCAGGCATTCGACAACGTGTTCATGAATTCATATAAGTATGCGGACACTGAGATCAAGGTAGAGGCTTCAATCGAGGATGAGTGTCTTGCGGTAAGGATCGAAGACTTCGGAGGCGGAGTCGATAACGATGAACTTCCGCTCATGAAGCTTAAGTATAAGCGCGGAAGCAATTCCGAGAGCAAAGACGGCGCAGGACTTGGCCTTTACATAACTGATAAGTTCATGGACGGTATGAACGGTCGGCTGGAACTTCGGAACACTGATAAAGGATTTGCAGTGATTTTTTATATTAGGACGATTTAAGGATTATTTAAGAGTTCCTTAAAGCCACTTAAGAGTTAGAAAAGTATTCTCTGTGGCATAAGGAGGTCAGACACTATGACACATATTATTGAGACTAAGAAACTTTGTAAGACATTTTCCGGTAACGGCGTGCAGCAGCACGTATTGAGAAACGTGGATCTGAAGATCTACGACGGTGATTTCACGATCATCATGGGTGCTAGCGGCGCCGGCAAATCAACTTTGCTCTATTCGCTCTCGGGAATGGATAAGCCTACTTTGGGCCAGGTCCTCTTTGACGGCACTGACATCACTAAGATGACACCCGATCAGCTCTCCGTATTCAGAAGAAAGAACTGCGGCTTTGTCTTCCAGCAGATCTACCTGATCGATTCTATGAGCATCCTGGATAACGTTCTTGCGGCAGGACTTCTTACCAATAAGAACCGCAGTGAAGTAGTAGAGAAAGCCAAGCGTATCCTGAAGTCCGTTGATATCGAAGAAGTTCTCTGGGATAAGTTTCCTACGCAGATCTCAGGCGGTGAGGCACAGCGTGTCGGTATTGCACGAGCTCTTATTAACAATCCGAAAATGGTATTCGCCGACGAACCTACCGGCGCTCTCAACTCGAAAACGGGAAAGGATGTACTTGATGCCCTTACCGAGTTCAACAATCGCGGCCAGTCCATCGTGATGGTAACTCACGATATCACAAGCGCAAGACGCGGAAACCGTGTCCTTTATGTAAAAGACGGCGAGATTGCAGGCGTTTGCGAGCTCGGAAAATATGAGACCGGTGATAAAGCCCGCCATCAGAAGTTGAACGACTTCCTTGCTGAAATGGGGTGGTAATATGGGCAGAAAATTCATGCTTGCCAAGTCCAATTTCCGCAAGAACCGCGGCACATCGGCAGGTCTTTTCCTTTTGATGACCATCTGTACAATGCTTATAAGCCTTGTATTGTTGATGTATTTCGATGCATACGGCGCAATCGCCAAGCGTGCGGTCGACTTAAATGCCGGTGACGGCGTGTTCTTTGTCGGCGGAACCGAGGAAGATATCGAAGATTATAAGAATTACCTTATTTCCGGCGATGCTTCCGAAGCAGAGTCACATAAGTATGTACAGTTCAATAATTTCTCGATTGAGTTCGGTAACGGCAAACTTTCGCCGAGTGTTATTTTCACTGATACATCAAGATTTGATACCGTTCTCAATAAGGTTGAGGTTGTTGTTGCGGACGATTCGGTAACTTCAGACTACATATATCTTCCTTACCAGTTTCTTACCGGCGGCGGATATGCTCTCGGTGATACGATAACTTTTGAAATTCTGGGTGAGTCTTACACATGGAATATAAAGGGATTTATTGACACAACATATTTCGGAAGCAGTAACGGCGGCGCTTTCGAGTTTATTCTCGATGATGAGACATACGACGATCTCTATTTGACTGCGGGTGATGCGAACTGTTGTTACATTGTCTGCTTCAAGCTCGAGAACGGGATCAAAGCTTCCAAGTTTATCTTGAATTCTTCCAACAATTATATGGAGGATCACCCGACAGTAAGAATGAGCTGCCAAAGTGTCGATGAAGCCATATCTTCAAAGAGTTTCATGACATTGATCCTTGTAGTTGCTTTCCTTATCGTAAACCTTATTATCATCCTGGTAGTTGCATTGATGCTCAGTAACACAATCTCCAACTACATCAAAGAGAACATGAAGTCCATCGGTGCCCTTAAAGCAATCGGCTATTCCGGAAGTGACATCAGACAGTCTTTGATGATCCTCTTTGGCGGCTTGGCACTTCTCGGAAGCGTTGTAGGAAGCGGCCTTGCATATTGTCTTATGCCTTTCCTTAAGAGCATAGTCGTAGGTCAGTCCGGTATTCTCTACAATCCTTCTTTCCGCGCATATTCCGTTATCGTTCCGCTTATCCTGGTTACGCTCTTCGTTATCCTTGTGACAGCGTTCTCATCACGTAAGATCGGCAAGATCGAGCCTATCGTTGCACTTCGTGACGATACTCCTTCACACAGCTTCAAGCGCAATCGCGTTCGCCTTGATAAGACAAATCTGAACCTGAATCTGAGCTTTGCACTCAAGACACTTTTTACCAATACAAAGCAGAACCTTATCACATTCTTGGTAACCGGTCTTTTGGTCTTCGTCTGTATTATCGGTCTTTTGCTGTTCGAGAATTTCTATAGAAATCCCAGCATCGGCATTCTGTCTTTTGAGGTGTTCGGAGGGATCATTACCGTCGATCCTTCAACTGCGGATGAAACTGAGGAGTACCTTAAAACACGTACCGATATTACCAATCTTCGATACTACAATGTTTTAAATTTGACATATAACAACGAGGATCGTCTTAACTGCAATGTTTTCGATGATTTTTCCCTTATGAATAATCAGGACGTTTGTTATGAAGGTCGTCTTCCGGAATACGACAACGAGGTTGCGGTAAGCGGTAAGTTTGCTAAGGACTACGGATTTGAAGTGGGCGATGAAGTGCTTCTTACCTGCGGTGACAAGTCTTACAACTATCTGATTACAGGCTTCGTTCAGACCTGCAATAATTTCGGCAGGGAAGCAGCCATGACAACGAGCGCAGCCGAGCATATCAGTGCACTTTCCGAAAACGATACGATGTTGTGCTTCGACTGTGCCGACAAAGAAGTATGTCAGAACGTTATCGATGATTGCACCGAATTATACGGTGAGCACATAATGTCCACAATCAATTTTTATGAGACAATCGACGGTAATATGACGATTTTTAAGAGTATCGCAATGACACTTCTTGTAATGGTATGCATCATTTCCGCAGTAGTAATAATGCTTATCCTTTTCCTTTATATCAAGGCACTTCTTTACAACAAGCGTAGGGATTACGGAATCTCAAAGGCTCTCGGGTATACTTCACGTGACTTGATCCTTCAGACAGCATTGAGCTTCATGCCGTCTATAGTGCTTGCAGTTATCGTGTCCTCGGTCCTCTCGTATTTATACGTGAATCCGTTCTTGTCACTGGCACTTCTGTCATTCGGCCTCATGAAGAGCAGCTTTACGGTACCGCTCGGCGGAGTAGTGATCGTCGGTGCAGGCATGATCGTCATATCGTTTGTTTTCGCGATCTTGGGTGCTGCAAAGATCAAGAACATCGAAGCTTACAAGATGCTCGTAGCAGAGTAAAAAATACCTTCTTATCACAGAGATCCCGCCCCGGAATAAGGCGGGATCTTTGCTTGAATGTAAATATATGAGGTGCTTAGTTCACAGCGGGTATATATTTTGGGTGTGGATTAAGACCTGGCGATGGTTTTGTGATAGAACGAACTTCTGCCGATAAAGCCTATGACTTTACGTTGGCAAAGGAACTGCACATTTTCTATATCGAATAAGAGGCCTTGAGCAGGATTTCCATCGGATAGAACGCAGCAAAATACAGCAGAATACTCAGTAATCTTTAGGTTGTATTTAGTCCGGATTAAGAATATTTAATACAAGCAAAATAAAGGGCGCCTCTGAAGTGAATAAGTCACTCGTGAGGAGCCCTGATATTTTTTTTGAAAGCTGTTCAGTAGTTACTTTTTGCAGCCGTTAAGCTTTACAGCAGGTGAGCTCTCAACTCTTCGCCGCTCATGGGGGAGAGCTGTGCGGGTGCAATGTCGAAAACGGTCTTGCAGCCGAAGTCACCCTTCTGTGAGAGACGATAGATGGCGCGTGCATAGGCGGTGAGGACTGAGCCTGTGAACTCGGGGTTGGAATCAAGCTTCAGGGAGTACTCAATGACATGCTTGTTCTCGCCGTTGATGCCTGTTGTGCCTGTGCGGAATACGAAGCCGCCGTGGTTGATCCTTGAGTGATCTCTTACGAACTCTTCTTCGGTGATGAAGTGAACTGTCGTATCGTAATCTGCGAAGTAGTTGGGCATTTCCTTGATGGTCTTCTCGATAAGTGCGAGATCGGCGCCTTCTTCGGCAACTACGAAACACTCTCTTGTGTGCTTCTGACGTGTGGTAAGCTCAGGCTGTGAGCCGGATCTTACTGCTTCCAAAGCACTGTCTACGGGAATCGTGTACTGTTTGCCGTTCTTTACGCCGGGAACTCTTCTGATGGCATCGGAGTGACCCTGTGAGACACCCTTGCCCCAGAAGGTATAGTCCTTGCCGTCTGGGAGGATGCAGCTGCCGTAGAGACGGTTAAGGGAGAACATTCCGGGATCCCATCCTGCAGATATGAGGGCAGTGTGGCCGCTCGAAGCAGCTGCCTTATCTACGTTAGCGAAATGCTCAGGGATCTTGGCATGCGTGTCGAAGCTGTCGACTACGTTGAACATTGATGCATACTCAGGTGTCTGTGTGGGTAGGTCTGTTGCCGAACCGCCGCAGATGACGAGGACGTCGATCTTGTCCTTGTAGTTTGCGATCTCAAAAGAAGGTGCAACGGTAACACCCTCTGTGAGTGTCTTAACTGTTGAAGGATCTCTTCTCGTGAAGATGGCGGCGAGTTCCATGTCCTTGTTCTGTCTTACGGCGAGCTCAACGCCCTTGGCGAGGTTGCCGTAACCTAAAATACCGATTCTGATTGCCATGAATGTTTCCTCCTTTGAGGGTATGGAACAAACTCGAGAGTTTGTTCAGAAATTCTGATAGACGACATTATAACAAAAAATAGGTTATTAGCTTGATTATTAAATAACAAATATTCAAACCGCAATATTTGCCATAAATGACACTATAACAAAATTTGCACCTTTGTATTATAATTACTCACATGTCTAAGTTAAGTTACCTGGTAAGGCGCGTAATGCGCATGGATAATAAGGCCATGATGGCCAAGATCAAGGATATTCACGAGAAGAGCGGAAAGAACCGCGTGTGGATATTTTTTGACATGGTGCACTGCGGCAGGAAGTTCGGTGCAGGCTACATGGATTACTGGCTCTATGAGATGTACAACCTGACTGATAAAGAACGTGATACATACATTACCAGAGGTCGTAACTACGAGCTTGTTAAGAAATATAATGATCCCAATTACACACAGCTGATCGACGATAAGATCGAGTTCAACAGAAGATTCGGCGATTTTCTCGGCCGTAAATGGATCGAGATCAGGGAAGATAATAAGCAGGAAGTCATCGATTTTATTAACAGTCATGATTTCCTTATGGCTAAGGCTAATCTCGGTTCGTGCGGAAAGACCGTCGAGAAGATCGACTGCAAGGCCGATACTGCCGAGAATTACTATGAGAAATATGTCCATCAGGATAAGCCTCATTTCTTTGAAGAGATCATCGTTCAGCATCCGGCCGTAAGCGCCATCTATCCGCATGCGATCAATACCGTCAGAGTGGTTACGATCCAGAAGGAGGGCAAGGTCCATATTGCCAGTGCTTGCGTAAGATTCGGTAATCACGGTCACAGCGTGGATAACTTCAACAGCGGCGGAATGACTGCGCCGGTTGATGAGAAGACGGGTGAGGTAACGGATTTCCCGATAGATAAGACTAAAGTCCTTTATGAGCGCCATCCTGAGACGGGTGCGGTTATCAAGGGTTTTGTTTTCCCGATGTGGGATGAGGTAGTGGAGATGTGCTCTAAGGCAGCTCTCGTTGTGCCCCAGGTCGGTTTCATCGGCTGGGATGTATGTTTTACACCCGAGAGACCGGTCATTGTAGAGGGTAACGACTATCCGGGGCACGATCTGTATCAGCTTCCGGAGCATACGCATGACAAGAAGGGCATCTGGCCTAAGTATCAGTTCTGATTTTCGAGTTCCGTAAGAGACGCCCGAAGAGCCTTAAGTGCATCTTAAGGTTTTATTAAGTATCTGCTGAAGGTGATAGTGTTATAATACTGAGGTCTCGAAAAAGAGACAGGATAACTAGGAATTAGGAGAAAATCACGTGTCAGAAACCGGAGAATTTATTTTAAAAGTTAACGGTGTCAGCAAGGATTACGGTCATTTCCATGCGCTTGATTCCATGAGCTTTACGGTTCCGAAGGGCTCGATCTACGGTCTTGTCGGCAGGAACGGTGCAGGTAAGACCACGGTCATGAGGATCATCTCAGGACTTCAGGAACCGACGTCAGGTAAGGTTGAGTATGGCTTTGACCATAAGAAACTCGGCAAAGTCGGTGCTCTTGTCGAGCTTCCGTCGATCTATTCAAATCAGTCCGCAAAGGAGAACCTTATCTATCAGTACATCAATCTCGGATTGAAAGTAGATGATTCGATCGATCAGATCCTTGATTATGTAGGCCTTGGTAATACAGGCGCGAAGAAGGCAGGAAGGTTCTCGCTCGGAATGAGACAGAGACTCGGAATTGCCATGGCCATGTGCGGCAATCCGGAACTTCTGATCCTTGATGAGCCTATCAACGGTCTTGATCCTCAGGGTATCATCCAGATCAGAGATCTTTTGATCAAGCTGAATCAGGAGAAGGGGATCACGATCATAATATCGAGTCATATCCTCTCTGAGCTCTCGAAGCTTGCGACGGATTTCGGCTTCGTTGAAGGCGGAAAAGTAGTAAAAGAGATAAAGGCTGCTTCGTTGGAGGATGCAGGCGGACTTGAGTCCCTGTTCTATTGCGGCACACCGGAACTCCTGATCCCGGTACTTAATGCTCACGGTTTGAAGACAACATTCGACAGTGAGACGGGTATCATTCAGGCTAAAGGATATTACAACCTTACCAAAGTCGTTCTGGCAGCAAATGCTGCAGGCGCGAATATTGCCCGCGTTGTAACAAGGGAGACTGACCTGGAGACTTACTTCGTCAATCTTGTTGGAGGTGAGTCACATGCTTAAGTTATTGAAGTTTGAATTCAGGCGCATGTTCAAGAGCGTTTTCTTCTGGGTCGTTGCAGGCATCAGTTTTGTCTGGCCGATCATTACGGCTCTGTTTTATCGATTCATTTTCGCTTTTACTTTTGACGGTTTGACGATCGATGAACTTTTCTCAAATAATGAGATCAAGGGACTTACCTGGACAATTGCCGTATCATTCATTACGACACTTCCGAAGTACGTTGCACTGTTTACGTGTCTGCATCTCGGAAGGGATTACACGGACGGAATCATCAGGAACAAGATCATTGCAGGACACTCGAGGTTCAAGATCTACGGTTCTTACATGCTCTCACAGATGGCTGCGAGCACTTTCTTCTCTGTTATCTACATTCTCTCAGGACTTTTGGGCCTGACGATCTCAGGTATCGGAGCAAATGTTAATGGCGGTGAGATGTTCTCGAGATTTGCCACTGCGATCATTGTTTTCCTTGTCATGACTGTGGCTTTCTCGGTTATCTCGCTGATCTTCAGAAAGCGTGCGCTTCCGATGATCCTTTGCGTCCTGATCGCACTTGTTTCCAACGGTGCCGGCTCCGTCATCGGTATGTACAATACTCCCTCCAAGGCTTGCAAGGATTACATTGAGATCAGACACGAGAGATACGAAGAACTGGTCGATGAAGGCGTCCTTGATGATGACAGCGTAGAGAAGCTTGAGGAGCAATTCGACAAAGACCATTATCAGGGCACCCCGTGGAAGATCTTCCATCCCATCTATGTTCTTTCTCCTTTGGGATTCGAAGGTGACTATGGTGCGGGCGGAACTTCTTTCCTCATTGATGAGAGCGGTTCTTATAAGGATGAGATCGATTTCTCTTCGGAGTTTGCCATTGACGGCGACATGGATATGAGTGATCTGGTCATGATCCTTTTCTCCGATGATCTCGGTGATGACCAGTCTCACATTACAACGAAAGACCTCAAGCATGTCGATTCAATGCATATGCCTTTCTCCACACTCAACTGGATATATATCGGCAAATCACTGATATGGATGCTCGTCATCGGCGGCTGGGGATTCATAATATTTAGAAAGAAGAATCTGTTCTGATGTTTTATCTTGATCATCGTTTGACTATTATTATCGGTGCCTACGGAAGCGGCAAATCTGAGATTGCCGTCAACATGTCTCTTGCACAGCGCAAAGCTCTGCCTGACAAGAAGCTCCTCATAGCTGACATGGACATCGTCAATCCTTTCTACCGTTCATCCGATTGCGCGCAAGTGCTCGAAAAAGAGAACATCAGGCTCATCACTCCGATGTATGCCGGCTCAAATGTTGATGCACCGGTTCTCCCGCCGGATATGTACGTTATCTTCGACGACGAATCCTATCAGGGAATCTTCGACATCGGCGGTGAAGACATGGGGGCGACGGTCCTCGGTTCTATAAGACAGAGGATCGAGAATACCGATGCCGTCATCTACATGGCTGTCAATTGCCTGAGACCGTTCACTTCGGATCCCGAGCAGATCGCAGAGATGACTTCGATCCTTGAAGCGGCTTCCGGCTTTAAGATCAACGGCTACATCAACAATACGAATCTTCTTGAGGAGACGACCGCTCAGATAGCGATCGACGGTGCGGCCATGATCCTTAAAGCATCCGAGATCACCGGAGTCCCGCTCGTGGCAAACTGCGTAATGGAAGACGTTAAGCTTCCGGAGGGCGCATTTAGTTGCGGTGAGGTTTTCGAGATGAAGCGTAACATTCATTACGCATACTAATTTCCGAACATTTCGTTTTTGATTGTCATTGTGAACAACCCGAATAAATGTTATTATCTCTTTTGGAAGGAAAACTTCTTAAGTAAATTCTAGGAGGAATAAGAAATTATGGGATTGATTAGTTTGATTGCTAACGTTGCAGGATCTACATTCGGTTCTATCAGCAGCCAGATTCAGGATCAGTATCTTGAATTCTTCACACAGGATGCTTTGGGAACGGATATACTCGTAAAGAAGGGCGTTAACAAAATGGAGAAGGGCAGAAACAAGGGTAATACCGATGTTATCTCCAACGGCTCCATCATTAACGTACCTGAGGGTTGCTACTGCCTTCTCGTTAATAACGGCGAGATCGTTGATGTAGTTGATGCTGCAGGCGCTTATAAGTGGGACACTTCAACAGCTCCTTCAATTCTTGCTAACAAGAACTTCGGTGAGAATGTTAAGCAGTCTATCGCTGACATTTGGAACCGTATGAAGATGGGCGGAGAGATCCAGCAGCAGCAGAGAGTTTACTTTGTAAACAAGACTGAGATGATGAACCAGAACTTCGGTACACCTTCTCCGGTTCCGTATGCTGACCCTGAGTATCGTAACATCTACATCCGTTTGAACGGTACATTCTCTTTCAAGGTTGAGAACCCTGTTACATTCTTCAGAAACATCTCCGGTCAGGTTAGCGACGTATACACAGTTGCTGAGTTCATGGGTACACCTGCTCAGCCTAAGCAGCCTCGTCTCGAGTTCCTTGATAACATCACAGAGACACTCAATAAGTGCGGCGGCCCTTACCCGAACGGTATCATGTTCTCAACATTGCCTTCAAAGCAGGGCGAGTTCCGCAGATACATGCAGGAGTGCCTCGATGAAGAGTGGCTCCAGGGCAGAGGTATCGTAGTAGATAAGGTTGCCATCGCTTCCGTTACACCTGATGATAAGTCCCGTGAGAGAATCGAGAAGGTCGATGAGTCTAAGCTCTACGGTGCAGACGGTGCTGCTCTCAATGCAGCTGTTGCTCTCGGTCAGACAGAAGCTATGAAGGCTGCAGGCGCTAATGCAAACGGTGCAGTTAACGGCTTCATGGGTCTCGGAATGATGAACGGCGTAGGCGGTGCAAGCGCTACAGCTGCTGCTCTTAACAACGTGCAGCAGGTACAGCCTTCACAGGGCGGATTCTTCGCACCTCAGCAGCCTGCAGCAGTTGCAGCTGCTCCCGTAGCAGCAGGTTGGTCATGCGCTTGCGGTCAGAGCGGTAACCAGGGTAAGTTCTGCAGTAATTGCGGAAAGCCCCAGCCGGCTCCCGTAGCAGCAGGTTGGTCTTGCGAGTGCGGACAGACAGGTAACACAGGTAAATTCTGCGGCAACTGCGGTAAGCCTCAGCCGGCAGCAGCACCTGCAGCTTGCCCTAATTGCGGCTACAAGCCTGCAGACGGCGTAATGCCTAAGTTCTGCCCTGAGTGCGGTAACAAGATCGGCTGATAATCGGTCAACACAATTGATTCAATCGGGAGGCTGTCTCGCAAGAGGCAGCCTCTTTCTTATTTCTATGCGCAGTTTATGTACTGTAGCCTGCATCGGATATTTGGCAATTTTATTGCAACTGTAAAAAAAATGATTTGCATTTTAATTTTTGTGTTAAAATTTCCTATCATACCTGAAAGGCGGGATAATTTATGGGTAAGTACTTTGGTACTGATGGATTCAGAGGAGAAGCCAACAAGGCTCTTACGGCACAGAAAGCATTTCAGGTAGGAAGATACATCGGCTGGTACTACGGCCGCAATCATGAAGACAACAGAGCAAGGATCATCATCGGTAAGGACACAAGAAGAAGTTCTTATATGCTTGAAGCAGCTCTTGCTGCCGGAATCACTTCATCCGGTTCTGATTGCTACCTTCTTCACGTAACTACGACACCTTCAGTCTCTTATTGCTGCAGAACAGACGGTTTTGACTGCGGAATCATGATCTCCGCTTCTCATAATTCTTTCTACGATAACGGTATCAAGATCATGCGTGCAAACGGTCAAAAGATCGAACCTGAGATCGAGCAGCAGATCGAGGCTTATATCGACGGCGAGATCGATGAGGTACCGCTTGCAGAGCGTGATGCCATCGGTAACGTTATCGACTACGCGGCAGGACGTAACCGCTATATCGGTTATCTCATGACTATTCCTACAAGAGCCTTCAACGGCATGAAGGTCGGTCTCGATTGTGCTAACGGTGCTTCCTGGAATATCGCGCGCAGCGTTTTCGAGGCGTTGGGAGCAAAGGTATACGTAATCAACAACACACCTGACGGACTTAACATCAATGCCGGATGCGGCTCGACACACATGGATACTCTTAAGAAGTATGTGGTTGATAACGGCCTCAATGTCGGTTTTGCTTATGACGGCGATGCAGACAGATGCCTTGCAGTAGACGAACTCGGCAACGAAGTCGACGGTGACCAGATCATGTATCTGTGTGCTAAGTTCCTCAAGGAGAGCGGCAAGCTTGACGGTAATACGCTCGTTACGACCATCATGAGCAACATGGGCCTCTACAAGGCTTGTGAGGCTATCGGGATCCGCACGGAGAAGACCGATGTAGGTGACAAGTATGTTGCCGAGAACATGATGAAGAACGGATTTGTATTAGGCGGCGAGCAGTCCGGACATATTATTTTCGCGAAATACGCAACGACAGGTGACGGTATCCTTACCTCTCTCATGGTCCTCATGACCATGCTCGAGAAGAAGCTCCCGCTGTCAATGCTTGCAGGCGAGATGAAGAGATTCCCTCAGTGCCTCAAGAACATCGTTGTAAATGATAAGGCTACGACTCTTACGAATCCTGCTGTATGCGCAGCCATGCAGGAAGTCAACAAGACACTCGGCGGCGACGGCAGACTCCTTCTCAGAGCATCCGGCACCGAACCGAAGATCCGCGTAATGGTTGAAGCAAAGACTGACGAGGTCTGTGAACAGTATGTTGACAAGCTCATTGCTGTCATCAGGGAGCAGGGTCTCGCGGCAGAATAATGAATTATTACGGCTTCGGATGGCAACACTCGGAGCCGTTTTAATATACTCAATTTATGGGAGGTCTATATGTTTAATGTAATCGTTAAGGATACTTATGAAGAAGTATCTGCAGAAGCTTTTAAAGTAATGAAGGGAGTCCTTGATTCCCAGAAGGATCCTGTATTGGGCCTTGCTACAGGTTCTTCTCCGGTAGGTCTTTATCAAGAGATGATCAAGGATCACAAGGAGAACGGTACTTCCTATAAGAACATCATCACATTCAATCTCGACGAATATTGCGGCATCCCCAGAGATCACGAGCAGTCTTACTGGACATTTATGCACGAGAATCTCTTCAACTTTATCGACTGTCCTGAAGAGAACATTCATGTACCTCAGGGTAACCTCGCGGATGAGGAGAAGGCTGCAGCAGATTACGAAGCAGCTCTCGCAAGCCATGAGGTTGCCATTCAGGTTCTCGGCATCGGTTCCGACGGCCACATCGCTTTCAATGAGCCCGGCTGCCCCTTCGATTCCGTAACTCACATCATGCCGCTCACAGAGCAGACCAGAAGCGATAACGCAAGATTCTTCGACGGTGACATCAACCAGGTTCCTAAGACAGCAATCACACAGGGTCTCGCATCCATTATGAGAGCTAAGAAGATCGTCCTTATCGCTACAGGCGCAAATAAGGCAGAGGCAGTCAAGGGCATGATCAACGGCCCCAAGACGACAGATTGCCCGGCATCGATCCTCCAGGATCACGCTGACGTAACAGTAGTACTTGATAAGGCAGCAGCTTCTTTGCTGTAATTCTGACTGTAATTGATCTTAAGGCGGCCGGCTCCGTGAAGGGACGGCCGCTTTTTGTTAGTGTGCTTATGCGGATGTTTGTGTCGGTACTTGTGCAGATGCTTGCGCGCTTGTGTCGGTACTGGTGTCAGTGCTTATGTTTTTGCTTGTGATGGCGATTCTGTATGCGCTTTGCCCGAACTTTATTTGCACTCGGAAGAAGTGGCGAAGTCAGGTAAAACATACGGCATGTACCTGAGGTTTTACCTGATTTTAGCTCGAAAATGCCGGAATATCAGGTAAAACATAAGGCGTGTACCTGATGTTTTACCTGACCTTGAGTGCCCGAAAATCATGCAAAACATGCTGCAGTAGCATGAGGTTTAGCGTGAAATTAGCCCCAAAACCCCCGAAAATCATGCAAAACATGCTGCAGTAGCATGAGGTTTAGCGTGAAATTAGCCCCCAAACCCCAGAAAATCATGCAAAACATGCTGCAGTAGCATGAGGTTTAGCATGACTTTCGGCTTTAACGCCGGCATGAATATCATTCAAAACTGCGGCGGTGCCCTGTTGTTTTGCCCGACTTTTGCTCGGAAATGCCGCCCTTTATTATTAATTATTTATTTGCGTACTTATGCAATCAAGTTTATAATAGTTCAATATTTTAGCGCGTTTATATACGTGTGAGGCATTTAGGAGGTTTTTCGTGGCGAAAGGTAAATTGACGTTTAACGAGAATCTGTGCAAGGGCTGTGGACTCTGCGTAGCAGCTTGCCCTAAGAAAATCCTCGAACTTGACAAGACAAGGCTTAATTCAAAGGGTTATCACCCTGCAACCTGTGTAAATCCGGATGAGTGTATCGGTTGTGCTTTCTGCGCAACACAGTGCCCGGATGTAGTTATCACGGTTGAGCGTTTCTGATCGGGAGGACATAGTATGGCACAGAAAAGAGTACTGATGAAAGGCAATGAGGTCATTGCCGAGGCAGCAATCAGAGCAGGCTGCCGTAATTATTTCGGATACCCGATTACACCTCAGACTGAAGTTATGCACTACATGGCTAAGAAGATGGTTCAGATCGGCGGTAACTTCGTTCAGGCAGAATCTGAGGTCGCAGCTATTAACATGGTTTACGGTGCTACAGCTGCAGGATTCAGAGCGATGACATCCTCATCTTCTCCGGGAATCTCCCTCAAGCAGGAAGGTATCTCATACATTGCAGGTGCTGAACTTCCTGCAGTTGTTGTAAATATCGTCAGAGCAGGCCCGGGTTTGGGCGGTATTCAGCCTGCACAGGGTGACTACTTCCAGGCTACAAAGGGTGGCGGACACGGTGACTACAGAAACATCGTTATCGCACCTGCTTCTGTTCAGGAGCTCTATGAGCTCGTTGTTGAGGCATTCAACCTTGCCGATAAGTATAGAATGACATGCATGATCCTTGGTGACGGTACTTTGGGTCAGATGATGGAGCCTGTTGCTTTCCGTGACGAAGAGCCTATTGAGACTATTGCTAAGCCTTGGGCTGCTTGCGGAAGAAAGGGTGACGACTTCCACCACACAGTAACATCCATCTACATTGATCCGGATGTTCTTGAAGTTAAGAACAGAGAGCTTCAGGAGAAGTATAAGGTTGTTGCAGCTAACGAAGTTCGTTATGAAGCAATCAACATGGAAGATGCTGAGATCGTTATTACAGCATTCTCCACATGCTCCAGAATCTCACGTAACGTAATCCGTCAGGCAGCTGAACTTGGTATCAAGGTTGGTATGATCAGACCTATTACACTCTGGCCTTTCCCTTACCAGGCAATCGCAGAAGCTGCTGATATGCCCAGTGTAAAGGCATTCCTTGATGTTGAGCTCAACGCAGGTCAGATGATCGAAGACGTTAAGCTTGGCGTTAACGGCAAGAAACCCGTTTATTTCCACGGCAGACTCGGCGGTAATCTTCCGATGCAGAAGGAAATCCTCGACAAGATCGTTGCGATCCACGAGGGAAAGAATATTGAAGGAGGTAATTTCTGATGGCTGTAGTTTTCGAACCCACAAAAGGCCTTACAGATAAGCCTTTCCATTATTGCCCCGGCTGCTGCCACGGCATTATCCACAGACTTTTGGCTGAGACACTCGTAGAGCAGGATGCTCTTGAGACAGCTGTTGGTGTTGCGTCCGTAGGATGTACATACAACTCATATGAATACATTGCTTGCGACATGGTTCAGGCAGCTCACGGAAGAGCACCTGCAGTTGCTACGGGTATCAAGAGAAACCTCAAGGACAGCTTCGTATTTACATATCAGGGAGACGGTGACCTTGCTTCCATCGGTACTGCTGAGATCGTTCATGCAGCTGCAAGAGGCGAGAAGATCACGGTTATCTTCGTAAACAACGCAGTTTACGGAATGACTTCAGGTCAGATGGCACCTACAACACTCGTAGGTCAGGTTACGACAACATCACCTTTCGGTCGTGATCCTTCTTACCAGGGTTATCCTATCAACGTATCTGAGTTCTTGTCCAACCTTGCAGGCGTTGCATATGCTGAGCGTGTTGCAGTTACTGATTTCAAGAACATTCAGGCAGCAAAGAAGGCTATCAAGAAGGCTTTCGATGTTCAGAAGAACAACCTCGGTTTCTCGATCGTTGAGATCCTCTCCACATGCCCTACTAACTGGGGTAAGGAGCCTCTCGCAGCTATGGAGTGGCTTAAGGAGAACATGGAGAAGCAGTATCCTCTCGGATGCTACAAGGGTCAGAATCTTGTTTTCGATGAGAACGGTAAGTATGTATCCGGAAGCATTCCTGCTACGGCTAACAATTGCGTTAACGTTGGGGAGGTAAAGTAATGATTGATTTTTCTATAATCTTTGCCGGCTTCGGTGGTCAGGGAATCCTCTCAGCAGGTAAGATGGCAGCAGAGGCTGCTCTCTATGAAGGCAAGGAAGTCTCATGGTTCCCTTCATACGGTCCTGAGATGCGTGGCGGTACGGCTAACTGCTCAGTAGTTCTTTCCGATGAGCCTATCGGTTCACCTGTAGTTAATGACGCTGATGTTGTTATCTGCCTTAACCAGCCTTCAATGGAGAAGTTCGAGAAGCAGCTTAAGCCCGGTGCGCTCATGATACTCGACTCTTCACTTATCAAGACAAGACCTGCACGTACAGATATCAAGGTTATCGCAATGGAAGCTTCTGACATCGCTTCTGATCTCGGAAAGATGATGTTCGCTCCTATCACGATGATCGGTTGTATGGCTACTGCTACAGGATGCTTCACAAGAGATTCTTTTGAGAAGTCTCTTTACGGAATCCTTCCTGAGAGAAAGCACGGTCTCATCCCCGCAAATATGGAAGCATTCGACAAGGGTGCTGCTTTTGCGAAGTAAGCTGTCGCTTATAACTTGATTATTTAACTGCCTCGCGGTAATTGCTGCGGGGCAGTTTTTGTTGGTGCGCGAAAATGTTGAGTCCGCGAGTTACGAAGCGTGCGAGTAACTGCTCTTCACGGAAGTGGCGGAAACTAATGCTGTATGAGTCTCATTTGATTCAGAACTGAACTAATTTGGCCGATCCGTTCTCGATCAGGATGTAAGAAGGTAAAGTATCCATCTTGGGAATTGAGGGTGAGCCGGGATTGAGGTAACGGAAGGATCTTCCGTCGGAGGCGGTGATGACAGTGTCGCCGGCAATGTGAGTGTGGCCCGCAAGAAGAACAGCACCCGAAGGAAGAAAGTCGGGAACCGTGTCGGGACCGTATTTGTGGCCGTGTGTTGCCAGGAATACCGAACCTTCGTCTACGAGATACAGGTAATCAGCCATAATGGGGAACTTGAGGACCATCTGATCTACTTCGGCATCACAGTTGCCGCGGACGGCGAGTATCTTATCGGAATATTGATTAAGAAGTTCGATAACCTTTTGGGGTTCGTAATGCGAGGGTAGATCGTTGCGGGGACCGTGATAAAGAATGTCTCCGAGAAGGAGCAGGCGGTCGGCTTTGTTTTCGACAAAAGCGTTGATCACGCGCTCTGCCCAATATGAATCGCCGTGGATGTCAGATGCTACAATGTATCTCATGATTTTCCTCCGTTAGTGTGCTTGGAAAGAATGCAAGCACCCGCTCTTTTGATGTACAAAAATGTAACAAAGTTTATTAACATATAGTTAATCACATTTTGAGTTCATTTATTTATAATTGTTGTTAAAGATACTATCGCACCGTGTGAGGGTATGATCGCATTATGAAGAAGATCGCGGTTTTTACATCTAATGTATATGAGCCGATGTCCGTGAAGATGCAGAAGGGCATTATTGATGCTGCTTATAAGGAGAATGTGAAGGTGATCTTCTTCGCAAGCTTCAGCGACTCTTTCAGCAGCAAATACTATAAAGAGTATTCCAAATATGATGCCGGGGATAATGTATCTTTTGATATTCCCAATCTGGATGATTTTGACGGTGCTATCAGGATCTCGACATTTTTCAGTTCTTATGCTGAGGAACATTTGGATAACATTCTCACAAATTCGAATATTCCTGTTGTGAACATCGGAGGAATTAAAGAACAATATACCAATATAGGTTGCGACGACGTTGCGACTTTTGACGAGATAGTTGAGCACCTTGTCAAGGAACATGAATGTAAGGATATCTACCATGTTGCCGGCCTGACAGATAAGTATTTCACTCATGAACGTATTGATGCATACAGATCCGTTCTTGAGAGGAACGGCATTCCGTTCGACAGCAAGAAGATCTTCTACGGCAACCTTTGGCGTGACTGCGGCGAAGCGGCTCTTGATTACATTCTCGAGCATTGCAGAAGGAGAGGCAAGAAGCTCCCTGATGCGATTTTGTGTGCTAACGATTACTCGGCTGTCGGCGTTATAAATGCTTGCAAGGACAGAGGGATCAGGGTTCCTCAGGATGTGATCGTAACGGGATATGACGGTGTCGATGAAGCGATCTACGGTTTGCCGACGGTTACTACATCTTGCCAGCCTCACTTTAATGAAGGCTATCAGGCTGTTGTTGTTCTGAAGAAGATGATCGACGGGATTAATACTGAGATGAATATCCGCATTAAAGGTGAATTCATACCGGGTCAGTCATGCGGATGCGTTTCTTCTGATTTTACGAATCGCGAGGATTATCGTGAGAGATATATTAAGATGCTGGACAACATCAACGGCATAGCGCAGTCTTCCACAAGTCTGATGATGAGCGTATCCGAAGCGAATAACCTTGAAGAGTGTTTCCAGGCGATCAATGCAAATGCGAAGCGCGATACGGGATTTAAGGATATGCTCCTTTGTCTTGCGCCCGGTTGGGATAAGCAGAGAGTTGTCGGAAGCGATTACAGTAAAGTTGATGAAGACATGATGGTCGTTGCCGGATTCAGAGGCGAGAATGATATTCCGTTCTTTACTTTCAGCAAGAAGGACATCCTCCCGAAGGATATGCTCGATGATCCGAATCCGTATTATGTTTTCGCGATACATCAACTTCAGAATTACATGGGATATCTGATCGTTACGCCGGAGATCGAGAATAGAGACCAGAAGGCAATGCAGTCATGGTTCGTTAATATCGGAGTGATCCTTGAGAGCAGAAGGATAAGAAGAGATCTGAAGGCTTCGGTCGCAAGATTGCAATATCTTTCTGACAGAGACATGCTTACCGAACTGTATAATCGTCGCGGCATGGAGAGATTCTTTGAGTCTTTCCATAAGCACTGTAATGAGACTCGTACGGGACTTGCGGTCATCATGATCGACATGGACGATCTGAAGAAGATCAATGACGGTTACGGTCATAATGAGGGCGATCAGAGCATTAAGATCATAGGCAATGCATTAAAATCCGTTGCCGGAAGTGACGTTATCTGTGCAAGGACCGGAGGCGACGAGTTTGTTGTCATTGCGAAGGATTTTGATCTCGAAAAGGCTGACCGGCTTATCGATCGCATCAAGGAAGAGATCGCGAAGCAATCTGAAGAAATGGGTGAGACACATCCGATCGGTATCAGTGCCGGTGCATATGTAGAGTGCCCCGGAGATGACTCGGAAACTGATATTCAGACAGAATTCGAGCGCTATCTGAAGAAAGCCGATGAAGCCATGTATGCTGATAAGAGACAGCGTAAGACCGGCCGTTCGTAAGATTCAGCAAGGCAGAGCGAAAGCGGTTATTCCGGCTCTTATATGTAAATATGCACAAAAGCAAGGAATTATCCCCTTGCTTTTTTGTATTTTTGGTTGGTAAATTCTCTAATTTAGTTTATAATATTTTTAATTAAGGACAAATGTCCTTGATTATTGGTGTGCATTTTTGTGCCGCCGCGATTTTCGATAGGAGGTAATGCAACATTTATGGATGCTGCTTATCTGTTCAATAGAGGCGAGAACTATATGAGTTATAAGTTTCTCGGCTCACATCCTTACGAGGATGAGAATGGGAAAGGTTTTATTTTCCGCGTATGGGCTCCTAACGCAAGAAGGGTCAGCGTTATGGGCGATTTCAATGATTGGGATCCCAGTGATTGCCAGATGTTCATGTTGGGCAAGACGGGTATTTGGGAACAGAAGGTTCCTAATGCACAGCAATGGGATCGATATAAATACAGAGTTATCGGTGCGGACAACAGAATCTACGAGAAGGGTGATCCTTACGCAAGGCATTTTGAGACAAGACCGAATAATGCTTCGATAATCTACGATCCGGATGATTATGTCTGGAATGATGACGAGTTCGTTAAGAACCGTACGGATGCGCTTGCACCTAAGCCAATCAATATCTATGAGCTTCATCTCGGATCATGGAGAAGACATCCCGACGGTAATTTCTTTACTTACAGAGAGCTTGCCATAGACTTGGCTGATTACTGCAAGAAGATGAACTATACCCATATCGAGCTCATGCCTGTGCTTGAGCATCCGCTCGATGATTCATGGGGTTATCAGGTAACGGGTTACTATGCCGTTACTTCGAGATTCGGTACACCCGCTGACTTCAAGTTCATGGTCGATGTCCTTCACCAGAACGGAATCGCCGTTATCCTTGACTGGGTTCCGGCGCACTTCCCGAAGAATATGGAAGGTCTTGTCAGATTTGACGGAACGCCTTGCTATGAGTACCAGGATCCGAGGATCGGCGAACACAGAGAGTGGGGTACTTATGTTTTCGATTATTCCAAGAATGAAGTAATCTCGTTCCTCATTTCCAATGCGGTTTATTGGATCGATGAATTCCATTTGGACGGCATCCGTGTTGATGCGGTGTCTTCAATGCTCTACAGAGACTACGGCAGAACGCAGTATATTCCGAATAAGTTCGGCGGCAACGAGAACCTTGAAGCGATCGATTTCTTCAAGAAGCTCAATTACATTCTGCGTAAGGAATATCCGCATGCAATGCTCATAGCGGAAGAGTCGACTGCATGGCCGAAGGTTACACATCCTGTCGAGTTCGGAGGCCTTGGCTTCACACATAAGTGGAACATGGGCTGGATGCACGATACGCTTGATTATTTCTCGACTGATTCATATGCGAGATCCTGGCATCACGATGAGTTCTGCTTCTCGATGATGTATGCGTTCTCAGAGAATTATGTCCTGAGCCTCTCGCACGACGAGGTCGTTCACGGCAAGCATTCTCTGATCGATAAGCAGCCGGGTGATATCTGGAGAAAGTTCGCGTCGCTTCGTACTATGATGCTCTATCAGATCAGCCATCCGGGCGCAAAGCTCAACTTCATGGGCGCCGAGTTCGGTCAGTTCATCGAGTGGCGTTTCTACGAGCAGCTTGAATGGTTCCTTCTGGATTACGAGTCACACAGACTCCTCCAGAACTTTAACAGCGCACTCAATAAATTCTACATTGAGAATCCTCAGCTTTGGGAAGATGATCATACATGGGCAGGCTTTGAGTGGATCGATGCTTCGGATACCAAGAACAATGTCTTTATCTACAAGAGATCTTGTCCCGATCCGAAGAAGAAGGATATCTATGTTGCTCTCAACATGGTCCCCCAGCCGCTTGAAGGATATGAGATGCCTGTCTATGAACCCGGTATCTACAAGATCGTATTCAATACTGATGATATGTGCCACGGCGGTTCCGGTTATCCTACCGGTACTGATGCGAACGGCTGTGTCGTTGCAATAGACGAACCCATGAACGGAAAGCCTTACAGAGTGAAGATCAATCTTCCGCCTCTTGCCGGTATCTATTTCATGAAGGTCGGTGACATCAAGAAGACAAGGAAGTCAGCTGCAAAGAACTCTTCCAAGAAGGCTCCTGCCAAGAAGACAGCCAAGACTGCTGCAAAAAAGACAGAAGCTTCCAAGAGCTCGAAAACAGCAACACCTGCCAAGTCGACAAAAACCGCTAAGGCAGTAAAGACAACCAAGTCTTCTAAGAAGGCTGCAACAGAAGAAAAGTAAACAATTAAAGCTCATATACGGAGGTAGCTCATTATGGCAAGCACTGAAGTCGTTGCGATGATACTCGCAGGAGGTCAGGGAAGCAGACTCGGAGTTCTGACGAAGAAGGTTGCAAAACCTGCAGTTCCGTTCGGAAGCCGTTACAGGATCATCGATTTTCCTCTTTCAAACTGTGTTAACTCAGGAATTGAGATCGTCGGTGTACTTACACAGTATCAGCCTTTGGCGCTGAATACTTATGTCGGTAACGGTCATCCTTGGGATCTCGACAGAATCAATGCAGGTGCATACATCCTGCCGCCTTTCCAGAATAACAGCGGCAAGTCCGATTGGTATAAGGGAACGGCTAATGCCATTTATCAGAATATGAGCTTTATCGATGGCATTAATCCTGAATATGTTGTCATTCTCTCCGGTGACCATATCTATAAGATGGATTACGCAGCCATGCTTAAGGCACATATCGAGAAGGCTGCCGATGCAACGCTCGCAGTATATGAGGTACCGTGGGAAGAAGCTCCCAGATTCGGTATCTTGAATACCAAGGAAGACGATGTCATCGAAGAGTTCGATGAGAAGCCTGCCAAGCCGAAGAGCAATCTCGCTTCAATGGGTGTTTATATCTTCACATGGAGCGTATTGAGACAGGCATTGATCGATGATGAGGCTGATCCGAATTCCAATAACGACTTCGGTAAGAATATCGTACCTAATCTCCTTGCTCAGGGAAGAAAGCTTTGTGCTTACCGTTTCTCCGGATATTGGCAGGATGTAGGAACGATCTCATCTCTCTGGGAGACTAACATGGATATCCTGGATAAGCCTGAAGAGATCAATCTCGTAGACAGATCCTGGAAGATCTTCTCAAGGAACCCTGTAAAGCCTTCTCACTTCATCGGTAGCGGTGCTAAGGTTAAGAATTCGGCTCTTACGGACGGATGCAGGATCTTCGGTGAGGTTGAGCATTCGGTTCTCTCCGAATCAGTTATCGTTGAGAAGGGCGCCATTGTAAAGGATTGCGTTCTCATGCCCGGCGTTGTCGTTAAGGAGGGCGCTCATATCGAGCGTTGTATCATCGACTCCGGAACTGTTATCGGCAAGGATGTACAGGCAGGTAACTTCGTTGAAGGCGAAGGACCTTATACAAATAAAAAGATCTGCTCTGAAGGAATCTGCGTTTTCGAGCGCGGATTAAAGATAAAGGACGGCTCGGTCATTCCTGCTAACAGCATG
Organism: Saccharofermentans sp.; assembly: GCA_024403795.1. Taxonomy (GTDB): domain Bacteria; phylum Bacillota; class Clostridia; order Saccharofermentanales; family Saccharofermentanaceae; genus Saccharofermentans. The sequence goes on from JAKSRD010000008.1 coordinate 28,794, forward strand.
GTTGACGCTGATGTCAAAGTACCTGACGACTGCGACATAATCGAATCGACATTCAGAGCTTGAGGAAAAGGAGATAAAGACAAATGTTCAATAACGCGATGGGCCTTATCTTAGCCGACAACAAAAAGATATCTCTCGGAGAACTCTCCAATCCTCGTGCACTTTCAGCCATGCCTTTCGGCGGAAGATACAGGATCATTGACTTCCTGCTCTCAGACATGGTCAATTCAGGCATCAAGAATGTCGGACTTCTTACTTACAACAAGTACAAGTCATTGATGGACCACACGGGTACCGGTGCCGCTTGGTCACTGGACCGTAAGAATGACGGTCTTCATATCCTTCCTCCGTATGTTAACTCGGAGGCAACAGCCGTAAGTTCCGATGAAGAGCTTACCGGTGTCATGGATTTCCTGAGACAGTCCAGAACTACTTATGTAATCGTTGCTGGCGCGAATGTCATTCTTAACACGACATTTGATGCTTTTATCAAGTCACACGAAGAGTCAGGTGCTGATATCTCCGTCATGTATAACCGTGACGGCACGAAGTTCGGCAACCCGGCATTCATTCTTGATATTGATGATGACGGATTTGTAAGAGACATGCTCTACAATCCCGTTAAGGCAACATCTCAGAGATGCTCACTCGGCATCCTCTGCCTCAGAAGAGACCTGCTCCTCGATATAATCGCACGTCAGATGGCACACGGTCTCGGTCACTTCGGCGTTCACTCGATCGTTAAGATGTACGATGAATTCAAGGTTCACGGATTTGAATACACGGGTGTGGCGCTCAGGATCAACAGCGTTCAGGGTTACTTCAACGCTTCAATGTCACTCCTTACCGATTCCGTAAGAAATGATCTCTTCTGGAGCGGCAAGCCTATCTACACTAAGGTTAAGGACGAGGCTCCTACGCTCTATTTTGATAACGCCGAGATGAGCGACTCTATCGTATCAGACGGTTGCCGTATCTATGGTAAGGTCGAGAATTCAGTTATCTTCAGAAGCGTTACGATCGCCAAGAATACGACGATCAAGAATTGCGTTATCATGCAGGATGCTCACATCTCCGAGAATTGTCACCTTGAGAACGTGATCCTTGATAAGAATGCATTTGTCAGACCGGGCGTTAGACTTATCGGTCATCCGGAATATCCTATCGTCATAGGAAAGGGAGCAGGTATCTGATTATGGAAGAGAAGATCAAAGTATTATTCGCATCATCCGAGTGCAGTCCTTTTGTTAAGGTCGGAGGTCTTGCAGACGTTGTAGGAAGCCTTCCGGTCGAGCTTAATAAGCAGGGTGTAGATGCCCGTGTCATTATTCCGCTCTACAAGAAGATCAAGGTCAAGTACAGCGACAAGCTTCAGTTCCTCGGTTGGAAGATGGTCCACATGGGATGGAGATCGCTGTATGCAGGTCTGTTCTCAATGGAGATGAACGGAGTAACATTTTACTTCATCGATAACGAGTATTACTTCAATTTTGACCAGATCTATGTTGAGTATGTCTTTGATATTGAGAGATACTGCTTCTATCAGAGAGCAGTCCTCGATTTTATGGGCGACTTCATGAACTTCGAACCTAACGTTCTTCACTGCAACGACTGGCAGACAGGCATGATGCCGATGCTCCTCGATTGCCACTTCAAGAAGCACGGTTATCACACGAACGTTCAGACAGTTTATACGATCCACAACCTGAAGTATCAGGGAGTTCATTCCATTGATGTCGTTAAGGAGATGCTCGATCTTCCCGATGAGTATCAGAGAGAAGAATTCTGCATCAAGGATAAGGCCATCAACTTCATGAAGGCCGGAATCGTTTTCTCGAATTCCGTTACTACGGTATCTCCTACATATGCATATGAGATCATGACGGATTACTACGGTGAAGGTCTGAACTATACTTTGCAGAAGTACGCTTACAAGGTATCGGGCATTATCAACGGTATGAACGATCTTGAGTACGATCCTTCCAAGGATGAGAAGATCCCCATGAAGTATTCGATCAAGAATTATAAGGAAGGTAAGGCTGCCTGCAAGAAATCACTTCAGGAACAGCTCGGTCTCGACGTTAACCCCGGTGCGCCTCTCTGTGCCATGATCTCAAGATTGGTAGATCAGAAGGGCCTCGATCTCCTTCTCTATGTTCTGGAGGAGATGCTCTACGACGGTATGCAGGTAGTTATCCTCGGTACCGGCGATTCGTATTACGAGAGAGCTTTGGTTGATATTGCTAACCGCAACAGAGGCAAGATGTGCGCATGTATTGATTTCGACAGCGGTCTTGCGCATACGATCTATGCCGCTTCCGATATATTCCTCATGCCGAGTCTCTTTGAACCCTGTGGTCTGTCACAGCTCTGTTCCATGGCTTACGGCTCTGTACCTGTCGTCAGAGAGACAGGCGGACTTAAGGATACGGTTACTCCTTTCAACGAATATACGGGCGAAGGTAACGGCTTCTCATTTGCAAACATCAATGCTCATGAGTTCCTGTTCGTTACCAAGTATGCTGCTGATATCTATCGTCATAAGCCGGAGATCTGGGACAAGATCATCGAAGCAGGCATGAAGGGTGATTACTCATGGAAGAAGAGCGCAGGCGAGTATGCCGGTCTCTATTCACTTATCACGGGTATCCCGAGGAACGAACCCAAGGCTGAACAGCCCGCTCCCGATATCTCGATAAAGGACTCCGAGAGCGACGCTCCTGCTGCAACACCCGAGAAGGCGGTGAAGACAGAGAAGGCTTCTGCCAAGGCCGCTCCCAAAGCAGCTTCCAAGGCAGCTTCCGAGAAGAAGGCCGCAGAGAAGAAACCGTCTGAGAAGAAGCCTGCAGCCAAGAAGGAAGAGAAAAAGAAGAACGAAGCCAAAAAGGAAGAAGTAAAGAAGGCGCCCGCTAAGAAAGCTCCTGCAAAAAAGGTTGCAAAGAAGCCGGCTGCCAAGTTTGATGATAAGGCTGAAGCCAAGAAGCCTGAGGCTAAGAAAGAAGAGCCGAAGGAGAAGAAAGCCTGATGCCTTCAGCGGAGACGCAGAGTAATACAAACTATTCCGATAACAAGGCGCGGTGCATTCATGCATCGCGCCTTCCTGAGTACAGGTACCCGTTCGGGGCGAGACCATGTGCTTCAGATGTAAGTATTTTTTTCGATTGCTTCAGAGAAGCTTCGAATATCACGTTTTGTTATACATATGGACTGTACGGCTTCTCATACCATGAAGAGCCGATGTATTCCGTATCCGGTTCAGGAAGATACCATGTTGACCTGATGCTCCCGAGCGAACCCTCGATCCTGTTCTACTGGTTCAGATTCAATTGCCCGAACGACCTTGAAAAACTGCCGGACAGCATCAGGGCGAACAGTGAAGAGTCATCAGTAATAACGCTTTACTACGGTGCCGACATTGATTCAAAGGACGGTGCAGGCACGCTTTATACCGAACCGCCCAGAGTCGGATGTGATGAGGACAAGTATCCTTATGCATTCCAGATCACGGTCTATAACCGTGATTTTAAGACTCCGGAATTCCTTAAGGGTGCCATGATGTATCAGATTTTCCCTGACAGATTTGCCAGAGAATCTGCTTTTGATCTTGAGAGAATGCTGACCGTCGATTCCCGAGCTGAGAGGATCTATCACGAAGACTGGAATGAGGATGTCGATACGAAGGGCAAGCCGGAGACCGGTTATCTTGCCTGTGATTTCTACGGCGGAAGTCTGACGGGCATTGAAGAGAAGCTTGATTATCTGAAAGAGCTGGGTATCAACGTGCTCTACCTGAATCCGATTTTCGAGGCGCGATCGTCGCACAGATATGATACGGCCGACTATCTCAATGTCGATCCGATCCTTGGCGGTACGGCTGCATTCATGAGTCTCCGGAATGCGTGTGCCGAGCGCGGGATCAAGGTGATCCTGGACGGCGTATTCAGCCATACAGGTGCCGATTCCAAATACTTCAATAAGTTCGACAGATACGATGGTGTCGGTGCTTACAAGGCTTTCAACGAAGGCGACGAAAGCAGATTCCGTTCGTGGTACAACTTCTACCGCAACGAAGACGGCACAGTCGGATACGATTCCTGGTGGGGATTTCCTGATCTCCCGAATATCAACGAAGACGATCTGTCATACAGAAGCTTTGTCTTCGGCAAGGGCGGAGTAGTGGACACGTGGCTCTCGAGAGGTGCATCAGGCTTCAGACTCGATGTCTCCGACGAGCTTCCCGACAGTTTTATCAGACAGATGAGACAGACGGTCAAGGATAAGACCGGCGGTGAAGGTGCCGTCATCGGTGAAGTCTGGGAAGACGCTTCTAATAAGTGCAGCTACGGTTCCTATCGTGACTTTATGCTCGGTAACACACATGATTCCGTCATGGGCTATACCTTCAGACACATCCTGCTTGATTTCCTCTGCGGTTACATCAATGCTGAGACGGCAGATTCAAGATTCGAGGGCTTCCGCGAGCGTTATCCGATGGAAGCTTATTATTCCATGATGAATCTTGTCTCATCACATGATGTACCCAGAATAATGACAACTCTTTCCAAACCATATGATACTGATGACAGGGAAGCGCAGCGTTTGTTTGCTGTTGGTGACGAAGACTATGACCGTGTTGCATCGCTTGCGAAGATGGCCTTCTGCTTCCAGACGGCTTATATCGGAGCATCGTGCATCTATTACGGCGATGAGGTTCTTATGGAGGGCTACAAGGATCCTTTCAACAGAAGGACATATCCCTGGGGCTTACTTAATGAACGTCAGACTGAAGCGCTTGCCTTCTTTAAGAATGTCGCTAAGCTCCGTACACATAACGAATGCCTCAGAACAGGATTCTACCGCACCTTGCTGGCTGTAGACGGAACATTTGCTTTTGCCAGATTCCTTAAAGAAGGCCTCGATGCTTTCGGAAAGGAAGCTTCAGGCAGCACTGCGATCGTGTTTGTAATGAACAGATCGGAAAGGGATGTCAGAGTGAATGTCAGCGAGCAGTTCGGTGAGTATGCGTGTTGTGTTGCCCAGTTGACCGGTGAGGAGATCGATCCTGAGGTCGGGGAAGAAAGTGTTCCTGTAGACGAAGGCAGCACTTCTGCAGCCGGCAGGATTTCCGGTGCACTCGTAAACAACGGTGTTGCGGGCGGTGCTACTGAAGTCTGCATCAAGCCGTTTGGCGAAGCTTTTATCGTATTCTGAATATAAATACTTTTTGATCTCGCATGGAAACGCACGTGGCTGCGATACACAAACCCTGTTTCACTGAGAGAACTGAATCTTAGTCCACACCTACATAGAAACGTCAGGTGAGGACAAACTTTTCGATGCCCCGGAGCGTCAACTGCTATACAAATGACAATTGCGGATGATTTTGGTTCTTCACAAAGCTTGGGAATCAGATAATTGGTGCTTGTGATCTGGTTATGGATACCGCAACCATGGCTGCAGTTTTGATCTTGTTCGTTATATTTCCATTCCTTCGAATTCTATGCTGATCTAAAGAGCCGTTATTTCCTATCTAAAAGCATCTTTTTCCCTTAAAATCAGACATGCTGCCTGACACTGTATCGAAAAAGTGTACACTGAAGATACATCAAGGATACATAGAGGATACATCTTACAGTTACTATGTGTGCGTAACCGATGACGGAGGGGAAAATGGCATATAAGGTTTTGCTCGTCGAGGACGATGCGAGGATCAGGGAGATCACTGAGGACTATTTTGACGCGAAGGACCCGGGAATGTTCGCGCTCAGGACGGCCGAGGACGGTGAGACCGGACTTAGGATGATCGACGAAGAAGAGTGGGATCTTATTTTGCTGGATATCATGCTTCCGGGAATCGACGGGTTTACGCTGATGAGACATATCAGGACATCGATGGATGTGCCGGTGATCTTTCTGACAGCAAAGAGCCTCGAGGAAGATAAGATACGGGGATACGAGCTCGGCTGTGATGATTATGTGACTAAGCCTTTCTCTTTGGCGGAATTGTATGCCAAGGTGAATGCGATCCTTAAGAGGGCGAAGGGACAGGTCATATCAAGGGTGATCACCTGCGGCAGCATCACAGTGGACATGATGACATTGACGGTTCGTGCCGGCGGCAGGGAGTTAGAATTGCCGCCAAAGGAATACGAGCTGCTGGTGTATTTCATGGAACACAAGGGGTGGGTACTGTCGCGTGACACGTTACTCGATAAGGTGTGGGGAAGAGATTTCTACGGCAATGACAGGATCGTTGATAACCACATCAAGAAGCTCAGGAAGGCGCTCGGCGATTCAGGGGATCAGATCAGGACCGTCATCTCCAAAGGTTACAAGATGGTAGAGAAATAAGTAACCGATATGGGGGATTAAATGGGAAAGTATAGTGACAAAAAGCCTGCATATAAGCGAGAGTTCAAAGAGATCGTTCTGAGAAGAACACTCGTTGCGCTGGTCATCGTTGCCGTCTTGTTCGGTGTCACTTTTGTCGCATGTATCAAGATGAAGAAACATCAGTACGACAGGGCGTTGGTTAATAGCTTCAGCAGTATTGAAGAACTTACGATAAACAGACTGACGTCGGAAGATCCGGGCGAAGTATACGGTAATTACCTTTACGGATTATGTTCGAGTTCTTTTTGGGACAACTGTCTTTACAACGCTGATACATATTATGCGTTGGTCGATGAAGCAACCGGGGAGATCGTTGCCGATTCGGAACTTAAGGTGTTGGTCTTCTATAAGACCGGTGAAGGTGAAGAGAGCAAATACAAGATCGTCTATAACGATGATCCGGAATCTTTTGAACCATACCTGTCGCGGTGCGCTTTTCCGGCATTTGAAGGAACGGATCAGTTCGGATTTATTAAGATGTATTTCAGCGGCGGGATCTTTGAACTCAAAGATCTCTATGTTAACGGTGAGACTTTTTTGCCCGGTACGGTGAGATACCATGAGAAAGTCAGTGCTGTCGGCTACATGTTGTCACATCCGAAAGAGGCTCTCGATTTCTTTGTTATCGGTCCGGATCCTTATGCTTATATTGATGAGAGTACAATCGAGACCATTACGTTTGAACAGGGCGAGATTGAAGGATATGAACATTTGGATTCCGGTGTGTTCAGTATCACATGCATGGGAAATGCACCTGACAGCGAGTTCCTGAAAAATGCGCGTTCTTGTGTTGAGGGAGAACGTAAAGCCAAGAGTTATCAGGCAGGACTCAACGAATATGAGGAAATGAGATATCAGGAGATCACACTGCCTGACGGGCATGCATATACGCTCTATATGTACATGGGCGTCGAAAATGTTTTCCTGAAGGTCGATGTGATCTTATCAGTTGCTCTGTTGATCTATGTCGTTCTTGCAGTAATTGTCGTGTTAGTCTCTTCTAATGTTACAAGACGAAAGAATCTCTTGCGTTCTGCCGTTGAGGATTACAGAGTAAATCTGATAAACTCTATGGCGCACGACATGAAGACACCCTTGATGGCAGTATCGGGATACTCTGAGAATATTGCCAACGGCATTCATTCGGAGAAGCACGAATACTATGCCGGTGAGATCGTGAACAACGTCCAATATATGGACGGCATAATAAATGATTTCACTGCTTTCTCCGAACTCGAGACTCTTGAGAAGGGACTTGTTAAGACAAACGTGGATCTCATGTCTTTATTACGTGAGCAGCTCGAAAAGTATAACGACATACTGTCCGAACGTAATATCACGCTCGAATCTTACGGTGCCTTCAAGGTCAGTGCAGATTCAAAATTGATGCTTCGTGTGGCAGATAACATAACATCCAATCTGCTCAAGTATGCCAAAGACGGAAGCAGGATCACCATTGCGGGGATCGATTCGAAGGCTTGCAGGCAGAAAGGACTGAAGGGGATCAAAAGAAAGAATCGTGCGTTGGTGGTAACCAACGAGACGGACGAGAAGATCATGTGCAGTGTTGACAAGCTGACCAGCCCGTTTGTCAAAGGAGACAAGTCGCGAAGCAAAAGACAGGGAAGCGGTTTGGGATTGTCGATCGTCGAGAACATCCTGAAGATGCACGGCATGAGACAGGAGATATCGTTTGAGGACGGGGTTTTCGAGCAGAGCATAATAGGCTGACGATCAGGCTTTGATCGATCTGAGTACAGGAAGAAATAATATTATACGATCAGAGGTTAATCATGAAGAAGCAGTTGGCGTACGAACGCAGATTCAAAGACATTTTATGGAGAAGAGCACTTGTGACCTTATTGGTCGTTGCTGTTCTCTTCGGTATTACGAGTTTTATAGGAATGACAATACTTAAGGAGAATTTCTCGACAAATTACGATAGGAGTGTAAGTTCGACTGAAAGCAAGATCAGACAGGAGTTCTTGGACGATCCGGATGCGATCGATTCAAATGCACTCCATTTTGCAATATGCCGGTTTGCAGTTGACGAAGGTGAAGGACTCACTATTATGCCGACCAATGAGTATTGTGCGCTGATCGATAACGAGGACGGTTCGATCGTTCTTGATTCTGAGTGTAGTCTGGTATTACTTAATAAATCCGTAGATGCCGGATCGGATTCGTTGTTTATGTGTTCTTATTCTGAATTTGAACCTTATTACTGTGAAAACTGCGTTTCTTCCTATCAGGGCGATTCTCAGTTCCGTTTGCTTAAGGACTATGTATGCAGCGGTCAGCTGGAGATAGCGGATTATTATATTGCAGATGGTGATATCAAACCTGTCAGATATATGTATACGCAGTCTACGGATGGATTCAGCCTGTTCGGTGAAAGAAACGTTGTTACGTATAATGATGGGAGCTTCGTTCTTCGTCCGGGACAGACGATAAATTTCGTTACCATAGATCAGGAACCGGAAGAAGATTGGATCTTTGTTGAAGAAACTGACGGTACGACGAGTGCTCATGTTTTTGTCGGAACAAAACCTAATACAGACTTCATACGCGAGGCACGTGAACTGGCACTTGCGACTGTTCAGTCTTCTGATGAAGGCAAGATCTTCGAAGTGACCGGAGTTATCAGTCTGCCGTCTTTTGATCCTGGGTTTTGGCAGTATGAGGACTTCGGAACGACGAGCATTACAGCTTCTGACGGTCATGAGTATACTCTGGTAACTTATATGCGTTGCAATAGTCTTTTTTCCAGGATCGATATTATTATGTATGGAATACTGATCCTGTATGTCGTTGCAGCTCTAATCGTCCTGTTCGTGTCTACTGCGGTAACAGCACGTAAGAACAAGTATCGCCGTGCCACCGAGGATTACCGTAAGGGTCTTGTGAACGGCATGGCATCGGATCTCAAGGAGCCTTTGTCTAAGCTTGCGGAAGATTCCGCTTCTCTGGAGGGTACTATTGCAACCGGTGTTTCAGCCGAAGCTGCGATGAGGATCGGTGAAGATGTAACGTCGATGAATAACATCATTAACGATATTCTCACGCGTTCGGAGCAGGAGTTTGGTGCGAAGGGCGCCGAGAAGGGGAAGAAGTGATACGATGAGAGTCGGAAGTAATGCTCTGAAGGGCAGCTGAGATTCAGAGCATTACGCCGAAGGGCGTTGTGAGTCGGAAGAGAATGTCGGAGGTTAACATGAACGCAGAAGAGCTTGCTGAGAGATTTAACATGGCAGAACATCCGGAGAACGGTGCCTTCCTTGAACGGCACTATAAATCTTCGGAAGCTCGTGCTGCCTCCGGTTCGATCTACTACTATGTGGCTCCGGGCGAGAAGACAAAGTTCCATAAGATAGATTGCGATGAGTACTGGTGCTATACGGAAGGTGCTGACCTTGAGGTCTGGATGATCGATGAGGAGACCGGCGCTGTATCCGTGTCGAGTATCGGTACCGGTGAGAGTGCAGTGCCGTTCGTGTATGTCAGGAAGGGTACGATCTTCGCGAGCAGGCACGCGGGAGCTTCGGAGGGACCTGCGGAGACTGCGTCAGCAGGCGCGTCCTCCGGCAGTGAATCCGGCACTCCGGAGGGAACATTCCTCGTCTGCATAACCGTGCCGCGTTTTACATATGAAGGCTTCACTTTGATAGAAGACGATGAGATAAAGTCGCGTTTCCCGGATGCTGTCAGTTTTTTCGGTGATTGATCGAACGACGTAAGTAAGCGATGACGTTTAGGTCATCGCTTTTTGTATGTCCTTTCATGGATGTCAGTAGCCATGAAAGGACATTTGTATGCATGTTAAGCATTTATATTCATGTCAAGCATTTTGAATGCCATGTCAAATATCTCGAAAACAAGTGTTCCAAAATTGTTCCGGATTTGAGCCAATCTGATGAACAAAAAATGCATTCCGGGGTCAAAATGCATTTTTTGTTCCGATATTTGTGGGAATAATGGAACATTTTTGGAACGTCTGTTTTTCGAGCTCACAACAGAACAGGTAAACGGAGTTCTCTGCGGATCAAATATAAGATCTTCTTTAAGATAGCGGTGCCGCCGGTATGATATATTATTCAGAGAATATCAACGAGAAGGTTACCGGTTGCCATGGATAAGGAATTAATCATTAAAAGATTGAGTGAACTTGCAAAAGAGTTCAACAGGGATCTGCCTTATGAGATGATCGTGAATACGGTCGAGATCTCAAGGTTCAAGGAATTTGCAAAAGGAGAGATCATATCGCGGGTAGGCGATGATGCATCTTGTGCCGGGATCATCGTGAACGGTTGCGCGAGAAGCTTTTATATTGATAAGGATGGCAACGATATTACCCAGGCTTTTGCGATCGAAGGCGTTTTCTGCATGTCTTCCGGAATGATCGGATTCAAGAAGCAGAACACGACATGGGAAGCGTTGGAAGATGTGACGGTAATGATCTTCGAGGTCAAAAAGATGAAAGAGCTGATCATGAGCAATGAGAGGCTCATGAGAATGTGGATCAACGTCCTCGAAGAAGATGCGCGTTTTAAGATATATCGTGAGAGCAGCCTTTTGATAGAGAATGCTACGCAGAGGTATCTTGATATGAGGGAGAATGCTCCGGAACTGTGCAACCGTATCCCTCAACGTTATATTGCCACTTATATCGGAATTGCACCTGAGTCGTTATGCCGGATCAGACGCAATCTGAAGGAACAGTAAGTTACTTTCAATACGTATATTTGTTATAATCGTATTTGGAGTTCGGGATAGAAGACTATTCTTCTGTCTTGGTGTGTGGTGTTCGCATAGTATCCGAGGGGGATCGATATGCCTATTACTTTAAAGTGTCAGAATTGTGCCGGTAATATGCGCTTTGATGCAAATATCGGAAAGGTCGTTTGTGAGAGTTGCGGCAGTGTTATGGATGTCCCGGCTGAGACCATGGGTGCGGACGGTGTTTTCGCAGGGGAAGCTGATAAGGCAAATGCCGCAAAGGAAGCTTCTGCACCAAATGTTCCCGTGAGCGAGTATTCAGCAGCTGCCTATAAAGCCAGACGTGAGAATAGAAAGAATAGTACCGGTGGTTCAAAATCGTCAACTTCCGATTCTGATATAAAACTTACCGAGGCTCGGAAAAAGGAACTTCATCAGAAGAGGGTTGACACAGCAATCCGTTTGGCTGGTGACAGAGTACTTACTCCCGATGAATTGCTTGCGTTAGGGGTTGATCCTCATTCGGCGGAAGCCAGGCGCATAATCAAACAGCAGACGGACAACGGTGCAGTTGCCAGAATTGCGAAGCCGACGGAACTGATTACGGAGAGAAAGGACTTTATGTCCGATGGTATTCGTAATAACGGTACATGGAAGACAGCTGTCTCGGTATGGAATGAAGTTGAAGTCTCATCGGACTCAACGCCTGAGATTGGCACCATGTCTGCCGTACAGCATATCTGTTCTTCCTGCGGCGCTGTTATCATGACGGATGAGAATACTACTACCGAATTTTGCTTGTATTGCGGTTCTCAGAATTTCATCAGCGAGCGATTATCAGATCACTTCAAGCCGCAAGGGATCATTCCTTTTAAGTATGGCAGGGAAGAAGCCATAGTTAAGTTTTTTAAGTGGTGTAAGGGCGGCCGGTTCACTCCGTTTGATTTCTGTTCAAATGATAATATTGAGAAGATCACCGGACTATATGTGCCGTATTGGACATTCAATTATGATGTTATGACTGAGGTCGAAGGCGAAGGCATAAGAGTCACGAAAAAAGTTGACGGCAGCACAAAGTATATCTATCGCGACATTAGTGACATATATGAGAAACACCAATATACCCTGAAGAATATTCCTTTCGATGCATCACGCAAGCTCGATGATGATTTGATGGATGCCATAGAACCTTTTAACTTGAAAGAGGTGGTTCCTTTTGACGAGAAATATCTTCTCGGGTATTACTCTGATAAGTACGATGTCGAGAGTAGTGTGCTTAAGCATAAGGCGAAGTCTATGGTCGATAAATTCATTCTTGAGAGATTCGTTAAGAATGCGGGCTTTGATGAGGTTAACGTAACACATAAACAGGTTGAAGTGTTATCCTCTGAATCTTATTATATTCTTCTGCCGACTTATATCCTTAACTATCGTTATCAGGGACAGACATATACATTCTTGATGAACGGCCAGACCGGTGAGGTTACGGGACACTATCCCGTCAGCAGATTAAAGAAGTTGCTGTTCTGTGTGTGCTGCTTCATCTTGATCGCGCTGGCCGTAAAGCTTATTGCTTCAATTCTTTTGGGAGGTTTCTTCGGATGAGTAAAGATATCGAGAACAAGAACCAAGAGAATAATAACAGCGGTGAGAAGAAAGTTTTCGTTGCTGCAAAGAGTATATTTGCCGAACTGAACGCAGTTTCCATTGCTACAGCAAGCTTTATCGCGCTGCTCTTGATCGCGGCCATCGGTGTCTACATCTTCACGATCGTACCTCCGCCGAAGAAAGTTATGGTCATTGATGATGCAAACGTGTTTACGGCCAAAGAGGAGACTGAACTAGAGAAGGCAGCTGAGATTGTAAAGAATGATCATGATATGAATGTCATAATGATCACTACGAGATACAAGGGTTTGGAGTATAGCAACGATGACCATGGAGTCTCTTCATATTGCAAAGACATGTATGACCAATATGCACGTGAGAACAAGCTCCGTGACAATTCAGGTGTTATCATCATTTTGGATCTGACTGATGATTCAGACGGAAACAGATATTTCTGGATCTATCAGTACGGCACCGCATATCTGACACTCTCGGACGATTCATGCACCAAGATCGCAAATAACGCAGCTGACAATGGTCTCAGAACCGGAGACTATGCAGGAGCATTTGAGTATACTCTTGAATCATTGGGGATCTGCAGTTATAACAAAGCTCCGGTCTATTTGATATATGCAATAACTGCGATAGTTCCGTTTATTGTTTGTGTTTTCATCTATCGTAATATCGGCAAGGTTAAGATCGATGTAAAGCCTTCGGTCAAAGACCGAGTCGTTCTGGATAAGGTTATCGATTCGAAAAGAAAATACAGGTGCCGTAACGTTGAGGAAAAAATCTATGTATTGGGATTAGCGGTGCAAATCTTGTATTTCTTGGTGGTCATTCTGTTTGATGGTGTTTTAGGCGGCATTTTAAGCGTCCATTCCGGCGGCGGACATTCCGGTGGCGGCCATTCCGGTGGCGGCGGCCATTCCGGTGGCGGTCATTCCGGCGGCGGTCATTCCGGCGGAGGCGGCCATTCCGGCGGCGGTGTAAGGTTCTGACGCTCAAGCAACTTCTTTACATCAAAGTAGACTTTATTTACAAGTTTTCTTTTGACGGAAGCCGTTTTTTTCATTATTATAGTTTGGATTTTGTGAAGCATTCCTCATCAAACTAACTTACGGACGGCAGGAGATATGGCTGAGAATAAACGGACAACTATGGTTACGGACCTTACAAGCGGAAGTGTTGCAAAATGCCTCTTCAAGTTCGCTTTCCCGTTGTTTGTTTCAAATGCTTTGCAGGCTGTCTATAACATAGTTGACATGATCGTTGTAGGACAGGTCGTCGGCAAGAACGGAATGTCGGCTGTATCGACAGGCGGAAATGTCCTCTCGATATTGAATTTTGTGGTAATGGGGTTCTCTTCTGCCGGACAGATCCTGATCGCGCGTGATGTGGGGAAGAAGGACATGGAGAGTGTCCGTAAGACGATAGGCACCATGTTCTCGTTGCTGTTGTCATTGTCGCTCGTGATCTCCGCAATCTGTTATACCATCAGATTCCGTCTGCTTGATTGGGTCAATACTCCTGCTGAAGCTTACGACTTTACGATGGATTACACGATAATCTGTATGTCGGGTCTGTTCTTCATCTACGGCTACAACATCGTAAGTGCCATCATGCGAGGCATGGGTGACTCTAAGCGTCCTTTCATGTTCGTAGGCATCGCTTCGGTGATCAATATCGTTTTGGATATCGTGTTCGTTGCGGGCTTCGGCATGGAAGTAATGGGTGCCGCTCTGGCGACCGTTATCGGTCAGGCTTTCAGTTTTATTTTCGCGTTGTTATATCTTTATAAGCATAAGGAGAGCTTCGGATTCGACTTCAAGAAGGAATACTTCATCCCCAACGGAAAGACTGTCATGAAGCTGAGCGCATTGGGCATTCCTATGGCTTTGCAGTCCGCTTCCATTACAATATCGATGACGGTGGTCACATCATGGGTCAATAATTACGGTGTTATCTTCTCCGCTTGTTCCGGCGTTTTGAATAAACTCAACATGATGGTGGGCGTTCTCAGTAATTCGCTTTCCACTGCGGCGGGTTCGATGGTAGGTCAGAACCTGGGTGCAAAGAAATATGAGCGCGTTCCTAAGATCCTCATGTTCGCTTTCGCGGCGGCTTTTGTGATCAACACTGTCTATGTCGGCGTTTTGCTGGCCAGCCCGAATTTTATCGTCGGACTCTTCACGCAGGACAAGGATGTCGTCACTAATGCCGCGATCATCATAATCCCTGCGGTCATCGGTGCTTACGGTGCGGCTACCAGAACATTTGCTTTCGGCATCATCAACGGTTCGGGAAAGTCACTTCTGAACCTGGCGGTTGCCCTGATAGACGGTCTGATCGGCCGGATCGGTATTGCTTATTTCCTCGGACAATATCTTGGAATGGGTCCTCAGGGATTCTGGATCGGCGATGCCGCTGCTGGTTTTATCCCGTTCCTTATCGGATTTACATTCTTCGTGTCGGGAAGATGGAAGGTCAAGCCTACGAAGAAGGAGCAGGAACTCGAAAACACCGAGGAACCCGAGATGAGTTCTTCCGAGGCATGAGAACCGGGTCGATCGTCCGGTGTCGTTTGGATTCAGGTTCTTCTTTACCGCTAATTTCCCTATATTGATTTCACCAAAGATTGTTATAATCTATTTGGCCGACTCAGAAGTCGGCATTTCTACTTTATTTGAGAGGTTACTGCTTTGGTGGGATACCCGTTTAGATCAGTCAGATTAAGAATAAGAGCGGCAATTGCCGCAGTCGCAGTCACATCCATAGCCTTATCCGCATGTTCGGCTCCGGTTATTACCTCAGATACGGCTGATGCTTCTGCAATGACAACAGGAAATGATATAGAGCAATCGGCCGCAACGACCATAGCTCTTGAGACCGTTACTACGGAGGCGACTCCGACACCCGAGCCTACGGCTACGCCTTCACCTACGCCTACTTTGGCACCGGAAGACCTTGTTGTTAAGGTGTCTTTTACCGGTGACTGCACTCTGACGCAGGATTACAGGTCAAGTAACCGTCAGTTCGACTCTTTGGTCGGCGACAATATGGAGTATTGCTTCAAGAACTGTGCGGATCTCTTCAAATCTGATGACATGACTTTGGTAAACCTGGAAAATCCCGTTACGACCAAGACATCTCATAAGGATAACCAATACATCTTCCGTATGGATCCCAAGAATCTTGAGATGCTCACCTTGGCCGGCATAGAATGCGTGAACATCGCCAATAACCATACAAAGGATTTTCTGCAGGATGGTCTTGAAGAGACACGTGAGAATCTGGAAAGCAAGGGGATCGTATGGAGCGACAACACTTACGGCGGACTTTATACGACTGCTAAGGGCTTTGTCATCGGTATGGTGGGACTTGATAACGATACGTCGGCTTCTCAGGTCTACGGCATAATCGACGAGCTCAGGGAGAAGGGCGCGGTCATAGTGATCGCTTCCTGCCATTTTGGCAAGGAAGGTGTATACGATCCTACTGACAGACAGAAGAAGGTGGCTCATGAACTTATAGATTACGGTGTCGATATCGTTGTCGGACACCATCCGCACCGTCTCCAGCCGATCGAGAAATATAACGGCCACTACATTTTCTACTCTTTGTCAAATTTTTGTTTTGGTGGAAATTACTCATTATCGGACCCTGATTCGGTCATAATTCAATGCGATTTTATAATGGACGCGAGCGGAACAAAATGTGTAGACTATAGACTGAATGTTATTCCGTATTCTCAGACCTCGACAAGGCCGGGCAATGATTTCTGTCCGAAGCCTTACGAATGGGAATCTGAGGAGTATTTCAGGGTAATGTCACGCCTTAATTGGGCGCAGGGCGACGAATAACGCCAAATTTTATATTGAAAGCAGGTATTTGGTATGGCTGAGAGTAAAGTGCTTGTAGTAATGGGTTCTGATTCGGATTTCCCCGTAATGGAAGGCTGCTTCAAGATGCTGAATAAGTTCGGCGTGGAATTCAAGGCTACTGTAGCTTCAGCTCACAGAACACCTGATAAGGCCATGGCTCTTGCAAGAAGCGCAGAGGCTGAAGGCTTTAAGGTCATTATTGCTGCTGCAGGTCTTGCTGCTCACCTAGGCGGTGTTCTCGCAGCAAATACAGCTCTTCCGGTTATCGGGGTTCCTTGTAAGGGCGGTGCTCTTAACGGTGTTGATGCCCTTTATGCGACAGTTCAGATGCCTACCGGCATTCCGGTAGCTACGGTTGCCATCGACGGCGGCTCAAACGCAGCTATCCTCGCTTGTCAGATGCTCGCGTTAAGCGATGCTGATCTTATGCAGAAGATCAAGGATTACAAGGCAAGCCTTGCTTCTTCGGTCGAGGAGAGAGACGCCAGACTTCAGCAGAAGATCGCTGAGATGAATTGATTCTGAAGAATATAATCAAATTGCTATATAACGAAGGACGGCACAATATATGAGCGGAATTTTCGGATGTTATGACATCAAAGGAAACACACAGGATGTAACGAGAGACACTTACTACGGTGCATTCTCATTACAGCACAGAGGACAGGAATCATGCGGTATCGCAGTTAATGATAACGGTTCTTTTCTTGTTCACAAAGCTCCCGGCCTGGTAACTGATGTTTTCGATGAGGTTACGTTATCGGCACTTACGGGTTCTTGTGCCATCGCTCATGCAAGAGGCGGTTCACCCCGCGAGAACGGACTCGAAGCGATCCAGCCTATCTCCATCAAGTCCAGAGTAGGCAGCATCGCACTCACTTCTGATTCTGTCATCATGAATGCCAATGAGATCAGAGACGGCCTTAAGGACCAGGGTGCCATCTTCCAGTCCAATACTGATTTTGAGATCGTCCTCTCGCTTTTCTCGCGTAACAGAATAAGAACAGAGGATTCCGAGACGGCGATCCTTGAGACAATGAAGGAGATCAAGGGAGTTTACGCGATGATCTTCATGACTGAGGACAAGATGATCGGTGTAAGAGATCCGTACGGTTTGAGACCGTTGATCCTCGGTAAGAAGGACGATAAGTATTATTTCTCATCCGAATCCTGCGCTCTTGATGCGATCGGATGCGAGATCATAAGAGACTTCGAACCCGGTGAGATCATCTCCGTATCCAAGGACGGAATCAGTTCAAAGTATTATTCTGATTCGGCTACACGTAAGCAGGACGGTCGCGTTTGCGTATTTGAGTATGTATATGTTGCAAGACCTGACTCCGTTATCGACGGTATGTCCACATTCGATTCAAGATACAGAGTAGGTATGGCTCTTGCAAAGGAGAGCCCTGCCGATGTCGATATCGTCATCAGTGCTCCTGACTCAGGCAATGCCGCTGCAGAAGGTTATGCGGCAGGACTTGGCAAACCTTACGGTGCAGGACTTCTCAAGAACAGATATATCGGCAGAACATTTATCAAGAGCACACAGCAGCAGAGAGAACTTGCGGTAAGAATGAAGTTTGCAGTTCTCAAGACCGTTATTAAGGATAAGAGGATCGCAGTCGTAGATGACTCGCTCGTCAGAGGTACGACTACAAAGCACCTTATCGCTTTCCTTCGTGAGAACGGTGCCAAGGAAGTACATTTGAGACTTGCTTCTCCGCCGGTTAAGTACGGTTGTTGCTATGGTGTTAATGCTTCATCAGAGAACGAACTCCCTGCAAGCACTAAGACCGTAGAGCAGATCAGAGAGATGATCGGTGCTGATTCACTGGCTTATATCACACTTGACAGTCTCAAGGCTTCACTTAATTCGATCGACTGCGGTGTCTGCTCCGCATGCTTCGACGGTAACTTCATAGCCGGCAAGCCTGATTCGAGCGAAGAGAACTAAATAATATTACGGGGGGTACAACATTATGAAGATAGCGGTATTCGTATCAGGAGGAGGTACTAATCTCCAGGCGATAATCGACAATACGAAGAACGGCATACTTCAGGATGTTGAGATAACCCTCGTTCTTTCTTCATCTAAAGATGCTTACGCACTTGAGAGAGCAGCAAACAATGGTATCAAGACAGCCGTTGTATCCAAGAAGGATTTTGCTTCGCTCGAAGAGTGGGATGAGACAATGGTTGCTGAAGTCGAGAAGTCAGGCGCAGAGCTTGTCGTTCTTGCAGGTTACCTCTCATTGCTCGGACCTGAGTTCGTAGGCAAGTATTCCAATCGCATAATCAACATTCATCCGGCGCTTATTCCTTCTTTTTGCGGTGCCGGAATGTACGGCATCAGACCTCATCAGGCAGCGCTCGCTAAGGGCGTAAAGGTCTCCGGTGCCACGGTTCACTTTGTAAACGAGAATTACGACGACGGCCCGATCCTTTTGCAGAAGGCCGTTGATGTGCTGCCTGACGATACTCCCGAGACTCTTCAGAAGAGGATCATGAAGGAGTGCGAGTGGCAGATCCTTCCTCAGGCAATAAGGCTTATTGCTGACGGTAAGGTCATCATCGAGAACAATATCTGTTACGTAAGATAATCTGATATTAATTTTTGGAGGTGCTATATGATCACACAGAACTTAGGCAAGATCCTTAGTGAGAACGCTTATCCCGGAAGAGGAATCGTTATCGGTAAGTCCGAGGACGGTAAGAAGGCAGTTACGGCTTACTTCATCATGGGCAGAAGTGTTAATTCAAGGAACCGCGTATTTACGGCTACTGAAGACGGAATCAAGACAGAGGCTTTCGATCCGTCACTTCTTACTGATCCGCACCTCATCATCTATTCACCCGTAAGAGTTTTGGGCAACAAGACTATCGTTACGAACGGTGATCAGACAGATACCATCTACGAGCTCATGGACAAGCAGATGACATTCGAGCAGTCCTTGAGAGGAAGAGAGTTCGAGGACGATGCTCCGAACTATACTCCCAGAATATCCGGCATCATGCACGTTGATAACGGTACATATAACTTTGCTCTCTCGATCCTGAAGAGCGATGACGGCGATCCGGCTTCCTGCGAGCGCCACACATATTCTTACACCAATCCTAAGGCCGGAATCGGCAGATTCATCCACACATACATGGGTGACGGTTCTCCGCTTCCGTCATTCGAGGGCGAGCCTGAGAAGGTTGAGATCAAGGGCGATATCGACGAGTTCACGAACGAAGTTTGGAACGGTCTCAACGAAGATAACAAGGTATCACTCTTTGTACGTTTCATTGACATCGCTACAGGCGAAGCTGAGACAAGGATCGTAAACAAGAACGTTAAGTAATTATTTTCGAGCAGATCGAAAAATATATCAGACCAACACAAGGAGAACAATTATGTCTAGCGAGATGCAACTCAAGTACGGATGCAACCCCAATCAGAAGCCTTCAAGGATCTACATGGAAGACGGATCAGAGCTTCCTATCACAGTATTGAACGGCAAGCCCGGATATATCAATTTGCTCGATGCTTTCAACGGCTGGCAGCTTGTTAAGGAACTCAAGGAAGCTACAGGACTTCCCGCAGCTACTTCTTTCAAGCATGTATCACCTGCAGGTGCTGCAGTAGGCAAGCCCCTCTCAGAGACAGAAGCAAAGATCTACTTCGTTGATGATCTCGGCGAGCTCTCTCCCATCGCATGCGCTTATGCAAGAGCAAGAGGCGCAGACAGAATGTCATCTTACGGTGACTTCACGGCACTTTCCGATACCTGCGATGAGATCACTGCAAAGATGCTTGCAAGAGAGGTTTCCGACGGTATCATTGCACCCGATTACACACCGGAAGCTCTTGAGATCCTTAAGACAAAGCGTAAGGGAACATACAATGTAATTAAGATCGATGCATCTTATAAGCCCGCTCCGATCGAGACAAAGCAGGTTTACGGTGTATCTTTCGAGCAGGGAAGAAACGAGTTCGAGATCAATCACGCTCTTCTCGATAATGTCGTAACAGATGCAAAGGACATTCCTGAGGATAAGAAGATCGACCTTATCATCTCTCTCATCACTTTGAAGTACACACAGAGTAACTCAGTATGCTACGTTAAGGATGGTCAGGCTATCGGTATCGGTGCAGGCCAGCAGTCAAGAATCCACTGCACAAGACTTGCAGGCAGCAAGGCTGATAACTGGTGGCTCAGACAGAGTCCTCAGGTATTGGGACTTCAGTTCGTTGATGACATCCGTCGTCCTGACAGAGACAATGCGATCGACGTCTACATCTCTGATGAGTATGAGGATGTACTTGCAGAAGGCACATGGCAGAACATCTTCAAGGTTAAGCCGGAAGTCTTCACAAGAGAAGAGAAGAAGGCTTGGCTTGCTAAGAACGATAACGTTGCACTTGGTTCCGATGCATTCTTCCCCTTCGGTGATAACATTGAACGTGCTCACAAGAGCGGCGTTAAGTATATCGCTGAACCCGGCGGATCCATCCGTGACGATCATGTCATCATGACATGTAATAAGTACGGTATCGCTATGGCGTTCACAGGAATGAGATTGTTCCACCATTAATCCCTGCGATAACAAATTCTTTGATTTTTTTACACCTCCGTTGGCAAGTTGTCTGCGGAGGTGTATTCTATTTAGTGGAATAAAGAGGGGGGATTATTCATGAAACAATACACATGTCCTACATGTGCAGGCGTTATCCTACATAATAATGAGAAGAAAGTATTCGAATGCCGTTCGTGCGGAGTTGTTTTCGATTACAGTTATTTCGATAACGATTTCCTGTTAAGACATGCAATAGACTCTCAGAGGCATCGTGAGTGGAACGCTTCCGGAGACATGTTCAGTAAGATCCTTGAGAAAGAACCGGGTGACGTTCTTGCCGTAACCGGAAAACTGATGTGCAGATGTGAAGTGCGTTCCTTCACGGAGATGATCAATAACTGTGATCGTGCGGGAGATGTCAGTCTTGATGAGTATATTGAACTGGCCGGTGATTCAGATACGGCGATCTTTGATCTGGTTAAGAAGGCACAACCGCATATTAAGAATATTTCCAGGTTAAATCGTCAGTGTGTTGAGGCTGAACGCAAGGCGAAACTGACAGAAAATAAGTATCAGACTAATTACGCGAAGATCCAAATAGTTGAAGAAAAGAGGAGTGCTGCTCTCGCCGCTTTTCTTGACGAGTACGAACCGGTGAGAAGAGCACAATGCCTGCCGCATGAACGTGCCGAGATCGAGAAAAAGTTGCCATATTACAGGATAGAAGCTGAAGATGCGAAGGCAGAGTTTGATTCCGTAAAGAAGGAACTTGAAAAAAACAAAAGTGAAGCGCACATATATCTGATAAAAGCTGAAATATTGTTCCGTGACCTCTGCTCAAAAGCCGGTGTTGCTTTGTCTGCGAATTCTCCTGACGTCGGCAGTGATGACGGTACGGCAGATTCCGTAACAGGCGGAAATGAGTCTTTGAGCAAGTCATTCTCTTATGTATGTCCTCAGTGTGCGGGCAGGCTTGTTCGTGAACAGGATCGGTTGGTCTGCTCTTACTGCGGTAATGAATTTGATTACGAGTATTTTGAGAGTGAGGAACTTATTAAGAAATCGTATGAGGATCTCAAGAGAAAGGAATTAAAGACGGCAAAAGAGGGATTCGGATATATCCTGGCAAAGGAACCGTCAAATATAAAGGCTTTATATGGTGATCTGCTGGCAACTTCAGGACTGAGCAATGCCCGGCAAATGAGAAAGATCGAGGCCCTTGATGATTTCAGTGAAATACCGCTGAACAAGTATAAAAACAAAAACGATTCTTCGTGCTGGAAAGAACTTATTGATAAATGTGAAGAGCTTCAGAAGAATCTGAAGGAGAACAAAGACGAGACTGATAAGCTTAACAAACTTATGAGTAATCCCCCTTCAGTCTCGAGTTTTATGGATAAGAAAATCGTGCCGATGCTGGTTATCTGTATAACGATTTTCCTGATCGGTATGATCGGTGCAGTACTGATGCTTTCTAATGATGCGTTTGTGATCGGAGCGATTACCCTTGGCGGTACCGTGTTATTGGTTCTTGGTATTTACGGACTGTTTTTGCTTAATGCAAGATCCAAGGCTTCAAAGCAGGAAGGACCTTACTTCAAGCAAGTCAAAGAACAGGAAGCGGTATTAGCAGACAATAAGAAAGCTCATTTGGCATTAGCAAGCGATATTGAAGAGATTGAGAAGAAGATACTTGATGACAAGCTCTGATCACCAAGACGGAATATGAGAATGCTTGTTATTTAAGTAAGGAGAGAGGCGGATGAACATTATGCGATATTCTTGCCCGACGTGCGCTGGAGCAATCAGACTGAATGACGAGAAGAAAGTATTTGAATGCGAATCGTGCGGAGGCGTGTTTGATTACAGTTATTACGATGTGCACTATAGCCTGCTTAAAGAGGCCTTTCTGGCTCTGTACAACGGCGAATGGAACGCTGCTTTGTACTTATTTGACTCTATTACTGAGATAGCACCGGATAATGGGTGCGCAATGATCGGGCGTGTCTTGGCTGTCTGTAGAGCTACGAATATGTTGCAACTACGGGAAAATGAAAGATTTGAGACGATTCGGTTAGAAGAATTTTTCTTAGAACCGTGTAACTCATGTCTTGAAATTATGGATAAACTTAAGAATGCACAGAAGTTGATTCCGCAAGTACAGGTAATCAACAGAGACATATCCCGTTTAGATATTACTCTGTATGGTTTGCGTGCTGAATTGGAAATGTATCAGAAGAAAGAACAAGACGGTTATTGTACTGCTGAACAAATCAGAGAAACTGAGTTGGAAATTGAAAAGTGTGTTAAAAACATCAGTCAAGTCAAAGCGGAGCGTACTCACTTAATTAATATTTTAGAAATGGATCTGGAAAACGCTGACACGGAGTTTTTTGAATTCTTCGATAAGGTCGAGTATTTTTCGAAAGAGATAGAACAATCAGAGTTCTCAACTGCCGCTGATGGGACCGGTGCAGAGCATTCCGGAGAAAACTTATTCTCATATGTTTGTCCCGATTGTGCCGGAAAATTGATAAAGCGTGGTGACATACTTTGCTGTACTTCATGTGGGAATGAATTTGATTACAATTACTATGAGAGAGAAGCATTATTAAAAAAGGCCGCTAAAATTTTAAGCTTGGGTGGTTTTGATTCCGCCAAGAAGGCATATGCTTTTTTCCTTTCCAAGGAACCCGGTAATCTGAAAGCCGTTCGAGGTTATTTTTTAGCCAATGCCGGTGTTAAGAGTATAGGGCAATTATATAATGTCAGTGAGTGTGATTCATTTGATAATATCGATCTCTCTTCTTATGTGAAGGATGATTCATCTCTCTGGAAAGAATTCTTGGATATATGCAAAAAGATTCAGGAAAAAGATGCTCTTATCAAAGAAAAGAATAAGATAAAGGCTGTATCTCCTTCATTAAAGAAAGAAATGAGAAGAACTTACATACTTTTTGCACTGTTCATACTGTTTGCTTTATTCGTAGTAATAATACTGACTACTATATTCAGGACGCAGTTAACCTTCGCTATATCTTTAATTTGTGCTGTGTTTTTTTCGGGAGTTGCATATTACTGTCTTACGTTACTGGCAAATAAGATCTTTGAACTCAAAATGAGGAGGTTCGATACTGCGAGATTAAAAAGGGACAATGTCATTGCAGGGATTAAAAAAGATCGTTCAGTACTTATACATAAGTTGTATGAACTTGATGGTAAAATAATGAAGTAATTTGCAAGAACCAAGGAGAAGGACTATGGAAGAAAACAATAACCTTGAGATGACACCCGCAACCGAACCTGCTCCCGCTCCGGCCCCCGTTGCAACTTCTGCACCTGTGGCAGAAGAAGCAAAAGCCGCCGTTGCCGCTGTCGCAGAGAACAAGATCAAGAAGGGTAAGTATACCGAATATACGGAGCACGATCTGCTTGTTGAACTCATTACATACCAGAAGAAAGAAGCAAAAAGAAGCGGAGTTATCGCTTTTGCAATGGTAGCCATCGCATTGGTTTTTGCAGCGTGCGCAGCCATTGTTGTTCCTGAGATCGTCGATACTCTTAATGTAGCTCAGACGACCATGGAAGAGGCTAACTCTCTTATCGGTCAGATCGATACTTCTTTGGATAACGTAAATAATGTTATCAGCGATGTGGATACAATGATTGAAGACAATACGGAAGCATTGGAAGAAGCTATCTCTAAGATCGGCGATATCGATATCGACGGCTTGAACGAATCGATCTCAGACCTGAATAAGGTCGTCTCTTCGTTAGGAAAGTTCTTCGGACAGTGATCTGAATAAAGCCGTAAAGTCTGTAAGACAAAATAAAAAGGAGTTGTGAAGAGGATTCACAACTCCTTTTTTATTGGAGCCAAAGGCGGGAATCGAACCCGCGGCCTATTCATTACGAGTGAATTGCTCTACCCCTGAGCCACTTTGGCGTGCTTTAAGAATATACTCATTTGGGGGGAGGGTGTCAAGTCTGATGATACCGATCCTGATAAAGAGTAATGTTTTGCAGGAACTCGAAAAAATCGGCAAGATGCCCATTCTCGCCGTGAATAAACGTAGGATTTCCAATAAGAATGATATAATGACTCTATCGGAGGTTACATCACATGAAGGCCCTTACACTCGGAAAGAGAATAACAAGTTTACTCCTTTGTGCTTCAGTTACGGGAGCAGTTTTCTCCGGATGTAAGAAGAGTGATGACATGTTCCCGTCGATTGAACCTTCGGTTGAGCAGGCTCAAGAGTCTGAGCCGGGAGAACAGGTTGTGCCGGACAAGTCGGACGAAGATAAGATCCAGCAGCTTAGTGTAGCTCTTCCTTATTCTGATCTGACGATCCAGTGCCTTGTCTCCATGCTTTACTGCAAGAATAACGGCAAGTGGGACAGCTCGGAGGACGGCTTGACCGTCGATACCGACTACCTGTCCTCTGTTGCAACCAATTATGTGGTTACGAATGTCGGATGCGGGAACAGCGGCGCTAATCTGGAAATGATCGATGCATGGCGGATCAACGGTGCAACACCCGATCTGTTCCTGGCACAGGACAGCCGCTCGGTATGGGAGGCCGGCTATTGTTCTGAACTTAACGATTCACTTGCAGATAATCCTTATCTTAACAATCAGATGATCTATGCTGATGCCTTGGAGGCAGAGTCGGAGAAAGGCGTTTTCTTTGCAGTTCCGCATTGTTGTTCTGCAGAGATCCTGATGGGTAATACCCGGTATATTCCGGCTGAATCGGGTAAGCTCCAGACCAAATGCACTGCAGAAGAATTAAGGACTTATCTTGAAGCCATTAAAGCAGAGAATCCGTCTGTTGCAGGAATTTCGGGTGCTTATGAGCTGATCCCGTATCTTGGTTCTGCTTTCAACGGTGATATGCCTACTTCATACATGGTCTATGACGAATACATGAGCAATCCCGAAGAAGCAAAGAAGATCATTGATGCCTCTGCTTCTTATGTAAGAGCTTTGTATTCTGATTCTCTGGCGATGGATCAGATCGACGGTAAGGATCCGATCTTTGCCAAGAAGACTGCATTGTGGATCGGATCTTCTGCTGACGTAAGGACTTGGGCCGAGTATTATCCGGACAGCCTTTACATGTTGCATCTTCCTTGTGACAACGCAACGAATGTCGGCGTTCCTTACATAAGCACATATTCTTTATGTGTATCAAAGACTTCTCGTAATAAAGATTTTGCTGCTGAGTTTGCTGCGTTTATCTCATTTGATCCGGACGCTCAGCTCCTGATTTACAGACTTGAGAACATGACCGGCTTTATGCCGATCACAAGAAATGAGGCCGTCTGGAGCCTTGTATCGAATGATGAGTTGTTCGGTTATATGGCATCGGATTTCAGACAGATAATGGACAATGCGGTTTATTGTCCGTCATCTTATGACAATAACATATTTGCTAACACGACCGAATATGCGGCAGGATTTGTAAAGGGAACTGAAGAGTTTAGTCCGGAGAAATGTTATGGCTGACAAGATCGATCTTCGCAAGATCCATATTTCTGACAGTTCGGACCTTAGAAGAAGGGGCTTGATGGAAGGCACCATCAAGTACATTGAAGATGATATCAGATCCTTGGGCACGGGAAGCCTCGGTGAGGCGATGCTTGCCACAAAGGAAGGCGTTATCTATGCCATGATCAAGCTCTTCCGTCCTGATCGAAAAAAGGTCAGAGCCCATGTTGAGTTCGTTTTTACAAGTGATGCAAATGCCGATACTCAGAGCGGTATCGTTGATGCCGTTCTCAGCTACTGTTTCCTTGAAGAGTACTATCACAAGGTTACGGTAATCTGCAATCCCGGCAATGAAGGTCTGGAGCGGATCCTCGTGGGCGCAGGATTCAACCAGGAAGCCGTCTTGCGCGATGAAGTGAGAACAAAGAACGGATTTGAGGATGCGGGGCTTTTCGCGATGCTCTCATATGAATATCCGAGATATAATGTGGCATTTGTGCCGTTTGAACGCGGTGTTGCCATGGTGGCCGGCGGCGAGGATTACATAGATTCCGTTAAGCTCTTCCATTACGGTCAGGTGATTGAAGATCCTTTTGTACTCAACATTACGGGAAGCCTCGGTCTTCTCGATGAGAACGGCGGATTTGCCAGGAATGACGACGGAAGATATGACATGGATGACGAACAGCTTGAATTCCTTCCCGCCGAAGTTGCCAAGGCCTGTGTCGAGCTCAAGGAATACTTTGCCAGCAACAGATCCGCATTCGACGTGAATGTTGTTTTCAAGACGGGAACTACTTTCCAGAAGAAAGTCTGGAATGCACTCAATTCAATCCCTTACGGCGTTACGGAAAGCTATGAGGATATCGCACTAGTGCTGACCGACGGTAATCTTGCAGAAGCAAGGAAGATCACGAGAGCCGTCGGTGCGGCTTGCTCGGATAACCCTGTAGCGGTGATCGTTCCGTGTCACAGAGTAATCGGTAAGGATGGCAGCATTGTCGGTTATTCAGCCGGCATTGACATTAAAGACTATTTGCTCTTGAGAGAGAGCTTTACGGCGGTAATACCGCTCATATCCAAGGAGGGATAAAATGGCAAAACACGATAAGACGGAATTGGGCCTTTCTACGATCCTTAATCCGGTACCGGTAGTAATGGTCTCATCGGCAGGTAAAGACGGACGCCCCAACATCATGACGGCAGCCTGGGCAGGCACGATCAATTCAGAGCCTCCCATGATCTCTGTCAGTATCCGTAAGAACAGATATTCACATAAGCTCATCTCCGAGACAGGCGAGTTTGTTGTAAACCTCGTCTCCAAATCTTTGTGCAAGGCTTGTGACTACTGCGGTGTCAGAGGCGGAGAGAAGGAGGACAAGTTCAAGTCATGTTCACTTACACCGGTTAAGGCGACAAACCTTGAGTACGCTTATGCGATCAAGGAGGCACCGGTATCCATCTCCTGTGTCGTAAAGGATGTATTGGAGCTTGGATCACACGACATGTTCATCGGCGAGATCAAAGGTATCACTGCTGATTCTTACCTCATGGATGAGAACGGCAAGCTTTGCCTTGAGAATGCGAGACTTGTCGCATACAATCACGGTGAGTATTATCTGCTCGGTGAGAAGCTCGGCTTCTTCGGTTATTCCGTTGCTAAAGAAGAGATCATCAAGAAAAGAATGGGTAAGGACAAGAAGAAATGAAGTTCATAGGAATCAAGAAGGTCCACGAGGGACGTTTTATTACATCTTACAATGCTGAATATGAGACATGCTTAGGCAACCGCAAGATCTATGAGATGAGCTCACGCGACAAGAATATCGAGTCGCTTGAAGATCTTCAGCGCGAGAAGTGTGATGCTGTTGTTTTGATAGTAACTTCAGTTGACGGAAGTAAGCTCCTCCTGAATAAAGAATTCAGAATGGCTGTCGGTGGATTTGCTTATAATTTCCCGGCAGGTCTTATCGATCCGGGTGAGGACGTCGAGACTGCAGCTTCCAGAGAACTTTGGGAGGAGACAGGTCTGAAGCTTGTCTCGATCGACGAAGTCCTTCCGATGAGCTTCTCCGGCGTAGGCCTTACAAATGAGAAGTCCTGCTGTGTCATTGGCAGAGCCGAGGGCGAGTTTGCTCCCAGCACATCCGATGAGGAAGAGATCGAGGCACGCTGGTACACCAAAGACGAAGTCAGAGAACTTCTCAAGTGTACAAACTTGGCCGCAAGAACTCAGGCTTATTGCTATTGGTGGGCGAAGAGCTGAACTGCTTCCGATTATCTGACAAGTAAAAATACTTGACAGTCCTGCAACCCTTTGTTATTATGTTCAGGCTTAAGGGTTAGGAGGATTGCCTTCAAATGCGTGAAAAGACAGTTAGAACAGACCTTTTGCTTGATTTCTACGGTAATCTGCTCACTCCTAAGATGCGTCGCACATGCGAGAGTTACTACAATGATGACCTGTCTTTGGCCGAGATCGCCGAAGCGGAGGGTATCTCAAGGCAGGGCGTGCATGATACGTTGAAGAGAGCTGAAAGACAGCTTGAAGAATATGAAGAGAAGTTAGGCTTGCTGGGACTTTTTGAGAAGCAGCAGGCAAGAGCAAAGAAAGCTCTGGAGCACATCAATAACGGCGATACCGGTATGGCTGCCAAAGAGCTTGAAGAATTGATAGAGGAAATGTAACAAAGTGTTTGAGAGCTTATCACAAAAGCTTCAGAATATAACATCCAAGATGCGCGGCAAGGCACGCGTAAGCGAGAGCGACATCAAAGATATGATGCGCGAGATCCGTATGGCTCTCCTCGAAGCAGACGTTAACTACGGCGTCGTCAAGGAATTCGTTGCGGATATGTCTGAGAAGTGCAAGGGCGCCGATGTCATGGAGTCCTTTACTCCCGGTCAGCAGATAGTAAAGATCGTAAGAGATTCTTTGACCGAACTCCTTGGCGGAGAAGAGGGAGAAGAGAAGCTCAACGTATCTTCTTCCGGTTTTAATACGATCATCTTATATGGTCTTCAGGGTGCCGGTAAGACAACGACTGCGGCAAAGCTCGCTAAGCTCCTGAAGGAGAGCGGCAAGAAGCCGATGGTAGTCTCCGTTGACGTTCACAGACCTGCTGCTGCACAGCAGTTGAAGGTATTAAGCGACAGCATCGGAGTTGACTGCTACATTGATCCTGAAGAGAAGGATGCGGTAAAGATCGCAAGAGACGGTGAAGGTAAGGCAAGATACATGCTTTGCAATTACCTCATTATCGATACGGCAGGTCGTACGGTTGCAGACGAGGAACTCATGGAAGAGCTCCGTGACATTGCTGCTGCCGTTAACCCTACAGAGAAGCTTCTCGTAGTCGATGCCATGATCGGTCAGGAAGCCGTAAACGTAGCCCAGCTCTTTGAGCAGAACATCGGAATGGACGGCTTCATCATGACAAAGCTCGACGGTGACGCCAGAGGCGGTGCTGCTCTTTCCATTCGTAAACTTACAAATAAGCCTATTAAATACATCTGTACGGGCGAGAAGGTAGAAGCCATAGAGAAGTTCTATCCTCAGCGTATGGCCGACAGGATCCTCGGAATGGGTGATGTCGTAAGCCTTATCGAGAAGGCTCAGCAGACAATTGACGAGGAAGAAGCACTCAAGACAATGGAACGCATGATGGGCAGTTCCTATAACCTTGATGACCTTTACGCACAGTTTGAGCAGATGAAGAAGATGGGTTCTCTCAAGGATATCGTCGGAATGGTACCCGGCGCTGCAGGCAAGGTCAATGAAGATGATCTTGACGATAAGATCGTTGACCGTCAGATGGCGATCATCACTTCAATGACCAAGAAGGAGAGAAGATCACCTTCCATACTTAATGCCAGCAGAAGAAAGAGAATTGCAGCAGGTGCCGGAGTTCAGGTATCTGATGTTAATAAGCTCATTGCTCAGTACGAACAGACGGCTAAGCTCATGAAGCAGTTCAGCAATGGTAAGGGCGGCTTCAAGATGCCTAAGGGCTTTGCCAAGCAGGCAGCCAAGATGGGTCTTACCAAAGGTGGTATGGGCGGCATGGGCGGTCTCGGTAATATGGGAGGCCTTGGCAAAATGGGCGGCTTGAGCGGCATGGGAAGCGGATTCCCTCAGAGCATGGGAAGTCTTGCCGAATCTCAGGATGATGCCGGTGAATATTCCGGAGCACCTGTCGGAAGACGCGATCGTAAGAAGAAGCGTAAGGGCAGAAGATAAAGTAGATCCCGCCGTGAACTTTTATGAGGATCAGGCGTAGATTATAAAACAAAAACAAATTAATTTTTTGGAGGAAAACAAAATGGCAGTAAAGATTCGTTTGAGAAGAATGGGTAAGAAAAAGGCACCTTTCTATCGTGTAGTTGTTGCTGATTCTAGATATCCCAGAGACGGTCGTTTCATTGAGGAGATCGGTTTCTATGATCCCATGAAGGAGACAGACAGCATCAACATCGACGGTGAGGCAGCAAAGAAGTGGATCGCTAACGGCGCTCAGCCCACAGATACAGTAAAGTCTCTTCTTAATAAGCAGGGCATCATCTGATATAAGTCATTTGATCTCAAGATTTTTAGGAAGGAGAGCTTTATATGGACGATTTATTGGTATATATCGCCAAAGAACTTGTCAGCAACCCTGATGAGGTAAATGTAAAGAAGACAGAGCGTGGCAACACAGTTGTTTTTGAGCTGTCCGTAGCTCCTGAGGATACAGGAAAGATTATCGGAAAGAACGGTAAAAGAGCTCAGGCTATCCGTTCCATAATGAAAGCTAAGTACCTCAAGGAAGGTAAGCGCGTTATAGTCGATATAGTAGGCTGATTCCTTTGGAAAAACTCATCATTATCGGAAAGATTATCGGCGCGCACGGCGTCCGCGGGGAAGTCAAGGTATTTCCCTTAACGGACGACGCGCGCCGTTTCCTTAAACTTAAGGAATGTTATTTGTGCGGGCCGAATCTGGAAAAGCCCGAAGATTTTGTATGCGTTTCTTCAAGACTCGACAGAGGTAATGCTCTCGTCAAGTTTGACGGAATAGCGGATAGGGATAAGGCGGAACTCCTGCATGGCAGATTTATTGCCGTAGACAGAGAGAATGCCGTCAAACTTAAGAAGGATAATTATTACATTGCAGATCTCATCGGTCTCAAAGTTGTTGATGACG
Organism: Saccharofermentans sp.; assembly: GCA_024403795.1. Taxonomy (GTDB): domain Bacteria; phylum Bacillota; class Clostridia; order Saccharofermentanales; family Saccharofermentanaceae; genus Saccharofermentans. The sequence goes on from JAKSRD010000008.1 coordinate 60,634, forward strand.
AACGCGGAGATCTCGGTACGGTTATAGATTGTTTTGCGACCGGTTCTCAGTTCACGCTTGAGATAAAGCGTGATTCAAAAAAGAACCTTTTGGTTCCTTTCGTTAAAGTATATTGTTATGAAGTCGATGTCGAAGGCGGCAGTATTAAGTGCAGATTGCCCGAAGGTCTGTACGAACTCTACGATTAGAACTGCTTTTATTCGATTTTTTAGTCTGCCCCGGTGGATGCTTTAGTTGTTATTGTCCCTGTTTTTTGATTGTGGACGGTATGAGTCTGTGATAATATCTCAATTGGAATAAGTGCTTGGGAAAGCAAAACAGGGAGGATTAATTATGGGAAGAGGCGGCGGAGGCGGAAGTTCTCACTCAAGTTCGCATCATTCGAGCAGTCATTCACATAGTGCGGGCAGCTCTTCACATCATGCATCATCTTCTTCATATTCGCATAGATCCGGAAGCAGCAACTACAGCGGCGGAAGCGGTTCATCCGGCGGATGTCTCGGCGTTGTGTTTTTTTCTTTCATATTTGTGTTTGTAGGTATTTTCTATGCTATGGGCGGGGAAGTAAGCATTTTTACACTTGAACGTTCTACCATACAGAGAGAACCATTGCCGGCAACAAAATGTGAAGTGATCGATGAATGGTACCGAGATGACTGGGGCGACTGGATCGATGAGCCCGGTGAAGAGGCAGAACTTGAGCTCGGTCTTAAGACTTTCTACGAGAATACGGGTGTACAGCCTTATCTTTGGATAACCGGTGAAGATATCGGTTCACAGTATGAAGACGGCGGCAATATCGATGAACTGGCTGAAGAGACATACAAAGCGATGTTCGGTGATGACGAAGGCCATGTCCTGATCATTTTTAAGGAGTATCCGAATGCTTCGAGCAACTATGTCTGCACTGTTTTGCCCGGTTATGATGCCGAGACTCAGGTCTTAGATGAGCAGGCAAGGGAGATCATGCTGGACTATGTGGATTACTACTATACCAATGATGATCTTAATGAGGGCGAGTTCTTCAGGGAAGCATTTGTCAAATCTTCGGAACGTATGATGACAAAGCAGCTCACTTGGAAGCAGATCGGCGTTATTGTAGTCGTAGCAATCATTGCAGTGATCGGCCTTATCATCACGGCTTCCATCGTCAAGAAGCGTAAGGTTGCCGTTGCACAGCAGAAGGCAAAGCAGGCCAGAGCTGAGGCAGATAAGAAGATGACAGAGCTCAATACTCAGAAATACAATGATGCTATCGAGAAAGAGTTTGTAGCCGTAACCTGTCCGAACTGCGGGTCAACGGCGAATAAGATTCGAAAAGGAACTGTCAACTACTGTGATTTCTGCGGTACGGCCATTAAGGTCGACAATAAAGGCGCTGTAGAGGTCTCATCAAAGGAGTAGAGACAGATCGATATCGGATAAGGTCTTTGTAAGGAAGCTTATGGTGAATTTTTATGTAGCTACATTATTCCCGGAACAGGTATCAACGTACCTTAATACGAGTATTACCGGACGCGGGATAGCAAAAGGTGCGATCTCTTTGGAATGTATACAGATGAGAGATTTTGCGCCAAATAATTACGGCCGTATCGATGACACGATATACGGAGGCGGCACGGGCATGATGATCCGTCCGGAACCGGTTTACGGTGCGTATGAGAAAGCCTGCGAACTTTGCGGCGGCAAGAAACCACATACGGTCTATATGTCGCCGAAGGGAAAGGTTTTCGATGAGGCAAAGGCACATGAACTGGCCAAATACGATGACATCCTTATTGTCTGCGGTCACTATGAAGGTATTGATGCGCGTGTCATCGACGAGATCTGCGACGAGGAGATCTCCATCGGAGATTATGTTCTGACGGGCGGCGAGACCGCGGCGATCGTTGTGATCGATGCTGTCGCAAGACTGGTGCCCGGTGTGCTTCCCAACGAGGAAGCTTACACGAATGAGTCCCATACTGACGGAATGCTCGAAGCACCCCAGTATACGAAGCCTCCGGTATGGCATGGAAAGGAAGTGCCGGAAGTGCTGAAGAACGGTAATGATGCGGCAATAGCTGAGTATAATCGTATCGCTGCTCTGGTCGATACATGGCACAGCAGACCGGATATGCTGGATAAATTGAATATATCTGAAAGTGATTGGGCCAAAATGCTTGCCTTTGAAAGAGGCATGTGTTAAACTTTCACGGTTATCAGGATGGTCCTCTGCCATATCCAGGCAAGAACATCTGCAGGAAAGTGAGGAAACAAACAATATGGATTTAGTTAAAGTCATCGAGAGCGAGAATATTCGCAACCAGTACCCTGAAGTAGAAGTCGGAGACTTCGTAAAGGCTCACCTCCTTATCAAGGAAGGTTCTAAGGAGCGTATTCAGGTATTCGAAGGCTATGTCATCGCAAGAAAAGGTTCAGGCCTTTCTGAGACAATTACAATTCGTCGTGTATCTTATGGTATCGGCGTTGAGAGAATTCTCCCTGTAAACTCACCCAAGATCGATCATATCGATGTTATTCGTAAGGGTAAGATCAGAAGAGCAAAGCTCTATTATCTCCGCGATCGTCAGGGCAAGGCTGCAAAGATCACACAGAAGATCTGATCGCAGACTTAAAGTTCGATTCATCAGGGGCTGTCT
>JAKSRD010000009.1 GCA_024403795.1 Saccharofermentans sp.
GATAAGAATATGAAATCGCGTTGGTTCAGCGTGACTTTCTGTCACTTTAAGCCAAATCTCACGCTAAACCTCACGCTACTGCGTGATGTTCTGCGTGATTTTCAAGGACCAAAGAAAAACGTGAAGAGACTGTTTTGCGTATTTACGCATATTATATGCGCGCGAAAATATCACTTTAGTTAACTACATTGCTCTGCTATAATACGAAAGTTATGACTAATTAAAGGAGTATGTTATGGACAAAATCATTGCTTTCATACTCTATTTCGTCGTCCTTCTTGCCATCGGTATCTATTTCTTCCTGAAGAGTAGGAATGCTGACGAAAAAGAGTATTTCTTAGGCGGCAGACAGATGGGTCCTTTTGTTACTGCGATGAGTGCGCAGGCATCGGACATGAGCGGCTGGCTCCTGATGGGTTTCCCGGGCGCGATTTTCGCAGCCGGCATGGGACAGGTTTGGATCGGTATCGGTCTCGGACTCGGAACCATTGCTAACTGGCTCTTCGTAGCTACAAGACTTCGCCGTTTCTCAAAGGCATCCAACGACTCGATCACTCTTCCTCAGTATCTTACAAACAGATTCGCGAGCCAGAGTTCGGTATTGAAGGTTGTATGCGCGATCATCTTCCTCATCAGCTTCACGGTATACGTTGCTTCCGCATTCGTTGCAGGCACTGCCGTATTCACTTCCGTACTGCCCTGGTTTGCCGATCATCAGCACCTCGCGATGATCATCTTTGCAGTACTCATTCTCATCTATACATTCCTTGGCGGTTACAAGGCAGTATGCTGGACAGACTTTTTCCAGGGTCTCATGATGCTCGTTGCTCTTCTTGCAGTACCGATCGCCATGAAGGCTTCAGGTAACTTCGATTCTTCTTACTACGGTGCATTTGCCGATGGTGTAAGCTCATTCGGAACGAATCCTTTTGCAGCACCCTGGCAGGAGATCGTAACAGGCTTGGGCTGGGGTCTCGGCTACTTCGGCATGCCTCACATTCTCGTTCGATTCATGTCCATCGAGAAGCCTTCCCAGATCAAGAAATCAGCAACTGTTGCCATCTTCTGGGTTATCCTGACTCTTGCAGCAGCTTCCCTCATTGCTTTCTTCGGAAGAACCTACATTCTCTCCACCGGTGAAGCTCTCGCAGCTAAGCTCCTGCCTTCAGACAAGGCTAACATCTTTATCACTGTCGTAGGTGATATCTTCCCGGGCTTCATCGCAGGAATCCTTCTGTCAGCCATCATTGCCGCTGCAATGTCCACTGCCGACTCACAGCTCCTCGTTGCTTCTTCGGCATTTACAAGTGATATCTACAAACCCTTGATCCGTAAGGATAAGGCTACGGATAAGGAGATGCTCTGGCTCGGCCGTATCGTAGTTTTGGTTGTTGCCGTTGTAGCATTCATTATCGCTGTTCAGGGTCTCGATAACAAAGACTCATGGGCTGCCGACATCATGAACATGGTTGAGAACGCATGGGGTCTGTTCGGTGCAGCCTTCGGTCCTGTCGTTATCCTCTCTCTGTTCTGGAAGCGCTTTAACTATCAGGGCGCAGTTGCCGGAATCATTGCAGGTGCAGTTGCCGACATCGCTTGGCTCCTCCTCTGCACAAACACGATCATCTCCGAGCCTGCCATCGCAGCTACCGGTATTTACGAGATCGTTCCCGGCTTCATCTTCGGTCTCGTTGTCTCTGTCATTGTTACTCTTGCAACAAAGGCTCCGGGCAAGGAAGTAGAAGAGATCTACGCTAAGGCAACAAATAAGTCTCTTGATGACTGATATGTTGTGCTGCCGCTGACAGCGGTCTTGAGTTGAATTATTAGGGTTGTCCCTTGTAGCGGTTAAGTGCCGCCCGGGGACAGCCCTTTAGTTTTTTGGGGGGGGAGAAAAGCTCTTTCGGGTGCTTTTTATCTGTGATGAGTAGAATCCGGAATTCCTGATACATTTGAACCGGAGAAGTGATGCTAATGTATCTGAGAAGTGTGATTATCTAAGTTTCAGATACATTTTTTATCTGGAAATTTATATTTGAGCAGTTTCAGATACATTTTGTATCTGAGACAAGAAAAATCCTGAATTCCAGATACATTTGACCTGAAGAAGTGATGCAAATGTATCTGAGATACGTGATTTTCGAGGTTTCAGATACAATTTTTATCTGGAATTTAATTTTCAAGTGATTTCAGATACAACGGCCAATCTGGGACCGGAGCGCCGACATAGAGCGCCGACATAGTATGAATTCCTGTCTGCCACAACAACAGACCTGATCTTACTTACGCGCTTACGCGTCTTCGAAGAGCACCTTGTTCTGATTCTTATCAAAGAGTACAAGGTAACCTGCATCGCCGTCTTTCAGGTGCCTGAATTGGGAGTCGGAGATAGAGATCTCATCATATGCGCCTGAAGGGGTGCTCAGAACACAGCGGTATTTTCTTGCTGAAGATAAACTAACGGAGAGAGGCTCATCTGCGATCCTTTTGATGACCATGACGCGTGATGTTTTAAAGCGATTGTTTTTGAGTTCACGGAGAAGGTCGATGTATTCTTTCTCGAGCAGGAAGACCAGTACCAGGTTCGAGAGGTAAGCTGCTGCCAGCATGGCGATGCGGATCTCAGTCGCAAAGGTATTCGGCTTGATCGCAAAGACCATAAGCAAGTTCATTGCCACGAGAAGTATCGCATACAGGAGGATAAGGTTGTTATGTCCGGTGGCTTTGCGTGTGAACTTGATGAGAAAGATAAAGTAAACGGGGAAATACATGAAGATCGTCAAGATCAGAAACGGACGGAATCTATCCGGCGCGATAGCGTTCATCACAAATAATACGAAGCTCAGCGTGAGCGGGAGCAGCATTATCAGGTTAGTGATAAGAGATGGACGGTACTTCTTATTGCAGGAATTGATGATGGCGGTCTGAGCCTGCTCATCAGCTTTCTCGAATACGATTGCAGCTGTTTGTCCGTTGACACCGGAACTGCCGAACAACTCGCTCGGGAAAAACCAGAAAGGGTCAAAGTCAAGTTTGACGGATTCATCTTCGACCATGACCATAACACCGGTAAGTCCGGTCTGAAGACGTCTTCTCATTGCTTCTTTGATGGCGATCCTCGCGCCGGCACCTTGACGGTCAAGCGAATTCATGTAAACAAATATGCGGTTGTTACCTTCAACATTTTCAGTGGTTAAGGCGGTGATCTGAACATGGCTGATCTTGAACCTGTGTTCATTTGCCTTACGGATGTATCGAAGAGCGTCTTTGAGCTGAACGGATGAGAATACAAACCAGACCGGGAGAACGAGCGCACAAAGTATTATTGCTTTCAGTGAATCAGTGTTTTCGCTTGGCGAGCCTCCCAGAGCAAGACCTAAGACAAGTAAGATGAACATAAAAGTGATCAATGCCAGCGATACGATCGAGATATCTCTTGCGCGCATGCATGATTTTTTCAGTTTCTCGGAATAATCTGTCATTTCTTTCTCAGACGACTTGATCCAGAACTCGTCTCCGATGTTGGACTCAACGAATGGTTTGGCACTGAACATAGATCTCTCCTCCTCAGAAAAAATCACAAAATTTTGATACTTTCCATCATATTTTACATCAACGCATCGAAATCGATAAGGTGAGAATCAGCGGTTTTGATGGCGGGTTCTTCCGGCATGCACCCGATTGCCACAAAAACAAACTTAAATTCGATATTTTGGATCTATTCGGATTGATATAATTTTCGCGGAGTCTCTCGAAAACGGAGGTCTAAAACCATGCAGGATCTTAAAGGTAAGTGGGTGCTTATTACCGGTGCAGCGCGCGGTCTCGGAAGGCTCGCGGCAAAGACGATGGCCGGACAGGGTTGCAATCTTATCCTTCACAGCAGAGATACGGAGCACACCAAAGCACTTGAGGAAGAATTCAAGGCAATGGGACTTGAGTGCCATTCGGTTGCAGCTGATCTGAACGATATTCCTTCGGTACAGCAGATGCTCGAAGAGATCGATGCACTCGGTGTGCAGGTTGATGTCATCCTCAATAATGCCGGTCTTCAGATCGCATACAGGACAGAGTATTGCAATACTCCGCCGGAAGATTTCACCGTAAGCTTCAACATCAATACGATAGCTCCGGCTATGATCTGCTATCACTATCTTCCCAAGATGATCGAACGCGGTTACGGCCGCATCGTAAATACCACGAGCGGGATCGACAAGGAGCCTGAACAGGCAGGCTATTCGGCTGCTAAAGCGGCACTTGATAAGATCACAAGAGACATGGCTTCACGTCTTAACGGAACCGGCGTAACCATGAATCTTACCGATCCGGGCTGGTGCAGGACCGATCTCGGAGGACCCAATGCGCCCAACGCACCCGAGAGTGCAATACCGGGTGTTGTCGTCGGAGCATTTGTTGATGACGATGTTAACGGTCAGATCTTCCGCGCACAGGAATTTGCGGGAATGACGCTTGAAGAAGCGGTCGCAAGCATAAAGTAAACTCACGAAGCAATTATCAGGAGGGTTATCTCATGGAAAATTTTACATTCTATTCACCTACAAAGTTTGTTTTCGGCAAGGGCGCCGAGAATGAAGCAGGTAAGTTGGTCAAGGCTTACGGCGGAAGCAAAGTTCTCCTCCACTTCGGCGGCGGAAGCGTCATCCGTTCGGGACTTTTAGACAGAGTAAAGGCATCTCTCGATGCTGAGAATATTCCCTATATTGAACTCGGCGGCGTTAAGCCGAATCCGAGGAGCGGTCTTGTTTATGAGGGCATCGACCTCTGCCGTAAGGAAGGCGTCGATTTCATTCTTGCAGTAGGCGGCGGAAGCTCGATCGATTCTTCCAAGGCGATCGCAGCAGGCGTTGTTTACGACGGCGATTTCTGGGATTTCTACTGCGGCAAGCCGATCGATACTGCTCTTCCGGTAGGTACCGTTCTGACGATCGCTGCTGCAGGCAGTGAGGGTTCAGGCGACTCAGTCATTACCAAAGAAGAGGGCATGTTCAAGAGAGGTGCGAGCGGTGAGGGCATCAGACCTAAGTTCAGCATCCTGAATCCCGAGCTCACACAGACACTTCCCGCATATCAGACAGCTTGCGGAATTACCGACATCATGGCTCATCTTTATGAGCGTTATCTTACAAACACAAAGGACGTTGAAGTAACCGACCGCCTTATCGAGGCGCTCCTTATCACGATGAAGAATGAAGGTCCGAAGGTTATTGCTGATCCGAACAACTATGAGGCTCGCGCAAACATCATGTGGGCAGGTACGATGGCTCACACGAATTCATGCGGTGTCGGCAGATCACAGGACTGGAACAGCCACAACATCGAGCATGAGCTCTCTGCACTTTACGATTGTGCACACGGTGCTGGACTTGCAGTTACGATGCCTGCTGTTTTTAAGTATGTAATGGATCACGACGAAGCGCGTTTTACTCAGGCAGCTCAGAGAGTCTGGGGTAAGGAGACGGCTGAAGAGGGCATCAATGCTTTCCGTGATTTTCTCATCTCCATCGGCATGCCTTCAACATTAGGTGAGCTTGGCGGTAAGGAGGAAGACATTCCTGTTCTCGTTAAGAACCTTTGCTATGGTGACGGACGTACGGGTTCTATCTCCGGCTTTGTTACTCTTGATGAGAATGATTGCACCAAGATCTATCAGGCCATGATCTGACCGGGGGGGGCATAAATGAACGAGATATTCAGATCAACAGCCGGTATCCTTCTTTATATCCTGCTCGCTGTTTTGCTCATTGTTATTCCGCTCTTTCTTACAGTCTGGAATATCGTTAACAGCTTTCTTAAGAAGCCGAAGCTTGACAGAGTGATGTCTACGATCACCGTTTTATTAGGCGGAGTATACTATGCGATAGCATTATCGCTTCTCGACTTGGCAGGAGACTGGTATGAAGTGATCACTGATCTTCAGCTCCACTACCCGATCTCGTCTGAGTATTGGTGGATGGCCTGGTTCTTAGTGCCGGGAATTATCGGCTACTTCATTCTGTTGTATTTCAAACCTCAGAAGCTGCCTCCGTTGATCTCCGTATTGTCGACTGCCTCGCTGATACTGCTCAATATCGTTCAAATGGTGTTCTTTATTCACATCTCGAAAAATGCCGACATCGCGTTGCTTTTCTTCTTGTGCTATCACTTCAACATCACGCTTCTCTCGGCTCGCGTTGTCTGCCGCCATATGAAGGCGCAGGTTGCGCTTGCAAAGGAGCGGAAAGACAAACTTGAACAGCACAAAGGCATAGCGAAGTTTTTTGATAAGATCGACACATTGTCAAAGTACACCATTGTTGTCTTCGTCGTCTTCTTTATTCTCGTAGCGATCATAGAGATAATATGCGTTCTGATGGGTCAGGGATTGGATGCACCGATCAAGGCCTTTACCGATACCGCCGACTGGACATTCTCACAGCAGATACCGCCGGCGCCGATAGACGGACACTATCTTTGCACGGTTGCCGCAGGCGGTCACAAGAAGGTCGTTAAGCCTCTGCGTCTCGGTACCAGAAGAGGCGGGACGATAGTGGTCAACAGACAGCTTTGCATCGCAAACGCGTTCGAAGAAGTAATTCAGGAGAAGTTTCCGAAGTTCCACAGATGGATCCGTCACGAATACGATACGCACGGCTATCCGCTGTCGCGCAAGATCACGACTCCTCTGAGGGCAGACCTCACATATTACCTGATGAAGCCTTTGGAGTGGTGCTTCCTGGCCTTCCTGTATCTGGTCGACCTCAGACCGGAGCAGAGGATCGGAAGACAGTATGCTTACGTCGGAGAAGCTCGAGAATAATTCTTTTTTGTGATCGTTTCTTCTTTTCGAATTGTCCTCGAAAACGAATTACCTTAACCTCAACAAATAGTATAATGTTAGAGGTTTTTCCAAAGAATACGTGAGGGGGTGGACTGAATGTTCTATGTGATCGAAGACAGACTTAGAGAGGTAACCCGCGAGAGTATTAAAGGTTCGGGCAAGCAATATGTTGCCGTGCTGACGAATGAGGAGTGGAAGCTCACGGGAGACAGCTTCGAGGTGGGAATCGATATCGAGCAGGAAGTGCCTGAGATATTCATGACCAAAGCGGATGTTAACTACGACTCACTCACTGGTACATTCAGCATTCCGGACAGGAACAACCCTTCGGGAGAAGATTTCCAGTTTGCTTTTGTTCTTGACGAGAAGGGCGTCATCTTCATTGATGACGGCGACAGTGCCCTGAAGATCATCAAGGGTATTCAGCGCACAAAGAAATGGAAGTTCCCGAGCCTTGAACGTTTCCTTTACGACTTCATGGATCAGATCGTCAAGGACGATCTCCGCCTCATGGAGAAGTACGAAGATGAACTTGATTCAATGGAACAGGCGATAATCGACGGTGACGAGAATCTTCCGTCAGGCCGCCTCAATGATATCCGCAATGACATTCGTTATCTCCGCATTCACTACGAACAGCTGATGGATCTGGCTCAGGAATTCGAAGAGAATGAGAACAATTTCTTTGATATCGACAACCTCAGATACTTCAGGCTTTTTATCAGCCGTGCTTCAAGACTTCGTGATACATCGATGTCTTTGCGCGACTATACGATGCAGCTGCGAGACCTTTACAAAGCTCATCTCGACATCAAGCAGAACCGCATCATGACGGTCCTCACGGTAGTAACTACGATCTTCATGCCTCTTACTCTCATCGTCGGATGGTACGGCATGAACTTCCGCTACATGCCGGAGATCGAATGGGAGTGGGGCTATCCGGTAGTAATCATTGTGAGTGTAGTGATCGTTATAGGAAGTCTGTTGTTCTTTAAGAAGAAAAAATGGTTGTGATAATTCTCTGTTCTTCGCCGCTGCGAACAGTCCTCGGGTGCTGAAGCACCCTGCGGAACTTGCGGCTTCAGAAGAGAATTATCACGGAGTTGAAGGAGACCGATAGAGATAGGAAGATATGAATCTTCGCCGCTGCGAACAGTCCTCGGGTGCTAATTAATGATCAATCCATTCGTAAATCTTTCCTTTTATTTCTCCTGTAAACGCGATATCAAGCGCGATAAGGAGTTTTGCGGAAGAGAGCTCGGAAAGTTTGTTCCGACTCCCTTTGAAGAGGAGTTCGGTGCGACCGGAAGTCAATCGGCACCCTATCTCGGACTTGATATCGTTCTGCAAGATCTGAAGTTATCGCCTGATGATTCCATCATAGATATCGGATGCGGCAAAGGACGTGCGATCGCATATCTGTTAAGTCACGGATACAACTGCAAGATCACCGGCATCGAGATCAATCCTGAGGTTGCGGCCGTTGCCCGTGAATGGACAAAATCGTATCCGAATGTAGAGATAATAGAAGGTGATGCTTTCGGACTTGATTACAATGATTACAATGTACTCTACATGTACAGACCGATGGATACCGGAGCATTTATCTGTTTTGTCGAGCTTCTCGAAGAGACGCTGACGCATGACATCAAGCTCTACTATTATGTCGATATCCAGAGCGGTTTTTATATTAACGGAAGGAACGGATGGACTCTTGAGAAGCAGGAGTATATCTACCGTGTGGACGGTCATTACATTCACAAGGTACCGCAGAGATATTCCGTCTGGACCTATACCGCGAAGAATAACAGATAAGCAGTGTCAGTGTCCGGAAGGATCTTCCGATCAGGCTCCGAGTGCAGCCACGACGCAGCTGAGTAAACCGCCGGTCAGCATCAATCCAATATAAGCCAAGACGATGATGAGCACGATGAGAAGAGCCTTGGGGAATCTTCTCGGCCAGTCACCGCTTATCTTGCCTGTCTGTCCGTTGATGAGCGTACGATAGATCTTATTCTTGTATTTGAAGGAAGTGATCCATATCGGCGCAAGGACATATTTTGCATGGACGTTGGAAGCAGAGGGATTCATCTCGAGCTTGTCTACGTGGTCAGCGATCTCACGTGCCTTGATATCCTCCTTGATCGTCTCATAGATCTTGTTCATGGCTGTCTGCCAAGCTTGTGTGCCGTCTATCGAGTAGCTTTCCGCCCAGAAACCGGCGAGAAGATTCGGATTGAATTTCTGTGCAAAATCGAAGTTAAAACTGGAGATGTTTTTCCAGTAGTAATCGTTTGCCAAACGGTTGGAAGCAATGACGGTAAGATCTTTGAACCGGTGTGAAGTTACACCTGACGATTTGTGCCACTCGACATAAGAATCTTCGCCGCAGCCGCGGTTTATGCCGAATTGTCCCTTGTAAGAGGCAGTCGTATCGCATGAGAAGATCCAGTAAGGAACATAAACTCCTTCAAGATCGCTGAATTGAGTGTTCTGTGCAACATCGGCGGCAACGTTTCTGCATTGAGAGAGCCACTGCTTAAGCATAACCTGTGCCGATGCCTTGTCGATCGCGAAAGGTACCACTCCGGTCGGTTCGGGAGTGCCGTTTACGTCTGACTGGGTAACCGAGTTAGAGCCGCAGAACGGGCAAAGACCGGAGATCGAACTCGGGTCGGCAACAAACTGACCGCCGCAGGAGCCGCACGTGATGAGCTTGCTTGTTGTCTGCCATATATTCTTGCCGGCAATGTTCTGAAGTTCCGTTAATGTGTAACCGAGCTCCGGCTCCGCATAGGCGGAATCGAAGCGAACTGAAGTACCGCAGAAATTGCAAACGAGATTGCCCGTTAACGGATCGTATGCCAGAGTAGCACCGCAGGACGGACATTTATTGTCGTTTTGAACCTGTGTCTGTCGTACATTTACCGTAGTGATGTTGGGCGCGGAATTATTGTTCTCCATCTTACGCTCTCCGATAATCTATCCTCATTTGTTTGGACGATCGCCAAACAGTATTAATTATAGCATATTTGCGGGTGTTGACTGACACATCGGCGTACGTGAAGGCATCGAAAACATCACGCCGTAAGTATGCGGATCCGTATTTGGAAAGAGAAGAGTTCAAAGCGAGTAAAAGCCATGCAACGCATGGCAAAGTATCAGCTGTTCTTACTCGCGATCATATCGGTAAAGGTATTTATCTTTCGTAACAGTTTACCGGCACATTTGGAAGCGCTGTTTCTTCTTTGGCGCAAATCCCGTTTTCAGAACAGCGCTTCCTTATGCCACCCGTAGTATAGCTCTCATCCCGATCTCATATGCGTGAACTCTGAGTGAAGAGTGAGTGAGGAATGAGTGAATAGAATTACGAATGTATTACGCAGTTACAGGCAGTGCTTGCGATCAAGCTAAGTGGTATAACGTAAAGACTTCGTTGTCGAATACTACTTCGTGAGGAACGGTATCAATGTTGAATTCAAAATGTTCCGGGAAGCCGTATTTATACTCCAGATAGTAATCGGCTTCAGACAGAACGTGACCATTGAAGCCGTTCTTAAAACTCACATGACCGGTGTTCAGATACAGAGCGCGAGGCTTATCAAAAGAGATAATACTGTCTTGCGGAACCTCAGTTTTAATGTATTGGTAGACTTCGATCGCAGCTTCTGAATAAACGTCTTCATTTGACTTTATTCCCCATGTTTTGAGGTTGGAGATCGCATTCATGGCCGGTTTGATGATGGAAAGAACTATGAGAACAAAAGATGTTGCAACGAGCAGACCTGTTTTCCAACGGGAGCAGCTTTTGGAGAAAGGTGCAGTGCTCTTACCGGAGCTGTTTGCGGAGATCTTCTCGGCATTTTCTTCCGCACTGTTTTTCGAGTTCTTTGACAAATATGCATAGAGCTTTACGAGCAGGTGCGCAATGAATTTTACTCCATATGCGGAATACATCAGAATGAACGGAAGAATGTTGTAGAGGTAGCGCAGTCCCTGAAGATAGGGGAGAGAGATCACGACACCTAAGGTTCCTTCCAGGAATATACTGATATGAAGATTCTCTCTTTTAATCGAATATCTGATGAAGCCCAATGCGGATAATATCAGGCTGAAGAGTCCGATACCCTTAATGCCGTAGAAGATCGAATTCAAGTATAACAAAGTGAGCTCGTAGTAGTAGACGGCGTTACTGATAACCATCTCTTTGGAGATGCCTATGTCACTGAAGTTGGATGTTGCAGGTGCCAGGAGAAATCGTTCTGAGATAAATATCAGCATGATCGCATAGAGGTAAGGAAGGAGCTGTTTCCAGGCTGATCTTAGCTTATCCTTATCCTTGCAGATAATGGCAATTACATTACCCGCAAATGCAAAAATACATACGGAACTGCCGCTTAAACGCGTCTCATATGTCAGCCAGAGGGTAATGCCGTAGATGATCCCGGTAATGTAGATCTGCTTGCCGTTTTTTGCACGATCGACCATATATTCCATCAGGAAGAATGAAAGAACGGTCAAGAACAGGAACGGCAGATCGGAATACAGAACGTTGATCGCCATGATGAGACCGCCGCTCATCGTGAATATAACGGCAAGTGCGAACGAGATAGTAAGCGAAAACCTTCTGCGGAAGAATAACACCAGTACACCGGCAGTCAACGATATGCTGAGTAATAACGGCAATTTGTACAAGATGATGTTATCGTAACTGAAGCCGGCAGCCTTATATATCAGAGCTTCCATTAACGGATAGCCCCATGCATATACTAATTGTTCGGATTCCATTGCTTCATCAGGCATATCGGAGGGATGGTAGTAGTAGTTTATTTTGGCCTGTTCCTCAAAAGAACCGTCAACAATGGCAATCCCTTCGGTGATGTAGGCTGCAGAATCGTCACCCCATGACAACAGTCCCGTCGTAAGTGTGCAAGCTCCGACGATCAACACTATCAATGCCGCCAATGCAGCGAATAACCAATCTCGTTTTGAGTACATATATGGCTCTTTCCGATCTCATGATGAAACCAAACCGGTCATCTTCTTACTATCCTGAATATATTAACACAAGGAAAGAAGGTGTTTCTGTCGGTCTTGCATACTTTAAGGAATCACATTTGACTTGACGCACCTTGACTGCTGCTGTATTATCACAGCAAATGATCCGACAGGAGGAACACCGATGAGAAAGACGATCTGCTGAAGTTTATAAACTGCCTCGCGGATAAGTCTTTTTTGTGTGTTCATATTTACGAATTTATTAAGCCGCGGCCGCTACTGTTGTCGCGGCTTTTGATTTATCCGGCAGAGGATTTCAAGAAAGGAATCATATGCCAGTAATTAATATCAACAACTTAACATTCGGATACGATGGTTCGGAGAGCATGCTCTTCGAAGGAGTTACGATCACTCTTGATACAAGCTGGAAGCTTGCTTTGGCAGGACGCAACGGACGCGGCAAGACAACGTTCTTCAAGCTTCTCCGCGGCGAGCTCCCGTACGGCGGGACCATAAGCGGCGTGCCGGATACGATACTGTTCCCAATGACAGAGCTTCCTGAGAATGAGGATTGGAAAGTTCGTAAAGAACTCGGTCTCATGGGCGCCGATCCCGACATTATGTGGAGACCGATGGAGACATTATCGGGCGGTGAGAGGACCAAGCTCATGCTGGCCAACCTTTTCGCGGCTGATAACACATATCCGCTGATCGACGAGCCGACAAATCACCTGGACAGGCAGGGAAGAGAAGTTGTTGCCGACTATCTGTCGTCCAAAGACGGATTCATTCTGATATCGCACGACAGAGCCTTCCTTGATCGTTGTACCGACCACACGCTGGTCATTACCAAGACCGGATTGGAGCTTGTCGGAGCGAGCTATTCCGTGTGGTGGGAGAACAACGAGCAGCGCATGGAAAGTGAACGTTCCAGGAACGCTCAGATAAGAAAAGAGATGTCTTCGATCGATGCCGCCATGAAGAAGAATGCACAGTGGTCGGCTAAGGCTGAGAGCTCGAAAAGCCGGGCCAATTCTGCCAAGTCAGCCGAGAATCATCTGAGACGTGCATACGAAGGATCCAAGTCAGCCAAGCTGATGTCCTTATCGAAGAACCTCGAGAAACGTAACGAGCGTAAGCTCGAAGAGAAGCAGGGCCTTCTTAAAGATCTCGAACGTTCGGAGAAGCTTAAGATGATCGGAACCGAACACCACAACAGATCACCGGTAATCATCAGGAACATGACTCTGATGCGTTACGATGAACCGATCATCGAAGGATTTGATCTTGCGATCGAGTGTGGTGACAAGATCTCGCTTGTCGGAAAGAACGGCTGCGGCAAGAGCACGCTGATCAAATATCTTGCCGGATTGGGAGAGGATGAGGGTATTACCGCAACGGGTGATATCTATGTCGCACCGGGTCTTAAGATCTCTTATGTCGGACAGGATACCTCTTCATTGATCGGATCGCTCTATGACATAGCGGCAGAGCGCGGCGTCGATAAGACTCAATTCTCGACGATCCTGATCAAGATGGGATTTACCAAGGAGATGCTCTATCGTGACGTATCGGCTCTGTCTCTCGGTCAGAAGAAATTCGTCATGATCGCTTTAAGTCTTTGCGAGCAAGCCGACCTCTATCTGTGGGATGAGCCCCTTAATTACATAGATGTTTATATGCGACAGGAGATCGAGCGTCTGGTCAAAGACAGCGAGGTAACGATGCTGTTCGTTGAACATGACCGCGTTTTCTCGGAATCAGTTGCCGATTACGAAGTGAAAATGTAGCACAAACAGCCCGAAAACGTAATGAAACAAGACGTTTTCGGGCATTTATCAACCAATTAGTTTAAGTAAACCAAAAATTATACATTTATGCTATACATCTGACAAAATAGCGAGTATACTCTAGATGTACTATCGGACGAATTGTGATCCCTGCTGGCGCTTGAGGTGCGATTATGTTCTCTAGACTCGTTATTTCCGGAATACTTATAGTAGTGCTTGTTGTGCTGCTCACATGTTCTGTTAATTCCAGACGGCTTTACAGTAAGGAAATGGGTAAGCCGGTCTCAATGCTTAACATAGCCCTTATGCTCCCGATCATAGGAAATATCGCGATCATTTTCTCTGAGAATGAGAATCTGGCTATGGTCGGATATTATGTCTATTTCATAGGAATGGACTTTGCGCTGGTTGAAGTAATGAAGTTTTCCGAAGCCTATTGTGCCAGTGCCAGAGAGAATAAGCCGGCACAGAAGAAGATAATAGCGATCTATTCCGTCATCCTGGGTCTTGATATAGTTCAGCTTCTGGCCAGCATTGTGACAAAGCATGCGTTTACTCTTGTCGAGAAGAATAGCGAAGGAACGATCTGCTACAGTGCAAGACCGCTTATCGGATTGTTGATACACAGAGTGAATGTCTTTGCCGTATTTGTATCGCTGATAATCGTTTTCTCCATTGCAACGGCAAAGACCTCGCGACTTTACAGGGAGAAGTATTCGATAATCCTTTCAATATTGATCGTTGTCGGCGCAGTTGAGACCGTTTGTTTGATTGCTGATGATCCGATCAACCTTTCAATGCTCGGATTCGGTGTTTTCGGAGTCGCTGCTTACTATTTCGGACTTGAATACAGACCGCTCAGACTTCTTGACAGAATGCTTTCGGAGATCATCTCGAACAGTTCAGATGCATGCTTTATCTTCTCGCCGAGAGGCCGTTGCATCTGGGTTAATCAGGCAGGTTGTCTCATGGCAGGTGTTCAGGAGAATAACTGCGAGAATGCGCGCGAACTTCTCGAGTACTTGTTCAATACCGAGTTGCGCATGGCAAACTGGACTGAACAGCACATTACCGGAGGCGGTGACAGCCTTAAGTATTACCGTCTTGAGAATCACGACGTTACAAACGGCAAGGGCAAGATCACGGGATACTACCTGAAGATCAGTGATATTACGGAAGAACAGCTTAAGTTGAGGAAGGACCTTTTCGAGGCCACACACGATAAACTCACAGGTCTTTATACAAAGGATCATATGTATAAACTGATCAAGCAGAATCTTGTGGCACATAAGAATACAAGATATGTGATCCTTTACATCAACATTAAGAGCTTCAAGATGGTAAAGGATATCTTCGGAAACGAGTTCGGCGATTATGCTGTCAGGAATTATGCTGACAAGAAGAAGAGCTTGTTCTCCGATAAGTGCGTATACGGAAGGATCGGAGTTGCCGACTTCGGAGTGCTTATGCCAAAGGAAGAGTTCGAGGACATGGATATTGATAACGATCTCTCCCGTCTGACGATCAAGAAGGGCAAGGCAAGATATCCCATTCAGGCACAGATCGGTGTATATGAAGTTGATAACGATGATACCGATGTTGATGAGATGTTTACCAATGCAAGGATCGCGCTCTCAGCGATTGAGAATGACGAGACTGCCGTTGTCGCTTTCTATGACGAGAATCTGCGTAACGAGATATTGTGGAATCAGGAGATCGCCTCACAGCTCTCAGATGCCATTAAGAACCGTGAGATCAGACCTTATCTGCAGCCTATCGCGGACAGAGACGGCAGGATCGTCGGATGCGAAGCTCTTGTGCGTTGGATCTATAAGGATCAGGGAGTTCTTGCTCCGTACAAGTTTATCCCTTCTCTCGAGAAGAACGGCATGATAGCAGAAGTCGACAAGTATATGTGGCGCAGTGCCTGCGAGATTCTCTCCGGCTGGCAGAAGCGCGGTTGGGATACATTCATCTCAGTCAACATCTCACCTAAGGATTTCTACTATATAGATGTTCCTAAATACTTGAAGTCACTGGTCGACGAATTCGGTATCAATCCCAAATACCTTCGTGTTGAGATCACGGAGACTGTTATGGTCAATGATACCGACAAGGCTATCGCGATCATGCGTGAGCTTCGCGATTACGGTTTTATCGTTGAGATGGACGACTTCGGAAGCGGCTATTCATCACTCAACATGCTCAAGAGTATGCCGGTAGATGTACTCAAGATCGACATGAAGTTCCTCGGCAAATCCGATGATGCCAAGAGAGCAGATACCATCGTAAAGAACGTCATTAACCTTTCGATGGAACTCGGCATCACATCGCTTACCGAAGGCGTTGAGACACAGAACCAGTACAACAGCCTCTCAGACATGGGATGCAAGCTTTTCCAGGGTTATTACTTCTCAAAGCCCATCCCGACCGAGCAGTTCGAAGAACTCATCATTGAGAAGAACTGAGTTCACTTAAAAATGATATGACCGATCAACTAAGCACCGGACTTGAGCCGGTGCTTTTATTGTTGAGGTTTTGCTATGCAGAGCAGAGAGCAGAGGTCAGAGGGGAGAGCGCAGACGGCGGATTTTAATCTGATAGGTCCTATGAAGTGAATTGTATCTGGAAATTAATATTTGAGCAGTTCCAGATACATTTTGTATCTATAACAAGTAGAATCCTGAATTCCAGATACATTTGATCTGACGAGGTGATGCAAATGTATCTGAGATGCATGATTTTCGAGGTTTCAGATACAAATTTTATCTGGAAATAAATATTTGAGCAGTTCCAGATACATTCTGTATCTGGAATAAGCATAATTCAAAAACGCAGATACATTTGGTTGCAGAATGAATACGGAACAATATGAATACAGAACACTGCAGCGTGCGTAAATAGATTGGTAATGTTTTGGAACAGTTGGTTATGACAATATCGACAAAACCTTTGAATTCCGACAAAAATTGAGACTAATTTGTCGAACAAACCGACAAACAGGCAATCTATACTATTGAGCAGAAGGAGGTGAATATACATGGCGGACAAAGTAATTAAAGCGATAGAGGGCAGGCAAGAGCAACTTGAACGAGCACTCCCCGGATTAAGCAAAACGATTGCAGCTTTTCCTAACGGAAAAATCCATATTAAAAGAATACATGGTGAGAATTACTACTATCTTGTACAAGACGGTAAGAACGAAGTATTATTGAAAAATGATGACCCCATGATATCCGAACTGGTTCAAAAAGATTATCTGGAGAAAGCTCTGCGTTCAGTTAATAATGAACTTTTGGCTTTAGGAAGAATGAAGAAAATCTATCCTGATGATGTTGTGGAAGATGAGTACGGAAAGATCTCTGAGGCACGTAGAGAGTTTGTGAAGCCTTTAATCCTGAATGATGAACAATATATTCAGAGATGGTTGGACATACCGTTTGTTCCCAAGACAATAAATGAAGATCTGCCGGTATTCCTGACATTGAAAGGAGAGCGTGTCAGGTCAAAGAGTGAGATGATAATAGCAGACAGACTGTATATGAAGGAGATTCCTTATAAATATGAATGTCCGTTAATACTTGGAAAGAAGACGATTCACCCGGATTTCTCAGTCCTGAAAATCTCAGAGCGTAAGGTCATATACTATGAACATTGTGGAATGATGGGAAAACCGGGATATGTGAAGGATTTGGTTAGCAGAGTAAATGACTATAATGTGGCAGGATATGTATTGGGTGACAGTCTGTTCTTGACTTTTGAGTCGGCTGAACAACCGTTAGACGTGAGAACACTTGATAGTATGATCGAAAAAGTGTTCAGATGAACAAACGTGCCGACATATTTTGTACCACACCCCGGCAGTCATGTATAATTACTCGTACTACATATCACGTGGGGGATAATATGAGAAAGATCGTAGTGACAACAATTGTAGCAGCTGTAGTCCTATCATGCGCTTCTTGCGGCAACGAGCCGGTTCAGAGCATTGATGCGACTGCATCCGAGACGACCGCAACCGAAGTATCTGCGACGGCTGCTGAGACTGAGATAACGACTGCCGCAAGTACGAAGGAGGCCGGTTGGGAAGGCAAGTGGACTGCCGATACCGATGAGTATTTTGAGATCTACGATGTAACCGTAGAAGGCTTTAAGTGCCGTTTTTGTCACTACGAGGAAGGTCAGCTCGAACTGTTCGATTATGACATGGAGTTCGATGATGAGCAACAGACGACGGCTTCTGAAGTCGGTACTGAAGAAGACAACGGCGGATGGGAATATGTTTTCGTTCTGGAAGGTTCTTCGATTACAGTAAAGTGGCAAGGACAGGAGCTTAAATATACAAGAACAAAGGCTTGAAGATAACAGTGCCGACGAGATGTTGCACGAGAACTCGGATTTCCGTGCGACATGAATCAACTTAATATCCAAAGAAAAAGGTTCTTCACAAAAAGCTTGGGAATTAGATAATTGATCCTTATAATCTGACCGCTTGTAGCAGCGGAATCCTTAATAGAAGTTCGAGCCATGTTACAGCGAAATCCAAAATTCGTCCTAAACCGTCAACACTGGGCCCTGGGACTTTCCCGGGACAAAACAACGTTTTTTACTACAAAAAAAGTCCCGGAGGACTCCGTTTGGGACTTTCCCGGGACAAAAAACGTTTTTTACTACAAAAAAAAGTCCCGGAGGCGTATGGCTATTGAGAACACTCGTTGGAATGCATATAAATCTTCGAATAATGCAGGATTTATATGCATCAGCGGTCGCAACGGGCTATCAACGGACTGTTGCATCGGGAGGTCCCAATGCTCGGATGGATAAATGCTTGACGGCTGTTGCAGCACGCTCCGGATGAGTGATTGACCTGCTTTGTACCAGAAGAAACTAACATTTGAGTATTCTTGCAGGTTGCCTTACACAGAGAGGTTGTCTTATATAGAGAAATTGCAATCCGTTACTTAAGTTCCACTTCTATCAGGCTTCCGATCCTGTCGGCGCTGAGTGTGTTGCTATCTTCACTTACAAGTTTTCCGTCGACGCTGATCGATGCCACGGAATGTGTGCAATTGTCTGATGATGTGAGTCCCTTCTTGTATACGACCGTAACCGGCTTGCCGTTGAATTCGAATGAGACGGAAGCGATCCCGTCCTTATCAAACTGTTCAGGAAGGAGGGCGGGTTCAAAGATCATGTCTCCGTATGAGCCCTTGATGCCGAATATCTCCGTGAGGACTGTGAGCATGAGCCAGCTTGCCGCACCCGTGAGATAGTGGTAGACACCGCGTCCCTTGGGATCGAAATATTCCGGAACACCGGGATAGATCTTGCTGCTGTCGAAGTCACGAGCATGGCGATACAAAGTACCCAATACTTTCCAGCCTTCAGCAGCAAATCCGCGTGAATAAAGTGCATTGCCGAACATTACGGTCATGTGAGAGAAGACCGCGCCGTTTTCTTTCTGGCCGTAGGAGAAGCCGAACATACGGCCCATGTCGGTCTTTATCTCGGCAAAGTCCGTGTTGAGTTTGTAGCCGCCGAGTGAAGCGTCATAGATGTAGCGGTCAGCCGATCTTACAATGTCTGCAACCTGTTCTTCCGAAGCAATGCCGGACATTATCGTGAAGACCTGGCTTGTGAGCATCATGGCCGGGCGGCCGTGCCTGTCGCCGTTCTTCTCGAGAGGAAGTCCGCTGTTGTCGTAGTAGCCGTTGAAGCGGGAATATCCTTCGCTGTCCGTGAACCATTCGGTGGCGCGGATGTGGTCACAGATCCATTCTGCCTTCTCATCAAGGTCGTCGGCGAGAAGATCGATGTCGAAGGAGGTTTTCGAGCCGCAAAAACCCTCAGTAACACTGTTACAATATGTCAACAGCACGGCAGGAAGCCTGTCTGCTTCGTAGACGCCGAGGAGGCCTGATATCTCACTTGCGAGCTCCAAAGTATCCTTTCCGAAGGCTTTTTTATACTCTCTGAGGATGGCTGCAAGCTTTCTGTAATTACCTGCATAAGCGGCCGTGAAGGCAACGCTCTCGCCCTTGTCCTTGCCCATGTCGAGTGCATCATTCCAGTCAGCGCCTCTGAGCTTCATGTGGCCGTTCTCGCCGACATCGAAGAAGGATGCAAAATTCTGAAGGAGAAGGTGCTCAATGACGGAGCCTTCCGAGTGGCAACCGTCGATGGAGACGTCGGAGCCGAGAAGCTTCTCGCCGCGCATCACCTGGCGGTCGATGAAGTAAGGCGCCGTCTCATCAAGGATCTTAAGATCGCCTGTCTGCCTGATGTAGAGATCCATGGTCATGAAAGGCCACATTGCGTGGTCCATCCAGACTCTGGTGATGCCGTTACGGTCGGCAATGAATTCACCGCTGCCGCTGCCGATAATGGTTGCGTTGGTGCCGTCGGTCCTTACGCCGCCGAAGTTATCGATGAGCATACCGCGAACGTCACCCGGATCCATTATTATCAGTGCGAGACAGTCCTGCCAGAGATCTCTCCAGCCGCGTCCGCCCTTTCCGTAGTCGTGGTGAGGGAGGAAAGAGCAGCCGTAGATACGTCTGAGCATCGGTTGAATGCCGACCCAGTACATCCAGTTATCGAATGCCTTGTCTCCGGTGTGGAAGCGAATGTTATTTTTTTTGTTCCAATACTCTTTGTTATGTGATAATTCGCGCTCAAAAACTTCTCCCGCCAGATACTTAGCCGCCATGTTCTCCAGAGCGGAGGAGACGCTTAAGATCTCTTCTTCAGTGTCGGAGGGCTTATCAATGTCTGATACCGCAAGCGCGAAAACATAATCACAGGACTCTCCGGCAGCAAGCGTCTTGGATGCAAACATCGAAGCGCCCATGGCCTCAAATCCGTTGGCACGTGTCCCCGGAAGTGATGCAGGTTCACCCGTTACCGGGAAACGGGGATTGTCGAAAGCACCGCCCTCACCGATATAATCCTCTGCCAAAGGACAGAAAGAGACCGGCTTCGTTCCGTCGCCCTCAGAAGCGAAAAAACCGTATACGACTTTATTCCTGCGGTGTCCTCTCTCATCGAAGGTAAGCGTCGGATTGTTCGTTATGCCGTATTCTGTAACGGTCATGCGGTTAAGCATGGAAGTAACATTACGATGATCCCTGATGTTGTCAGCCGAACGTCCGTAGATCGGCGTTGCTGCAGTCGGAGTAAATGTCATGGAAGTGTCGCCCGTGTTGGTGATCTTAACGCGTGTTAGCTCGATCCTGTCATCTGTCTCCACGGGGACGAAGGTGGTCGTCTCGGTCTTGAGCGCTGTGCCGTTTATCTCACGGACAACGCTCTGATACAGAAGACCGGCAGTGAGAGTGACCTTGTCTCTGGAAGAAGAGAATCTGCGCGCAGAAGAAGAGGCTGAGGCGCCTGTGGCAGATACGAGAGTACCGTCTTCAAGTGCGAGCCAGAAATTACGTGTTGAACGGTTGTTATGAAGGTTGTCCGATGACACGGGCTCAAGGACAAACGTGTTTTGTGATGTCTTGAGATCACCGCCGAATTCAGGTGTAAGCGAACCCATCATTCCGCTTGAAGAAGCAACGGGAAAATACAGATAACTGTAGAGATCGGGATCTTCAAGTCTGAATGTGCCTTTGTTGTCTGAGAATTCATAACCTTTCATGGGGTGTCTCCTTCTGTGATGGTGTTACGAGAGAAGAACGTCCTGACATCAGAGCCGTTCTATGACATTCTAATATATCTTGTTTTCGGAGTCATATCGAAAACCTTACTTTGTGTGCAATCCGTTTCCTTATTGCGATCATATCCGAGCATTACCCGGGAAAGACACAATATAACAAGTGGATCTGCCTTTTCGCTGATAAGTACGGAACTCCGTATTTTTGCACAATGATGTGGTAAACTGTCGGAAGAGTCCTGCAAGAGCGGGATGAATTCAAGAGGAGAAGAGACAGAGAATATGTTGGAAATTTTCGCGATCATTGCCCTTTGTAAATCGAACAGGGCAAATGCCAGAGCCAGGGGGAAAAGCGTAGGCGGTATTACGGCACTTACCATTTGTCTTTGGATAGGAATGGAGTTCTTTGGAATAATAGTCGGAATAATATTGAGTGCTTTTATTCTTGATGCGGATGCATCTGAGACTGCAGTTGAATTTGTAATGATTTTGTGCGGTCTCAGTTTTGCTGCGCTCGGAGGTCTCATATCACACTTGTGTTCAAAGCGAGGAAAGATCGTTGAGCAGTCGCAGCAATTACCGCTTTATATGCCGACCGGAAACAATGCCGGTTATTACGGAAGCAATTCCGGAAGTCAACCCATGAACTCGTCTGCATTTGTGAGCGGTTGTTATTGCCCGACATGCGGTCAGTACAATGATTCCTCTGCTGAGTTTTGCGAATTCTGCGGAAATAAACTCAAATCATAAATCGTTACTTCGGTTAATGGGACAGAAAACACGCTCTGTGTGGCTAATTTATGGCAACAGGGCGTGTTTTGATTGAAGTTCTCCGTATGTGGAATATAATGGATTCATGGAAAAGGGTTTTACGGTTTTTTCTTTGATCATGTGAGGCTGAACTTTATGAGATATTGTATGTTTATCGGTGACATGTACAGAGAATTTGCTCTGGAGATAATCAAGTACACCAACAGTTTTGCCAAAGAGCACGGACATCGTGTTGATGTGTTCGGCATGTGCTCAATGCCTACGACGAATCCGCTTCATGTAATCGGTTATAAGAGTGTTCTGAAGCTCCCGGATACTCATCAGTATGACGGCATTATTCTTTGTTATGACACTCTTATTCATGAGGCGATCGGCAAGGAGGTCGTAGAGCAACTTCTTGAAGATATGGAAGGACCGCCGGTAGCATGCATCAGAGCACAGATACCGGGATTCTTTAATATTATCCCTGACAACAAAGCTCTGATGTATGACATAGCGAAGTATGTTATATCCAAGTGCAAGACCGGTAATATCGGCTTCATAATGGGAAGAGATGATCTTGAGGATGCACATGAGAGAAGAGAAGGATTTGAGCAGGCCATGCACGAGGCAGGTTATGAAGTCTCTGAAGACATGGTCTTCCACGGTAACTATTGGTATGACCAAGGCGTTGAGCAGGTGGATTTCTTCACAAAAGAGGATGGTTCCATTCCTGAGGCGATCATCTGTTCCAATGACTATGCTGCCGTAGGTGTGAGTGACGAGCTTCGTAACAGAGGTTATTCGATCCCTGACGATATCATTGTCAGCGGAATGGATAATATATCTGAAGCATCTGACCATATCCCGCCGATCACTACCATTCAGATCAAGAACAGGGACTTTGTAAAAGCGGCATTTGATGTTCTTGAAGCAGAATCAACCAAGGATAAGAATGAATACAACATTTATGTTACCGGAACACTGATCCCGAGAGACAGTACCGGAGACAGTGTGACTGAGAGAGACATTTTCACTGAGTTGTGTGACCTTAAAGTTGCCACGCAGGCCTCTGCGAATGATATGAGACAATTCGTTCTTATGAATGACCTTTTTGAAGCTGCGCTTACAATGGAAGCATTGGTTGGTGAAGCACTTAATCAGTTCAAGTCGATTAAGAGTGTTAAGTCGTGCTTTATCTGCAGATATCTCGAGAATGACAGAGAGCTGGTCGGATACTTTAACGACAGAGGCGAGAATCATGCATCACACAAGCATTTCCTTAATACGATGCTTCTTCCTGACAGTGTGGATGAGAATGAGACAGATACTCACATTCATTTTGCGCTCGCCTATAAGAACGAAGTATACGGTTATGTTGTCCTGATCGTAGATACGAATATTCCGGAATATATAAACTTCAAGACGGAGTATATCCTTACCCAGTTAGGTCAGAACATTAACAAGTTGGAACTCTATGAGAGACTGGCCGGTGTCTCGGATGTCATGGATCTGTTCAATAAGGATCCGCTGACCGAGATCCTTAACAGGAGAGGCTTCGAGCAGAGGATCTCCCAGATGTTTGACAAGGATGGCAACCGTAAGATGAACATGGCCATCGTGTCACTCGATATGGACAGGCTCAAATTCATTAATGATAATTTTGGTCATGCTGCGGGCGACGATGCCATCAAGGAGACATCAGAGTGCGTAAGCAAAGCGCTTAACCCTGATGAGTTCGTAGCCAGAATGGGCGGTGATGAGTTCGCTGCAGTTCTCATTCTCTCGGAAGTCGGAAGACTCGGTAGATTTATCAGAAGTGTTCGAAGCAACTTCAAGGAGATCAATGAATCAGGTAAGTATGAGTTCGAACTCAGCTGCAGTATCGGCACCTGTGAACTTAACAATTGGCACGGTGTTATGGACTGCATGAGCAAGGCTGATAAAGCCATGTATCTGGAGAAGAAAGCTAAGAAAGCTGCAAGGCAGGATTAAGCTTTTGAGATAAGTGATGATTTAAGAGGCTGCGTAAAAGCAGCCTCTCTTTTGGCTCTTCACACTTTCCTTGGGATTAGCATGTAATTTGAAGGAATTGAAATATAACGAACAAGAGTAAAAAAGAGTAGTCATCGTTGCGGTAACCATAACCAACACACTTGGCTGCTTTTAAGCCGAACAGAGATTTACTGCAGAGTCTCTATGTTTGTGTGTGTCGCGAGGAAATTTTTGAAATGGTTCAAGATAAAGCGGTGGCATGAGGAAATTTCTGAAATGGTTCAAGATAAAGCGGTGTCGTGAGGAAATCCTGAAATCGTACTAAATCGTTACAGATCCATACACGGATTTTGTATTTTTGGCTCAGAAGTCCCAAACGGAGTCCTCCGGGACTTTTTTTGTAGTAATAAACGTTGTTTTGTCCCGGGAAAGTCCCAGGGCCCAGTGTTGACGATTTAGGACGAATTTTGGATTTCGCTGTAACATGGCCCGAACCTATTAATGATTCAGCTGCTACAAGCTGTCAGATTATAGGGATCAATTATCTAATTCCCAAGCTTTTTGTGAAGAACCTCTCTTTTGTTCAGATGATCTTCTTAACAGCCTTCTTATCGGCATCGTAGAATCTGCCGATCTGTGCGGCGAGCTTATCAAAGGATTGCTCCGGTGTCTCGCCGTATTTGCCCGTGACGAATTTGTAGCCCCAGACATATTCCGGTGCTGTCATGATCGCTACTGCCCATCCGTACGGATCACCGCTTTTGTTGAGGCGCGGTCTGAAGTCTGCCGTAATGAGATAAGTCTCCATCTGAAGTTTTGTAAGAGTTCCGTCGAAGCCTTTCTCGCCGCCCTTACCGAATCCGGCTTTTTCCTTCATCTCGTAGGTATAGAGTTCTGGGGCGCATCCGTATTTTTTGAGCTGAGAAGGTTTTACATCCCACATATCCATTCCGGAAGGAACGAACAGATCCATCAGGAGTTTCTCTTTATAACCGGCTTTACCGTCTTCGTACAGTGCATCAAAATCGTAACCTTTGCGTCGGTAGTTTGCAAAATAAGGGAACCATTTCTTAGAGATGAAGCCGGCACGACCTCCGAAGAATTTGCCGTAAGCGACTTTCCCGGTTCTTGCCAGAACCGTTCGCCATTCCCACGGATCGATGCTGACATTGCCTGACCACCAGGCCGACGGGTCAGTCAAGCTCTCGACTGAGAAGCCTGAGATGTTATTCGAGAATAACGGCAGTATCCCGACCTTCTCGATAACGGCAAGCAGTTCGTCGCTTGTGTGAATGCAACCCTCTTCGTTGGGATCTAATCCCTGCAGATGCCATGTGCCGTCGATTACTTCCATAGGTGCTTCTCCTTATAGTTAAACGGCACCGCGGATATTCTGATACCATCGGTGCCGTTGTTAGTTAAGTTATTTTGGCCGTATCATCCCTGAAGTTTGTTTGATTTCTTCTGCTTCGTGAAGTAGAAGGTCATGGTGCCCGACTCGTCTGTAAAGGAATACACAAGGTTTTTGCCCTTGATCTCAACACTTACGAAGTTAACATCCCCTGTGATGTTGAAGTCATATGTATTCTTTCCCGTCTCGACAACAGTAAGGATGAAAGAGATAGGGTCCATACCTTCTTCTGCGGCTTCACAGGTATAAGTTGCCATTCCGTTGGCAATGGTATAGGATTCCGCTCTCTCGATCTGATCGCCTGTTACGACCGTTCCGTCAGCGAGGACTTGCTTGGATAATACCCAGATACCGTCAATTGATTCCTTTCCGCATGCGGTAAATAGGCACATGCAAGAGATGAGGCATATTACTACGCAGACAGCTTTTGTCAGCTTGGATGTTACTTTGTTCATTTAAGGTTGCTCCTTATTCGTTCGAATACGCCCGAGATTATAACGCAAAATGACATTCTCTCACAATAAGCGAACTTCGTGAACCGAGTGAAGCCTATTAAGCTGCAGGCAAGTCCGAAGCGTCAGTTATGATGCTTCTTGGCAGCAAGATGACGGAGAAGCACTCCGGCCGCCAAACCGACTGCTGCGATGACGATCCCTCCGATTACATATTCGTATGCGGATAAATAGAAATAGACCTTGAGATAACCGTCGCTGACAATAAGTTCTCTGTTGCTCGGAATGGTGAAGAATGTGATCGCGGCTATGATGATCGTCAGCCATTTGAGCTTACCGAAATAATCATTCTTTCCGATGACCATGGATACCGTAAACAGGAAGACCGGTAATAAGAAGTATCTGATTACAAAAGGAATCGTTTGAGCATAATCTCCCGGCAGCACCATATGACTGCACAGAGATGCTATGAGTGTTAAGGCCCACACAAGAAAATAAGTCGATACAAGTACTATCTTACTGAGATCCTTTTTTGCCTTAACCGTGTTTGTGCTTTCTTCAAGATACTCCTGATAAGTTTGATTCATTGATTTCTCCTCCTTAAGAAGGTGGTCAAGACTTACGGAATAGATATCACTCATCTTAATGACGCTTATGATGTCGGGGTAAGACTTATTGTTCTCCCAGTTGGAGATCGTCTGTCTGCTGACTCCGAGTAACTCGGCCACCTGTTCCTGAGTCATCCCGTGATCGTTACGCGCATTCTTGAGTTTGCTGCCTATTTCCAATTTCTGCCTGCCTTCTGTTGATATGCTCCGTGTCCGAAGCACTACCAACTTACAAAATCTATGGATCTTTCTCTATCAATATACTTTTCCATCGCTCGAAAATCACGTACAAATCCTTTTACATCGCCCTGTTTATTGCATTTTTGCGGGAGTTTTCGAAAGATAAATGTCGAATCTAAAAAATAATTTAATTTAAGTGCAACATTTTCCGCTGATGAACTGTTTTCAGTGTGAAGGTACTACGAAGGAGTTATTCGAACAGGCAGTCAACATAAATTCAGCACTTATATGATTGCTAAGAGGATAATTCGGTTCTTTCTAGTATTCCCCCAAGAATAGCTGCGGGACGTCTTCTATTTGCACATCCCCGTTTGTTGGGCGTGATCGCAGCAGAAATGATAAATGCCTATAAGGAATGTTCCGCAATCCTTATAGGCATTTTCGTTTTGGTTGTGATAATAACTCAGAATATGCTTCGTTTACTTTCGGGCCTGTCCAGATATTCAGTCAGGTACTTGTCCAGTATCTTCTCTGTTGCAACCGTTTTGGAGAGACCGGTCTCTTCGCAGAAAAGATCTAACTTATCGTAAACGGTCTTCTCGAGCTTCATGTTAACGATCCTAGCGTCTTTTTTGATCTGTGCCATATCGTTTGCTCCTTAATCGGTTGGGAAGATGCGATCTTACCAGTTGAAATCGTAGGTATGTCTTGCTATTACAACATAGTTTGCAACATCTTCAGCAGACATTTCCGAGTTGCCGAGCATTGTTGATAATTCAAAGCTTACTTTGCCACCTGCGCTGATCGGATCAAGATAGGTATAACCGATGTCAAGGATCTTTCCTTCGCTGTCAAAGAATATTGCAGTAACAGTTGCATTGATATGGTTGGTTTCTTCTGTAGTATTGTTTGTTACTCTTCCGGTTACCTTAACCCCGCCATAGTCACCATCTCTAAGATCAAGATCAGAGACCTCATATTCGATAATGGCTTCAGCCCCCTTTGTTGCTATCTCCAGAGAGAAGTTAGGAACAAGATTGATTCCGTTTTCGAGTGATACACCGTCATCAATTAATCCGTCGTTGAAGAAGTATCCCTTCTCACCGGGAGCAATTACATCAGGAGATTTTGATATCATTTTCTCTGTCTGAAGAAGATGACCGTCATTGTCTTCGAAATCGAATGTGCACTCTTTAAGGTAGATGTATGTCGAACCGGTATTTGTGATCTCGATAATACCGACATATTCTTCGTTGTCTATAGAATTGGTATAGTGTAAGAAAGTAGTATTTGTAATCTCATACTCTACTTTTGCTTCTTCTGTTGTCGTTGTTTCTTCTGTTGTCTCTGCAATAGTAACGCTTCCGGTCTCCTTAGAGTTACTTGAGCCGGATGATCCCGATGCCATTGCCATTCCTGCGAACATGCATACTGCAAGGCTGGTGCATACTGTTCTGACTAAAATACTATTCTTCATTTTTGAACCTCCGTTCTAAGATCTGTGTTATGAATAGGGCAACGAATGCTGCGAGTAATTCGACGGCGATATCCAACGGGTCAAAAGTTCCGTGAATTGAATCGAGCAGTTGGATAAGTTCGAGGATTATCGCGACCGTACAGGTCACCGCTATTACTGTTACTTCGTGTTTGCCTTTGAGTTTGTCACCGAGAGTCAATCTGAAGCAGAAGAACATTGCGTATGCCCACAAAAAATCACAGGCATGGTTCCTTATTAACGGCGGGTAATCAATTGGTTTTATTGTTGAACGAAGACCGCAAAAAACATCAGACACATAGCTATTTTCTGCCTTCGTCACATAAATGATCAATCCGCAGATAAGAGGAAAAATCATGTTCAGAGCAAACAGCACATTCCTTCTCGGTACTGACATATAACCTCCTTTCATGAAAAATGTAGAACGTTATACAATCGTGTATCTTTTTGTTGCTTGCCTGAATATTAGCATCGGCAAAAAAGCGTTTGGTATGCTGGCAGCATACAAATAGGCGCCGTAGCGGAAGTGATGTTAATAGGAAAGTTTAGCGGGTGACTGTTATCGCGGATGTCTCGAAAAAGATCAGTTGAGACACTCCAGTCCGTGCTCATTAAGGCTCACATTTAAGTCCATGATGCTCTTCTTGTTCGTGATGGCATATATGATGAGACTGTCACGGCGGCTCTTGGCATAAAGCGCGCCTTCCTGTGCTATCGCGAGAGCGCGCTGACATTCGGGAAGTGACATCCTGCAACCGATTGCAATCGCAATGATCTTGTCTCTTCCCGGCTTTTTACTGCCGTCCATTATCTGGTAGATATAATTTCTGTCGATGCTGCATTCGCGTTGCAACTCTGCAATGCTCATGCCTTTTTTGGAAATAACAGCTTTGATGTATGCGCTGAAATCGTTGGGATACTTGTCGCAGATATCTTCGAGATATTTCTCAAGTTCTTCCGGCGTGTCAATTGAAGTCAGCTTCGCCATCAAATCTCCGGTTTTGTCTGACATATAACCGCCTTTCGTAAAAAATGTTGAATGTCATACAATCACGCATCTTGGCAATGCCCGCACGAATTCTATCAAAGGCGCTATTTTGTTTGGTATGCTGATAGCATACATAAATAATCCCCGTTCTGCCGTGGCAGAATGGGGATCAAGATTCATGGATCAAGTTGAAGTCATTCGAGCATGCCGCATCCGTTTTTTTCGAAGAGGTCGTTCAGTTCTCTGATGCTCAGATGGTTGTTGATGGCATAGATGATGAGGCTGTCACGACGGCTCTTGGCGTAGAGTATTCCTGCCTGAGCTATCTCAAGTGCACGCTGACATTCAGGAAGTGTCATTTTACAGGCTATGGCTATGGAAATGATCTTGTCTCTTCCCGGCTTTTTACTGCCGTCCATTATCTGGTAGATATAGGTTCTGGAGTTGGAGATCCGGCACTCTCGCTGCAGATCGGCTATGCTCATGTTTTTCTCGTTAAGAATGGCTTGAATGTAGTCTTTGAAATTCTTCGGATACTTGTCGATCTCTTCGAGATACTTTTCGAGCTCTTCCGGTGTGTCAGTGGAAGTTAATCTTGCCATAAGATTTTCTGTTTTGTCTGTCATAGCACTACCTTCCGGATGTATAATCATTATATGGAAAACATTCTCGAATACAAAGAATTATATCACTACGACGATAAGAGAAGTCTGATCATGAACAAAATGACAGGCGATGTTCGTATGATGAAGAGACTTAAGTACTACGATATAGAAGTATATAAGTATCTCGCCGAGAATACGATACCGCACATTCCGAAGGTATATTCATATGAGGTTTGTGAGGATAAGAGCTTGTTGGTTACTGAAGAGGTGGTGCAGGGCAACACATTCGATGTGATCATATCCGATTACAACATGAAGGATAAAGATAAGCTGAAATATTTCTTTGCTTTGCTTGAAGGACTGACATATCTTCACAATGCGCCGAAGCCGATAATCCACAGAGACTTAAAGCCTTCTAACATTATGGTTACTGACAGAGACGAAGTCATGATCCTCGATTATGATGCAGCCAAGATCTATAAACCTCACAGTGACGGCGATACTACATTCCTCGGTACCGAAGGCGTTGCCGCTCCGGAACAGTATGGCTTTATGCAGTCAGATCCGAGGAGCGATATCTATGCGGTAGGGAAGATGCTTGCAGCAGCATTTCCGAATAATACCAATATTCAGCAGATCGCGAGCAAGGCTACGAGTTTTGATCCTAAGAACCGCTATATCAGCGCATCGGAATTGGCAGATGCGCTGGACGATAAATTGACTCCGGGGAAGAGAGTTAAGAGATTACTTCCCATGCCGGGATTCAGAACGCGCAAATGGTGGAAGATCCTGTTGGCGATCCTGTGTTATCCGACCATCATTTATTTTTATCTCTTCTTCCTCATGCAGGCCAAGACCACATATGATCTGGTAAGTGGGGCCATTGAGCTGGCAATATTTATTTATGTCGTGATCGACACGTTGTTCTCATGGACCGGATTCTTCGATTTCCTGCCGTTCAGTTACAGCAGGCATTTTATATTGCGATATTTTATCAAATTGTTGTTTATCGGATTTATAGTATTCATGTTGGTGTTTGCTGACGTTTGTACCCGAATGTTGATCTTCGGATTCTGATAAAAAAACTGTCTCAAATGAAAACTCACTTGAGACAGCCTCTTATCAATCAATCTTTGATTTGACGCCATTAGTTCATCATTATGGTAGAACACGCTTCTAAAACCACGGCAATAATGGATACTATTAAGCCTACGATGGCACCGTTCTTTGCTTTAGAAGCGGCGTCGGGCATCTTGGGTTGAAGAACTCCGCCAAGAATAAAACCTGCGATGAAGTTTATGAAGCCGATCCACCACCAGCCGCTTGAGGCAACACCATAATTTACGCCTGATGCACTCCTGTAAGTGCTTCCGGTGCTGCTTGAAGTAACATTGTCACTACCCCATAATCTTCTTCCGCATTCAGAACATGCACCTGCCGTATCTGCATTCGGTGCTCCACAATACTCGCAATATTGCATATCTACCCCTCCGAAATAGAATTCCGAACAGTTATCTTCATATCTGTCCGTTAGTGAGAGTATAGCAAATGAGGGTTATTGTTACCATAAGCCCGAACAAAGTTTTCGATCGAAAAAGTCAGAAATCTGATATTAAACCGGCCGGATTACCTAGTATAATAAAAATTCGTGTGAATAGAGGGAATGAGAGATTTACCGATTGCTTGGTGAGTCTGCATATTATCAGTGAAAGGGTTATTGGGTAGGCTTTATGGTGACTATAAGTCAGAGAGTCAGAACTATAGTTTTGGCAGTGATCTTTTGTTTTTTGACTGCATTGGCTGTTTTCTTGATTGTTCAGAACATGAATGTCTCGCAGATTACCGTAAATAAAGTTACACGTAAATGTCCATATGATATACCCGAGAATTATCAGTGGACTTTGTATCCCGATGATAATATTCTCGGATTAACGGCGTCCATGTGCGTCGGCGATGCAGGCAAGACGTCCTTAATACTGGTTTTCGATTTCTCCAAGGCTACTGACGGGGTAGAGGAAGCAATTGAGAAGAGCGATGATTTTGTTGCAGGCTTCGGTTCACAGGTTGATCCGGGTGCATTTTTTGACAGCAAGGAAGTCATCAGTAAGGGTGCTTATACATATGTAAAAGTCAGATTCGATAGTGCCGCTTCTCTTAGTGATGTCAATTTCTATCGCGGACAGGATATTATGCAACGCAAAGTCGAACTCGAGATCAATAACGGTGAAGTCATCAAATTAAAGTACTTTGCCGATAAGGAGAGCGGCAAGGAGGGTTACTATCTCGGACAGACATATTTCTCGAACGATTCGGTTTGGGGTGAACCCGGTTACTCTGAAGTCGTAAAGGATGTGCTGTAATCGTACTGATTACAACTGATATTTCTCGGAGGACATGCCGGCCATCATCTCGAGTGCTTCTTTGAAGTTTTGAACGCTGTTTTCCTCGAGAAGATTTTTGGCTTTGAACATGGATGAGCTGTTCCTGAATCTTTCCGGGATCAATTCATTGAATTGAGATACTTCCATATAAAGATTAGCTCTGGATTTCCTGAGCTCCTCGCATCTTGTGATCTCCTGGACTCTTCTTTGAGTTACGTAGTCTGATACGGCGTCTGTTGATTCTTTGGCTGCCTTGCGCTTCACAGTCGCACAGATGGCGCCGATGCCGACGATCAAGATCGGAAGAATGTAGTTTGCTATGTTGAACAGCCAATATACGAAGAGCCTCTCATCATCTTCTATTCTCGTGACTATTCCTATAACTCCGAGGGTAAAATATGTCGCACCTCCGGCAATGAGAAAAGGGGCGAAATAACGGAACCAGGCACGCTGTTTATTTGTACAGACGATCGGTCTGTTAACGGTCCGCTCGATGGTGGCGATATCAGAATCCATCTTCTCCAGTTTGTCGTATTTATCTCTGAGTGTCTCAGCAAGTGCGATACTCTCATTGATATTTAATGAAGAACCGGCTGATGGTCCGGCATAATAGATCGATCCGTAAGCATTATTAAAATTCATGAATCTGTCCCCCTTGCTTAATCCGCCATTGATTCTAACATAAATACCTTTTCTCCAAAACATGGCGATATATGGAGCAGGATGCCGAAGGTCTTGTTCCTCTTTTGTAGTAGTTGACTAAGGTGATATAATTCCCTCATTAAGAGATTAATGGGGGTATATATATGAGGATCAATTTCAAAAAGTTATTAGCTGCCGGCATGGCTGCGGGTATGCTGTTATCCGTCGGAGGCTGTGATGCGGCTACCATGGAATCTTTGCAGAACGAGATAGAGGATCTCGAAGAGAAGATAGAAGATCTTGAAGAGACCATTGAGAGCTACGAGAAAGCTGCGGAATCTACGCCTTCTGAGACTTCCGAGACAACGACAGAGTCTAAGCCGGACGGAAAGAATGCTCCCATCGGTAAAGTCGGCGTAGCATTGCCTACGGATGAACTGATGAGATGGGCCAATGACGGTATGGCAATAAAGGAAGCACTGGAGCAGGCTAACTGCGAAGTCGATCTTGAATATGCGCAAAATGATGTTGCCGTACAGGTCGCGCAGATCGAGACAATGGCGCTCGGCGGCTGCAATACCATCATCGTTGCTGCGATCGACTCTGTCTCATTGAGCAAGGTCCTTGAGGTGGCAAAGGAGAACGGTGTAACGGTGATCGCTTATGACCGTTTCATCCGTGACACTGAGAATGTGGATTACTATGTTACTTTTGACAACTATGCGGTAGGAAGCCTTCAGGCGCAGTACGTTGTTGATTCTTTGGACCTTGAGCATAACAAGGGACCGTTCAACATCGAGTTCACGGCAGGTGATCCCGATGACTTCAATGCGAAGATGTTCTTTGAGGGCGCATACGATGTTCTCATGCCTTATATAGCCGCAGGTAAGCTCAAAGTAATCTCAGATCAGTGCGAGTTCTTTGTAGTCGGCACAACCGGATGGCGAACAGAGATCGCAAAGACAAGGGCCGAGAATCTCATAGATTCTTACTATTCCGACGGCACGAATATCGATGCCTGGATATGTTCCAATGATTCAACTGCTCTCGGAGTTACACAGGCTCTTGAGGCTAAATACACCGGCACTTATCCGATCATCACCGGTCAGGACTGTGATCTTACGAACGTAAAGAACATAATCGCAGGAAAGCAGGCGATGTCCGTATTCAGAGATACGCGTACTCTTGCAGCACAGGCAGCGAGAATGGCACTCCAGACATTCATGGATGAGTCTGTAGACGTTAACGATACAACTACTTGGGATAACGGCATGAAGGTCGTACCGACATACCTCTGCATGCCCATATATGTTGATATCGACAACTACAAGGATGTTTTGATCAGTTCAGGATATTACAAAGAGA
This sequence comes from Saccharofermentans sp., assembly GCA_024403795.1. GTDB lineage: Bacteria > Bacillota > Clostridia > Saccharofermentanales > Saccharofermentanaceae > Saccharofermentans. Next base: position 34,159 of record JAKSRD010000009.1, read on the forward strand.
GTGATCTCACATAAGAACAATGGTCTTTGCAACATTCAGACATATTAATCTGTATTCAGAGTAAAGAAATTGTTTGGAGGAAGATTATATGAAGATAGATCCTAAGCATGATTATAAAAAACCGTTGTATGCCATCGGTGCAGCAGCTCTTATCGGCGCCTCGGCGATCTTGGGTGCTGCATGCACAGATCCGCTGGCATACGGAGGTGAAACAGAAACACAAGTGACAAGGGAAAACGAAAGATGTAAACCCGATGCCGACAAAGAAACGGTCCTGGTGGGTGAGATGACGATCGAGACAGATATCGAATTAGCCGGTGATGTAGCGGAAGAGACTTGATCCTGATATGAATCTGACGCTGCATCTGACGGAGAACTGCAACATGGACTGCAGTTATTGCATAAGAGAGAAGAAGACAAAGGATATGACTTCCGATGTCCTTCTGAAGGCATGTGATCTTGCTTTCTCGAGCGGAGCAGCTGCGGGTCTTTGTTTCTTCGGAGGCGAACCTCTTCTGAAGAAAGATCTGATATATCAGGCTCTCGATCATTCGGAGAAGAAGTCTTCCGAGACCGGCAAGCCGTTCAAATGTAAGATGACTACCAACGGCACTTTGCTTGACGAGGAGTTCCTTCAGAGAGCTCAGAAGGCAGGCATGGGCATAGGACTTTCCTTTGACGGTAAGGGACAGGATATCTCCAGGAGATTTCCGGACGGCAGTTCTTCTGCCGAACTCATTGAGAAGAAAGCGAAGCTGTTACTGTCTTATCTTCCTGATTCGGTAGCAATGCTCACTTTGGACCCCAAAGCGTGCAGTCTGCTTTCCGAGTCCGTGAAATATCTGGTCTCACTGGGCTTCAAGACGGTGTCTTGCGTTATGGCATATGGCAGAAGGGTTGATTGGACGGAGGAAGATATCGAGGTCCTTCGTACAGAACTTAATAAGACAGCTGATTTTTATAAAGATGAATTCTTGGCGGGGAGAAGATATAATATTTCGCCTCTGACGAATAAGATACGTGAATGTGTATCCGGCAGAAATCCGGCCGACCATTGTCACCTCGGAACAAGGCAGATGTCGGTCACGGCTGAAGGCAATATCTATCCGTGCACACAGTTCCTTAATGACGAAGAATACTATCTCGGTAATGTTTTCGACGGCTTGGATAATGAGTGCGTGATCAAAGTGGCTAAGAAGAACAATACGCCGGCAACATGTCTGGATTGTGATCTCAGAACAAGATGCACCAATTCCTGCGGATGCGCCAACCGCCTGAATACGGGCAATGAGAATGAAGTATCGCCGCTTCAGTGTACGACTGAGCGGTTATATATTGAGATAGCCGACAGGCTGGGCGAGGAACTTTATAAATGCGATCAGAAGGGATTTATTGATTTCTTCGCTAAGAAGTGATGCTTTCAGGTATGATTCTCGGAAGTATGGTTATCGCCTGTTATGATCTGCATTTTAAGTATGTAATGTGCATTCCTGTTTCTCCGAAGCAACGTTTCTCAGCAAAGCATCTTGAACGCGGTTATTACGTCCAACGCTTGTCCTGATTGAATGTAGCTGACGACCTGTCCCATGCAGTAGCTCGTTCTGAATCTTTTAGGGATCCATTGATACTTTTGGTTGAGTTGGAGCTCCAGGATGGGTATCTCGTGCTTCAGTTGTTTTTTGCGTTTGCGAAGTTTTTGCATTGTGTTCTCTCGGCCACTCGCAATCGCATTGTTTACTATAATCCGTACACGAATGGATATAACTATTCCGAGGATCAAGACAACTGTCGGAATGATCAATATCACAGAATCACTAAGATCATATATGATAAATACAAATATAGCGACATAAAACGAGACAGGAACATTGATCAGAGTCGGCCAGAAGAAGAAAAAGAATGAATGCTTTTGGGGAGGGCAATTCTGATTGATATCAAGGGTTGTGCTGATATACGTGTCCTCACGATGCATTTCCTCAAGAGAGTAGAAGTCGCCCTGTGCTTTCGCACAAAAAGCTACGGCTTCTTCTAACGTCATATCCGGAATAACCATCGAGTCTATAACGGGATCATAATACGCCGGTCCTGCTGTCTTCATAATGTTCTGCAAGTCTGCAGCATCATCGTGACCGATCGGATCGTTCACCGGAGTATTCAATGCCCCGTTCTCAGCGGCATTTCTGCAATCCTGACAGATCAAGTCACCGTCAGTAATCTCAATTCCGCATCTGATGCAAAACATCGTGTTGATACTCCTTTGAAAAGTATTCTCATCTAAGCATTTTTAATGCAGATTTAATATCTTGTGCCTGCCCGGATTTGAGATGTCTGATCATCGTTCTTATACTGGAGCTCTTTCTGAATTTTTCAGGGATCCATTGATAATCGTGGTTGAGTTTGGCTTTAAGAATGGAGATCTCATGAAGAAGAGATTCTTTATCTTCGCGAAGTTTTTTTCTTTGGTCACCCTTCTCCCGGTTAATGTCAGCGAGCCATGCGTTTTCTCTGTCACGCTTCCTTGCAGCCAATATCCAGCCGATGATCAGAACAGCGATCGGAAAGAGAAACGGCAGAGTATATGAGAAATAATAGACGGAGTTGGTTAAATACAGTCTTCCGATCAATACCATGAATATAACGCCGACATAAATCGAGATAAACGCAAAGATCAGGGTCGGCCAGAAGAAATGGAAAGTCGAGTACTGCGCATTGCTGTATTGCAAGCCATTATCGAGTTTTCTGGTAATCTCTGAGACCTCACGATTCTTTTTCTCAAGTGAGTTGAATTCGCGCTGTGCTTTCTCACAAAGGATGATCGACTCTTCCAAAGTCATCTCGGGAATGTCCAAAGAATCTATGTTGACATGGTTACTTGCAGGTCTCGTTGCCGGAGAACTTAATGCATCATTCTTGACGGGCTTTCCGCACTTCTGGCAGAACAAGTCACCGTCCATAAGTTCAAAACTGCATCTGCTGCAAAACCTCATACTCATACTCCCCCTCGAAAATATGATGCTAAGCAAAAACGATCGACACAACGGTTTTATATTAGCAAATTCCAATAATAAATAAAATATACTGTGTGCTTTATTAATCGTTTTCTGCTCTATCTTCGCGTTTTCCTTATTTCTTATAGAAAAGCGCATGTCTTTCAAATATAATGATTTGCGTGAATGGCGGTGCGCCGGCGTGCTTAACGCATCGTGTCGTTTTTACAGAAAAGTTTTCCGTTTAGGAGATTAAGAATGGACCGCATAAAAATTGAGCTTCAGAGCAGTGAACAGAGAGCACTGAAGGAATTGTACGGTATGCTCGAGAGACGTGTTGAGGCGGCTCCGAGTGGACTGTGCCCCATTGATGTCGTTAAGAACATGATCACATTTAGTCACAGCCAGAGCTGCGGCAAATGCTCACCATGCCGGATCGGCCTTGAGCAGCTTGCCCGCATGATGGACAAGGTGACTTCCGGTGCTGCAGAAGAGAGCATCATCGATGAGATCGAGAAGCTTGCTCAGTCGATCGCGGATTCTGCCGATTGCGTGATCGGTACCGAAGCTGCCAAGATGGCTTTATCCAGCATCGCGAACTTCAAGGATGACTACCTCAGTCACATTAATAACGGTTGCTGCACATGCGGGATCGATCGTGCGATTGCATGTACGGATCTGTGTCCTGCTCATGTTGATGTCCCGGGTTATGTTGCCTTGATAGGCGCCGGCAGATATGAGGATGCAATAAGACTCATGCGCAAGGATAATCCGTTCCCGTCAGTATGCGGTTATGTCTGTGAGCATCCCTGTGAGAGAGGCTGCAGAAGGATCATGGTAGACGATGCGATCAACATCTGCGGACTGAAGCGTTTTGCAGCAGACAATGCAGGTGAGATACCCGTTCCCGATAAGGCTGAGTCCACTGGAAAGAAGATCGCCATAATCGGAGGCGGTCCGGCAGGACTTACGGCCGCTTTCTTCCTCGCACTTATGGGACATCAGCCTCATGTATACGAACAGAGAGCAAAGCTCGGAGGAATGCTCCGTTACGGTATTCCGGATTACAGACTTCCTCAGGATATCCTCGATAAGGACATCAACAACATTCTTGCTGCAGGCGTTACATATGAGTGCAACGTATCAGTGGGTAAGGATGTAACACTTGACGAATTGAAGTCGCAGTACGATGCGGTCTATCTCTCGATCGGTGCTCACGACGATAAGAAGCTCGGCATCGAAGGCGAGGACAGCAAGAACGTTGTAAGTGCCGTTGAGATGCTTAGAGCTGCAGGCGAAGGCAATGCGGAATCACTTGCCGGCAAGCGCGTGGTCGTCATCGGCGGCGGTAACGTTGCGATGGATGCGACACGTACGGCATTGAGACTCGGTGCAAGCAAGGTAACCTGCGTATACCGCCGCCGCATCGAAGACATGACGGCACTTCCCGAAGAAGTTCAGGATGCACAGATGGAAGGTGCGAGGATGCTCATCCTTCACGCTCCCGACCATATCGAAGCTAATGAGAACGGTGAAGTTTCCGCACTTTGGGCTGCACCTCAAATGGTCAGCACGATCGGTTCAGACGGCCGTACATCAGTTAAGAAGGCTGACAAACCGAACGTCAGAATACCTTGCGACTACATCGTGGTCGCCATTGGTCAGGCCGTTGATCTCAAGCACTTCGAGGAGAGCGGGATCCCCACGAACCGCGGTAAGCTCAAGGCTGATCTTACGGGCTTCGTCGCAGGCAGCGAGAAGGTTTTCGCGGGCGGAGATGCAGAATCAGGTCCTGCTACGGTTATCCGTGCCGTTGCGGCAGGTAAAGTAGCTGCGGCAAACATAGATGAATTCCTGGGATACAGTCACGAGATCACTGTTGATGTGGATATCCCGGAACCGGATCACGCGACGATCACACCTTGCGGAAGAGTCAATCTGACAAACAGGGATGTGGAGAATATCGACGGTGATTTCGGAATAGTAACAGAAGGCATGTCGGAGCAGGAGGCTAAGCAGGAGTGTTCAAGATGTCTGCGTTGCGATTGCTTCGGATACGGCAAATTCAAGGGAGGGAGAAGCGAACAATGGTAAACATCGTGATAAACGGAAAAAGCATTGAGGTTCCTTCCGATATCACGATATTGGAAGCTGCCCGCATTGCTAAGATAGAAGTACCTCACCTTTGCTACCTCAAGGACATTAATGAGATCGGCGCATGCAGACTCTGTGTCGTTGAAGTAGAGGGTGAAGACAGACTTATTCCTGCCTGCGAGAACAAGGTCAGGGAAGGCATGGTCATCAAGACTAACAGCCCTAAGGTAAGAAATGCAGTAAGAAATAATCTTGAACTGATACTCAGCAAGCATAAGGCAGAATGCACTTCATGCGTAAGAAGCGGAAACTGCCAGCTTCAGGATCTTGCAAACGATTACAATCTTACTTGCGAATACAGAGATAAGGACGATAACGAGAAAAGATTGGAGAAGTGGAATTCCGAATTTCCGATCATCCGTGATGCACAGAAATGTGTTCAGTGCATGAGATGCGTATCCGTCTGCGATAAGGTTCAGGGAATGCATGTCTGGGATCTCGTTGGTACGGGAAGTCATTCGCACATCGGTGTCACAGGCAACCGCTTGATCGAATTTGCCGATTGTACCGAGTGCGGTCAGTGCATTACGCATTGCCCTGTAGGTGCACTTACCGAGCGTGATGACACCAAGAAAGTAATGAAGGCTCTCGCTGATCCTGAAGTGGTTACCGTTGTTCAGATCGCGCCTGCGATCAGAAGCGGTTATGCGGAATCACTCGGCATCGATCCTTCAGTTGCTACGGTCGCAAGACTTGCAGGAGCTCTCAAGATGATGGGCTTCGATTATGTTTTCGATACAAGCTTTACGGCTGACCTTACGATCATGGAGGAAGGCAGTGAGCTGATCCGCCGTTTGCAGGCAGGCGATCTTAAGAAGTATCCGATGTTCACCAGCTGCTGCCCGGGTTGGATCAGATTCATTGAGAGTCAGTATCCCGAACTTGTTCCTCAGTTATCTTCCGCAAAGAGCCCTCAACAGATGTTCGGTGCTCTCATTAAGTCTTATTTTGCCGAGAAGAACGGCATCGATCCCAAGAAGATCGTCAGCGTATCCATAATGCCCTGCACGGCAAAGAAGGGTGAGGCAGAGCTTCCCGAGATGAAGGGTGAGAGCGGCGCTCCTGACGTAGATGTCGTTCTTACCACAAGAGAACTCATGAGAATGTTCAGCAGCGAGCGCGTTGATCTGAACGACATCGAAGAGGTTCCGTTCGACAGTCTGTTCGGTGAGTATACCGGTGCCGGCGTTATCTTCGGTACTACGGGCGGTGTCATGGAAGCGGCTCTTCGTTCCGGATATTATCTCGTAACGGGAAAGAATCCTGATGTTGATGCTTTCTCCGATGTCCGTGCCGTAAGCTTCGACGATGCCGGAGTATCCTTCAAGGATGTCTCTGAGAGCGGTAAGGCCAACTGGCGTGAAGCCACATTCGATCTTGCAGGAACACCTCTGCGTGTTGCCGTTACGAGCGGTCTTGTAAATACACGCAAGTTGATCGATGCGATCCTTGCCGGCAAGGTTTCTTATGACTTCGTTGAGATAATGGCTTGTCCCGGCGGATGTGCAGGCGGCGGCGGACAGCCGATCCACTGTGACGACGTTGAGCGCGGTATGACAAGGGGCGCGGTATTGCGTGACATCGATGCATCAAGTGCGGTCCGTTTCTCACACGAGAATACCGACGTACAGAAGCTGTATCAGGATTGGCTCGGCACACCCGGCAGCGAGATTGCCGAGAAGTATCTGCACAGAGAATACTGATATCAAGTGATTATTTAAAGCAAAAGAGGTTGTCTGCGGGCAACCTCTTTTTATATCAGTTCATTGTTTATTATTGGTACTTGTGTCGGAAGCTGCTCGAAAAAGCAGCATTACCTGCTTTACCCGTAGAACTCGATCTGAATGGAATCTGTCTCGATAAGTACCGAGTTCTGGTTAAGGGCTGCGATGACTTCATCTGCGATCTTGTGGACGGTCTCGCTGTCGGTGTCGTCGAAGTAACATACGATCGTGTTCTCGTGAGTTGGATTACCGTCATCGTCAACCCATGAGCCTATGGCGTCCTGGATCGTATAGCCGCCGAGATATTTGAAGCAGATGTCGTCAACGATCTTTTTGGCTTCTTCTGTCGATATGATCTGCTCGTATGTGTCCTTATCGTTTGTTCCGATATACATGACGTACTGAGAGCTTTTCGCATTAACGGATTTCTGATCACGGCAGGAGCGCAGGACGAGAAAGCCGAGTAAAGCCGTGGCTGCGAGATTAACTGACAGAAGGATGATAACTGCAAGGGTTGTTTTTCGCGAATTCATATACACCTCTGAGATATTTATTTAAGCGACACCAATGATACATCTCTCGGAGGTGCAGAGTTCGGATAATCAGTGGCAAGTGCAAACAAAAACGGGACTGTCGGATGACAGCCCCGTGATCAAGAATATCGGAGGAAAACGGTTATGTTAACTGAGAATCAATTACATTGCCGTCAGCATCGAACGTTAACCAAGCATAGACCTCGCCTTCTTTGTCTATTCTCACCATGTAGCAGTCCGGAGTATCGTCTGTATCGATATATACGAACAGAATGATCGGCATGGGGGAAAGGCTGTCGTTAATAGCCCAGTAACGCTCTATCTTATCAGTTACGACCCACTCGTTGCCTATGGCATTCTCTTCGTCATCGTGTACTTCGAGGCGAAAACAACTGTCAAACCACTTGCTGAATCCGGTCAACTTAAGGAAATACTCGCATGCAGCGTCATAGTCTCCTTCATATGTCAATTCGTTGGCGATAGCGGCATAGCAGAAGCCCAATTGATTCTCGGAGTCTGAATAATCGCCAAGTGCCAAAAGGATATCGGCAGCTTCTTCATATTCATTGTATTCCATGTGATCCAGTGCGATATTGTATTTGCAGTCATCTATCTTATCAGCGGAATCTTTATGATCAGGAATCGTCTCAAAGATCGTAAGGGCTTCTTCATACTCTCTGCCGCTTAACAGATCATTTGCTTTCTGATAATCACATTCGATAACTTCAGCAGAGGCACTTTCTTTGTAATCGCCGAGAGATTCAAATATCGATCTTGCCTCGTCATACATCTTGTTATCACGTGAGTATACGGCTTTCTGATAAGAGGTCTCCTTTGACAGTTCTTCACTTTCTTTATATGTGCCGAGAGAATCGTACAGCGCGGAAGCTTCATCAAAATCCTGTTCGGCAAGACAATCGCCGGCTTTGAGATAGTCGCACTCACAGATATAATCTGCCGAATCCTTGAAATCATTCAGTGCCGTGAAATCAGCTTTTGCCTCATCGTACATTCCTGCCTCGAGTTTCTCTGACGCTTTGGAGTACTTGAAACATTTGAATCCGTATACTCCGCCGACACTGAGACCGGCAGCGAGAACCAGACTTCCGGAAACGATCGCAATGATCTTTCCCGGATTTGCGGACTTCTTCTTTGTTTCTTCTGATATTGTTTTGTTTACTTCAGTCATAGTTAAATTCCCCTCTTAAATCAGTTTGCGGCCGGAGTGCTTACCAGACACCGTCAGTGTTCTGAAGCGCATTATTTTCTACGCACCAGTCACCGAATTCGGTAAAGACGTCTTCGCCATAAGTGCTCTTAAATGCATTGGTGTACTTAATTGCATCACTCTCGGTGTAATTACTGTATATGTCAGGCAGATTTTGCGCCTTGGAGATCTTCAGATAATCACGAATGAAGCCGTCACCGAACTTTTCATGGAGGAACTGGCAGAGATATCTTCCCGTAACATATTCAGCACCACGATCTGCATGGGATATCTCGTTGTAATCACCGATAAAGACCTCTTCGGCGTTATCGGCATTGACAGGTGCCGGGATTCCTTCGTCGTACAGATAACGCTTCTCATTAGTCTCTCCGATAGAAGGATATTCATCGGCGAGTGCGGATATTACCGAGCGACCCATGTATTCGGCAACACCTTCTGTCATGATCGAAGTCATGTTCGCGTATCTTCCGGTTATTGTGTGCGTCAATTCATGCGCGATCGTTGTATAGTTTATGTAGTCATCTCTTCGCCAGTCTTCATCACGGTCGTAATTTGTTGTCCAGTATTCATCGGAATACAGCTCATAGTTAATGAATACGGCGTATTCTGAGCAAGCGCAGGGTATGAGACCTTCGTTCTCGTGGTCTATAAAGAAGAAAATAGGGATCTTGCTTCCGATAGATACGTTATCCCATGGATTGAAGCCATAGTAGATGGACATATTGCTGACTTCATCACGTGTGAAGTCGGAGGGACATGCCTCAAGTCCTGTCTCAACCTCGATCTCGTCGATTATGGCATCAATATTAGTGGTGAAGTCTCCGGGAATTCCGAGATCCTTCTCAAAAAAGAGCACATACTTCTCAGATTCTATATAGCAGTAATCGGTCGTAACAACGACGTTCTCTGCAACACCGTCAAGAACGAGCTCCTCGTAGGGGATCGTATCTCGCCAATCCGCAACAGTTGTTTCCGTAGCTTCGGCAGTTGTCTCCGTTGCTTCAGTTGCTTCCGTTGTCTCTTCTGCAGTTGTCTCTACAGACGCGGTCAGATCAGCTTCTGTCTCCGGAGTGGTCTTTGCGCATGAACAGAAAAGCGTGCCGGCTGCCGCCAGCAAAGCAATTGCTGCTGCAGATGTCTTCCTTATTCCATTTTGGTTCTTCATGGTTCTCCTCCTGTTGGGATCCGTATCCCGTGTTCTGATGTATATACACAGCTGGGAAAGGAAAGGTTACAAACTTCTCGAAAATTTTATCTTCGAGATGCGCGGGGATTACGCGCGACATTTTGTTGATATGTGATCGCTCGCACCCCGTCGAGCTGTTTTCGAGCAGTCAGATCATTTGACTGTAATCTCCGAGCCGCCGCAGGTTAAGACGATGCTCTGAGCTTTCTCATAGTAGATCGAAGGGAAGGTAAAGACTATTCCGGGATACTCGCCCGGACTCATCCAAACCAAAAACGCATCGATGGTGCAATTGTATTCAACGCCGTCGACTATCAATTTAGGCTCGCCCGTGATCTTCAGGATATCCCGTTCGATCTTATCGCTGTTATCTAAGAAGGATTCTTTTCCTTTGAGCCATTTAAAATCAAGGAAAACCTCAGTCGAATATATGAAGAAAGAGACTTCGTTAGCTGTGATATCATAATCGCCTTTGCCGGAAATGTCGTTATATCTGCCATCCTTCATGTTGACCATACGGGAATTCCTGATCACACTCTCATCAAATTTAGCGAAAGTGATCTTCCATTCAGCATTAAGAATGATCTCCTCGTCGAATAATCTGTCGATCGTGCCGTCGGCATTCTTGGCAATCTCGACTCCCGTTCTGATGGATCTGACGCCGACGACAAAAGTCTGACCGTCCGACATGGCATTCGGTTTTGCTATTATCCAGGCGGTATACAGGTGCGGATCATGTACATCCTGCGTGGCAGTTACTGTCTTATAAAGACAGTTATTTGACTGCTCTGCGGCGGAACCTGTTTTCGAGTCACTTCTGCTGTCATACTGCTGCTCGTCGATCGCGGGATATACGGTCAGATCAAAGGTTGTATTAAGCGAACAGAAAAGCTCGTCATTGGTCCTGATCGAGAACTGAAGCTGAGGACTGCACAGTTCTCCCGTAAGGCCCTCGAAAGTTATGTCGAAGCCGTTTATGTGAAGAGTAGTGCCCAGACCGTAAGGAATCGGGGAAGTGTTTGTCTCAGACGGCCCGGTTGTGACCACGGCTGCAGGCGCGGTTGTCTCGGCAGTCTCTGATGTATTTCCGGGTTCCTTCGGAATAACCGTGCATGAGCAGAAGAGCAGGCTCGCACTGACCAGCAGTGAAGTAAAGCATGCTGAAGTTTTGCCTTTAAAATGTCTGTCATTCATGGTTACCGGCTCCTTTGGATCTTTGCTGTGTTTGTAGTTAATACACGGCAGGAGTCGGAAAGGTTACAGACGGATCACTTGATCACGATACTTGTATCGCCGCAAACGTAGACGATGCTCTGTGCCTTCTCGTAATAGACTGAAGGGAATGTGAATACTATGATCGATTTATTCGACGGAGACTCCCAAGCAATGAAAGGATCCAAGTAATACTCATACTCGACGCCGTCTACTATCAGCTTGGAATCTTTGGTAACAGAACAGATCTTGTCGTAGTAATCGCTGTAATTCTCGAAAAAGTCATCCTCATCCGAAGCTATCGAATACTCAAGTACTAATTCGGTGTAGTTAATAAAAAACTGCGTGTAGTAGAGCTTGGTGTCATAGCTCTCGCCGCCTTTGACATGAGCATCGACATCAGGCCGGCTGTCATCCATGTATATGGCGCAGGTATTCCTTATGACGCTCTCATCGTACTGAGGGAAAGAGAGTCTCCACTCGGCATCGATAAGGATCTCATTCTTGAATTTCCTCTCGAGTCTTCCTTCGGAATTATGACCTGTCTTGACACCGGTTCTTATCGATCTTACGGCAACAACAAATTCCTTACCGCTCGCCATGTCATCAGGTTTTGCAAGAACACTGGCCATATACAGGTGCGGATCGCTGGAGTCCTGAGTGGCAGTTGCGATCTTGTACATGCATCTGTCATCAGGGTGGATGGAATATACTTTCTCGTTATCGATCATGAACTCCTGCGGTTTGTTGGTGTCGTATTTATTCTCCTCGATGGCAGGATAGACTGTCAGGTCGATCGTCTGGAAATTGCTGCAGAACTGTTCGTCATCAGTCCTGATGGAGAACTGGAGCAAAGGGCTTCCGATGTAGCCGGTGAGACCTTCGAAAGTAATATCAAAGCCGTTGACGTGATGAGTCGTGCCGATGTCGTAAAGGCATACTGCTTCAACAGGTGTGATAGTAGTGCCCGGTTCTGAACCCGACGGATGCAATCTGCCTGCAAAAGGACCGAAGCCTCTGATGCCGGCGATGAGGAAGCCGCCGAGGCCGAAGATGATGAGCAGTGCCGCAGCGATGGCGATGGTCTGCCTGATGAGCCTCTGTGTTTTCGCTTTGGTCCTTCTCTTGCTGCCGTCTTTTACGTCAACGTCGTTCTTGATTTTGTTCTTTACTTTATTCGCGGAAGCGGCGGGTACTACGGAATCGGAGCCGAAAGGAAGAGGAGTTACATCCGTAATTCCTGCTTTGACAAGTATATCCTGTGCGGTGATATTGATGTCCTCAGCGCACTTTCTGTCTAATTCCTTTTTGTATTCATTACCTACAAAACTCATATAAAATCCTCACCGTTCAGCATCTCTTTCAGCTTGTCGCGACCGCGCTTCAGATTAACCTTTACGGTCCCCTCTCTCATGTCGAGGACTTTGGCGATCTGTTGTACAGAATAATCTTCGTAATAGAACAGATGTATCGGTATCCTGTACTTCTCGGGAAGCTGCATGACCTTTTGAAGGACAGTGTCATCTTTATGTTCATCGTAATAAGGCTGTTCGGGTATCTCCTCATCACTGTATCTGTTGTTATCCCGAAGAAGATTCTTACTGAGATTGCTTGCAACGCGTATGAGCCAGGCTTTAACATGTTCGTCGGATTCAAATTCAGAATCGGCCTTCAACAATCTGATGAAGGTCTCCTGCATAAGATCCAAAGAATCTTCTTTGTTGCGAACGTAACTGAAGATCACGGAATACACGGTATTCTTGTACTTCTCATACGTCACGGCAAAATTGTTATTGTCTATTCTCATAATACCGATTAAGTTCTTAACCGGGCGTTATATAACTAATACACGCCGGGCAGCGAAAAGGTTACAACAGATATTTCATGTCAGCATAAGATCAACATGTGATCCGTGCATCTGTTATTCTAATATAAAAAATGAGCGGTCGGAATGATATTAGCCGTATGTCAAATATCTTTATTTCTGATGTCGCCGTAAGTTCCGGAGATCTTTCCGACGGCGATGATGTTGCCGTCATTACCTTCAGAGTCTATATCGAGTCCGTTAAGGAATTCTTCGAGCTTCGGATTAACGCCGTCAACTGCACCCTTAAGTCTTTCCACAGGCTCTTTAAGTGCTATTACATAGATCTCGTAGATGTGGGTGTGTCCGTGACCGAGATGGGGACCGTTATATTCGGCTTTCGGTGCCCAGCCCTGTTCCAGTTCTGTCTCCGTTGCGATCGACTTCCAGATGAGCCATCTGTTGGAATCCGTATCTACCATGTAGATGGCATACATTGCCGCACCGTCAACGGGCACCCAGGATAATTGAGGCGAACTGTCATTGCCGATGAGTGAATTAGAGATCGCATCTGCCCAAGCTCCGTCGACCAGGTCCTCTGATGTGACCTCAAAGGAATCGTAGCCTTCCAGATAATTACCACACATAGCGGTAGCTTTCTCATCAATCGGCCATTCATCAAAAAAGCGCTCGCGTGTAGTCTCTGAAGAAGTCTCTGAAGCGGAAGTCTCCGTCGTCACGATGACATCTTCCGGGAGTGAAGGATACACAGTCGTGGAGAGCGGTTCCATATCTGATGTACATCCCATACATCCGAGAAGTATTGATCCGCACAGAACTGATGTGATATAAGGTTTACTCTTCATAAGTCAGACTCGATCCTTCGGGCTGTATTGACACCGGCAGGAAAGGCCTGATGCCACGAGCATAGTAACATATTCCGGATTCTCAATATCTCAGAATCCTTGAATTTTTTATGCGATCTCATCCAACTGTGAACAGTACAGCTTGTAGTAGGCGCCTTTCTTAGCCATCAGTTCATCGTGCGTGCCTGTCTCAACGATGCCGCCGTGATCGATGTACATGATCTTGTCGCAATTCTTGATCGTCGAGAGACGGTGAGCGATGATGAATGACGTGCGTCCCTTGAGCATTGCATCAAGGCCCTTCTGAAGCGCACGTTCAGTCTGCACGTCGATGCTTGAAGTTGCCTCGTCGAGAACAAGGATGGAGGGATCTGAGAGCAGGGTGCGGGCAAATGATATAAGCTGTTTCTGACCCTGTGACAGGAGCGATCCGCGTTCCTTTACTTCGGTCTCGTAACCGTCAGACATTGTCTTAATGAAGCTGTCTGCACAGACTACTTTGCTTGCTTTCTCGATCTCTTCGGAGGTTGCATCGAGCTTGCCGTATCTGATGTTGTCTTCGATCGTTCCGGAGAAGATGAAGCTGTCCTGAAGCATGATGCCCATCTGAGATCTCAATGAATGCAGAGTGACCTTGGATATATCCTGACCGTCGATCAGGATCTCGCCCGAATCGAGATTGTAGAAGCGTGAGATGAGACTTACGATCGTGCTCTTGCCGGCACCCGTCGGGCCTACCAGCGCGACACTCTCACCGGGATTGACCTTGAAGGAAACGTTGTGAAGGACCTCTTTGTCTTTCTCGTATGAGAAGGTGACATTCCTGAATTCGACCTCGCCCTTGATGTCGTGAATGTCTGTCGAACCTTCGCAGTCATCAACCGTAACAGGCTCGTCAAGCGTCTCAAAGATACGCTCGAGGTAAGCGATGTTATTGATGAAGATATTGAAGATGTTACCGAGGTTCATGATCGGCTGCCAGAATCTTGAAGCGTAGCTTGAGATCGCGACGATCGTGCCGAGTGTCTCCTGTCCCTTGCTGAAGAGGATAACGCCGACAACGAATATGGCCGCACGTATCAGGACGGCGATCGTGTCGATTCCCGGCCATACGAGGTTCGTGTAAATGAGTGCGTTCATCCATGTCTTGCGGCAATTGTCGGAAAGCTTCGCGAAAATACCGGCGTTCTCGTTCTCGCGTGCAAAGATCTGCGTAATGCGCGCACCGACGATATTCTCCTGAAGGTATGCGTTCAGGTTGGAATTCTTGTTCGATACCATCTGCCATGCTTTTCGCTGCTTATTCTTGATCCAGAGCATGAATACTGCGAGGAAAGGAACACCGATCATAACGACGATCGAGAGCTTAACATCAGTCGTAAACATGAAGATGATGATGAATATGATGTTGATTATCTCGAGCACGACGTTGATGAGACCGTTCGAGAGCATGTCCGACACGGAGTTAACGTAGTTGACCACGCGGATGAGGATCTTGCCGTGCGGCCTGTCATCGTAATACTGGAACGGGAGCTTCTGCAAGTGCGCGAAAAGATCCTTGCGGATATCGTAGATGATGCTCTGGCTGACCTTTACCATTATCCTCGAGCGGATCGTTGTGAACACGATGCTTACGATAAATATGCCGAGTAAAAGAAGAGCCAGTTTTACGAGCAAAGCCTTGTCGCCTGCAGGAACGACTTCATCCAGTGCGTATTTGGTGATCTTCGGTGAATACAGAGCAGCGATGCCGCCGATCGCACTTAAGAGGAGGGCGACGATCATCTTGGATGAATACTTCTTGATGTATTTCCACGCGCGGAGCAAGTGCCTGAAATTAAAAGGTTCGTCGAGCACTTCATCCTGCTTATAGGTGTTACGTCTGTTTACGTCAGCCAACTGTATTCACCTCCTCTCCGGTCTGCAGTTTTACGAGGTCGGCATAGTATCCGCCCAGCTTGATCAATTCTTTATGCGTGCCGGATTCGGTGATACGGCCGTCCTTCATTACCAGGATCTTATCCGCTGTCTTGGTGGTGGATATTCTCTGGGCGATGATTATCTTCGTGCAAGGGAAATCAAGTTCTCTGAGGCTCTGCTGGATCTTCTTCTCAGTCTCCATGTCAACTGCGGAAGTGGTATCGTCCAGGATGAGGATCGAGGGCTTGATGGCAAGCGCTCTGGCAAGCGATATACGTTGCTTCTGACCGCCTGACAGACCCACACCGCGTTCGCCGACGATGGTGTCATAACCTTCGGGCATCTTGTCGATGAATTCGTCAGCAGCGGAAGAGTGAGCGTATTTCTCGACATCCTCCTTAGGGAGCGCGGAGTCGCCGTATGCGATGTTGCCGTCTATCGTATCCGAATAGAGAAGGACGTCCTGTGTCGCGAGTCCGATGTTGCGTCTTAATTGCTGAAGCTTGTATTTCCGAACATTAACATCATCGATGAGGATATCGCCCGATGTCGTCTCATAGAATCTCGGGATCAAGTGGATGAGCGAACTCTTGCCGCAGCCTGTCTCACCCATGATGGCGATCGTCTCACCGGGATTGGCAACGAAAGAAACATCCTTTATTATCGGAAGCTTTGCATCCGCATACATGAAGCTTACATGCTTGAACTCGACCTTGCCGTTAAGTCTCTCAGGGCAGTCGATCGCATCCGGAAGATCCTTGATCTCGGGCTCGGAATAGTAGATCTCCATGACCTTATCTGCGGCAGCGGAGAAACGCTGATATTCATTGAGGATGTTACCCAGAAGTCTCATCGGGTTGGCTACCGCCCAGAGAAGACCTGAGAAACCGACATAGTCGCCCAATGAGAGCTCGCCGTCGATCAGGAAGATACCGCCCACAAGAAGCAGTATTATGAGAAGGGCATTTGCGAAGAATTCCATGGCAGGGAAATACTTGAGCCACTCAAGCTGCGTTACCTTGTTGGTCTCCGCGTAATCCGTATTGCTCTTATCGAACTTCTCCTTCTCGTATTCTTCCTGAGAGAAAGCTTTTACCACGCGGTTGCCGGAGATGTTCTCCTGAGCAGTCGTGTTCATCTGCGCGAGTTTTTCTCTGAGTGCGGCATGCATCGGTCCGATCTTCCTGCGGAAAGCATAAACGATTATGAAGATCATCGGCGCGATCGCAGCGATGCACAAAGCGAGCTTCCAGTTCATCGTAAAGAAATAGATCATCGCAGCAGCCGTAAGGGAGATCGATTCGATCAGCATTCTGATGACCCACGCAATGTTGTGTCTGACTGCATCCAGGTCACCGGTAAGGCGTGTCATGAGATCGCCCGTGCGATACTCGGAATAGAAACGCATGTCCTGTCGCTCGATCTTATCGAAGAGATAATTACGGATCTTATACAGAGCGCTCTGCGACACCTGTTCATACGCCATGCAGTCCAGATATACGATAACGACTCTGACGATCGTGAGACCGACCATAAGTGCGATCAAGGTGTAAAACCCGTTCCTGTCATTTGTGAGATTTTTGATCGCGTCCTCGCCGGAAAGATATCGGTCTACGATCTGCGATGAGAAATACGGCACCGTCAGCTGCATGATGTTGTAGACGACGGTTCCGAGCATGGCAAGAACATAGAGCCATTTATAACCTTCCATATTGGCCCACAACCATGCGAATTTACTGCGTCTGATCTTTGCACTGCTCATATATTATTCCGACAGATATTATTAATATTGCTCAACCATGATTGCCCATTGTAGTACGCTTCACCGGCGAATTCTAGTTGTTTATATCTCGAAAAACGCAATAAATACCGCATTCTGCCTTCTTTTTGAGCGACAAACCGAGCGACACACCATAGGAAATACTGTGGCAGAAAGTCATACACCGGATATAAAGCTTTACGATTACGATATAATCGGAGATATTCCAATGGGGATAGGAGTTTTTACATGCACACAGGAAAACAGAGAATCGCATCACTTATGCTTGCCGCATCGCTCGTATCTCCGGCCGTTTGCGCCTGCAGTAACACTTCCGTTCAGAGTACGGAGTCGAGCATCGCTTCGACTGAGGATACTGCTGTGCTGATTCAGGTTACGGAGAACACGACAGCAAGCACCGCGGCGCCGTCAGAGACTTCAGCATCCGATGCGATCGCCGGGACATATGAGACAGCTTCCGATACAACAGTAGTTGATACTGATTTTGTGAGAACGGCCGATTATGTTACGGCTGATATGATGAAGCCCGAATACTGGATAAGAGAAGAGGATAACAGGATCCTCATGAATGACGAGCAGATCAAGGCATTCAACCATGAGAACCGTGTTCATGTAAAAGCGAATGATGACTATGAGATGCCTTTTTTCGATGAGTTCGGAGACACTTTTGACGGTGAGCTCATGAGGATATTCCTCCGTTCCAACGCCGGTTCGGTGCCGGAGGATCCGGGCGACTACTATCTCAACGGTGCCAAGACGACCCGGAAATACTGGGACAACCTGGTTGAATTGTCCAATATCGACGGAGTTCCTGACGAGATCAAAGTCAGGTACGGCTTCACCGTTAAGAGAATGACTCTCAGGATGTTCCCGACGGAAGACCGTGTATTCAGCGACCCTTACGACCGATTATTCGACAGCCTCCTTTATTCAGAGTGCATGCCCTACATGCCCGTTTATGTGCTTCACGAGAGTTCGGACGGGGAGTATCTTTATGTTGTTTTCGACAGCTTTGCTGCATGGGTGCGTAAAGATGCCGTTGCTTTGTGCAAAGACAAGGAAGACTGGCTTGCAAGACAGAATCCCGGCAATTGGCTTACAGTCACGGCAAGAGAGATAAGGCTCGGCAACGATCCGTATTCTGACAATACAAGCAATCTGGTGCTTCCCATGGGAACGAAGATGGAACTTGTCCCTGCCGGCGAAGCTCCGTTTACGGTCAGCGAGCGTACGACCTTCGGCGACTATGTTGTCAAAGTCCCCACAAGAGGCTCCGACGGATACATTGTCGATGAATATGTCCTGATTCCCATATCGGACGACGTGACTGTCGGATATCTTCCTTATACTTCCGCAAATGTCGTAAGACAGGCATTCAAGCTTCAGGGCGACAGATACGGCTGGGGCGGTGACCTTCAGGCAAACGATTGCACGGGCATAGTCAGAGAGATCTACCGCTGCTTCGGCATCCTTATGCCGCGCGTCGGCCAGTCAGACGTAAAGGGCGTCTATAAGGTCGATATGAGCGATATGGATGACGAATCGAAAAAAGACATCATCGGCGAATTGTCACCCGGAAGCCTTGTATCCTTCCCCGGCCACATGACCATCTATCTTGGCACCGTGGACGGCATTCCGTTTGTCATCAGTTCAGTCGGAACCTTTATGCCTCCGGAAGACTTCAGCACGGAAGTCCTTCATCCGAGGAGCGTTGTCATCAGCAGCCTGTACGTCAGGACCAGGAGCTATACCACTTGGCTCAGCCTCGCGAAAACAGCTCTGACGGTCAAGCCCGGGTGAGCTTCTAACCCTTACACGCCTCATCAACCGCCAACCCCCAACCGCCGGTCTATATCAGTCCCATTAATCGAATAACACCTTGATCTGATTCCGCTATAATTGCAAAGTAACGAAGTTTGGGTGAGTTGGCGTCGTGCTCGTCCGGACCGGAAAGCTTATTTTACGGAGGTAGATCATGTCTATTTACAACAGTACCATTTCCGGATTTATCAGCAATAATGCTGTTATTCCAGACACAACCGATGCAGATTCCACCTTGATCATCATGATCGCATTTCTGGTAATGATGTTTGCGATGGTGATCATGATCACCGGAGCGACGATCGTGCGCTACAAGAAGTATAAGCATCACATCTCCAAGAAGGAGAAGAAGCAGAAAGAAGTTGCCGGAAGGCGCAGGATCAGGTTATCCGACAAGTATG
This sequence comes from Saccharofermentans sp., assembly GCA_024403795.1. Lineage (GTDB taxonomy): Bacteria > Bacillota > Clostridia > Saccharofermentanales > Saccharofermentanaceae > Saccharofermentans. The sequence continues at coordinate 53,775 of JAKSRD010000009.1, forward strand.
AAGTTCTTGAGCGTGACAATTATACCTGTCAGATCTGCGGCATATCCAGAGATTATCTGAACAGCTTGAGTAACGGATTAGGTGACTATCTCCTGTTGGAGGTAGATCACATTCAGTCGGTATCCCGTGGCGGTCGAGGCGACGATATCGATAATCTTCAGTGCCTTTGCTGGCGTTGTAACCGCAAGAAGGGCGGCAGGCTGACCAACGAAGAAGTAAAGGACAGGATCGATTACGGAATGAATTTCCTGGACATCGGATTCTGATCCTGAGGGCCGCTTGCAAACAGCAGTCGGTACAGGCAACTGCCCGCACGATCCGCACAATCAATGTGAAGCACGCCTCAGAAGAGGTTCTTAATCCTTTTCACGCAGTGTAAAGCCGCACTCCTCAGAAGCATCGCGGAAGCATACAAGGATGGCTTCTCCGTATTCGCCGAGAGCTTCTTCGAGAAGTGATGTATTTACGAAGATGATCATGTTATCTTCAGTCAAGTCTGTGAGGCAATCGTAGAGTGCATCAAGATTGTTGCCGAACCATTCCGGGAATGACAGCTCTTCGGAGATGGCTTTGTAAGCAGTCTCTCTGTCGGTCATATCTTTTCCGTCAAGCAGATAAACTCTCATAATTATTCCTCCCCGTAGAGCAAAGTGAATGACTCGTAGTGATCTTCGGTGTAGTAGACCAAGCCGTCATTTGAGAAGACGATGCGTTTTGCACCGCGGCTCTTGGCGCCCTTGGTATCGATATCACATTCGTAATATTTGCGTCCGTCTTTCTTGGGAAGGAGTCCCTCTCTGTTGCCGAAGACATCGCCGCCGATACTGCAGCCGGGGAAGAAACCTTCCAGAGATCCGCCTTCCCAGCCCTTCTTCTGTGCTTCTTTCTTTGTTACGAAGTTTGAAGGCAGATGACCGTAAAGATGAATGTAAAGAGCAACGTCATCTTTAGAGGTATATTCGCCGTTCTCATCCAGAGTCGCTTCGGAAGAGGAAGAAGTCTCAGCCTTTGTTGTCTCGCTCTGAGGAGCGTTCGTCTCATTGTCTTCTGAAGATCCCGGAGTCTGTTCGTCTGCCGTAGTTTCCGTGATGGCTACGGTGATATCGACTTCATCATTTGTGGTTTGAGTTACTGTTGTGATCGGTGCATCCGTCTCAAGTTCGATATTGATGTTGCACGCCACAGCGAGCATTGAGATCATCGCAGCCAGACAGATGACCAACGATAATATGGATAATCTTTTTCTCATAGTAAGTTTCCCCTCTGAAGCGATAAGGACCGCTTATTGATACGGATATTGTCGCACAAAGGGAAAGGATTTGGTATGCAGGAGGAGAATTCATGCGGTATCAGTTGTTTTCGAGCGTGCCACACAACTCATAAAAATGAGGCATCTGGTGGTTGCGTCCACGCGCAAGTGAACATTTCTCGCGGAAAATGCTTAATAAGTGGTATACTTACCAAGTGCTTTGATAAACAAACTTTTTGGACAGGGGGGATATTCCAATGAAGAAAGTTGTAATCGTTGGCGGCGGAATCTCCGGAATGGCAGCAGGTATCTGTCTTCAGAATTCCGGCTTTGAGACCGAGATCTACGAGAAGAATCCCGTTGCGGGAGGCGAGCTGACCGGATGGAAACGTGACGGAGTCTATATCGATAACTGTATCGATTGGCTCATGTGCAGCAAAGAAGGCAGCACCATGCACGATCTGTGGTGCGAGATTGGAATGCTGACGGATGATCTCAAGATGAAGGAGAAGAATAAGTTCTTTACATACAAGGGTCACGGCGGAGAGATAACTTTCTGGAGAGACAAGGAGAGAACGAAGAAAGAGATGCTCGCGTTATCTCCTGAAGATAAGGATGTTATCGAGAAGTTTTTTGAGAATGTTATAAGAGCGGAGAGCATGATCGTTCCGACTGATAAGCCGATGGACAAGATGGGTCCCAGAGACTTCATGAAGCTCGGCGACTTCGCAAAGAACGTTCCGGCAGCACAGAAGGCATACAAGGGCGTAAGTGTTAAGGATCTGTCCGACAGCTTCAAGAGCCCCGTTCTTCAGAGTGCGGTAAAGCTTATGCACCCTGAGAATACACAGGCATATTCGTTCATCATGTCATATGCAACGATTACTTCCGGCAGCGGTGACATTCCGGAAGGCGGATCACTCGCGGCAGCCACGAGAATTGCGAACAGATATAAGGAAGCAGGCGGAAAGCTCCATCTCAATTCACCCGTTAAGAACGTAAAGATCGACGGCAAGCTTGCAAGCGGGATCGTTCTTGAAGACGGTACCGAAGTTAAGGCTGATTATGTTATCTGCGCGACAGATGCGAACCACACTTTCACGCATCTTCTTCCTGCAAGTTACATGCCGAAGAAGCTCAAGAAGTGCTTCGATACAAAGGAACATTTCTCGACATTCAGTAAGTTCCACGCAGCTTTCCTGGTTGACGGCAAGACGAGTATTCCTGCCGACACTTCTTTCTGGGAGAGCAAAGGCATCAAGGTATGGGACAGAGAGATCAAGGATGTCGGCGTAATCTGCTACGACTACGATGAGACGATCACACCTGAAGGCAAGACGGTTCTTCAGATGAAGTTCATGCAGTACAACGACGAAGTCGATAAGTGGTTCGAGCTTGCCAAAGATCGCGAGAAGTACGAAGCCAAGAAGAAAGAACTCGCCAATGCCATGATTGCCCTCATCGAGGAGCAGTATCCTGAGACGGCAGGCAAGATCACGGTTCTTGATACATGGACACCTGTTACATATGCAAGACTTTGCAACGCATACAGAGGTGCTTACATGGCTTTCGTTGCCGACAAGGACACGAAGACCGTAACCACACCGGGCGTTATCAAGCAGTTGAAGAATGTCTTCCTTGCAGGTCAGTGGCTCATGGGTTCGGGCGGACTTCCGCCGGCAACCGCACAGGGCAAATTCGCCGCATGGAGAATCTGCAAAAAAGAAGGCGTCGAGTGCAAGTAAGAAGCACATATTGATAGACGGAATTTACGAAGCAGCACATCAGTGCTGCTTTGTTTTTCTGTCCGTAAATTGCCTGAAAACTCTCGAAAACGTCGGGAGAACCACAAGGATTCCTTCTCCTTCTCCTTCGGGAAGTCCGATTAATGGTACCTGTCACCACCTGAGAAAGGACATTATCGATAGAAGCCTCCGTGAGCTTCTTCACTATGATAACAAAACTCCTTTACTCTGTAATTAAGACATTTACATCCACCTTCTTGACCCTTCTAGAAGCCACATAAGCAGCCACAAAAGAGATCACCATAACAAACACAAGTGGAATAAGGTACATAGATGGATAGAAGTCTATCTTCATCTGTGTAGCTACCGTAAATTAGTCTTATCGCACCTACAAACTGGGACTTATCTGTGTTTATACATCACGATTTCTGGGTCAGCACCATTACACCCATACTCACACACAAGAATAAAATCTTCATTTGCAACAACACCATAGCAACGCTCTGAGTTTGTTCTTTCAATCTGATTACCCAGATATACATCTTTATCATTCAGGAACTTTACTGCCGTTCCGTTTGACAATGGGTATTCCAAATTCACATAGGCTCCATTCAGCAAAAACAGTTCGCTTATTGTCAGTTCTTCAACGCATAGGGCATTTATCTCGTCAATCAGGCTATTTTTCAGCGCAGCGAAGTTCTTGTTTCTTTCTGCAATACAGCTTCCTCCAAATGGATGACCATTACACTTTTCGCACCCACCGCACTGCGCTGCTTTGCTGCAATCTTTGCAGCAATCCATACCACAATATGTCATGCGATTTCCTCCACAAATTCATATTTGTCTAACTACATTAAACTCTTCATTACCGAAGTTGGATAGTACGAAATTTCAATTTTCATGTTATTAGTTCTTTAATTTCTTTTACATATTCATCAGGCCTA